>JAJYMC010000064.1 GCA_021787335.1 Bacillota bacterium | reverse complement strand
AAGCAGACGGTCGGTATCGATTGTGGTTTGAAACATGCCATCATCCCCAGTCATGGAGAACCCGTGGGCAATCCTAAGTTCTTCGCAAGGGACGAGAAGCGGCTTGCCAGGGCCCAACGTCGGCTGGCAAAGAAGCAGAAAGGGTCCAAGAACCGCGCGAAGGCTTGCCTGAAGGTCGCTCGCATTCACGCAAGGATTGCCGACCGCCGCGAGGACTGGCTTCACAAGCTGACGACTCAACTCATCCGCGAAAACCAAGTGGTGTGCGTGGAGTCGCTGGCGGTGAAGAACATGGTCCGGAACCATACGCTGGCAAAGGCAATCCATGATGTGGGATGGGGCGAGCTCATCCGACAACTGGAGTATAAGGCCAAGTGGTATGGCAGGACGCTGGTGGAAATCGACCATTGGTTCCCGTCCAGCAAACTATGCCACGACTGCGGCCACAAGATGGATCAGATGCCTCTGTCCGTTCGCCGGTGGACCTGCCCAGAATGCGGCGTCGTCCATGACCGGGACGTGAACGCCGCTCAAAACATCGAGTCGGAAGGGCTCCGCCTCCTGGGTGTTTCGGCCTGAGAAGCCTGCACCGCGGGACACGCGGGAAGTGCCTGTGGAGCCACGGTAAGACCAAAGCCTGTTTGACAGGCACGGCACGGGCGATGAAGCAGGAACCGGAATGCGCGAGCCTCCGGGAATCCTCGGGCTTTAGTCCGGGGAGTTGTCAAGTCGGGTGGACGAGGCTCATATGCTTGTCTCGTGGGGGCTGTCCAAACACGAGGTGATGGGCATGTGGGCCGATGTGAAGAAAGCCGGCGAGGCCGCCGTGAGGCTGGTCCGGAACCTTCTGGTGGCCGTCGTCGTCCTGGCCCTGGTGGCCGGCCTGAGCTGGATCGTCGCGGCCTGGCAGGTCACCGGGGAGCGTTTCGAACGCCAGCGGGAGGTGGAGGCGCTCCGGACGGAGTTCGCGGCCAAGTTGGAAAAGGCGGTCGCGGCCCAGTCCGGCGAGGGCGCAGCCGGGGAGCCCGTGGCCGGCGGCGAGACCGGCGGGGCGGCCGGAGCGGGATCGGACGCGGTCTTCAGGGAGTCCGTGGAGCGCCGGTTGAGCGCCCTGGAAGCGGCGGTCAGGCAGGGACTGGGCCAGAAACTGGAGGAGGAACAGCGTTTGGCGCTGTCCCTCCAGGTGAAGACGTTGCTGTTGAAGGCGAAGAGCGAGATCCTTCAGGTCCAGTTGGACCTGGCCGAGGATAACCGCGGTCAGGCCCGCCGCGAGCTGGAGCTGGCCGGCGCGACCATGGCCGAGGTGATGGCCGTGGCTCCCGCCGAGGCCAAGGCAGACCTGGCGGAGGTGGCCGACCTCATCGACCGGGCCCGGATGGACCTCCTCCTCGGCGCCCCGACCGGCGCCGACCGGGTCAGCCTGGCCTGGCACCGCCTGGGCGAACTGGTCGGGGATTTCAAGGGGAAGTGACGCCCTCCCGCTTGGCCTGGCAGGGGCGACAGTAACCGTAGACCCTCAGGGTGTGGTCGACCACAGCGAAGCCGGACTTGCGGGCGATCTCCGCCTCGAGCTGGTCCAGGAGGTCGTCCTGAAACTCGGTTATGCGCCCGCACTCCAGGCAGATGAGGTGGTGGTGGTAGTGCCCCTCATCCTTAGGATCGAGTTCGAACTGGCTGCGGCCCTCGCCGAAGTCCGTCTTGTGCAGGACGCCGATCTGCTCCAGCATGTCCAGGGTGCGGTAGACCGTGGCCAGTCCGATCTCGGGATGGGCCCGGCGCAGGCGCGCATATATCTCATCGGCCCCAAGGTGCCCCGCGCGGTCCCGATCGAGGACCTCGAGGATGGCCACCCGTTGGGGGGTGAGTCGCATGGAGCGCTTCTTCATCCGTTCCTTGACCATGTTGAGCAACATTTTGTTCATGGCTACAGACCGTCCTAACCGATGAAGAGTTTCTTCAAGGCCTCAACCGCTTCGGGGGGGATGGTCGACGGCTCTTGGCCGAGGAGCCTGCAGGTGACGACCAGGTGGGCCACCTCCTCCAGGGCCAGGGCCGCGTCCGCCGCGGCGCGGAGATCGGCGCCGACGGTCAGGAGGCCGTGGTTCCGCAGGAGAGCCGCCGGCGCGGCGGCCAGCCGGTCGGCGACCGCCTCGGCCAGTTCATCCGAGCCCGGCATGGCGAACGGCACCGACGGTAGGTCCGTGAAGCGGACCGCGTCGAGGGTCACCGGCGGCACGGGCAGGTCGAGCAACCCAAGCAGGGTGGCCATCGGCGCGTGGGTGTGGATGACCGCGTTGACGTCGGGGCGCCGCCTGTAGATAAGAAGGTGCATCCCCGTCTCGACCGAGGGCCGGGCGCCGGGCGTCTCCGGACGACCGGTGATGTTGACCTCGACCAGGTCCTCCGGTCGCAGCGAGCCCTTGTGCCTCCCGCTTGGCGTGATCAGGGCCCCGCCGGGACGGCGGACGCTGACATTGCCCCCGGTCGGCGTGATGAGGCCGGCTTTGAACAGCTCGTCCACGGTGGCGACGAGCTTCCCCCTTGACTGGCTGCGGGCGGGCGCGGGCCCGCCCGCTTTCTTTACGGGCATGACGTCCCTCCGGGTTATCTCAGGAAGATGGCGCCGAAGGCCAGCGCGGCCACGACCACGATGGCCTGATGGACCTTCAGGAAGTAGGCCAGGACGAAGGCGGCCACGGCGATGCCCCAGTGAAAGGCGTTGCCCATGCTCTTCGGCCACATGTCGACGATCAGGAGGAGTAGGAGGACGATGACCACCGGCTTGATGGCCGCGATCATCCCCTTGACCGCGGGGAGGTCCTTGAACCTGTTGAAGGCCGCGAAGAGGAGGAGCATCGCCAGGAGCGAGGGCAGGACCACGCCGAACTCGGCGGCGACCACGCCCGCCCAACCGGCGACCTTATAGCCGATGGACGCGGCCATCTTCGTGGCGACCGGGCCGGGCAGGGCGTTGGCCATCCCGTACACGTCGGCGAACTCTTCCACGGTCATCCAGTGGAAGTTCGTTACCGTCTCGATCCGGATGAGTGGGACAGACGACGGGCCCCCGCCGAAGCCGAGGATGCCGACCCGGGCGAAGGCCAGGAATAGGTACCACAGGTTCAACCGCGACTCCTCCTCCGAAGGGACTGGTGAAAGCTCATTCCTCCCGGGCCACGGCCAGGAAGGCCAGGCCGAGCAGGCTCAGGACGGCGGCCAGGTGGAAGGCCCATCCGAAGCTGCCGGTGCGCTCGGCCAGGACGCCGGTGATAACCGGGGCGAGGACCATGGAGGTCGTGCCAAAGAAGTTGAGGATGCCGAAGGCCGAGGCGTAGCGCTCGGGTGGGGCGGCGTCCGCGACCAGGGCCACGAGCAGCGGGTCGACGACCAGCTTGCCCGTGAGCCCGTAGAGGATGAGGGCGGCCGCCAGGAAGACCGGGCCGCCCGGGGCGACGATGGCCGCCAGGGCTACGGCCGCCAAGGGCAACAGGGCCACGGCGAGGCGGCGGCGACCACCGATCCGATCCGACAGGCGTCCGGCCAGGATGCCTCCGGGCACGGCGGCGAAGGCCATCAGCATCGAGACGTTGCCGGCCTGGGCCCCCGTGAAGCCGCGGGCCGTCTGCAGGTAGTACGGCAGCCAGGTGAGGATGACGTAGAAGCCGTACATGCTGACGAAGGAAGCCCCGCAGGCGGCGATGAGGTTGCGGTGGAAATGGTGGCCGGAGGCGGTGGGATGAGCGGCCGGCTGGACGGTGGGCGCGGACTGCGCGGCGGGCGCGGACTGCGCGGCGGACGCGGATGTCCGCCCACTCTCCCGGACCAGGACCGCCATGGCCGCGGCGACTACCAGGGTGACGAGTCCCAGGACGACGAACGGGACGCGCCACGACAGGCCGAGGCCGTAGACCAAGGTGCCGGACGCGGCCAGCCCCAGGGCGATGCCGAAGGCCATCCCACTGTTGATGACGGCCATGCCCACCCCACGCCGCTCGACGGGGATGCTGGCGGCCGCCAGTGCGTACTGGGTCGCGTAGTAGGATCCCTGGCTGGAACCGGTCAGGATGCGCAGCCCCAGGAAGGCGCCCGGCCCGGGAGCCAGCCCGCAGAGGGTCGCGCCGATCCCGTGGGCCAGGTAGCCGGAGACCAGCACAGGCCGGCGGCCGAAACGGTCGGCCAGCCAGCCGAAGGGCACCTGGAGAAGGGTGTACATCAGGAAGAAGGCCGAACTCAGCAGGCCGAGCTGGGTCTCGCTCAGTGACCAGAGGGTCCCCAGCGGTTTGAGCAAGGGCGAGAGCACGGTCCGGTTGGCGTACATGAGGATCCAGCCGACGAAGAACAGAAGGACCAGGGCCCGCCAGTCGGCGGGGCGGCGTTCGGCTTTGCGGGCCGGTGACGCTTTCGCTTGAATGGGCTCCGTTTTCGCCTGAGTGGGCTCGTTCACCGCGCTTCGACGTCCTCCGTCTCCCCGGCCAGGGCTGGGAGCAGCTTCCGCAACAGGGCCATGAGCCGGGCCCGGTCATCGCGATCAAGGGCGTGGACGACCCGCTCGTGCTCACGGGACAGGGCTTCACGGGCGCCCCAGATGGCCTGGCCCTTCTCGGTCAGGCGGACGCGCACCAAGCGGCGGTCCAGGGGGCTCCCCTCGCGGACCAGGTAGCCATCGCGTTCAAGGCGCCCGGCCAGCCCGGTGACATTCCCCTTGGTGCAGCCGAGGTGTCGCGCTGCGGCCGACAGGGTCATCTCCCCGGCTTTGTGGACCTCCAGGAGGAACTGGTATTGCGCCGTCGTCAGGCCATAGCTTGCCCGCAAGTAGGCCTCGTCCCGCCTGGCGACCAGCGAGGCCGCCAGCCGCAGCATCGGGACCACGCCGTCCGGCGCGGCCTCCGGCCACCACCGCTCCTGCCCCGCGGCGACCTGACCGTGGGCCGGGCCGGCCAGCGGGCCGGGACGGCGGCCTGATGAAGCCCGGGCGGGCCTCGCCCGGGCGCTTGTGTCCGAATTCAGTTTACTCATTAACTGGTTCTCCTATATTCGTTAATGAATCAACAAGGTTTGACGGGTGGCTCACGGCGACGTCACCGCCGCTCTCCTCCCCCGTCACCCCCGAATGGTTCGCGGTCAGGACCGAAATACCTTCCGCCGAGGCCCGGCGGGGCGCCGTCCGGTCGGGTCACAAAAAAGAGAGGCCGAAATGGCCTCGAGTCAAGAGGACAGGGGGTCAGAGAGGACGGAGGAGGACTGGTACGCCGGCTATCTGCCCAGGATGCCGTTGTCCCTGGCGACCTGCCACGTGCCCATGGCCGAGGCGGCGACGACGAAGCCGTTCAGGAAGTTCACCAGGATGGCCTGAGCGTTGAGGGTGTTCTGGACGGCGGCCAGGCCGAAGATGATGCCCTCGGACACGATCAGGACCACCAACCGGGTGGGGATCTTCGTCAACCCGGGAAGGTCCTTGATGACCTGGACGACGACGTTGACGGCCAGCACGACGCCGGTGAAGGTGCCCAGGGATTGAAGGGACAGGAACTGGTCCACGGCCCCGACCTCCTTTCTGATAGACCTTATGCGGCTTGGGGAGCCTTATGAGCCGGAAAAACAGGCGAGCCCGGGGCTGGCGTGCCCCGGGCTCGTTCTCTATATACTAGTATATGTTTCGCCATCCCCGCTCGGGCCGGTCGTCTAGACGGTGACCTTCTTCCACTGCCCGCCGTGGAAGCGGTAGTAGATGATGAGCGAACGGACGGCCTGGTCGGCGGCCATGGCCCACCACGCCCCGGCGATCCCCCAGCCGAGAATCTCGACGAAGACCCAGCTGAGGAAGACGCGGAAGCCCCAGACGCCGACGGCGGTGGAGATGACCGGCCAGGTCGTGTCACCCGCCCCGCGCAGACCGCCGGCCAGGACGAAGGCCGTCGACTGGGCCGGCTGGATGAGGGCGATGATGCGGAGGGCGATGATGCCCTGGGTGATGACATCCATCTCCGGGGTGTACAGCCGCATCAGGAGCGGCGCCCCGAAGAAGAAGACCAGGCCCATGAAGGTGGCCACGATCATGCTCAGGCGACGCGTCTCGTAGGCGCCCTTCTCGGCCCAGTCCGGCCGCTTCTGGCCGAGGCTCTGGCCGACCACCGTCGTGGCCGCGATAGAGAACCCCAGGCCGGGCATGAACGATAGGCCGACGATGTTGATGGCGATCTGATGCGCGGCGTAGGTGTCCGTGCCGAGGCCGGCGACGACGGTGACGAAGAGGATCATCCCGGCCCGCATGATGAACTGCTCGGCCGCCGCCCAGACGCCGATGCGCATGATGCGGCCGATCATCACCCGGTCGAAGCCGAACCGCTCACGCAGGGACAGCTTGATGACCGACCGGCCGCCGAAGACGACCCTGGCCGTGAGGATGGCGGCGACGAGACGGGCGACCAACGTGGCGACGCCGGCCCCGGCGATGCCGAGCCGCGGCGCGCCCAGGTTCCCGTAGATGAGCAGCGCGTCCAGGATGATGACGACCAGGTTGGCGGCGACATTGACCATCATCGGGGTCCGCGTGTCGCCGGCCCCGCGAAGGACGGCCGAGAGGCTCATCGAGAAGGTGCTGAAGATCATCGAGGCGGCGATGAAGCGCATGAAAGTCACGCCGAGCGGCAGCACGTCGGGGCCGGCGCGCATCGCCCGGATGACCCAGCCGGCCGACAGATACAGGCCGGCGGCCATGCCGAGGCCCATGATGATCGTGAGGACGAGCGTCTGCCGCGCAGCCTGGCGGGCCTGCTCGACGTCGCCGGCGCCGATGGAGCGGGCGACGATGGCCGTCGTCCCGACGTTGAGGGCCATGAAAGCGGCCAGAGCCAGGAAGATGGGCTGGTTCGTGAGGCCGACCGCGGCCGTCGCGGCCGCGCCGAGACGGCTGACCATGATCATGTCGACCATCTGGACGAGGGTGATCAGGAACTGCTCGACGATGGCCGGGCCGGCCAGCTTGACGATTTGGGCGCGAAGGGCCGCCCGGGTAGGTTCGCCCGTCGCCACGAGACGGACGCCCTGCCTGGCCGGCCGGCCTGGGGGTCTGGCCGGACTCGGTTGGATCAATGCGCCGTCCAGCGGCGCTTCAGGCATTTCGGCCATTAATCAGAGCTCCCCAAGACAAAGTCGATAGCGATCATTGCTTAAATAGAGAAATCTTACTGTATACAAAAGGATTCTACCACCCGTATAATAAGTGGTCAAGGTAAGCGTGGCGAGCGCGGGCAGCGGCGGCCGCGAACGGCTACGGTCGCATTGACTGGGAACGCGAAAACCTTTATAATTGGTTGTGTTCAATCGGGGTGTAGCGCAGTTTGGTTAGCGCGCATGGTTCGGGACCATGAGGTCGGAGGTTCAAATCCTCTCACCCCGACAGAGAGCCGGACTCGTTGTCAAGACGAGTCCGGCTCTTTTTGTGTTTCGTCGTCGTTTCGCGGTCCCGTGGTGACGCCGCGCCATTCGTCGCCGCGTCGACGGCGTCGACCGCGATGATCAATGACCCGCGCGCCCTTTGATGATCTCCACGGCCATGCCGAGGATGTCGCGGTTGTTGGGGTAGGCCGAGATGAGCAGGGCCTCGTCCAGCCCACACCAGCGCGTCTCCTTGACCTCGCCCGGCAACGGGCGGGCAATCACGCCCTCGTCGGCCCGGACGAGGAAGTAGTGGACGGTCTTGTCGATGAGGCCGCGCGGCCCGCCGTGATATTTGTAATTGGTCGAGCCGAGGGGCGCTTCGATGCGCCCCGTGACGTTGGTCTCCTCGCGGATCTCCCTGAGGGCCGCCTGCTCGGGCGTCTCGCCCGCCTCGACGATACCCTTGGGGAACGTCCAGCGCGAATAGGAGTCCTGGATCATCAGGACTTCGGCATCGCCATGCGGCCCCCGGCGGTAGACGACGCCGCCGGCCGAAACCTCTCGGGTCACGCGCTCACTCCCTCATCGCTCGATGCGGACATAGACGGTGCCCTCGTCGTACTCGACCGCCCCCGACGAGGCGATGACCTTGATCCCCGGGCCGGTCAGCTCAAGACGCTGGTGGAACCGGCCGTCCTCGGACGGCGAATAGGGGGCGTGGTCGACCCTGAACTCCAGGTCGCGCGGGGGAACGATGACCAGGAGGGAGCGTTTGGCCCGGTCCTCGACCACGGGTACGCCCCGGAAGTCCAGCATCGTCTCCCGGTAGAAGAAGGTGCAGCGCCGCTTGTGGACGCGGCGGGTCTCGTCGATGCGCTCGACGCTGACCGGTTCGATGTCCGAGCCGGTCAGGCGGACCGCGCTCAGGTCGAAGACGAAGCGGCGTCCGGGCTGGCTGAGGACTGAATCCAGCAGTTCCTCGCGCTTGGCCGCCTCGGCCGCGGAGAACTCCCGCTCGTCCTTATATTGTGCGTCATAGTCGTGGCGGACTTGCGCGGCGGCCAGTAGGTGGGGCATCGACGCGGGGACGAAGGCGGCCGCCTCGGCCAGGACGTCCGTCAGCGACGTGCCGGTCTGGCCCAGCGCCGCCGGCCACCGCGGCTGCAGCGTATCGAGGAGGTGGGCGATGGCCGCCCCGGTGAGGTAGAAGCGTTCGGCCACGGCGCCCTCGCCGTGCTGGTTGATGATGTTCAGACGCTCGCGCCGCCGGGCCACCTCTTCCCCACCCTGTTCCAGACGTTCGCGCCCGAAGAAATCGCGCCAATCGCGCGTCGCCGTGTAGGCGGGGTCGGCGCCGAAGGCCAGCAGGCGTTCTTCGGCATATGCCGCAAGGCCGTCGTAAGCCTCGGCCGTCTGCTCGTACTGGACCATCTCCCAGGAAAGGACCTTGTGGCGGGCCTCGCGGACGGCGAGGAACTCGCGTGCCAGGGGGGCCACGTCTTCCCGGGCCACGCCCGGGTGGGCGGCCAGGGCCAGGGCCTCATAGAGGACTCGGCCCTCGAGGTTGCCGAGGGCGTTGTTCTCGGGGGACAGCTCGGGATAGGCGTCGGAGACGCCCGCCAGCGGCGGGAAGATGCCCAGGCTGCGCTGGTGGATGTGGAAGGCCTCGCCGGCCAGGCGGGCCAGGAAGACCTCCGAACGGGCCAGCCCGGTGCCGAGAGCGACGGGGACGATGGCCGACTCGAAGCCGTTGATCTCGCCCGACCCCGCCCGGCGGAGCTTGCGCAGCTCGCCGTGGTAATAGTAGACCTTCCCCAGGGCCCCGCCGATGTTGACCACGTAGAACTCGGCCGGCGGGAAAGGGTGATTGACCAGGAAGGCGTTCCCCGAGGGCTTGTAAAGCAAGAAGGGCACCAGCCCGGGGTCCCAACCCGGCCAGACGGGTGCCCCGGCCCGCGCCAGAGCGATGAGCTCACGCAGGCAGACCAGGGCCTCGGTTTCGTCTTGGGTCAGGGCGAAGTCGCTCGGGCTCATGCCCTTTCTATTCTGGCGAACGGGCCGGATTTCCTTGTTGCCCGCCCAGGAGCCGCCGGATGACGACGGCGGCGGCGTCATCGCCCGCCGGGGCGACGGCCGACGCGTGGGCCTTGACCCAATCGGGGGCCGTGCTCATGGCCACCCCGCGGGCCGCGAAGGCGAGCATCGGGGCGTCCATGGCGCTGTCCCCGAGGGCGGCCGTCTCGCTCCTGAGGAAGCCGAAACGACGGCAGTGGCGGGCCAGCGTCTCGCCCTTGTTGACGCCGCCCTTGAGGATGGTCATCCGGACCAGCATCGTGCCGGGGTCGTGGAGGTAGAGCTGGAGCGGGCCGTATTCGGTCCCCGGGCCCGCGTCCTCGCCGGCCGAGAGGGCCCCGAACTTCTCGCGGACCGCCTCGACGGCCTCCGCCCCCAGGGGCACGAGTTGCGTCGGCGGCCGCCCCTGGTCGGTGAAGAAGGCGGCCAGGTCCGGGACGATGGTATTGGCCGCGCTCAGCAACCCCAGGCCCTCCAAGAGTCTCCCCCGTTCCCCGACGGACGGTTCGCCGTAGATGACGTCGTCCATGTAGGCCTGCATCGGCAGGCTCCGATCGTGCGCGAAGCGGGCGATGTCCAGAGCCAGGTTGAACGGGAGCGGTCGGTGCTCGTCGACGACGCCGTCCGGCCGGTTGGCGCTGGCCCCGCAGTAGCAGTAGGTCAGGGCACCCAGGCCGAGCTGGACGGCGAACCGCTCGGCCGAGCCCTTGTAGCGACGGCCGGTGATCAGGATGACCTCGACGCCGGCGGCGCGGGCCTCGGCGATGGCCGCCACGTTGGCCGCGCTGATGGTGTGGTCGGAGCCGGTCAGGGTGTCGTCGATGTCCAGGGCGAGGAGCCGCAGGCGGAAGTCCTCAGGACGGTTTTCTGGCCGCGGGTTCATGGGCTCACCCCCTCCTCCCCGGTCCCGCGTTTCGAGCGGCCTCGGTCGACCGCCAGCAGGTCGGTGACCTGGATGGCCAGGACTCCGCCGAGGACCAGGGCCGCCCCAGCCAACTCCGGCCCGGCGACGCGCTCGCCGAGGATGACGCGGGCGAGGAACACGGCCGCCACCGGTTCGAGGTTGGCGGTGATGGAGGCCTTGCTCGTCTCGACCATCGACAAACCGAAGAGGTAGAGGCTGTATGAGGCGATGGTTGGGAAGATGGCCGCGGCCAGCACCAGCGGCCAGGCCCGGAAAATGACCGCCGCCTGCCCCGGGCTTGTCGGGAGCCAGACGGCGAACAGAAACACGGCCCCGAAGGCGAAGGTGTAGAAGAGGGTCGTCCACGGGCTGAAGCGAACGCCGGCCAAACGGCCGAAGACACTATAGAGGGCATAGGTGAGGCCCGCGATCAGGGCGGCGGCCACGCCCGGCCCATTCAGGCGGAGGGCGGCCGGGTCGTAGGCCCCCGAGACGAGGACGCTGCCCCCGATGGCGAGCGCGAGGGCCAGCCACTTGACCCGGGTCATCGGTTCGCGGAAGAAGATGGCCGAGAAGACGGCGACATAGGCGGGCGCCGTGTAGAGGAGCAGGACGGCCGTGGTCACCCCGGTCTTCTCGACGGCGTAGAACCAGGTGTAGTAGAACACGGCCACGCTGATGAGCCCGTAGCCGGCGAAGAAGCCCAGGTCCCGCGGCCTGACCCGGAGCAGCCGCGGCCGCGTCGCGCCGATGGCGACGAGCAGGATGAGGGCCGCCAGGAGCGGCCGTGAGGTGGCCACGGTCAGGGCCGTGGCGCCGCGGGCGTAGAGGAGCCGCCCGAAGATCCCCAGGGTCGACCACAGGAGGGCGGCCAGGGTGACGAACGTGTAACCGAGGGCGGGGGAACGGGGCATTGACTCGGTGGCCTCCGTTTGGCTATAGTAGTGAGGACTGGAACACCCAACTAAGGGACGAAGGGACGATAACCCGGCGCATGGACATTGTTTCCCGCTTGGCCAAAGAGCTGTCATTGGGGACGACGCAGGTCGGCAACGCCGTCAAGCTGTTCGACGAGGGGAATACCATTCCCTTCGTCGCCCGTTACCGCAAGGAGCAGACCGGCGAGATGGACGAGAACGTCCTCCGCGACCTCCACGAACGCCTGACCTATCTGCGTAAGCTCGAGGAGCGCAAGGAGGAGGTCCTCCGGCTCATCGGTGAGCAGGGCAAACTCACCCCGGAGCTGGAGGCGAAGATCGCCTCCGCTGAGTCGTTACAGGAGGTCGAGGACCTCTACCTGCCGTTCCGACCGAAGCGGCGGACGCGGGCGATGATCGCCCGCGAGCGCGGCCTCGAACCGCTGGCCGCCCTACTCATGGCCCAGGCCGCGGACATGCCCGCGCCGCTCGAGGCGGCCACTCCCTACGTCGACCCGGAGAAGGGCGTCGCCACTCCCGAGGCCGCGCTGGCCGGGGCGATGGACATCGTCGCCGAGGAGGTCTCGGACGACGCCGAGGTCCGCAAGGAGGTCCGCGGTCGGACCTCGAACGAAGGCGTCCTGTCCGTGGCCATCGCCGATCCGGCCAAGGCCCAGGAGGCCGCGGTCTACCAGATGTACTTCGACTACCGCGAGCCGCTGGCGAAGATGCCGCCGCACCGCGTCCTGGCCGTCAACCGCGGCGAGCACGAGGGCGCCCTCAAGGTGAAGCTGGAGGCCCCACGCGAGACCATCGTCTACGACCTGCAGCGCCGGGTGGTCAGGGAGCCGAACTCGCCGGCCGTTCCCTATCTCCAGAAGGCGGCCGAGGACGCGTACGACCGTCTCATCTCCCCGTCCATCGAACGCGAGGTCCGCGCCGAGCTGACCATCCGCGCCGAGGAGCAGGCCATCAAGGTCTTCTCCCTGAACCTGCGCAACCTGCTCTTGCAGCCGCCCATCCGCGGCCGCGTCGTTCTGGGCGTCGACCCGGCCTACCGGACCGGCTGCAAGTGGGCCGTCGTCAGCGAGACCGGCCGGCTGCTCGAGACCGGGGTCATCTACCCGACCGTGCCCCAGAACGACATCGCCGGCGCGACCGTCGTCGTCCGCCGGCTCATCCAGAAGTACAAGATCGGGGCCATCGCCATCGGCAACGGGACGGGTTCGCGCGAGACCGAGGCCTTCGTCGCCGGCATCCTGCGCGAGTTGCCCGACCCAGCTGGCCTCGGCTATGTCATCGTCAGCGAGGCCGGCGCCTCCGTCTATTCCGCCTCGAAGCTGGCCGGCTCGGAGTTCCCGGACCTCGACGTGTCGATCCGCGGGGCCATCTCCATCGCCCGCCGCCTCCAGGACCCCCTGGCCGAGCTGGTCAAGATTGAACCCAAGGCCATCGGCGTCGGCCAGTACCAGCACGACGTGAACCAGGGCCGGCTCGAGGACACCCTCGGCGGCGTGGTCGAATCGGTGGTGAACGCCGTCGGCGTCGACCTCAACACGGCCTCCCCTTCCCTGCTCTCCTACGTCGCCGGGGTCACCCCGACGGTGGCCAAGAACATCGTCGCCTACCGCGATAAGGCCGGGCGCTTCGACTCCCGCAAGGAGCTGAAGGAGGTCTCGCGCCTCGGCGACGCCACCTTCACCCAGTGCGCCGGCTTCCTCCGGATCCCCGGCGCCGGTCACCCGCTCGACAACACCTCGGTCCACCCCGAGTCCTACGCCGCGGCCGAGAAGTTCCTCGAGAAGTTCGGGTTCGCCCTGGCCGATGTCGGCACGGCGCGGCTGGGGCTGCTCAAGCTCAAGCTGAAGGACACGAGCCTGGCCAACGTGGCCACCGAACTCGGCGTCGGGCTGCCGACCCTGCGCGACATCATTGAGGCCCTGGAGAAGCCGGACCGCGACCCCCGCGACGAGCTGCCGAAGCCGCTCTTCCGGACCGACGTCCTGAGCATCGACGACCTGAAGCCCGGGATGGTCCTGCGCGGGACGGTCCGCAACGTCGTCGACTTCGGGGCCTTCATCGACATCGGGGTCAAGCACGACGGCCTCGCCCATGTGTCCGAGTTGGCCGACCGCTTCGTCAAGCATCCCAGTGACGCTGTGGCCGTGGGGGACGTCGTCAGGTGCCGCGTCCTCGGGGTCGACCTGCAGAGGGGCCGGATCTCGCTGAGTCTGAAAGGGTTGCCGCCGGAGCAATAAGAGAAACGTCCCTTGCCCATGTCTTCAGACCCGCCTCTCTCGAGGCGGGTTTATCTGTGGTGTGTTGGGGCGGTTGCCTTTGGGGACCGTTCGACAATCGGTTGACTACCTCCAGATGGCCGTCCTATGATGGAATCGCTCAATCATCAACTGTTGGGAGGGACGGATGATGGCACGGTGCCATGTATGTGACGGACAGATGGCCCCGGCTAACTCCACACTGACCAGGCTCCGCGGCGGGCGCCGAATTCAGATCGTTGACGTGCCCGTGAGGCGCTGTTCCTCATGTGGCGAGGAATGGTTGAGCGCACGGGTGATCAAGGCCATGGATCAACTGATTGCCGCGAACCCCGGCGCGACTGTCCTTGACTACTCAGGGCCCGAGGACGACAGTCTGAGTGAGACGCACTCTGTCTAGAGCGTCCTGCAGAACAACCGTACTCTATCCTTCAGACCCCCATCAGCCGCACCTGGCCAATGGGGCTTCGCTATTTTTCTTAGACTTTGTACGCGAATTCGAACCACAGCTCTGAGACAACTTACTCAGTGACACCCATCTAGTCTGGGAACGGAGGGAATCATGGTGAGTTCCATCCCATATGGCCTGGACGCAGTCCTGTTGCCGCTGAAGGGTCGGATTTTAACGACGGCCACTCGCGGGAGGCCGAACAAGATCGAGGAGATTACCCAAGAGGGGCTCATTGTGAGGACTGCTCAAGATGAGTACGTTTGGCGCCCTGCCGAGGTTATCCCATGGTCGTCGATACTCGAAGCGGTCGGACTGCTATTGGCTAAGGGAACTACCAGCTTGCAGCCCGAGGACCTTCGGGTTGAGGGCTTTGAGGGGCGGTTCCGTTCGGCGTTCTTGTTCGCCCTTCTTTCACGGCTGAGGGTATCCCAGAGTAGCGCCAGGGCAAACCTCATGAAGGCCCCCGCTTGTGACAGCTCGAAAGTCGTAGCACTCGACTACGACCTACTTCACCGTGAACTCGAGGGCGACTTGGGCAGCCGCAATTTCTGGCTCTTTCAATGCAGCCCAAAGATTTTCCGTCTCGACGGTTACTTCGCAGCTATGGCTGCAGACGACTGGACCGTCACAAGGTATGAAAAGAGGATCAAGGTCGGTGACGGAGCGGTCATCTGGAGGTCCGGTCCGGAGGCGGGTGTGGTCGCGCTTGGTCAAGTGGCCGGCGAACCGCAAGTGAAACGGCCCGAACACACGCCAAGTCAATACTGGCGAAAGGCCGAGGAAGCCAATCAGCCGAAGCTCAGAGTGAAGGTCACCCATCTATACCATCTGCCCCACGTCATCGATAAAGAGATGCTCAGACAGGATCCTCGCTTCGATGGCCTCCTCCTATGGCGAAATCCGCGTGGGACTAACTTCTCCCTTCAACCTGACCATTGGGCCGCGCTAGTTGAATACGCGGAAACCATGGGTTCTTGCCGGCCGGACGCGGAATCGGACTTCGCGGCCGATAGCGATGAGCCCCCGACCAGGGTGCTGGCGACGACCCGGCGAATCATCAGAGACACGGCCACTAGCGGTCGGATCAAGCGGTTGTATGATTACACGTGCCAAGTCTGCGGAACCAGGCTAACCCTGAGCGATGGAAGCGGCTACGCGGAGACGCACCACGTCCGGCCGCTTGGAGGGGATCACGGGGGCCATGATGACCCCGAGAATATGCTCTGTCTCTGCCCTAATCATCATGCCCTGTTCGACTATGGTGCAATGATGGTCGAACCAGAGCACCTGACCATCCACGGCCAGGTTGAACCGCGGTTACTGGGTCAAAAGCTGGTCATTAGGCACCGCCTGGACTCCAAGGCCTTGAGGTACCATGCCAGACAGGTTTATCGTGGATCCAAGCCCCAGTCTGCGCCCTTTTCGACCTTGTTCTGACGCCAGGAAGAGCACCCTGGTCTGGACACCCACTCAGTCAGGAGAGCCCGCCGGTCTTCGGCGGGCTCTCTTAGCATAATCCCCTCATGGGCGGCATCTATTGTAGGGACGAGACCCATGAGGGGGTTTATACTGTGGCCAAAAGAATCGCCATCGTGCTGTTGGTGGTGGCCATGTTCTTCGCCGCCGGGTACCTCCAGGAGAACGCCGGCAACCTGGCGGAACTCGGCCGCTCGGCGCTGGTCAAGGTCGGCCTCGACCGGATCATCCCATCGCTCAGCACCGCCCCGCTGTCGGCGGTCCAGCTGACCTACATCCCGGCCACCTCAGCCGCACCGGCGGGCAAGGAGCGGGTGACGGTCTACTTCGCCGACCCCGACGCCATGTTCCTCGTGCCGGTCTCGCGGGTCGTGACCAAGACCGAATACCCCGTCCGGGCGGCCCTTGACGAGTTCCTGAAGGGCCCATTGGCGGACAGCGGACTGATGAAAGCGGCCCCGCCGATGGCCATCGGGAAGGTGACCATCGCCACCGGCGTGCTCAGCCTCGATCTCCCGTCCGAGGTCATCGCGGTCAGCTCGAAATGGGGTTCGACCGGCGCGTCGATGGCCCTCGATGGGATCATCAACACCGTCAGCGAGCAGTCGTGGGTGAGTTCGGTCAAGTTCCTGGTCGACGGCCAGACGGTCCCGATCCTCTTCCACGGCATCGCCGGCGCGGAGCCGTTCAAGGCCGTCCGCAAGGTCAGCGACGGCCAGAACGTCTGGCTCTACCTCGGCATCTATGTCGGCAACCGGGCCTACCTGGTGCCTGAGAAGGTGGCCCTGACATCGCAGGGCCCCGCCGACGGCATCAAGCAGGCCATCGAGCTTCTGAAGCAGGACCTCCTGCGCGGCGATTTCAAGCTACGGGCCACGGTCGATCCGGCGATCAAGGTGAAATCGGTGAAGATCGAGGACAAGACGGCCACCATCGACGTCACGTCGCGCTTCAAGGACGCCTTCGGCAAGGACCCGGCGCGCCAGTCGCTGATGATCGACTCGCTGGTCCTGACCGTGACCACCTTCCCCGGCGTCGAGAAGGTCCAGTTCACCATCGATGGGAAGGTCGTCTCCGAGAACATCGGTCACGTCAACATGGGGCGGGTCCTCGGCCGGCCGCGCTGGATCAACCCTGAGCCCTAGCCCTCGAGCACTCCGATGCCCATCAGCGCCCCATTTCGCATCACCGCCGGGCTGGTCGTGACGAACATGACCAGCCCGCTTGCTGGGGCGTGGACGGGCTTGATGAGGTTGCCGAAGTAGTCGTGCAGAAGCCCGATGACCGTGCCGGCGCGGACCCTCTCGCCCGCCCTGACGTGCGGGTAGAAGACACCGTCCACGTCGGACAGCGGCCAGACCATGTCGGCCACCATGACCGGCGCCGTGCCCAGGGTCGGCCAGCCCGGGAGCATCTTCATCTGCCGCAGGACGTTCATGAGCCCATGACGGTGCCGCTCGACGTCGTCCTCGGGCAGGCGTCCCCCGCCGCCGACCTCGGCGATGATCACCGGGACGCCGCGCGCCGCGGCCGCCGCCATCAGTGAGCCGCCGGCGTTCCAGCCGCCGCCCCGCCCGCGAATGGCCCCGATGATGGGCAGGTCGAAGACCCGCGCCAGGTCCAGCGCCAGACGGTCGACGTCGACCCGGCCCGACTCCAAGCAGAGGCAGAACGGGGTCAGGTCCTCGACCAGGTCGCCGCCGTGCAGGTCGACCAGGCAATCGGCGCGCCCGACGACCTCCTCCATCAGGGTGGCCGCCAGGACCTCGCTGAAGGTCCCGTCGGGCCGGCCCGGGAAGACCCGGTTGAGGTTGCGGTCGTCGATGGGGCAGACGAAGGCCCGTCGCGCCTGGAAGGCCGGCATGTTGACGATGGGAATGAGGACGGCCGTCCCGGCCAGCTCGGCCGTCTTCAGGTCGCGAGCCAGCCGGAAGAGGGCCTCGATGCCCACGTACTCGGCCCCGTGGAGGCCGGCGACGAAGGCCGCGACTGGCCCGGGCTTGGCCCCCTGGATGATGATGAGCGGCAGCGTGGACTGCCCGACGGCCGGGCTGCCGACCGGGATCAGGCGCTCGACCCTGCCCCCCGGCGGCGCCGAGAGCCCGAAGAAGGTCTTCGGCGGGCCGGCCGGCCTGGTGGGGTCACTCATGATCGCACCCCTCTCGACTTGACGTTAAGGTGTAGGGGCGAAACAGGTCCGCGGGCTCCGCGGAAACGGGTCCGGCATTGGAGTGAGCGCTTTGGCGACCCGCACGCGTGTCGCCGTCGGGCTCTGCGTCGTCTTGACCATCATCTGGGTCACGCTCTTCGCGGCCGGTTGCGCCGTCGGCGGGCACCGGCCCGGGGGCGCGCTGGTGCGGACGGGGGTGACCCTGGAGGGCCAGGAGGTCGGCGGCCTCGACGGGGAGGCGCTCCACCGGCTGGTCCTCGAGATGGCCAGGGACCGGGACGTCCGGCCGGTCAACGCCGCCGTCGACCACCGCGACCAGTCGGCCGTCCCCGGCCTCCCGGGCCGCCGCGTCGACGTGGCCGCCACCGAGAAGGCGGTCATGACGGCCCGGCCTCGCATGGCCGTCGCCCTGGTCAGCGAGGCGGTCGCGCCGGAGGTCGGCCTCGACCACTTCGCCGACCTGCCGACCCGGCACGGGCATACCGCCCGTCGCGAGGTGGCCCTGACCTTCAACGTCGCCTGGGGCGAGGAGCCCCTGGCCGAGATCCTGCTCATCCTGGAGCGGGCGAAGGTCCGGGCGACCTTCTTCCTCGTCGGGACCTGGGCCGAGGACCAGCCCGACCTGGCCGCCGCCATCGTCCGGGGCGGCCACGAGGTGGCCAGCCACGGCTACGCCCATCGGCACATCAAGCAGCTCTCGCCGGACCAGATAAGGTCGGAGATCGAGCGGGGCACCGACACCGTCGCCAAGCTGACCGGCAACCGGCCGCGCATCTTCTCCCCGCCGTATGGGGAGATTGACGGGCGGGGCCTTGACGTCGCCGCCCAGCTGGGGATGCGGGCCATCATGTGGAGCGCGGACACGGTCGATTGGATGCGCCCCGGCGTGGGCACCATCGTCGAGCGGGTCAAGAAGCGGGTCGGCAACGGCGGCATCGTCCTCATGCATCCGGTCGATCAGACCGCCCAGGCCCTGCCGCAGATCATCGATTACCTGACCGGCCAGGGATATCGTCTGGTGACGGTATCCGAACTCATCGACGAGAGCCGCCTGTTGGCTCCCGGCGAGCGGGCCAGCGCCGGTGGGTTTTTTCGGCGGGCGGCCCGGTAATTCCTGTTAGTCCGGCCCGGCCTGCCTTTGAGGGCCGCCGAGCGTCTTTGACACGCCCCGGGCGTTGGGATAGACTAAGGGCCGACAATCATACGGGCCTGGAGAACGCTGAATTCCCCTCAGGGGAAACGGGGGACCCACTCGAACCGGGGTGAATCCGCCGGCCGGTCAATCGGCGGCGGTAGGGTCACCTTTCGACCCGAACCCGACAGCTAACCTCGTAAGCGTGGAAGAGGTCAGGCTCCGCGCCGCCTGCGGGCGGCCGCGGCCCATTCCTCTTGCCGCTTCAGAGCCCGGGGTATCCCCGGGCTTTGTCGTCGGCGCCCGCGAAGGGAGGAATCGCCGTGTCTTCAACCCTCTCACCGCGCATCGGTATCGTCACCAGCGCGGCGGCACCGGGGGCCACCGCCGCCGTCCGCAAGGCCATCGAGGAACTGGCCCTCGAACCCGTGCTTCTACCATCTGAGGAGATCCGCCGCCTGGCCCCCCAGGAGGACCTCGGCCTCGTCCTCCACCCGGCCGGCGACCGCTCCCTGCACGCCAGGGTGCGCCTGGTGGCCGACCTGGAGATGGCCGGCTTCCGGTACGCCGGGTCGGGCCTGGCGCCTTGCGTGCTGGCCCTTTCGCCGGCCGCCGCTTACCGGGCCCTGAAGGCCGGCGGGACACCCCTCGCCGACTTCGCCGTCTGCCGGACGGGCGAGCCCGAGGCCCCCGCCCGTCAGTTGGCCTTCCCAGTCCTCGTCCGCTGCACGGAAGTCACCGGAGCGACCGAGGTCCTCGGCCCGCTGCTCGCGGAAGACGCCGAGTCGCTCGGCCTCGCCCTTCGCGCGGCCAAGGTCGGGCCCTCCCGCCCGGCGCTGGTCCTGCGGCGTCCAGCTGGTCTCCGCTTCAGCGTGGCCGTGATCGGCAACGAGGACCCCCAGACCTTCATCGAGCGCCTGCCCGGCGAGGAAGGCGAGGCCCTCGAGGCGCGGCGTCCAGAGGCCGGAGAAGCCGCCCTGACAGCCTATCACGCCCTCGGCTGTCGCGACTACGCCGAGGTCCGGCTGGTCGCCCCGGCCGATGGGCCGGTGCTGGTCGAATCGATCGATCCCCTGCCCTGCCTGGAGCCGCGGCGTTCGGCCTTCGTCCGGGCCCTGACCTCGTCCGGCCTGAGCCTGACCGAGGCCGTCGGCCTGATCATGGAGACGGCCGAACGGCGTTATGGGATGCGGGCGGACTATCGCGCCCGAGCCTGAGGGAGCGTCCGGACACGCTGCGGGCCCGGGCCCCCAGCAGTGTCCCGACCCGAAGGAGTGACCGTCTTGTTGGAGTTCGCCTGGCACGGAGCGGCCAGCGTCAGCCTGCGCCTGGGTGAAGGTGGCCCGGTGGTGGTCGTCGACCCTGTCTTCTCGCGGGCAGGCGTCTATGGCCCGTGGTACACGCCCAACCCGCATGCCCCCGCCTTCGACGAGTACATCGCCGGCTTCGCCCCCGACGTGGTCCTGGTCACCCACGGCCATTTCGACCATTTCGACCTGGAAACGGTCAAGGCCATCGCCGCCGCCCGGCTCGGGTGCCGGTTCGGAGGGTCGGCCGAGGTGGCCGAGACGCTGCGGACGGTCTGCGGCATCGCCCCCGAGCGGACCTTCGCCCTGGAGAGCGGGGGGGCCTACGAGCTTCCTTCGTTGGAGCCGGTGGGACAAGCCGGCGAAGACCCCGGCCGGGCGGTTGTCGGCGACCCCGGCCGGCCGGTCCTGCGGCCCCTGGCCGGGGACCACTGGCTGACCGGCGAGGACGGTTCGCGGGCGGCAGCCAGGTTTGCCGAGCGCCCCGACCGCTATGGCGTCATGCCCTGCGGTGGCCCGATGCTGGGCTTCTTCATCGGCCTTCCGAGGGCGGGCGGAACGTCCACGGTTATCTACATCAGTGGCGATAACCGTCTACGCTCCATGCCCAAAGGCCCGGTCGACGTGGCCGTGGTCAACATCGCCGGGCTGCTCACCCACCCTCAGACCAAGGAGCCGACAAAAGAAATAACCGGGCCCGAAGACACGGCCGCGGTCATCGATGGCTGCCTCAGGCCCCGGACCCTCATCCCGGTCCACTGGGACCATGATATCTTCCTGAACCGGATCGAGTGGGCCGATATCGCCGCCTCAGCCGAGACGGCCAGTCACCCGGCGAAGCTCATCCGGGCCCCGTACAACCGGTGGGTGCCCGTCGAGTAACCGGCCCGCCTGGGCGGCCCCGGCTCCGCCCGCCGACAGTCTGCTTCAGGACAGCCCAGCCAGGTGTTTGGCCAGGGCTTTTTTGTTCTCCAGCCCCGACAGGGCGCGGACCATGATCTTGGCCGCCGCCGGCGAACCGGCCCCGTGCATGCACAGGGAACCCAGGCGACCCGGCCCGGCGACCATGTTCTCGACCAGCCGGATGGCCCGCATCCGCGTCTCGACCGGGACCCCGGCCGCGCCCTGCAGGTACTTTCGAACGACCGGGCCGACGGCCTCGCTCTCCAGGTCGGCCTGGGACGGCATGCAGGCCAGGCTTCCCCCGACAACCTCCTCGGCGGCCTTCTGGATCTCATGGGGCATCCACGTGACGTGCCACTTGGACACGTTGGCCAGGAGCGGGTCCGGGAAGACGGCGCCCGAGGCGGTGGCCGCGGGCTGGCTGCAGGCCCCGAGGGCGCCCGCGTAGAGGGCCTCCCCGTAGTAGGTCATCTCGGCCAGCTTGTCGCGCATCTGCTTGCCGAGGCCGTTGGCCTCGGCGACGATGGCCGTGGCCCCGGCCAGGACGTCGGCGCAACCGGCCAGGCAGCCGGCCAGGACCACGCGGTGCAGGAGGGCGAAGCGGTTGACGACCTCCCCGGCAAACTCGGTCTCGCCGGCCATGAAGACGCGCTCGTTGGGGACGAAGACGTCCTCGAAGACGATGAGGGCCTCGAGCGAGCCGTAGCGGACGTTGCCCTTATCCCAGGAATCCGTGTTCTTACGCTCGTCGGCCGACTGTCGATCGACCACGTGGTACAGCCCCGGCGTGCCGTTGGGCACGGCGAAGGCGACGGCGTAATCGGCCTCCTCGGGGCCGAGGCCGGTCCCCGGGTGGACGAGGATCTCATGGGCGGCCGTGGCCCCGGCGATCATCGCCTTGGCCCCGCGGACGACGATGCCGTCCGGCCGCCGCTCGACGATGCGGACGTACATGTCCTTGTCCGGCTGCTGGCTCGGGCGGAGGCTGCGGTCGCCCTTGGGGTCGGTCAGGGCCAGGGTGGTGACCAGGTCCTCGTCCTGCACCCGTCGCAGGAAGGCCTTGAACCGCTCGTGGTACCTGGTCCCGTGCTTCTGGTCCAGCTCGTAGGTCGTGGCCCAGAGGGCATTGAGCGAGTCGGCCCCACAGCGTCCGAGGCAGACCCCGGTCCGCTGGCAGACCCGGCGGGCCACCTTGATCCGGGCCATCAGGTCTTCGGCCGACGTGTTGATGTGCGTGTACCGGCTGATCTCCCGGCCACTGAGGGTGGACTTGGTGACGAAGAGCGGCGCCAGGTCCTTGTCCTGGGCCATGTCGTAGGTCTCGGCCACGCCGTTCAGGTTGGCACCGGTGAAGCCATTGGCGGAGAGGTCGGTGATCTCCCGTCCGAACATGAAGGCTTTGGGCTTGAGTTCGAGGATGGACTGGCGGTACTCCTGGCCGGTCATCATGCCGATGCGCCCCCTTTGGTTGGTCCTGACGAGGATGTGACCCCGATAAATTAGTCGCGCGGGCCGGGGTTTCCTCTTCGGCAAGATGGAAAAGCCGCCCGGACTGCGGGCGGCCTTGTTCTGCGTTGATGGACCAGTCGGAAATGATTCGGCGGGGCGGGTCAGGCGACGAACCGGCGGACCAGTTCGTCCAGGTGCCCGGCGGCCGTCGAGAGCTGGTCGGCCATGGTCGAGATCTGCTTGAGCGCGCGGCTCTGCTCGTCGACCGAGGCCGAGACCTCCTCGGAGCTGGCCGCGTTCTCCTCGCTGACGGCGGCGATGCGCTGGATGGCATCGACGAACCCGGCGGTCGCGTCGAGGACCTCCTGGGTCGATGACGCATGGGCCGAGGAATCACCGGCGAACCGGGCCACGTCGTTCCCGACGTCGCGCCCGCGGGCGGCGACCTCCTCGACTCCACCGCGGATGACCTGGATGAGCTGGTCGGCGTCGGCGACCGCCTGGCTGATGGTGGCCAGGGCGTCGCCGGCCTCGCCGGCTACCTGGGCCCCCATCTGCGCCTGCTCGCTGCCGGCCTCGATGGCCTTGACGACGTCGGCCGCGCCGGACTGGATCTCCCCGACGAGCCCGCCGATCTCATGGGCCGCCCCGCCGGACTTCTCAGCCAGCTTACGGACCTCATCGGCGACGACGGCGAAGCCCTTGCCCTGCTCGCCCGCCCGGGCGGCCTCGATGGCCGCGTTCAGGGCCAGAAGGTTGGTCTGCCGGGCGATCTCGTCAATGAGGGCGACGATCTCACCGATGCGGGCCGAGGCATCTCCGAAACTGCGGACCCGCTCGGCCGCCGTGGCCACGGTCTCCCTGACCTTGTCCATCCCTTCGACGACGCGGACGACGGTCTCCCCGCCCTCGCGGGCGGCCTTGGCCGCCGCCGCCGAAGCCTGGGCGACTTCCTGCGTCTTGCTGCCCACAGATTCGAGGTCGGAGCCCATTCGGGCGACGACCAGGTTGGTCTCTTCGGCCCTGGCGGCCTGGGCCTTGGCCCCTTCGGCCAGTTCCCTGGCCAGCCCGGCGACCTTGTCGACGGCCTCGGCGGACTGGGTGATGTCCTTGGTCTGCTCGCCCACGCCGCGGGTGACCTGGGCGACGGCCGTCGAGACCTGTTCGCTGCTCACCCCGGCCTGCGCCGAGGCCTGGGCGATGGCCGCCCCGGATTCGCGGACCTGGGCCGCGGCCATGGCGATCTGCTGGACCATGGTCCTGATCGAGGCCATCAGCCGGTTGAAGGCGCCGGCCAGGTCCTCGAGTTCGTCGCCGGTGGTCACCTTGAGCTCGGCCCGGAGGTCGGCCTCGCCCGAGGCGATGCGTTCCAGCTGATGGGCCACCCGGCTGACGGGGTTGGCGACGTAGTTGCCGACGAAGACCGACATGGGCACGAGGACGATGGCGGCGACGACGATTCCGAGCACGGTGAGCAGGGTCATGGTGGTGACGGAACCGAAAACCTCGCCCTTGGTCTGCTCGACGACCAGGCCCCAATGCCTCGTGGGTAGCCAGAGGTAGCTTCCCAAGACGGGGACCCCGCGATAGTCCTTGTAGAGTGCCGTTCCGCTCTTGCCGGCGACGAGTTCCTGGATGGCCCGGCTGCTGGGCTTCTGATTGGCGGCGGTCTCGCCGCGCGGAGGGACGATGAAGGCCCCGTTGCCACCGACCAGGTAGACCACGCCGGTCTTGCCTGGCTTGGCCTGGGCCAGCTGGGCGAGGACTGTATCCAGCCTGATTATGCCGAGAATGAGTCCGACGGGCCGCCCCGCGTCGTTGCGGACCGGGGAGACGACGACGATGACGGGGTTGTTGGTGGACTTGGAGAGGACCACGTCGCTGACGGATTCCTCCCCGCTCATGGTCGCCGCGAAGTAGGGCTGGTCCGCGACGCTGATGCCGCTCTTGCCGTCGCTCTGGGCCACGCTCAGGCCCTTGGCCGAAACCAGGGCGATCGTCTCGAAGTAACCGGAGGTCCCCTGGAACTTGGCCAGGAACGGCTGGACCTGCCTGGCGTCCATCGACCGCACGGTCGGGTCGACGGCCAGGGTCCTGACGTCGGCGACGCGCTCGTCGACCCAGCCGCTGACGTCCAGCCCCAGCTTGGCGGTGAATTCACCGCGGGCCTGGGTGACGGCGTTCTGGACGTTCATCTGCCCGATATACAGCCCGATGGTCACCGCGCCGGTCATCGGTACGAGGGACACGCCGAGCAGCAGGACGAGCAGTTTCATTCTTAAGGACAGACGACGGAACTTGAGCTTGCCCACTGGGGTTCGTTCCTTTCACGCCATGTCGCTGGAGGTTCTGCGGTCGACGCTGCTTGCCCTTGGCTTGGTTGGCATTAAAACGTTTTTTGGCCTTTCGTTTATATTTATCGTTGAAACGCCTCCCGGATTTCAGTCGTTTGTCGAACCGTGGCACAATTTGGCGGTTTTCTGTGAGCCTGAACCGCCGGGGGCCCCGCAGGATGGCAAGTCTAACGAAAAAAGGCGGCCTCGCCAGGTATGGCGGAGCCGCCCCTCTTCTTGTAGCCTTCGTGTGGGAGGTCCGTGATTAACCGCCCCCTCATATAGGGCACCGTGGTGGCTATAGGTTCCAGCTTGACGAAACCGCACGATATTCCCGTTCTAGGATGCTCATCTGAATGTCGCTGTGCCACTCCCCGGCAACCAAAACACTCTCACGTGCGGTACCCTCGTGCACGAAGCCGCATTTCTTGTAGCAGGCTATAGCACGAAGGTTATATTCCAATACGATCACATCGACTCGGTGCAGGCGCAGCTCCTCGAAGGCGTAGCGAAGGACGAGGCGAGTTGTTTCGGTCCCATAACCTCGGTTCCAGACCGTCGAGTCGAACAGGCCAACGGCGTACCGCGCACCATGGTTCTTTTCGTCAAGTGAACCCAGCCGCGCATTACCAACACATCTGCCCTCCGCCTCAATTACCCACCACAGTGGCTCGGAGGAATAGCGTTCGTACCACTGCTCGACCTCCTCAACCGTCACTGGTTTGAGGTTAAGATAGTCCCCACCATACATACGAACGGCCTCGGCGTTGCGCGGACACGCCAGGCGATCAGCCTTATCTTTTTCACGCGGTGCCCGAAGAATGACACAAGTACCGACAAGCGTAGGAGTTGACGACATGAATAAGCCCCTTTCCCCTTCAATTCATCGTTTTCCCATGCCGCCGTCGGGGTCAGCGGATCTGAATCGGCCTGCATCGCCCGGCCTTGACCGCCTTGACCAAGCCGGCCACATCGCGGATGTCATCCGGGAATCGGGTGCCGGTACGGAACTCCTCACCTGGCCGGTGAGCGTCGCTGCCCCCGGTGGCCGGCTTGCCGAGTCTGGCGGCGAGGTCCTCCGCCAAGCGCCGACTCTCTTCAGCGGCGTTGGCGTTCAGGGTCTCCACGGCATCGGCGGCGGCCACGATTCGATCGGCAAGGTCGGGCGCCGTGCGGCAGACGCCGGACCCGTGATACGGATGGGCCACGACGACGATGCCGCCGCCGGCGTGGACATAGTCGATGAATTCGAAGACATCACGGCGCTCAACGGCGTCCTCGGGCGCGCCGAAGATGAGGTAATCTCCATAGTCGTTGAGCACTTCCATTCCCGGTAGAACGAGGACGCCCTGGTGGGTGCCGCCACGGTCATAGACCCGGTTGTGCTCGGTGATGGCCACCGCCACGCCGTGCGCCCGGGCGCCCCTAATGTAATCGGCCAGCCCGAGGCTCACTGCCCTTGGATTCGACAGCTCGGCGTGGTTATGCAGGTCAATGATCACGTTCAGCACCGGCCAGAAATTCCTTCAGGGTCTCCGCCAGGCGGATTCCACCGTCGGCCCACAGGTCATGGCCGAAGCCATCGAAGACCACCAGTCGCGCGTCGGGGAGGGCGCGCAGGTAGCGCTCGGCCTGGTCCATCGGCAAAAGAGACCCCTCCGCACCGCCCTTGAGGATGAGCACGGGGCAGTTCACGCGGGCGAGATCGTCCCAGAAGAGGATCTGGCGGGCCTCGCGCTGGATAGCTCGGATGGCGTGCTCGGGCATCCGTTCGCGGGCGGTCTTTCCCTGGAACGTACTGGCGAGGAACGCGTCCACCCATTCCGGCGAGATGGCCGAGTGGTGACCTGGGTAGTCCCCGATGATGAGGCTGGCCAAACGGTCCGGGTGACTTACGCCGTAGCCGAGCGCGTAGGCGACGCCCCTGGAGAAAGCGAAAAGGTGAAAGCGGCCGAGCCCGGACTGGGCAACGACCGCCTCGATATCGGCGACGTGGTCCTCCAACGTGTAGCCGCTCTGGGGCACGTCACTGCGGCCACGCCCACGCAGGGTCGCGGCCACACAGCCCCGCGGGGCCAGCGAGGCCATGAGCCCGGCAAAGTCATCGGCTATCTGGGACATGCCCGGGATGAAGAGAACAGGCGTGCCCTGGCTGGCCCCTTCCCCGCCCGACCTCAGGTGGTGGAGTCGCACGCTGCCGTTGTGGGCCCAGCTTTCGATGGGAGGCGTGCTTCCCTCAAGCATGTTTTACTGTCTCCTTGCTTCAGAACGGCCAGGTGCTAGACCTTGCCGGTCTGGGGGGCCTCCCCGCGCCGCTGGGCGATGGCCTGCCTGACCTCGGCCAGGCGCTGCCCATGCAGCGGATAGAGCCTCATCATCCAGACGCCGATGGCGATACCGATGATCGGCACGACCGTCAGAAGGATGCGGAAGCCGGCGATGGCCGAGGCCGATTGGGTCGCCGCGCTGGCGTTGTAACCGGTGGCGGTCATGATGCCCGTGACCACGAGGCCCTGGAAGGCGATGCTCAGGCGAACCATGAAACCGTTGATGCCGAAGTACATCCCCTCGCGGCGCCGCCCCGTCTTCAGTTCATCCTCATCGACGATGTCGGCGATGAGGACGTCGAGGAGGAGGATGAGCCCGGCCAGCCCGAAGCCGACGAGGACGGCGATGAAGTAGGCCGGTGTGACCGAGCTGGCCAGCCCGAATGGGATGAGGGCGAGGGCGAAGATGATCGACGAGATGATGACCGTGTTACGGGCTCCCCGTTTGACGGCCACAGCGTTCCAGACGAAGACCATCGGGATGACGACGACGAAGATGATCCCGGTCAGCAGGGTCTGGAGGAAGCCCTCGATGTGCAAGACATACTTGGCGTAGAAGGGGATGACCGCCAGGAGGACTCCGAAGGTGAACTGCCAGACGAAGTCGGCGATGACGAAGGTCATAAAAGAGCGGTTGGCGAAGGTCGCCTTGAGGGCGGGGATGAGGGCCAGCCCCTGCTCTTCGGCGAAGGCCGGGTTCTCCTTCGACCCCAGGAGCGAGAGGGCCAGCGAGATGAGGGTCAGGACGCCGAAGGCCAAGGCCATCCCGGCCCAGCCGAGAACCGGATAGAGCATCGGGGGCAACGACACGCCGATGATGTTGCCGACGATGCCGAAGGCCTGGCGCCAGGCCGAGACCTGGGTCCGCTCACCGAGGGTCGGGAACATCTCCGGGAAGAGGGCGGTCCAGTTGAGGATGACGAACGTGTAGAGGCCGTCGAAGAGGAACAGGACGATGAGGAAGTAGGCGAACATGGCCATCTCGTGGCCGACGGCCGAGGCGAAGGGCGGGGTCCAGATGAGGACGAAGGCCACCGCCAGCGGCACCATCAGCCACCGGATGTAAGGAATGCGCCGGCCCCAGCGGGTCCGGGTGTTGTCCGAGATCTGCCCGGCCAGGGGGTCGTTGATGGCGTTCCAGATGGCGTAGATGACCATCCCCGTGCCATAGAGGGACGGCGGCATCTTGAGCCGATCGACGTAGAAGAATAGGAGAAAGGCGCCAACGGCTTGAGCGGGGAGCGACGCACCGAAAGAGCCGAAGCTGTAAAGGATCTTCTGTGCCTTGGTCACCGCGTTCTCTCCTTCCCGACGGCTGGCCGCCCCGGGGGCCCGAAGGCCACACCCGGAATGACCGCTCGTCCTTGATGCCTGGATTCGACCTCGGACGCGGAATACCTTCGGGCGTTCAGCAGGTCCGGCCGGGCGGGTCGGAGGAAACCGGAGTCCCGCGGAGAATGGCCTACCAGTGACCGAGCGACCCGAAGCCCTCCAGGAGGTGTCGATATTGCGCGCCGTAGACCTCATCCCCATCCCGGACCTCGACTCAGCCAGGGAAGTTCTGTGTATCCAGCCCCACCCCGATGACCTAGAAATCGCGGCTGGCGCGGCCATCGCCCGGCTGGTCCGGGCCGGGGCCCACGTCACCTACGTGACCGTTACCGACGGCGGCTTCGGCAGCCCCGACCCGGGGATGACCCGGTCGAAGATGGCCGCCATCAGGCGGCTCGAGCAGCAGAAGGCCGCCTCCGAGCTGGGCGTGACCGACCTCGTCTGGCTCAACTACCCGGACGCCATGCCCTTGCCCGGGCTCGAGCTGCGCCAACGGCTCATCGAGCTGATCCAGGAGAAGAGGCCGCAGGCCGTCCTCCTACCCGACCCCTGGCTGACCTATGAAGCCCACCCCGACCACCGCGCGGTCGGGCTGGCCGCGGCCGAGGCGGTCATCTTCTCCGTCTTCCCCGCGGAGACCAAGACCGGTGAGAAGACCAATGGTTTCGACCTGCCGATGGCCGCCTTCTACTTCACCGCCAGGCCCAACACCTGGCTCGACGTCGACGCCACGTGGGACCAGAAGATGGCCGCCATCAAGGCCCACGAGAGCCAGTTCCCCGAGCACATCCTGGGCATGTTCAGCTTCTACTTCGAAGCCAAGGCGCGAGAGAACACCGAGGCGGCGAGAAAGGCGGCGGCCCAGGCCGGGAAGCCTGAGCCGCGGATGGAGAAGGCCGAAGCTTTCAAGGTCTTGACCCCGACCCACCTCCACGCCAACGTCGACGCGGAGACCTGCTAGGAGGAAGATGTCGTCGACCATTGGCGACGTATAAGTGCCTGTCGAACCTCTGTCCAATCGGGGCGGTGCCCTGACTTATCCGGCTTGTCCCGCTCGTGCAGGCGACGATAAATATCACCGACCTTGTCAGACGGAAGCAAGCCTCTTTCTTGCAGTTCGAAAAGGATCTCCTTGTGGTTATAGCACGGCAGGCCGTACATCTCCTTGATGATCCGGGCTGCCGCCTTGTCATCAGTTGCCACCGCTCCACCGAGTTCCAAGGCGGCGCAGACCGCGGCCGCTTCAACCAGGTCCAGGCTGCGCCGGACGATGCCGAATAGGCTCTTGACCACCCGTCGGCGGACTGGGCCCAAGGTCGATAGCCTGACTATCGCGAGGTGACCATCCGCGATGGCGCGCTTCATATCCGCCCTGCTTTGTCCTTTAGCTTCGCGCCAGGAAGCGGAGGTCGTCGCCACGTTGGAATAGAGTCGGGACAGCACCCCAAGCTCCCCGATTCGCGCCAAGTTTATGGCGATGTCTGTATCCAGGACCAGTAACATCAAGGCTTCGCTTCCTCTTCCTCCACCAGCTTCTTGATAGCTGTCTCCGGGACGAAGGCAAGCCTTAGTATCTCGGCGAGCTTCTTCATGGAGATATTGCCGTGACGGTAGTTCAGAAAGGCGGCGTGCGTTAGCCTCGGTGTAACGTAACGGTCGTTGGTTGGTTCGACTAACCTGATGTCCCCCTGCAGGCTGAGGGTTAATGCCCGGAGTTTTTCCTTGGCTTCATTTGTGTTTGCGGCCAAAGCCCTGAGTTCTTCCGAACAGGTTTCAGAAATCCACTTGAGCTCGCACAGGCGTTTGACCATGGCCGTATAGCTGACTCGGAATCGCTGCTGGAGCACTATAACGTCTTCGCGCTGCATGTCGCGGTCACTGATTCCAAGGCCATAGACTGCATCGTCGATTGAGCCCTCCGGCATGAGAAACTCAGCCGCGAAACAGTCGGCTGATTCCTCAGCTCCGGATGCGGTCGGGGCAGACAACTCCTCGAACCGAAGAGATTCATCAAACCACAAATGGTAAGCCTCGTGAATAGCGGAGAAGACCTGACGGCCGAGAGTCTGGGCAGTATTCAACAACATCGCCTGGTATTTGCCGCTCCTGCAGAGGATGGCTGAGAGCTCCTTATCTTCAACCGGGCACCGGACAAGAATGGCCCCTTGCGCCTCAACTATTGCGAAAGGATCCATAACTGGCCCTTCTACTAACCCTAGTTCCCGGCGTTTTACCTCTGCCCGGCGGACTATCTCCTCCAAGTGGACATCAATATCCCTACGCCTATGTTTCACTGCTGAACTGCACCCTTCCTGGCCAACATGTCCTCCAGGGATTCGGTTTCTCTTACTACCTTCTCTAGTAGCATCACTGCTTTCTTGGAGTCCGGCGACTTCGCCGCGCCTCTAAAGCTGAACGACATTGACTCTGTGGCTGGAGACAATATCTGATCCACCGCTACTCCATAGAGCTCCGCCAAGTTCAGAAGCTCGATCGAGTTGATGAGTTTGTTGCCCGCCTCTATCTTTGAGACTACCGGTCTCGTAACACCAAGATGCCCAGCCACTTCATCCTGAGTTAACCCCCGGGCCATCCGGCTTTCCCTGAGCCTGGCTCCGATATCGGTCATGGAGAGCTTAGTCATGAAACCCACCCCCTTCGGGTCCTTTGCCATATCGTTACCCGCACATCATTATTGTGCCCTTCATGTAACATCTTATTACCACGGTCGTCTTTTCGTCAAGGGGCTTTAACAAAGGAAGAACGAAGACCTGCCGCCGGCATTGGACCGGCGTCCGATATGGTTTGCTGGCGGCTTCACAGTACCTTCTTCACCCGGGCCAAGGCCTCGCTCTCGAGGGCCTTGGCCTCTCGCACCAGTGGGAGCATGCGGTCCGCCTGGTCGGCGGTCACCGGCAGGCTCATGGCGGCCGGGTCGCAGTCGCCGGCGCCCAGCGTGTTCTGCATCCGGGCGTAAACGCCGCTGAGCTTTCTGAAGGTCTCGGCCGCCGGGCCGAGCCCTTTGTCCCACTCGGTGGCCAGGAAGTCCAGGTAACCCGCGGCCAGCTCCTTCGCCTCGCTGTATACGTTGAGGCCGTACCTGAGGCCGAACGGGTTGTAGTCTCGGCGTTCCAGGGAACGGGCCAGGTTGTCGTAGGCGAGGAGCCCGGCCTTGTACGCCGGCGCGAAATGGCTCCCGCTCTCCATGTGCCGGACATAGTAGGCCAGGGACTCCCGGTAGGACCGGGCCGCGTCGTACGGCACCTTCTCCACCGGGGCCTGGTAGTGCAGGATTGGCGCGCCCCCAAAGCTCTTACCGACGTTCTCGTAGAGGATGGGGTTCGAGCCCGCCGCCGTCTTCCCCACCCCGTCGACGAGGAAGACGCCGTCCGCGTCCTCGTAGCCGTAGACCACGCCGAACTCACCGGTGTCGACGCCCCAGAGGATGACCCCGACCCCGCGGTCGATGGCCGCCTTGATGTTGGTGACCGCGCGCCGCCGGGCGGCCTCGTAGGCCGGCGATCCGGGCATGCCGATGAAGGCCTCGGCCAGCACCCCCAGGCGCTCCATGGCCGCCTGGTGCTCCTCGGCCCAGTCGTACATGGTCACTGATGAAGGGCAGCAGGTCTCGTGCCAGATGAGGTGGAAGGCCAGGCCGGTCTGGCCCATCAGCCGGGCGATGTCCCCGTCGTACATCCCCGCCGCCTTCAGGACCCCGTAAGCCGCCCCGCCGTAGCTGGTCCAGAGGGGCGTGAACCGGGCGTCGATGGTCTTCCTGGCCGTGCCCGCCGTGGGCTGCCCGCCGACCGCTCTCATACCTGTCATCTCATGGTTCCTCCCTTTGGTGTCCCCGCCCTTGGCGGACGGGGTGGTTTCGCACCCCGAGGATACCAGAGGCAGTGTGACAGGGGATGTCACCTCAGTCTGGGCTTCGCCGATTTCGGCCAGGCGGACCCGGACGCGCTCCCTCAGCCAGGCCGGCCACTGGACCCGGGTCGGCTTGCGGGCCTGGACCAGGGCGGCGACAAAGGCCATCGGGTCGTCGAACTCGCAGGCTACTGAGCCAGGGGCGACGGGGCCTCGCCAGTATGGCTTGAGGCTCGGCGAGGGGACGGTCTCGCGGGTGGCGAGGATGGCGCGGTAGGGAGTGCTGGCCACATTCAGCTGGGTGGTGGGTGTGCCCGCGGCAGGCACGCCGGCCCCGCCCAACCGGCTGAAGAGGGCGGCCATCTCGGCATAGGTGGTCGCGAAGCGGTCGTCGCGCCGGGAGACGTCGGCGTAGTAGGCGGCCAGGTGGGTCAGCAGGCCTTGCTGGGCGGGGGTAACGTAGGGACCGGGCAGAATATAGGCCTGGTCGGCATAGTGGAAGCCGCGGTGGGCGGCCGAATAGACGAGCGGCGCGCCCAGCGAGTCACGGAGGTACTCCAGGTCCCGCAGGGCCTGACGCCGCGAGATCTCGAACTGATCGGCCAGAGCCCTGGCGTTCGGATACCGCCCGGCCCTTATCTCCGCGTCGATCCATTGCAGCCGGTGCAGGTTGGCCAAGCTGCTCCCCCTCTCCTACCTGCCCTCGCGGGCCCGGGCCGTCGCCGCGCCGAGCAAGCGTCCGAAGGCGCTGGGGAACAATCTCATCCCGAGGAGCCCGATGGCCGACGTGAGGTCCGGCGTGATGACCGGCTTTTTCGACCCGATGCGCCGGGCGAGCCGGCGCCCGACCACGGCGGGGTCAGCCATCATCGGCTTGGGGACGCCCAGCGGCGCTGCGGACTTGGTGTCGGTCAGGGGCGGGTGAATGAGGTTCACCGTGATGCCGGCCGTGGCCAGCTCGAGGGCCAGTGTGCGGGTCATGGCCTCGATGGCCCCTTTGGTCGAGGCGTAGCCGACGATGCCCGGGAAGCCGGTGATGCCCACGCCCGAACTGACGTTGTGGATGACCCCGTGCCCCTGGGCCGCCATCGCCGGCCGCACGGCGGTGATGAGACGCAGGTAGCCGAAGTAGTTGACCTCGAACTCCCGCCGGATATCGTCGAGGTCGCGGTCCACGAACGGGCCGAAGGTCGCCAGGCAGGCGTTGTTGACCAGGACGTCGATGCCTCCCCAGGCCGCCAGCACGGCGTCGACGGCCGCCCGGACGTCGGCGTCTGACGTCACGTCACAGCGCTGGAAGATGAGCCGGTCGGCGTACGTCGCGGCCAGTGGCGCCAGAGCCGAGCCGGCCAGGTCGAAGACGGCCACCCGGTGACCTGCCTGCATCAGCTCCTTCGTCAGGTGAAAGCCGATGCCGCTGTTCCCGCCGGTGATGATGATGTTCACTGGGCCCCTCCCGCGGCGGGTTCCACGGTTCACCCGCTCGCCGCTGGAGGAATACGCCGCGAGGCCCCCGAAACCCTGGTACGCGAACCCTCGAAAACCCTAGCATAAGGGAGTTGAAAGCATGCCCTTCTTCGCGGGGATCGATAGCGGGGCCACCAAGACGCTGGCCGTCGTTGGCGACGACAAGGGGAACATCGTCGGCCGCGGCCGCTCGGGCCCTGGTAACTATCAGCTGGTCGGGTTGGACGCGGCGATGACGGCCGTCCGCGAGGCCCTCGACGCCGCCTGCGCTGAGGCCAGCCGCTCGCGTGGCGACCTGGCCCGAGTAGCCCTCGGCCTGGCCGGGGCCGACCGCCCGGTCGACTTCGAGGAGCTGGAGCGGGGCTCCCGCGCGCTCCTCGGCGAGACGCCCTTCCGCGTCCTCAACGACACCTGGGTCGCCCTGCGCGGCGGGACCAAGGCGGGCTGGGGCGCCGTCTCCATCTCCGGCAGCGGGGCCAACGCCGCCGCCCGCAGCCGCGACGGGCGCCAGGCCGTCCTTCACGCCATGGGCTACGAGACGGGTAACCGCGGGGGCGCGGCCGACATCGTCCGCGACGCGATGCACTGGGCCTTCTGCTCCCTCGAGCGGTCGGGCCCCAGGTCGCTCCTGGAGACCGAGATCCCGAAGCTCATGGGGTTCAAGGACCTCGACGAGATGATGACCTCGTCCTACGCCTACGAGGACCTGATGCGGGTCTCGCCGCTGGTCTTCGAGCTGGCCAACCGGGGCGACCAGGCGGCCCAGGACATCCTGGTCTCCATCGGCACGGCCCAGGGCGACCAGGTCGTCGGGGTCATCCGGCAGCTGGGGATGGAGGCCGAGCAGGTCGAGGTGGTCCTGGCCGGCAGCGTCTACAAGGGCAAGAACCCGCTCCTCGTCGACGCGATGCACCTGACCATCCACCGGACCTGCCCGGCGGCCCGCCTGCACCTGCTCGCCTATCAACCGGGCGTCGGCGCCTATCTGATGGCCCTCGAGGACCACGGCCTGACCGCCGACGACCAGGTCTACGCCAACCTCGACCGGACGGCCGGGGACTTGAAGGGCATCAAAACGGAGGACTGAGGATGCGCTACGACTTCGACCGGCTCATCGAGAGACGCAACACCAGCTCAGAGAAGTGGGACAAGATTGCCGAGTACTTCGGCCACGAGGACGCGCTGCCCCTGTGGGTGGCCGACATGGACTTCCCGGCCCCCGAGCCGGTCGTCGAGGCCCTTCGCAAGCGGGCCGAGCACCCCTTCTACGGCTACTCCTTCCCGCCGGACTCCCTCTACGAGGCCATCGTCGATTGGCTCTGGCGGCGTCACGGCTGGCGGGTCAAGAAGGAATGGATCGTCTTCAGCGCCGGCGTGGTCAACGGGCTCTATTCAGCGGTCGAGGCCTTCTCGCGCCCCGGCGACGAGGTCATTGTGCAGCCCCCGGTGTACTTTCCGTTCTTCAGCGCGGTGAAGAACACCGGTCGCCATCTGCTATACAACCAGCTCGTCACCGACGGCCGGCGCTACACGATGGACTTCGCCGGACTCGAGGCCCTCCTGCGGGGCAAGGCCGGCGGGGGCGCCGCGCCCAGGGCCTCCCGGGCCTCCCTGCTCATCCTGTGCAGCCCGCACAACCCGGTCGGCCGGGTCTGGACCCGCGACGAGCTTTCCACCCTGGCCCGGATCTGCGCCGAGGACGGCCTCCTCATCCTCTCCGACGAGATCCATTGCGACCTCCTCATTGAGGGGGCCAAGCATACGGTCACGGCCACTTTGTCGGAAGAGGTCGCGCGGAACACGGTGACCTTCATGTCGGCCGCCAAGACCTTCAACGTGCCGGGGCTGGCGACGTCGTTCGCCGTCATCCCCGACGGCGACCTGCGGCGGCGCTACGGGCTCACGCGGGCAGGCAATAACAACGGCAACCTCTTCGGCTACGCGGCCACGGAGGCGGCCTTCCGCCACGGGGACGAGTACCTGGAGCAGCTGCGGGCCTACCTGACCGAGAACGTCCGGTACTTCATGGATTTCGTGGCGACGCGGATCCCGCGGCTGAAGGCTTACGGGCCCGAGGGCACCTACCTGGGCTGGCTCGACTGCCGCGGGCTCGGCCTGGGCCCGGTCGAGCTGCAGCGGTTCGTCCGGGACAAGGCCCGGCTGGCCCTGAACGACGGCTACATCTTCGGCCCCGGCGGCGAGGGCTTCCAGCGGGTCAACCTGGCCTGCCCGCGGTCCATGCTGAAGGAAGCGATGGAGCGGCTGGAGGCGGCGGTCGGGACCATCTGATTCCATCGTCCGCGAAGTGGAGACGGACTGGCCAAAAACATTCCCCGGGGGCGGCTTCGTTCGACAGAGCGGGGCCGCCTTCTCGCATAGAATCATGGTGTGGACGAGAGCCCGCAGAGTCCGTGGCCAAGACCCCGGGCTTCATGAAAGGGGTGCTTCTCTTGCGCCGTAACGTGACCCTACGCCGTAACCTGACTCCGTTCGCCAGACCCGTGTCCATGGCCCTGACTGTGGTAATCGCTCTCACCCTGGCCCTGGTCGTCGTCGCCTCTCCGGCCCTGGCCCTGAACCCACAACCCGAACCGCCCATCGGTGAGACACCCATTTTCATCAACGGCAACCCTCTGGAACTGAGCGTGGACCCGGTCCTCGAGGGCACGCAACTCCTCGTCCCCGGGACACCGCTCGGGCAGGCCCTCGGAGCCACGGCCCAGTGGAACGCCCTGGCCCAGAGCCTGTCCCTGACCAAGGGCGGCACCACCCTCTTCCTGCAGGCGGGGAGCAAGGTGGCCCTGAAGAACGGGAGTCCCCTCACCCTCGCGGTGGCGCCGAAGGTGGTCGGCGGCCAACTGCTGGTCCCCCTCGAAACGGTGACCCAGGTCTTCGGGGCCAAGCTGACCGTCGACGCGGCCACCGGGGCCTACTACGTCAGCCCCGCCCTGGCCACGTCCCTGACCCCGCCGGTGTTCAAGACGCTCACGGTGCTCAAACCGTCCGGGCTCAATCTGTCGAGCCGGATCAAGCTCATCTTCAATGGCGTCAATCAGGTGACCGGGGGCCACGCCATCGCCTTGTCCGACCCGGAGGTCGAGGAGTACATCGTCGAAGGGGGCGCCGCGCAGGCCGCCGACCCGCCGGCCATGGTGTCCATGGTCGTGCCGATCAAACTCGACTACTCCAAGTACGTCACCCTGACCCAGAACCAGGATGGCTGGTCCGGCACCCTCCTGAGGGCGATCACCCAGACCATGACCATCCTCAAGGAGATGGAGCACCCCTATACGCCCGACCTCTCCAACTGGTATCTGGATAACGAGTACGACAAGCTCTTCTGGCCGTGGTACAAGGCGCACCCGATGGCGCCTCCCGACTACTGGCCGCATTACGAGACGACGATCGTCGAGGAGCAGGGCATCGCCTCTGAGACGTCGCTACCTTCGAACTACGACCTGACGGTCAAGACGACGCTCAAGGACCCCTACGGCAACCCGGTCCACGACGTCTGGGGCAACCCCATCTACTACTGGGACACAAGCCTGATGCCCCAGCCGACGGCGGCCGTCGACCAGGATGCGGCCCTCTACCGGGTCAAGTCCTTCAGCGACCCGGTCAAGGTCCAGTCGCTGGGCGTCGATGGCCTCAAGGAACTGCTCCAAGTCTACGGCCCGGTGGTCGCCGGCGGTCCCCTCCCGGCGATCCTCGGCAACACCGGCCAGTTCGGCGGCACGCCCGGCTGGATGCTGGGCAGCGAGACCTACGCGAACAACCTCAAGCGGGCCTGCGTCACCGTGGTCGGCTACGACAACTTCCATCTGAACCCGGGGAAGAGCCTGGGGGCTTTCAAGCTCCTGGGGTCGTGGGGCGACCGCGTCCTGGAGAACGGCTACTTCTATCTCCCGTATGAGTCCCTGGAGAACAACCTCATCTGGGCCCGCTACTTCGAGAACAAAGCCTCGGACCGGACCGGCACGGCGTCGGCCTTCACCGCCCGCATCGCCGTCAGCCATGAATACCGCCGCGCCGGGCTGCGCGTCAGGGTCGGCGTGGTCGGCAAGGCCCCTCTGACCGTCTGGGATCAGCCGAACAAGTTCTCATGCCCGGACACCAGCCGGGACCTGGTCATCGACGTGCCCCTGCCGGCCTACGCCGCGACGGCTTGGCCGCCCGGCTCGGGCAACCAGTGGTACGTCGAGGTCGAGAGTCTATACGGGACGGCCAAGATCACCGAGTTCACCCTGGCGCGGCTGGTGAAACGGCCGAACAACCTCAGCATCGGACGGTACGAGACCGAGACCTACCGGCCGGCCGACGGGGTTCTGCCAATCGATGTGCCGGATGACGGTACGCCGGTGAAGGTGCTTGTTCCCGCGGTCGCCGGACCATCGCTCCTGATCCAGGCCAACCTCACCAACTACACGCTGACGGTGGCCAAACCGACCGTGCCCGCTCCCCCCGGCCAGGTCGTCATCGCCGGGACGCTGGGGACGACCAAGATGGTGCCGATGCGGACGGGGATGGTCGAACAGTTCGCCGGCGTTCCCTCGGCCGAGATCAGGCTCTATGAACTGGACCAGAACGCCTGTGTCAACCTGCCCTCGCAGTGGTCGCTGGTCGGCAAGGCCACCACCGACGCCGGCGGGAACTTCAACTTCAAGCCGTCGGGCATCACAACCAGCCGTCACATCTACGCTGTGGCCTATATGGGCGCCGGCGAGGCCATCCGGCAGTCCAGCGCACCCCTCATCGTCGACTACGGTACAACCCAGAACCAGTGGTCGCGCCCATACCTTGACCTGCCGGAGTTGACGCCGCTGCTTTCGCCGGGGTTCTTGCAGCTCGGGCCGTGAAGACGTCGCGGGGGCTATCCCCGCAGCTACCTCGATAGACAGCGACGCCGCCCCCTTGGAGGGGCGGCGTTCTTCATTTTCGGTACTCCAGCGCATGGGTCACTCCATGGCCTTCGCGAGTTCGGCTCCCCACTGCCGTGCCCGCTCCAGCTCGCCGTCGCGGAGCGGTCCAAACTTCCCCTTGACGATGAAGCGGGCCGGTTTGGCCACAGGGCTGAACCCGGCTCGCTCCAAGGCGCGGACGATCGCCGGCGTGGCGCCGCCGGGCGACCACGACAGGCGCGTCTCGAAGGCCGCCGACCGGCCGCTCCCGTGTGGCAGTGCGTCCAGCCACGAGCGCAAGGACGGGTGCGACACATCGGGCGGCGCCGGCGGGTTGCCCGGATTCGCGGCGATGCCCTGCAGCATCTTGTCGGACGCCAGGCTGAACCCGAATACTGGCGCGCCGGCCACGATCAGATCGGCGTCAGCCACAGCCGCGCCGGACGCTTCGGAAGTGGTGAGCGCCCTCACGCCCGGCCCGATCCCTTCAGCGATGGCCCGGGCGATGGCGGCGGTATTTCCCCACAGGGATTCATAGACGACGACGGCCTTCACAGCCCATCCCCTTCTTTCGCACCGACTTTGCCGGGTGCTGATTTCACCTTTTCGTGGATGGGCTCCTCCAGGGATGACAGAATCTCTCTTCGTCTCGTATAGCAGGAGTTTTTGCTCGGGTCTCGAATAACTTCAGGTTTATTTCTTGGAACGAGGTGCTGGCATGGCTTCCTTCGACCTGGTCATCACCGGCGGGCGGGTCATCGACGGGACCGGCTCGCCGTGGTTTTATGCCGATATCGGACTGCGTGACGGCCGTATCGCGGCCATCGCCCGGAGTACGCCTGGCCGGCCCGGACCGCTCGTCGGCCGCGCCGTCGAGGTCCTCGACGTCCACGGGTTGACCGTCGCGCCCGGGTTCATCGACATGCACTCGCATTCGGACGTCTCTATCCTGGCCTACCCGACCGCCGACAGCAAGGTGACCCAGGGGGTCACCACCGAGGTCTTCGGCCAGTGCGGCTACTCGGCGGCCCCGCTCACCGAGCGGTCGGTCGACCCGGTCAAGGCGATGATCGGGACCACGGACGTGGGCGTCGACTATGATTGGCACAGCTACGCCGACCTGGCGGCCCGTATCGAGGCCCGCGGGACGGCGCTCAACCTGGCCGGCCTGGTCGGCCACGGGACCGTGCGGATGAACACCATGGGCTTCGAGAACCGGCGCCCGGCCGCCGAGGAGCTCGACGCGATGCGCCGTCAGGTGGCCGAAGCCATGCGCGACGGGGCTTTCGGCCTCAGCACCGGGCTCATTTACACCCCCGGCTCTTACTCCGAGACGGCCGAGGTCGTCGAGCTGGCCAAGGTGGCCGCCGAGCACAGCGGGGTCTACTTCACCCACATGCGGAGCGAGGGGCGCGGGCTCATGGGCGCCGTGGCCGAAGCCATCACCATCGGCCGCGAGGCCCACATCCCCGTGCAGATCTCCCATCTGAAATGCGCCGGACCGGCTCAGGGCACCGCCCCGAAGCTCATCGAGACCATCCAGGCCGCCCGGGCCGAGGGGATCGACGTCACGGCGGACCACTACCCATACACCGCCGGGGCCACCAGCCTGTCCTCCCTGCTCCCGCCATGGGCCCATGAAGGCGGGCAGGAGGACCTGCGCCGCCGCCTCCTCGACCCGGCCGCCCGGGCCCGGATGAAAGTCGACATGCGGGGGCCCCTGCCCGGCTGGGACAACGACTTTGCCACCCTCCCGTTCAGCGGGGTGCTTATCGCCACCTGCCCGGACAAGTCCCTGGAGGGCCGCGGCGTCGAAGACATCGCCGCCGACTGGGGCAAGGACGTCTACGACACCGTCTTCGACATCCTCCTCGTCAGCCTGGCCACCGGGATGGTCATCTTCATGTCCCGCGACGATGACATGCGGCTGCTCCTGACCCAGGAGTTCGTCATGGTCGGCAGCGATACCGTCAGCCTGGCCCTGGGGGCCGAAGGGCGGCAGCACCCCCGGACCTACGGGACCTTCCCCAGGGTCCTCGGCCAGTGCGTGCGGGACGAGAAGCTCCTGCCGCTCGAGCAGGCGGTGCGCAAGATGACCGGCTTCCCCGCCGCCAAGCTCGGGCTGCGCGACCGCGGCCTGCTCGGCGAGGGTCTGGCCGCCGACATCACCATCTTCGACCCGGCGACCATCGCCGACGCGGCCACCTACGCCAACCCCAACCGCTTCGCGACCGGCATCGCCCACGTTCTCGTCAACGGCCGGTTCACGCTGAGGGACGGCCGGCCCACCGGGGCGCTTCCGGGCCGGATGCTGAGGCACGGCGCATGAATCTAGTTGCCCTCATCCTCCTCTCGGCCCTCTGGGGTGGCTCCTTCATCTTCGTCCGCGTGGCCGTGCCGGTCTTCGGGCCGGTCCTCCTCATCGAGCTGAGAGTACTCATGGCCGGCCTGTTGCTTCTCGGCTACATCCTGGCGACTCGTGGGACGACCAGGTTCCGCGCCCATTGGCGTCACCACCTGGCCGTCGGGGTCATCAACTCAGCCCTCCCCTTCGTCCTCATCGCCGCCGCCGAGCTGCGCCTGCCGGCCTCGCTGGCCTCCATCCTGAACGCCACGACCCCGCTGTTCGCGGCCGTCTTCGCCGCGTTGATGATGGGCGAGGTGTTCACCGTCCGCAAGGCAGCCGGGTTGGCCGTCGGTTTCATCGGCGCGGTCGCCATCATCGGCCTGGGCCCCGTCCCGGTGACCCCGGCGACGCTCGTGTCCGCCGGGCTGTCCCTGGCGGCCGCCGTCTCTTACGGCCTGGCCCCGGTCTACATGAGGGTCAAGGTCCCGGAGGAGCATCCCCAGGTCCTGGCCATGGGCAGCCTCTTCTTCGCCTCGCTGGTCCTGCTTCCGTTGGTCCCGTTCACCCTCCCCCGCCAAGCTCCGTCGGCCACCGCCATCGGGTGTGTCCTGGGGCTCGTGTTGACGACGGCCGTCGCCTACCTGCTCTTCTTCCGGCTCATCGCCGAGGTCGGCCCGATCTTCGCCTCCATGAACGCCTACCTGGTCCCGGCCTTTGGCACGCTCTGGGGTTCCCTTTTCCTGCACGAGAGGTTCGACCTGGGCACGCTGATCGGCTTCGGGCTGATCCTGGTCAGCGTGGCGCTGGTGACGGAGATCACTCCGCGCGGGCGGGTCACGTCCCGTTCGGGCACGGTCACTTCGGGTCGGTAGGGCGGTCATTTTGCCACGGGAGGCAGGATGAGCGACGGGCCCCGCGGGGCCTGCGTGAAGTCGAAGGCCGTCAGGAGGTCGTTGGCGTCGCGGTCGCGGTCGGTCAGGGCCGGCAGGCCGAAGCGGTCCTCGATGAACCTGAGGACCGAGGTCAGGTCGTACTGGGTATGGTCGATGAAGCCCTTCTTGGCGTAGGGCGAGATGACCATCGCCGGAACGCGGGGGCCGTATCCGTACTGGTCCATCCGCGGCGGGGGCACGTGGTCGTAGAAGCCGCCGTAGTCATCCCAGGCCAGGACGATGGCCGTCTCGTCCCAGTACTGGCTCTTCATCGCCGCGTTGACGAGGCTGGTCACGTACCACATCCCGAGGCGCAGGTTCGCCGGCGGATGCTCGCTCTCCGCGTCGTTCGGCACGACCCAGGCCACCTGGGGCAGCGTGCCGTGCCGCAGGTCGTAGAAAAGCTGGTCGGTGCCGACGAGGTGGTCGGCCAGGGACGGGTCGGCCTTGAACTCGGCGAAGCCGGGCAGCGGGTTCCACAGCGAGAAGACCTTCGGGTCAGGCTTGCCGTCATAGAACTTCCAGGTCACACTGGACTTCGCCAAGAGAGACGCCATGGTCGGGAAATCAAACCCGGCCTCCGGCGCCTCTCGCATGTTCGCGGTCACCCCGCCGGACTGGCCGGCCACGATGTAGAGGTGGTTCGGCAAGGACGGGCCCATCAATGAGGAGAAAAAGCCGTCCATGAGTACGAACTCTTTAGCATAGGCCCAGTAGTTCGGGAGGTCCGAGGCGTCGTAGTAGCCCATCGCGTCCGGCGAGCCGGCGACGTGGACGAAGCCGTCCATCTTGCCGTCGTCGTACGCCTTCCAGGCGTCGTTCCAGGTGTGAGGCATGTCGTGGGTCAGGCCGGGCTGATGGAACGGGGCGATGGTCGGGACGGCGCCGGGCGTGGTCGGCAGCTTCAGGTCGGCCGGCAGGCCGTTGGCCCCGGGGAAGGTCCCGAAGTAGCTATCGAAGCTGTGGTTCTCCTGGATGATGTAGATGACGTGCTTGATCTTGGCCCCTGGGAAGCCGGCCGGGGCCGGGACGCCCGAGGCCCCCGGGGGGATGCCGCCGGTCGCCAGGCCGCCCGGCTCGGTCGGGTGGCCCGAGCCCATCGTCCCGCCGGGCGCGGCGCCGGGGGCGGGCATCTCGCCGGTCACGGTCACCTGCCTGGCGGTGATGAGGCCGTCGGCGAAGTCCCCGACGACTTCGACCGTCATGCCAGGCTTGACGGCGTCCACGCCCGCGGCCGCGCCGCCCTTGACGACGGCCGTCCGGGCGGTGGTCACGACGGTGACGATCGTGCCGCTGCCCTGGTCGCGGACGACCACGACCGGGCCGTCACCGGGACCATTGACGTCGCAAACGACGCCGGCCGCGCGGCCGGCCAGGACCCCGTCCCCGCCCAGTTTCTTGGCCAGTCGCTGCTCTTGCTCGGCCAGCCGTCGGGCGACGTGACGCCACCCGAGCCAGTAGCCGCCGCCGGCCAGTCCCGCGGCGACGACGACGGCCAGGGCGATGATCAGTCCTCGATTGAAGCGGGTGGGACGGATGGACATTAGCTCACCCCCAAGAGGCGCTCAAGGGCCCCACGCTATAATTGTTACCTGAAGATGACCACGGAAAACGGCCCGGCCTTCGGAACCGCGAAGGACGGGCCGTCGTCAAAGACCGTAGGGACGATCACCTGGGGCACAATCACTTCCATGGGAGGCCGTTCGTTGCTGAGAAAGAAGCCGCTCTTTCTGGCCGCAACCATTCTTCTCGCCCTGACTCTCCTCGCCTCGGGCTGCAAGCTGACCGCGAGCCCGAAGACCGGCGGCCAAGGCGACGACGTCCAGTTGAACCCGACCGAAGGACAGGCTGGGAAAATCAACCCGATCACCCCGGGGGCGGTCGACACCAGCGGGACGGGCAGCCCCGCCGTGACCGCGTCGGCCCTCGGCCTTCAGGTCGGCCCGCTCCTGGTCCCCTATCAGGAGGCCGCCTATGGCTGGCTCGGCCCGCGGGCCCTTGGCATCCTCGCCGGCGGCGACCTTCGAGCCATGGCCGACCTGGCCGCCAGGAAAGTCTATGAAGTCAAAGACGTCAGAGGGAGCTACGACCTCTCGGCCGATGGGGCGCGCCTGGCCTATAGCGTGGACGGCTGCCTGGCCGTCCTTGAGCTGGCCACCGGCAAGGTGTCGACCTGGTCCTACGCCGGGGCCGGCCAGACCAACCCGAGCCTCGCCGCCGATTTCCTGACCTGGTCCCCGGACGGCTCGACCATCGTCGGCGCCCTCTACCCCACCGACGCCGCCACCGTCGGCAAGCTCTGGTCCCTGAACCTCGCGGACGGCGTGCTCAAGGCCATCGGTTCGTTCGACCAGCTTAACTACTTCAGCACGCCCACGTGGTCGCCCGATGGCAAGCAGCTGGTCGTTCGCCGCTACCTTCACGGGTACACCGAGGGCAGCTACGGCGAGTGGCTCCTGATCGACCTGCCGACCGGCAAGACGAGCCGGGTCGCCGGCCCTGACAATTACGAGGTGGCCTACGACTTCGTCTGGGATTCCGCCGACCAGGTCAGGGCTGAGCCGGTGGGCCTTTCGGCCGACGGCCTGCGGGTCATCGGCTTCGACCCCACGAGCGGCCAGTCCAGCGACAACGTGGAGCTGAGCCCGGATCAGCCCGAGCCCTTCGTGGCCACCGAGCTACGGCTGATCTCCCCGGCCGGGGAGGTCAAGTTGACCATCGACCTGGCCCCCGCCCTGGCCAAGGCCGGCTTCCCCGTGGACAAGCTGAAGTGGTTCCTCGCCCAGACCTCCTGGTCCCCCGACGGCCGGCTGTTGCTCCTCACCGGTTTCGCCCAGGACGACCAGGGCGACTGGTACCCGGTCCGGGGCGTGGCCGACGCGGTGGCCAAGATCGTCGCCTTCGTCCCGACCACCAAGCAGAATGACGCCGTCAGCGGCGGCACCTTGAGCGAGCCCGCCGGGACCTGGCATGACGGGCGCGCGCTGGTTCTGCCCGTCGATGGCAAGGGGCTCGACCTCCTCGACGCCAATAACCTTGACGCGGGCCTGTCGGTCACTCATCTCCTGACGACCGACGTCCTCCACGCCCGATGGGTCGGCGACGCGGTCCTCTCCGTGGGTGACACCGAGATTGCTTTGCTCAAACCGGGCGCGGCCGGCAGGGGCGGGGACAGCGGCAAGACAGCCATCCTGACCGCCACGGCCGGGGACTACCTTGGCCAGCCCATCCTGCCCTCCCCATCCGGCGACCGGTTGGCCATTCCGGTCTACTCGTCGGTCCACAGCACCATCTGGATCGAGGTCCTCGATCTGAAGGGGCTGGCCGCCGGCCGGTGAAACAGGGCCTCCGCGTGCCCATCCGTTCTCTGCCGTGACCCCATGAAAACAAGAAGCTCCCGCGTTGGGCGGGAGCTTTTCGTTACGGGTGACTGGCGCGGGCGCGGACCTCCGTTATCTGCTACCGCAACAGGCTCGAGGCGATGATGAGCTTCATGACCTCAGAGGTACCCTCGTAGATCTGGGTGATCTTGGCGTCACGCATATACCGCTCGACCTTGTACTCGCGCATGTAGCCATTGCCGCCGTGGATCTGGACGGCCTCGACGGTATGCCGCATGGCCACCTGGGCGCAGAAGAGCTTGGCCATGGCGATCTCCTTGCTGACCCGGCCGCCCTGGTCGCGCAGCCAGGCGGCGCGGTAGAGCAGCAGCCTCGCGGCGTCGATGTCGGTGGCCATCTCGGCCAGCTTCCACTGGATGGCCTGGAGCTCAGCGATGGGCTTGCCGAACTGGACCCGCTGCTTAGCGTAGGCCACCGAGGCGTCCAGGGCCGCCTGGGCGATGCCCAGGGCCTGCGCGCCGATGCCGATGCGCCCGCTGTCCAGAGCGGTCATGGCGATCTTGAAGCCGTCGCCCTCGGCGCCGAGCCGGTTCTCCACCGGGACCTCGACGTCCTCGAGGATGAGGTCGGTCTGGATCGAGGCCCGGATGCCCATCTTGTCCTCGGGGAGGCCGAAGGAGACGCCCTTGCGGTCCTTCTCGACGACGAAGGCGGTGATACCCTTGTTGCCCTTGCTCTTGTCGGTCATCGCCATGACAAGATACAGGTCGGCCTTGGAGCCGCTGGTGATGAAGCACTTCAGGCCGTTGAGGACGTAATGGTCACCCTTGAGGACGGCCGTCGATTGCTGGGCGGCCGAGTCCGAGCCGGCGTTCGGCTCGGTCAGGGCGAAGGCCCCGAGCTTCTTCCCGGTGGCCAGGTCGGGCAGCCACTTCTGCTTCTGCTCCGGGGTCCCGAAATGCTCGATGGTCTCGGCGTGCAGCGAGTTATGGACCTCAAGGATGACGGCGGTCGAGGCGCAGACCCGCGACAGCTCCTCGAGGACCAGGGTGAATTCAAGCAGGCCGGCCCCGCCCCCGCCATACTCCGGCGAAAGGGTCATCCCGACGAAGCCTTGCTTGGCCATCTTGTGCCAGTTGTCCCAGGGGAACTCGCCGGTCTTGTCGAGCTCGATGGCCACCGGGGCCAGCTCGCGTTCGGCGAACTCACGGGCGGTGCGGCGGATCATTTGCTGTTCTTCGGTGAGTCGGAAGTCCATCGCCGGCTCCTCCTTATTGGTTCATCTGGTAGCGATGTGGCCCGTCGCCCGGCCCTCAGGCCCGGCGGACGTTGGCGCGGGTGAAGGCGACGATGTCGTCAGTGCTGGTGCCGGGGCCGAAGCAGCCGGCCACGCCGGCCGATTTCAGGAAGGGCACGTCGTCCTCGGGGATGATGCCCCCGACGAGGACGAGGACGTCCCCCATCCCCTTCTCCTTGAGCTGGTCGACCACCTTGGGGACGAGGGTGTTGTGGGCGCCCGAGAGGATGGACAGAGCGACCACGTCGACGTCCTCCTGGAGCGCCGCCTCGACGATCTGCTCCGGCGTCTGGTGCAGGCCGGTGTAGATGACCTCCATCCCGGCGTCCCGAAAGGCGCGGGCAACGACCTTGGCCCCACGGTCGTGGCCGTCCAGGCCCGGCTTGCCGACCAGGACTCTGATCTTGCGTTCCTCCATGGATCGATCCCCCCGTAGGAAACTGGGCCTAGAGCGAAGTCACCGCCCCGCCGATGAACATGAAGACGATCGTGTTGACCAGGGCGTGCGTGACGACCGTCCCGGCGATCGTCCGGTGACGGCTGGCCTGCCATCCGAGGATAAGCCCCCACGCCAGGACCCAGGCGAACATCCACCACTGCCCCCGCGCCGCATAGCGAAGGTGCCCGCTCAGGAAGATGACGGCCTGGATGATGACGGCCGCCGCTTCACCGAGGCCCCAACGACGCAGGAACCCGAGCAGAAAGCCGCGGAAGAGCGGCTCCTCGATGAGCGATGCGGCGAAGAACCCGTTGGCCAAGGCCATGAAGGCCATGCCAGGCGGGGCCCAGGCTATCCCGCCGACCAGGAACCGGGCGGCGCCGACCGCCTCTGGGATGGCCAGGGCCGCCAGCAACAGCCCTTCCTTGAGAGCTTGTCGCAGGTTTGCGGTGGTCAGGTAGAAAGCCGCCAGGCGCTTGCGCTCGACCCAGGCCATAGCCGGCAGGAGAACATACGCCGAGAGCACCCAGACCGGAAAGCCAGCCTGGCTTCCCCTGGCCTGCAACCATTGCCGAAGGGCGATTCTCACGAACAGGGCTACGAAGATAAGAGCCGCGGTGATCGGGGCCGGTCCGGTCTGCTGCGAATCAGTAGATGGCCGGCTCACGATAGACCCCGAAGACCTCGCGCATGACGTCGCACAGCTCGCCGAGGGTGGCGTAGGCCTTGACGGCCCGGAGGATGTGCGGCATGACGTTGTCCGTCCCCTGGCAGGCCCGCTTGAGGGCGGCCAGCGAGTCGGCCCACTCCTTCTGGTCGCGGGTGGCCCGGACGCGCCGCGTCCGCTCGATCTGCCGCCGCTGGACCTCAGGGTCGATCTTCAGGATGGGGATCGAGAGCGGCTCGCCGGAGACGTACTTGTTGACCCCGACGATGGTCTGCTCGCCGGCCTGCACCTGCCGCTGGAAGCGGTAGGCCGCGTCGGCGATCTCGCGCTGGAAGAAGCCCTTCTCGATGGCCGGGATGACCCCGCCGAGGGCCTCGATCTTGGCGAAGTATTCCTCGGCGCCCTTCTCCATCTCGTCGGTGAGGGCCTCGACGAAGTAGGAACCGGCCAGCGGGTCGATGGTGTTGGCGACCCCGCTCTCCTCGGCCAGGATCTGCTGGCTGCGGAGGGCGATGGTCACGGCCTTGGCGCTGGGCAGGGCGAGGGCCTCGTCCATCGAGTTGGTGTGCAGGGACTGGGTGCCGCCGAGGACCGCCGCCAGGCCCTGCATGGCCGTACGGACGATGTTGTTCTCGGGTTGCTGCGCGGTGAGCGAGCAGCCGGCCGTCTGGGTGTGGAAGCGGAGCATCCACGACCGCGGGCTCTTGGCCTTGAACCGGTCGCGCATGACCCGGGCCCAGATCCGGCGGGCGGCGCGGTACTTGGCGATCTCCTCGAAGAGGTCGTTGTGGGCGTTGAAGAAGAAGGAGAGGCGCGGGGCGAACTCATCGACGTCGAGGCCGGCCTCGACGCCGGCGCGGACGTACTCCATCCCGTCGGCCAGAGTGAAGGCCAGCTCCTGGACGGCCGTGGAACCCGCCTCGCGGATGTGGTAGCCGCTGATGCTGATGGTGTTCCATCGCGGCACATGCTTGGCGGCGTAGGCGAAGATGTCGGTGATGAGCCGCATCGACGGCCGCGGCGGGAAGATGTAGGACTTCTGGGCGATGTATTCTTTGAGGATGTCGTTCTGGATGGTCCCCGAGACCTGGTCGGCGCGGACGCCCTGCTTCTCGGCCACGGCGATGTACATGGCCAGGAGGATGGAGGCCGGGGCGTTGGTGGTCATCGAGGTCGAGACCTTGTCGAGGGGGATGCCGCTGAACAGTATCTCCATGTCGGCCAGGGAGTCGATGGCCACGCCCAATTTGCCGACCTCGCCGTCGGACCGCGGGTGGTCCGAGTCGTAGCCCATGATCGTCGGCATGTGGAAGGCCGTCGACAGGCCGGTCTGGCCGTTGGCGAGGAGGTACTTGAAACGGGCGTTGGTGTCTTCGGCCGAACCGAAGCCGGAGAACTGGCGCATCGTCCAGAGCCGACCGCGGTACATGGACTCATGGATGCCGCGGGTGAAGGGGAACTCGCCCGGCGTGCCGAGGTCCTCGTCGTAATCGAGGTCGGCGACGTCGGCCGGCGTGTAGAGGGCCTTGATCGGCTTGCTGGAGATGGTCTGGAAGACCTTCTTGCGCTCGCGGCCCGCTTCCGGCTTCTCGGCCACCTGGATGACCGACGGGTCGTAGGCCGCGCCGGGCTCGGGCGCGGCCGGGGCGTCCGCGATGGCGGACGCGGCGGAGGCGCCTGGGGCGCAGTTGGGCGCGGCGCTCTGGGCGGCCCGCTCGGCCGGCGAGCAGTTCGCCGACGGGGCCTGGCCTTTCTTGGCTGAAGAGTCCTTCATAGCCGAACCTCCCGGTCTGGTGACTTGTGCTGCGGATTCCTATCGTTCCGGGCGGGGCAGGCATGGATACGCAGGCGAAAACCACGTGGTTTCGCCCGGACAAAATGATAACCGGGCAAGGACCTCGCCTGGTATACCAAATGTTTATTCGCGGGACAAGGCGGTATTCCTGCCGCCGGGTCTTGGCAAGCTTTCGTGAATGGCTAATCGATGAGGGCATCAGCGATACTGGGTGCTGTGCTCTAGAAAGACGACCTTCCCCGTGTGCTCGTCGAAGTAGAACTTGAAGCGCTCAGTCGTCAACGCCCTGAAGCCCTTGGTATCGCCCTCGGCGATCATCTCCTGGATCGCCCCCGCGACCGTCAGTTCTCCGCTCTTGATCCGGTCGCCCTTCTTGCTGAGCACGTATTTCATGGGATCTGACGGGCTCGCACTATCGCCCGGTCCGGGCAATCGGTACTCGAAGACCGAAGCGTACGCGAACTCGTCGAAGGAGTAATACTCGAGCACTACATCATAGATCGCCCGGCCGTCCTGGTCATAGGTGTTGTAGTCCTTCAGCCCGTACACGGGCTCGGTCGCGTAGCTGCCAGGACGCGCGACCGTATAGACCTTGCCGTCGAAGTTCCAGTCCCGTGAGGGTCCGTGGACGACCTTGTCCACCTCGAAATGTGAGGCAATGATATCTTCCACGTATTCCTTGGCCAGAAAGCCGTCCGCCTTAAACCGTTCCGGGTCCAGGACGAGGGCGTAGTACAGGTACTCCGGGCCCTCGGCGGGTGCCTTGCCCTCCTCAAACCTCGGGACATAGTCGAAGCGGTTGGCGATGGCCAGGTCAAACAGGTAGGCCGCTTTGCTGTCCGGCCCTTGGAAGTGGACCCCCGAGACAACCCACGAAGCCGCGGTCTCGCCGGACGATGACGCCTTGTTGAGCAGCATCTTCATCCGATAGTCGTTCGCCGGGCCGAAGCGAACGACAGCCAGGTACAGGCACTCCGTCCCATCGCCGTCGGTCAGCTCGAAATCGTCGGCCGAGTCCACGTTCGGGAGCTCGATACCGCTGGGAGCGGCGTCGTACATGTGTTCCATGGGGTTCGCGGGCGGATTCCCGGAACGGTAGCGGGCGATCATGTCCCGGATGGCCCCGAGGAACTCCGCCTTATCCGTGTCCTCCGGAAAAGGTCGGATGGGCCCGAAATAGCCCCGTACCTGGTTGTAGGCTTGCTCGGTCAGCTTCTTGATGCTCACATAGGGCGTTTCGGCGAAATACGCCCCGTCCTTTTCGTAAAGGTATACTGTCTTCACCGGCCGGAGCTTCACCTCGATCAGGCGGTCATATGGCGGGAGGTCCGTGACGCTCTTGCTGCCCGTGGAGGACGCGGCGTTCAGGAGGTCGACCAGCGCCGCCGTCCCTTGCTTGTTGGAGCTGGGGATCTCGACCGTCACCCCGACGGGCTCTCCCCGGAAGAGCATCCTGATCTGGATCCCCTCGATGTCGTCCGCGCTCAGGGTCTCTTCAGCAGGCTCTTCGCGGCCACCCGAGGCCGCGCAGCCAACCAGGCCAAGGGCCAGACAAGCCGACACCAGTAGGGCCGCCGTTATAGCCAGCTTTCGGCGTAGTCCTCTGGTCACTGGGATACCGCGGTCGAGTTTCTCGGGCACTTCGTCCCCTCCCAACAATGGGAAACGTCTCCATCCTTATGACGGCGACTGTGCGGGCCCGGTTCCGCTGGCCGATGCCGACGGCGTCAGCCTGAACCAATACGTCTCGTCTGTTCTGTCGTTTGTGGCCGGCCGGCGGGCGGCCGGGGTGGTCTACCGGGAACGGCCGGCGGAGGTGCGGCAGACTAGCGTGCATGAGCCTCGAAGGGAAGCCTATGGGGTCACTTCCAAGCGCTCGAACGACCGGGACAAGGGATAGGAACCGTCGAACGCACCCGGCGGTTATGACACAAAAAGCCGGCCCTGGGCCGGCTTCCTTGCTGCGCTACGGTCAGGCCTTACTCGAACAGCACGCTGATCGACTCGCCGGTGTGGATCCGCCGGAT
>JAJYMC010000013.1 GCA_021787335.1 Bacillota bacterium | reverse complement strand
GTGGCTATGGCGGAGGGGAAACACCCGTTCCCATCCCGAACACGGAAGTTAAGCCCTCTCGCGCCGATGGTACTTGGTGGGTAACTGCCTGGGAGAGTAGGTCGCTGCCGGGGAATCATTAAAGACCCCTTGCCGCAAAGGCAAGGGGTCTTTCCCTGTCATCAGCAACCCGCGCTCGGCGGGCTTGTCGTGTTGAGCCTGCGCCTACAGTCGACCACGTCAAAGCCGGCGATGACCAGACGGACCCGGGTCATGACTGTCCGGCCAGCTTCCGGAGCTCTCCGGCCACTCGTGACAGGGTGTCGGTGAGCTTCACGACCTCGTTCACCTGGTCTGTGGTCGCGTCGGCCGCCGACTCGAGGGTCCGGCAGGCGGTTGAGAACCAGTTGGCCCGGGCCAGCTCCTCAGCCTTGGCGGCATTGCTCGAAGTTATCGCGGTCAGATCCTCGATGGCCCGCCGCAGCCCGTCGATGTCCCGCGAGTTCAAAGCGACATCTTCGACGATGCTCGACGCTCGGCCGCTGGTCCGGCCGGCGGTGGACTGAATCGTGACCAGAGCGCCGCTGGCTCCGTCCATCAGCGCGAGCTGGTCATCAACCTCGGCGGTCACGTGGTCCATCGACTCGGCCGCCTCCCGCGTGCCTGTGACCATCGCCGTGATCAACTCGGCGATCTCCTTCGCCGCCTGGGCAGAGCGGTCGGCCAGCTTGCGCACTTCGTCAGCGACGACGGCGAAGCCACGGCCGTGTTCGCCGGCTCTGGCTGCCTCGATGGCGGCGTTGAGGGCAAGGAGATTGGTCTGCCCGGCGATGTCCCCGATGACTTCGATGATCTCGCCGATCCGCCGCGAATCCTTGGCCAACTGCCCGAGCCTCTCGGCCCCTGAGTAGACGGTGGTCTTCAGGTGCCCCATCCCTTGGCCGGTGGCCTTGATGGCGGCCCCGCCCTGGCCGGCCGCGGACAGTGTCTCCGCCGCGGCCTCGCCGAGCCCTCTGGCGGTGGACTCGACCTGGCTCATCCGCTCGGACATCTGATTGGCCAGCGCCGATGTCGCCTCATACTGAGCCATCTGTTCCTGGGCCCCCGCACCCACCTGCTGGAGCGCCGAGTTGACCTCGCCGACCAGCCTGACGACGGTCGCCACCTGCTCACGAAGCTTTCCGGCGTCCTGGCTGACCTGGGTCAACTGGCCACGCAGTTCCGCCAACCCTTCGGTCAGGCGATCGGCGGCTTGGTCCACTTGGTCCAGGACGGCGTCCGCCTCTTGCCGGGCGGCGGCCGTCGTGGCCGCAGGCCCCGAGGCCTGGCCAACGGGCAAGCCCGCCGCCGGCGGCGCGGAAGCCTCGCGGCCGCCGACTCCGGCGCCGTTGCGGCTGTTTCGCCGTCCAAGGACGAAGCCGACCGCCAGACCGGTCATCAGCCCAATCAAGCCTCCGAAGTAAACCAAATCGACCACTCCCGGGCAGGGCGCGCGTCTGCGGAGGGGCTGCGCCTGCCGATTGGTGTAATTCCGCGTCGAAACCGAGTCCCCTGCCGGACGATGGCCGCAAGACATGGATTGTTGGTCCGGGCCGACCAGGAACAGTTCGTGAATTTTATCCCACGGTCAAAAGGAATTATCCCTTTCAAACAGAAAAAGATATAGCTAGTCATCCGCTTGACCTATAGAAGGGAGGAGAAAGTCTTGGCCTTCAAGATCACCACCGATTGCATTGCCTGCGGGGCCTGCGAACCTGAATGTCCGAACAACGCCATCAGCCCGGGGGACGAGAACTACGTTATCGATCCCGAGCGTTGCACGGAATGCGTGGGCTTCTTCGACGAGCAGCAATGCGCCCTGGTGTGCCCGGTCGACTCCTGCGTCAAGGACCCGGAGCACGCCGAGAGCAAGGACGAACTGATGCAGAAGAAGATCAAGCTCCACGGCAAATAAGGGCCGGCCTTCACGCTAGCTCAGAGCGCCAAAACCCCTGCTTTACGCAGGGGTTTTTCGTTTGCCAGGAGGTGCCGCCGGGGCCGAGAGGGAACCTTTTTCACGGGTCTGGCGTCTTAGCTATTGACCCCAAGCCCTACGGAGGGATCTTATTTGTCTTTTCACCGCTCTCGGGCTTTCGCCCATCTTCTCGTCTGGCTGGTCCTGGCCGTCATCGTGACGGTCGGTGCGCCGGTCTTGGTCACCGCTCAGAGCGGGTCGCCCGCCCCCGGCGGCGCCCAGGCCATCAAGCTGACGGTGGTGCCCGGCTTCGGCGGCCAGGCCAAGCTGTCGCACTGGATCCCGGTCGAGGTGGTCGTCGAGAACGCGGGCCCGGACGTGGCCGGCGAACTGGTCTATGACCGCAACGAGAACAACGGCTACCGCACTGAATACGCCGTCGACGCCGTGGTCCCCAGCGGTTCGAAGAAGTCCTTCCTCATATATGTGCCGTTCACCGACCTTCTCCACTCGGTGGAGGTCCGGCTGGTCCGCGGTCAGGAGGAGTTGGCCGGCGGGCGTGGCCAGCTTGACGTGATTGGGGCCACCGACGTCACCGCCGGCGTCCTTTCCGACGACCCCGCCGCGCTTGTCCAATTGGGCGCGGTCGTCCTGGACACCCAGAAGCGCCGGCTGACCCCGGTTCATTTCCAGCCCCGGCAGCTTCCGGAGCACGTGGCCGTTCTCGATAACTTCGATCTTCTCATCCTGGACAATGTCAATTCGGCCGAGATCACCGAGGCCCAATGGCGGGCCATCGAGGGCTGGGCCAGTTCTGGCGGCATCCTCGTCTTCGCCGGCGGCCCGAACTCCAGGAAGACCCTGGCGGGAGTGCCGGCCTCGCTGCTGCCGGTCGAGGTCGACGGGACCGCCACGTCCAGCCTTGCGGCCCTGGGGGCCTTCGCCGGCAAGGATGGTCCGTCCGGCACGGCGACCATCTCGCGGGTGAAGGCGAAGTTCGGGGCAACCGTCCAGGCGGCCCAGGACGGGCAACCGCTCCTGGTCGAGAAGGGCCTCGGTTCCGGGCATGTGCTCTTCTTCGCCGCCGACCTGACCCTGGCCCCGATGGCCGATTGGGCCGGCAACATCGCCCTGTGGGCCAAACTGGCCAGCCAGAACCTGCCTATCCAGGCCCTGACGACGAACGCCGTCGTGATGAAAGGCGGACCGCCCATGACGGGCGGCCTCCGGGTGTCCTCGAGCCTGGCCTATGGTTTGCGTAACCTGCCCATGCTGGATCTTCCGTCACTCAAGGTCCTGGGCGCCCTCCTCCTCGGGTACGTCCTGCTCATCGGGCCATTGAACTACCTCGTTCTCCGACGGTTGGACCGCCGGGAGTTGGCCTGGTTGACGGTGCCTCTCCTGGTCCTCCTCTTTGCCGGCAGCGCCTATGTCTTCGCCTTCAAAGGCAAGGGTCGGGACGTCATCACCAACTCGATGGCCATCGTCCGGTTGGATCCGACGTCCGGCGTCGCGAGAGCGCAGACTTACGTGGGCGTCTTCGCGCCGAGCCGTCGTTCATATCGAGTCACATTGGAAGGCTCCGCCCTGATCAGCCCGCTGGCCGCCGATGACGGGGGCATGCCTGCCCCGGTCCCGGGCGGCACCGGCGGGTCCGGCCCCAAGGGCCCCCTGGCCTGCCGGATTAAAACGGGCAGCCAGTCGACGACCATCGACTTCGTCGACATGCGGATGTGGTCCATGCAGAGCTTCATGGTCGACCGTGGGGTGACCGCTCCCGGGACGATCGACTCGAATCTACATACCGAGGACGATCACATCGTCGGGACGGTGACCAACCACACCAATCTGGTCCTGAAGGACGCCTTCGCCCTGAGCAGCTTCGGCTATCAGGGCCTCGGGGACATCCCGCCCGGCCAGACGGTCAAGGTCGACCTCACGCTGTCGGTCAACAACAAGGGCTACTATGGCGGCAACGCCTTGCTCAATCAGATCATGTCCCACTACGTCGGCACCGGCCAGGGGAAGGACGACCGCGAGATCAACCGTCGCCGGTCGATCCTCGAAGGCGCCTTCGGATGGGAGCGCGACGGGCGCTGGGACGGCGACAAGGTCGTCGTGGCCGGCTGGGTCGACCAGCCGATAGACCAGGCCGTCGTGGGCGGCAAGCACGGCCAGGACTACTACCTGGCCATGGTCGGGGCCCCGGCGGAGGTCACCGTGGTCAGTGGAAAGGACGTCTCGATCCCCTACGGCCTCGTGCAGGCGACGATGATTGACTCCAAGAGCAACACGGTCAGTCGAAACCCGGATGGCTACGCCTTCTCCGACGGCACGATGACCTTCGAGTTCAGGCTGCCGGCGGCCCCGCGACGCCTATCGAAGCTGTTCATCTTCATGCCCAACATCCAGGGCGGTCCGGCGGTCAACTGGAAGGCCGAGGTCTACGACTGGGCCAAGGAGAAGTGGGTGGAATCGCCGGTCGACGCCGGGACCATCGACCTGGGAGACAACGCGGCCTTCGTCTCGTCCGGCGGCTCCGTCCGGCTGAGGGTCACCAACCCCGGCGGGGCCTGGATCAACATCGGTGACCCGATGATCTCGGTCGGCGGGAGCGTGAAATAGATGATCCGCACCGAACGCCTGACCAAACAGTATCGACGGACCCGCGCCCTCGATGGGGTCGATCTGAACGTCCCGGAAGGAAGCGTCTTCGGCTTCGTCGGCCCGAACGGGGCTGGCAAGACGACGACCATCAAGATCCTGGCCACGCTCCTCGGCCCGACCGGGGGCGAGGCCTACGTCGGCGGTGCCTCGGTCAACCGCAACCCGGCCAAGGTCCGGCAGCTCATCGGCTACATGCCCGACTTCTTCGGGGTCTACGACGACCTGCGGGTCGAGGAATACCTTGACTTCTACGGGGCCAGCCACGGTCTGCCGCCGGCGCGTCGCCGGAAGACGGCCGACGACCTCCTGGAGCTGGTCGACCTGGGCGGGAAGAAGGGCGAGTACGTCGATACCCTGTCGCGCGGCATGAAGCAGCGTCTCTGCTTGGCCCAGGCCCTCATCCACGACCCGGCCGTGCTCCTCCTCGACGAACCGGCCTCGGGGCTGGACCCCCGGGCCCGGGTGGAGCTGCGGGAACTGGTCAAGGAGCTGCGGGCGATGGGCAAGACCATCCTCATCAGCTCCCACATCCTGGCCGAACTGGCCGAGATGTGCACCCACCTGGCCATCATCGATGCCGGGCGGATCGCCGTCAGCGGGCCGGTCGACGAGGTCATGGGGCGGACTCAGGGAGGCCGGGTCTTCACGGTCAAGGTCCTGGACGACCCGGAGCGCGCGGCGACCATCGCCGCTCAGGCCCCGGGCGTCAGGTCGGTGACCGCATCCGCCGGCGAGCTGAAGGTCGTCTTCGGCGGAGACGACGAGGAGGCCGCCGCCTTCCTGGCCCACCTGGTGCGGGCCGGGGTCAGGGTGGTCACCCTGGCCGAGGGCAATCACCGCCTGGAGGACGTCTTCCTTCAGGTCACAAGGGGGGACCAAGGATGATCATCAACCCCATCCTGGCCAAGGAATTCCGCTCGCGCATGCGGACATGGCGGGCCCCGGTGACCCTTGGGGCTTACGTCCTGCTGCTGGGATTGATCGGCTTCGCCTACTTCCGCATCTTCAGCTCCAGCCTGCTTTACGGCGGGTACCTGAACCCTCAGGTGGGCCTACAGATCTTCTACGTCCTCGGGGTCTTCCAGCTCATCCTGGTGGCCTTCGTCACGCCGTCGTTGACCTCCGGCCTCATCAGCGGCGAGCGCGAGCGGCAGACCCTCGACCTACTCCTCTGCACCCGCCTCTCGGCCTCGTCCATCGTGCTCGGCAAACTCCTGTCGGCGGTGAGCTACGTCCTGCTCCTCATCGTCGCCGCGGTGCCCGTGTACAGCCTGGTCTTCCTGTTCGGGGGCGTGTCGCCCCGCGAACTGCTGATGACTCTGCTCATCTACGTCGTCACGGCGCTGACTTACGCGGCCATCGGTCTGTTCAGTTCGGCCCTCTTCCGGCGGACCCAGATCTCGACCCTTGTCACCTACGCCATCATCTTCAGTCTGGTCTTCGGCACCCTGATGGTGGCCGGCCTGCAGATGGCCGTCTCGGTGGCCAAGCCACGGCCCGGGCCGTACGGCGGGCCGCAGTTACCGGCCATCGTGGGCCTCAACCCGCTCGTCGCTCTGCTGTCGGTGATGCCTCAGTCGAACTCGTTCTACATCCCCTTCTTCCCGATATCCATCCTCGGGGGCGGCTACGGAGCGCCGCAGTCCGCGGTCTCCGCGTGGGTCCTGTATGTCATCGCCAGCGGCGTCCTCGTGATCCTGATGGTCCTGGCCTCGATCCACCTGGTCAAACCCGTCCGGACCATGAGCCTGAAGCGACTGCTCACCTGGCGGCAGTGGTTCAAGCGACGCGGACGGTCGAGCGCCGCTCAGGCCGGCGGCGAGCCGGCCGGCGGACACGGAACTTAGAGGAGGCTGGCGGCATGGGCCTTCTGAAACTCAAGATGATGGCCGAAAAGGCGAGGCCGTGGCGTCCGAGGGTTCCCTCCCGGAACGACGCGGGCCGAGCGGCCCCGCGCCCCGACGATGAGCTGCGGCTGGCCATGCTACCGGCCAGGAACCAACTCATCCGCCAGGGCCTCATCGACCGGGTCGCGGTCGGGGCGGTCGTCGCCGTGTTCGCGCCGGCGGGCGTCCTGTTCTTGGCGCGCTTCCGACCGGTGATGGACCTCTGGCTCTGGTGCGGCCTGACGGCCGTAGCCATTTTGGCCGGGGCCGCCGCCGCGGCTCTGGGACGGCGGCCTGGTTGGGCGCGGGTCGCGGGGGCCATCGACGCGACCGGGTTGGCTGAACGGACGGTGACCGCCCTCTGGTCGGGCGATGTGGGCCGGACGGCGCAGGCCAACGAGACGGCGCGGGCGTTCATCGACGCTGAGCGGAGAGACGCCCTCCGGCGCCTGAAAGACTTCGATCCGGCCAGGAGTATCCCCCTGAGATGGCCGACCCGCGTCTGGCGCCCGTTGGCCGCCGGTCTGGTGGCCTTTCTGATCCTGGCGGTCTGGCCGAACCCCATGGCCGCCGTGGCCGAGCAGCGGGAGGCCGTCCGCAAGGCCATCGCCGATCAGGCCAAGGCGGTCGAGAAGGTCAGGAAAGACGTCCAGAGCAAGAGCGCCGACCTGCCCCCGAAGGCCGCTGCCGAGCTGCAGAAGACCCTCGAGGAACTCCTGAAGGAACTGAAGAAGGCGGGCACAGCTGAGGAAGCCCTCAAGGCGCTCAGCAAAGCCCAGGAGAAGCTGACCGAGCAGGCGGCGGCCGCCGAGCGGGCCGATACGGCCGGTGACGGTCGGGCGTTGGCCGACCTGGCTTCGCAGATGAAGGGCAGCCAGGCCGGGAAGGCCGCGGGAGAGAAGATCGCCGCCGGTGACCGCGCGGGGGCCAAGGAGGAACTTAGCAAGCTGGCCAAGGCCGTGGCGGGAATGAGTCAGGGCGACCGCCGTGACCTGGCGGAGGCCCTCGACCGGGCGGCCAAGTCCGGGTCGGGGCAGGGACAGGTGGCCGAGGCAGCCGGACAGGCGGCGAAGGACCTGGCCGCCAACGACGGGTCGGGCGCCGCGGGCTCGTCCCTGCAAGCGCTGAACTCGGCGGTCCAAGCGGCCATGAACTCGGCGGCTGCGGGGAAGGCCGTCGCCGGCGCCCAATCGGCTTTGCAGGCTTCCCAAGCGGCCGTGGTCACCGCTGGCCAGAGCGCTTCTTCAGTCGCCCAGGGCAACTCCGGTCAGTCTGGGCAGAGCGGGTCCGGTCAGTCTGGCCAGAGCGGGTCCGGGCAATCGGGCCAGAGCGGGTCCGGGCAATCGGGCCAGAGCGGGTCCGGGCAATCGGGCCAGAGCGGGTCCGGGCAATCGGGTCAGGGTGACTCAGGCCAGTCGGGTCAAAGCGGGTCCGGTGCGGGAAGCTCCGGCGCGGGCAGCGGTTCGACCAATACCGATGCCGGCCAGGGCAACCAGGCGCCCAACCAGCCTGGTTCGACCAACCCCGGCGGCCCCTCGGGGAACAAGACCGGGACGTATGAGAGTCTGTACGATCCGACCCGCCTGGGTGGGACCGGCCAGACCTCGGTCGTGGGCGGCAAGACCGGCGAGGGTGCCAGCGAGACGGTGGATTCCGAGCAGCACGCGGCCGGACCGGGCAGCCTGAGGCCTTATGACGAGATCTACGCGGCCTACAACCAGGAGGCCATGACGGCCATCGACAGCGCCTATGTGCCGGCGAGCCTGCGCGACCTGATCAAGCAGTACTTCAGCTCCCTCGACCCTGGCGCGGGCCAATGAGGGGCGAAACGGAAAGGGTGGATCCGATGGATTCGGAGGCCGCGGCCAAGATGGCTGACCGTTTGGCGACGGTTGTCCGGGAGGTCGAAGAGGAGGTCGGCCGGGTCATGGTCGGCCAGCGAGACGTGGTCCGCCAGGTGCTCATGGCCATCCTGGCCGGAGGCCACGCGCTCTTGGAGGGCGTGCCGGGACTCGGCAAAACGGTAATGGTCCGGACATTCGGACAAGTACTGGACCTCAAATTCTCGCGCATCCAGTTCACCCCCGACCTGATGCCGGCGGACATCGTCGGCACCAACGTCATCGCCGAGGACGCCTCCGGCTCCCGTCGCTTCGAATTTCAGCCGGGGCCGATCTTCGCCAACCTGGTCCTGGCCGACGAGATCAACCGGGCCACGCCCAAGACGCAGAGCGCGATGCTGGAAGCGATGCAGGAGAAGCAGGTCACCGTGGGCACGGCGACCCGCGCCCTGCCCAAGCCGTTCTTCGTCCTGGCCACCCAGAACCCGATCGAGATGGAGGGCACCTACCCGTTGCCCGAGGCCCAGCTCGACCGGTTCTTCTTCAAGGTCCTGGTGCGCTTCCCGTCAGCCGAAGAGCTGGGCGAGATCGTCCGCCGGACGACCGCCGGCCATGAGGCGACGGTCAAGCGGGCGGCCACGGGCGAGGACATCCTGGCCCTCGGGCGGCTCGCCCGGGACGTGCCCATCGCCGAACCGGTCACCGACTACGCGGTCCGCCTGCTGATGGCCACCCACCCGCAGGGTAGCCCGTCAAAGAAGGCCGTCCAGTTCGTCCGATACGGGGCCAGCCCGCGCGGGCTGCAGACCCTGGTCCTGGCGGGCAAGATCCGGGCGTTGCTCGAAGGCCGTTTCAACGTGGCTTTTGAAGACCTGCGCGAGGCGGCCTACCCGGCCCTTCGCCATCGGTTCTTCCTGAACTTCGAAGGTGAGGCGGAGGGGCTGTCGACAGACCAGGTCATCGCCGACATCCTGGAGTCCGTGCCGGCCGGGCCGCGTTGACGGACCGGCCTGGATGAATCGTTCGGGGTGCGACTTCGGGAGAGAGGGGGTGGCGGTCCTGTCCGAGACGGACGGGCTCTTCGACGCTGAACTGCTGAAGAAGATCGAGCGTTTGTCCATCGTGGCCCGCAAGAGCCTGGCCGGACGCAGCGCGGGCAAACGCCGCTCGCCCCGCCGGGGCAGCTCCGTCGAGTTCGCCGACTACCGCAACTACACGAGCGGGGACGACTTCCGTCAGATCGACTGGAACGCCTACGCCCGCTTCGAGCGGCTCTACCTGAAGCTCTTCATGGAAGAACAGGACACCACGGTCCACGCCTTCGTCGACACCAGCCGGTCGATGGAGTGGGGCACGCCGTCCAAGGCCCGCCTCGCCCGCCAGCTCGCCGGAGCCCTGGCCTATCTGGGCCTGACCAGCTTCGACAACGTCGGGCTGGGCTCGCTTGGGGCCGGGCTGGAGCGCTACTACCCGCCGGTCCGCAGGCGCGGGGAGATCTGGCGGATCTTCGAGTTCCTCGAAGGGTTGCCGGTGGCCGACGAGACCGACCTCAACCGCTCCCTGCGGGACTTCGGCCGCTATCGGCGGGGCCCCGGCATCGTCTTCGTCATCAGCGATTTCCTGGCCCCCGGCGGCTACCGCGAGGGCCTGAGCCATCTCCGGGCCATGGGCCAGGAGGTCATCGCCATCCAGGTCCTGTCGGCCGACGAGGTCGCCCCGGAGATGGCCGGGGACCTGCGCCTGGTCGATGTGGAGTCGGGTCTGGCCCAGGACGTCTCGGTGACCCCCGGACTCCTTCGGGCGTACCGGGAGCGGCTCGCGGCATACACCGGCGAGATCGAGGACTTCTGCCGGCGCCGGGAGTCGGCGTTCCTCCAGGTGCTTTCGTCAGATAAGGCGGACGAGGTCGTCGCCCGGTCGTTGCGCCGGGCGGGCATCGTCCGCTAGTCACGATCGAGGGGAGGTGTGGGGGTGCGGTTCTTCTCACCGGCCGCCCTGGGCTTCGCGGCGGCGGTCCTGCCGATAATCCTGCTATATGTGCTGAAGCTCCGTCGGAAGGAGGTCCGCCTCTCCAGCACCCTCCTCTGGCGGCAGCTCGTCCGGGACTTCCAGGCCAACGCCCCATGGCAGCGCCTACGCCGGAGTCTTCCCCTGTTCCTTCAGATCCTCATCGTCGTCTTGCTGACCCTGGCCCTGGCCCGGCCGTACATCCTGACCGCCCGGGCCGGAGCCGGCGACACCATCGTCATCGTTGATCTTTCGGCCAGCATGGAGGCTGACGACCTGACCCCCAGCCGGTTGGCCCGAGCACAAGGGGCCGTCGAGCAACTCATCGCCCGGATGGGGCCCAGGGACACGATGTCCATCATCGGGATGGGGCCGCTCCCGCGAGTGCTCATCGCCGGCAGCCGCGACCGCCGGGCGCTCGGCGCGGCGATCGGGGGCGTGGCCGCCGTCAGCGGTCCGGCCGATCTGGGTAAAGCCCTGTCGCTGGCCGACTCGATGGCCCGTGGGAAGGCGGATGTCAACGTCATCCTCGTCGGGGACGGCGGCTACGCGGACCTCGGCCCGGACTTCCCTCTGACCCTGCCCGTGACCTATGTGCCCATCGGCGGGACGGCCGAGAACGTCGCCCTGACCGGGTTGTCGGCGCGGTCCGTGGGGTCGCACACGGTGGCCATGGTCCGAGTCATCAACCACGGCCATCGGCCGGCCCAGGTGGACCTGACCCTGAATGTCGACGGGTCTCTGCGCGCCGCGCGCCAGCTTGCGTTGGCGGCCGGGGAGGAGAAGGACGTCTTCTGGGAGGACATCCCCCCGGGCGCACGGACCCTCCAGGCGCACATCACGGGCGGCGGCGCCCTGAAGGCCGATGACGACGCCTTCGCCGTCATCGCTCAGGACGGTGCGGCCAAGGTCCTGCTGGTGACCAAGGGCAACCTCTTCCTCGAGAAGGCCCTCACCCTCTACCCGGGCGGCGAGTTGTACAAGGTGACCCCGGAGGAATACCGGGCGCAGGACTACGATCTCTATGTGTTTGATGGATTCGTGCCGCCGACCTTGCCCAAGGGCAACATCATCTGTTTCGACCCGCCGGTCGGAGCCTGGCCGGCCCAGGTGGGCCCGGCCGTCGCGGCCGGCGCCGTCAGGCCGGCGAAAGCGTCCGAGCAACTCTTGAGCTATGTCGACCTCAACCAGGTGCACGTGGCCAAGGCGAAACAACTGGCCGTGCCGACCTGGGGCCGGGCGGTGATCGAGGCCGACGCCGGGCCGCTGTTGGTGGCCGGCGAGGATGGCGGACGGAGGACGGCCGTCTTCGCCTTCGACCTCCACCAGAGCGACCTGCCGTTGCGGACGGCCTTCCCCATCCTCGTCCAGAACCTTCTGGCCTGGGAACTCCCGGCGCGGGGCGGGGCGGTGGCTGAGGAGATCGATGGACGTCTGCGCGTGACCGCCCTTCCCCAGGCGGAGACGGTCGAGGTGACCGACCCCGGCGGACGGACGACCAGGGTCGCCCCGCCCTTCCCACCGAGTTTCCTGGAGTCCCCGCGCCCCGGCATCTATCGCGTGACGCAGAAGTGGCAGCAGAAACAGGCCGAGAGTTACGTGGCCGTCAACTTCCCGGCGGCCACGGAGTCGGCCCTCGATGTCCCCGAACACCTGACGGTCGGCTCGAAGGAACTCCGCGGCCAGGCCAAGAGCCCGGTCGAGAGCCGCGAGGTGTGGCCGGCGGCGGCGGTGGTCGCCCTGGGCGTCCTGTCCCTGGAATGGTGGGTGTATCACCGTGGTTCTTGAGTTCGCCGATCCGCGCTGGCTCTTGCTCCTGGCCCTTCTCGTCCCGACCATCTGGCTGTGGCGCCCCAACCCGTGGTTCCTCGCTCGAGCGCGGCACCGCCTGGTCCTGGGCCTACGCGTCGCGGTCATCATCGCCGTGGTCGCCGCCCTGGCGGGGGCCCAGTGGCGGCAGACCTTGCGGGATGAGACGGTGGTCTTTGTCGTCGACGTCTCCGATAGCGTCGGGCACAGCCGCAAAGCCGCCGAGGACTTCATCCGTCAGGCCCTGGCCAACAAAGGCCCCCGCATCTGGGCGGCGGTCATCGCCGTCGGCCGCGAGGCCATGGTCGACCTGCCCGTCGACAGCACGGCCTCCTTCGACCGAGTCGAGGCCACGCCCGACTCGCACTTCACCGACCTGGCCGCCGGCCTCCGCTTGGCCGAAGCGCTCTATCCGCGGGACACGCTCAAGCGTCTCGTCCTTCTGTCCGATGGACGCCAGAACGTCGAGGACGCGATGGAAGAGGCCCGGGCCCTGAAGGCGCGGGGTATCCGGCTGGATGTCGTCACCCTCGACCCGGGGCAGGGGCCGGAGGTCCTCGTCGAGCGGGTCGTCGGGCCGAACGTGGCCCGCCAGGGCGACGTCGTCGACCTCACCGTGGAGGTCAGCAGCAACGTCACGACCGCGGGGATCCTGCGTCTCTTCCGGGACCGGGAGCAGGTCGCTGAACGGAACGTGACCATCGCCAAGGGCACCAACCGGATCGTCCTGTCGGTGCCCGGCCTGGCCGTGGGCCTGCACAGCCTGACCGCGACCATCGACCCGGTCGACGACACGATGGCCGTCAACAACGAGGGCGCGATACTGGTCAACGTCCTCGGTCCGCCCGAGGTCCTCCTGGTCGAGGGCGGGCCCGGGGCGGCCGCTAACCTCACGGCGGCCTTGCGTTCCCGAGGAATGAAGGTGACCGTCCGCCAGCCCGCCCTGTTCCCGCCCAGCTTGACCGAGCTGAGACAGTTCGCCAGCGTGGTCCTGGTGGATGTGCCGGCGACCGACCTGGCCCCCAAGACCATGGAGATGATCAGGAGCTACGTCCGTGACCTCGGCCAGGGGCTGGTGATGGCCGGCGGTCCGGATTCCTTCGGACCCGGCGGTTACTACCGCACCCCGGTCGAAGAGGCCCTGCCGGTGACGATGGACCTCCACGGCAAGGGCGAACTCCCGAGCCTCGGGCTGGTTCTGGTGATCGACAAGTCCGGCTCGATGAGCGAGGGCGCAGGCGGCTTCACCAAGGTCGACCTGGCCAAGGAGGCGGCCATGCGGGCGTCCGAGGTCCTCTCGCCGAAGGACCAGGTCGGCGTGGTGGCCTTCGATGACAGTGCCAAGTGGGTCGTCGGTCTTCAAGCCCCGACCGACCTGGGGCAGATCCAGGACGACATCGGGACCATCCGGGCCGGCGGGGGGACCGACATCTACCCGGCCGTGGACCTGGCCTACCAGGCTCTGGCCAAGGCCCAGACCAAGCTCAAACACATCATCGTGATGACCGACGGCATGTCCGGGGCCGGCGGCAACTATGAAGACCTGGCCAAAAAGATGGCCAAGAAGAACATCACCCTGTCGACGGTGGCCGTCGGCAACGACTCCGACATCACCTTCCTCCAGACTCTCGCGCGCCTGGGCAACGGACGCTACTACTACACCGACGACCTGCCGAGCATCCCCAAGATCTTCACCAAGGAGACCATCCTGGCCACCAGGTCCTTCTATGTGGAGGAGCCCTTCACCCCGGCGGTCACCGGGTCGAGCCCCATCCTGAACGGCTTGAACGGGCTGCCCCAACTGGGTGGCTACGTGGCGACATCCCCGAAAAGCGCGGCCGAGGTCGTCCTGGTCAGCCACAAGGCTGACCCCGTGCTGGCCCAGTGGCGGTACGGACTGGGCCGGGCGGTCGCCTACACCAGCGACGTCAAGGGCCAGTGGAGCGGTCGGTGGGTGGCCTGGGACGGCTTCGCCCGTTTCTGGTCTAACCTGGTCGCCTGGACCCTGCCGGAGACGGATGACGGCGCGCTGCGCCTGGAGACCACCGCCTCCGGTGGCGAGGGGCGGATCGTCCTCGAGACGCCCTTCGAATTGACCCGGACGAGACCGACCCGGGCCACGGTCGTCGACCCGGCCCTGGGGTCGCACCAGGTCGAACTGGCGCCCGTCTCCCCGGGTCGCTACGAGGGTCGCTTCGAAGCCGCCATGCCCGGGGTCTACCTGATCCAAGCGGTGCAGCAAGAGGCCGGGGCGGTCCAGGCTTTGGGCCTGTCCGGACTGGCCGTGCCCTATTCGCCTGAGTACCGGCCGTCTCCCGTCGACCCGGCGTTCCTCGATCGTCTGGCCGCGGCGGCCGGGGGGACCAGCCTGAAAGAGCCGGGCGAGGCCTTCGCCCGGAACCTGCCGCCGGGGCGCGGTCGCACCGAGGCCTGGCCTTTCCTGCTGGCCCTGGCCGCGTTACTGATGCCCTTCGACGTGGCCGCGAGAAGGCTCTTCGTCTCCCGGGCCGACCTCGAAGCCTGGCGGGACCGAATCTTCGCCTCGCGCAAGCGGCCCGTCATCGAGGAGTCAACGGAGACCATGACCAGGCTACGGTCGAGGAAGACCGATGTCGAACGTTCGCGCCAGAAGCAGGCGTCGGCTCCGACCGCGGCCAAGGCTCCGACCGTGACCCCCGGCGGGCCGCCAAGGACGGCTCGGGCCAAGCCGGCGGAGCCCGCCCCGAAGACCGGTGACACGGACGGGGGCGATGACCTGACCGCTCGGCTGTTGGCCGCCAAGCGCCGCCGGGGGAAGTGACCCCCAAAGGTGTCGACCTGGGCGGCGATGAATACACTAGGAGGGGGCCGGACCTGTTCTTCTACGGCGGTCTCCGTGAACGACATGAACTCGGGCGACGCCGGAACGGACGGCAATAGAAGGTTGGAGCGGTGCGGGCTCTGCGGACGACTGACCCGCAGCCCGCTCTTGGTCGGCGGGCGCAGCATCTGCCGGCGCTGCGAACGCCGGCTCGTCACCCTGTTTCCGGGCGACCTCGGCTATGAGCGACTGCAGCGACAAGTCAAGCGACTACTCTATCAATGACCGACGGGGGCTGCCGAAAGCCCCCGTCGCTGCTTGTGTCGGCCTTCACGCAAGAGGCCCGAAACAAGGGAATGTAACCTCGCCCGTCGAAATGCTAAATATGAAAGGACACGGGCAATCGGCGTCGGGACAAGAGAGGGCGCCTCTTTTCGAGGCCATCCTGGCCCACCTGCGGGACGAGGACATTCGCCTGCATGTCCCGGGGCATAAGGGCGGGCGAGGGGCGGCCGAGTTCCTGTCCGAGGCCCTCGGCCGAGAAGCGGTCCGCCTGGATTTGACCGAGTTGCCGGGCCTCGACGACCTGCATTCGCCGACCGGACCCATCGCCGACGCGGAGGCCCTGGCCGCCGAGGCCTTCGGGGCGGCGAGGACCTTCTTCCTGGTCAACGGGTCCACGGCCGGCGTGCTGGCGATGATGCTGGCGTCGGTGTGCCCAGGGGAGAAGGCCTATGTGCCGAGGGCGATGCACCGCTCGTTGCTGAGCGCCCTCGTGCTGACCGGCGCCGACCCGGTCTACCTCGAACCGCGCGTCGACGAGACCTACGGCCTGCCATTGCCGCAGGACCCCGGGGACCTCGCCGCGGCCGTGCGCCGGCATCCGGGCGGCCGGGTCGTCTTTCTGGTCGACCCGACCTACCACGGACTCTGCGCCGACCTGGATCGTCTGGGCGAGGAAGCCGCGGCCGCCGGCGTCCGCGTGTGTGTGGACGAAGCGCATGGGGCCCACTTCGGATTCGCCCCGGACCTGCCTTCCCGGGCCCTCGCCTCGGGGAAGGTGGCGGCCGCCACGCAGAGCCTGCACAAGATGGGGACCGCCCTGACCCAGGGAGCCCTGCTCCACCTGGCCGCGGACGACCTCGACCCGGAACGGGTGCGGGCGGCCCTGGCCGCCGTTCAGACCTCGAGTCCTTCATACGTCCTCATGGCTTCATTGGACCTGGCCCGGCGCTTCATGGCCACGTCCGGGCCCGCCGTCTTCGCCGGCCTTGCCCGGTCGATGAGGGCGACGGCCGCCCGGCTGTCGGCTCTCCCCGGGCTACGCGTCTTTGAGGGTCCGGCCTCGCCGCGCGGGCGCGACCCGCTCAAGCTGACCCTCGTGGTCGAGGCTCCCGGTGACGCCCGCGACCTGGCGAGGGACCTGGCCGAGCGCCATGGCGTCCACGCCGAACTGGCCGACGAGAGGGCCATCCTGTTCATCGCCGGGCCGGGGACCACGGCGGGCGACCTCGACCGGCTGGAGGCCGGCGTGGAGGACTACCTCCGGCGGACACCCGCCGGACGGCCGGCAAGAGGGGCACAGGACGAACGGGATGGTCGTGACCTCGCCGTCCTCCTCCGCCACCTTCCGCCGCCGGCGACCACCCCGCGGGAAGCCTTCTTCGCGCGCTCCGAGCGGGTGACCATCGCCGACGCCCTGGGGCGAATCGCGGCCGAGGCCGTCGTCCCAGCCCCGCCGGGAATCCCCGCGGTCATGCCCGGGGAACGCCTCGACCGAGAGACCATCGAACTACTCAACCGGCTGGCCCGGGCGGGCGCCCATTGCCAGGGCGGAGGCCCGGGACTGGGCTGGATCAGGGTCCTGGCTTAGGAGGGCTGAATCCGTGCCCGACCGACGCAAGCAGGGTGTCTTCATCAGCCTCGAAGGGCTTGATGGGGTCGGCAAGAGCACTCAGTTCGATCGGCTGTGCCGGGCCCTCGAGGCCCGTGGTTGGCCGGTCTTCACGGTCCGTGAGCCCGGCGGCACGGCCATCGGCGAGAAGGTGCGGTCCATCGTCCTCGACCCGGCCAATCACGAGATGGCTCCGGCCGCCGAAGCCCTTCTTTACGCGGCCTCCCGGGCCCAACTGGTCGAAGAGCGGATCAGGCCGGCGTTGGCCCAGGGGAAACTGGTGCTGGCCGACCGATACGTCGACTCCAGCCTGGCCTATCAGGGCCGCGGCCTGGGCCTGGGCGTCGGGGCCGTCCGGGAGGTCAACGGGTTCGCCACCGGCGGCCTGCTGCCCGACCTCACCCTCCTGCTGGATGCCGACCCCGACCGGGCCATGGACCACCTGACCTCCGCCCGGTCCAGCGACCGCATCGAACGCCGGGGGCCGGACTACCGACGCGACGTGCGGCGGGAGTACCTGGCGTTGGCCGAGGCCGACCCCGACCGGCTCAAGGTCATCGACGCCGGTCGCGGGATTGACGAGGTGCACCAGGACGTCCTTTCGGCCGTCCTTGAATTCCTTAAGACCCGAGGAAGGGGTGTCCGCGCTTGAAGCTGGTTGTCGCGGTCGTCCAGGACAAAGACGCGGTCAGGCTCCTTGAGTCCCTAGTGGAGAAGGGCTTTCGGGCCACCAAGCTGGCCAGCACCGGCGGGTTTCTCAAGGAGGGGAACACCACCTTGCTCCTTGGCGTCGAGGACAACCAGGTCAACGAGGTGGTCTCGGTCGTCAAGAAGACCTGCCGATCTCGAGAGCAGCTGGTCACGCCGCTGACTCCGGTCGGCGGCCCGGTCGACTCCTACGTCCCATACCCGGTCGAGGTCCTGGTGGGTGGGGCGGCCATCTTCGTCCTCAATGTCGAGCGGTTCGACCGGGTCTAGGATGAATCAAGACCGGGCGGTGTCCTGATGAGCCTATCGTCGCTGGTGGGCCAGCCCCTGGCCAAGCGCCTGTTCTTCAAGACCATCCAACGCGGAGCGGTCAGCCACGGCTACCTGTTCGTCGGGCCGCGGGGCTCCGGGAAGCTGTATGCCGCCCGCAACCTGGCCAAGGCCCTCAACTGCGAGTCGCCCTCGGCCGAGGGTGACGCCTGCGACCGCTGCCCGTCGTGCCGGGCCATCGAGAGAGGCAGCGACCCCGCTTTCCGGGTCGTCACCGGCGAAGGGCCGCGGATCAAGATCGAACAGACCAGAGCCCTTGTGGCCGACCTGGCCCTCCGGCCGGACGGCGACCGCCGCAAGGTCTACGTCATCCGCGAGGCGGACCGGCTCACTCCGAACGCCGCCAACAACCTCCTGAAAGCGCTGGAGGAGCCGCCGTCATACGGCGTGCTCATCTTGACCACCGACAACCCGGCGACGCTGCCGGGCACGGTCCTATCCCGCTGCCAGACGGTCCCCTTCAAGCCGGCTCCTCTTCCCGAAGTGGCCGAAATCATCGTCAGGCTGACCGGGGCTCCGGCCGAACAGGCCGCCCAGGCCGCCTCGATGAGCGGCGGCGTCATCGGACAAGCCCTCGAGCTGCTGACCTCGGGGCGCCTGAATGAGCGGCTGGAGCTGGCCCGCAGCTCTCTGGTCGGGCTCGGGCGGGCTGACGTCCTAGAGCGGGTTGACTTTGTTGAAAGAATGGCACAATATGGAGAAGACCGGGAGCGACTCGCCGAACTCTTGGGCGACATGGCTTCCCTGTACCGCGATGCCTTGTTGATGGCGGTCCATCCGGAGCATCGCGCGCTGTCGGGGCGCCCCGACAGGGACCTTCTGGCCGGCGCCGCGGCCGATTACGGGGTCGCCCGGCTGACCCGGGCCGTCGAGCGCGTCGGCCGCGCCATGGACGGGCTGCGGCGCAACGTACAGCCCCGTCTGGCCATTGAATACGTCGTCTTGAACGTTTGACCTATTGGGAGGAAAGGCCTTGCAGAACGTGGTTGGAGTCCGTTTCAAGAAAGCCGGTAAAGTCTACTACTTCGATCCCGGGGAGACCCCGCTCTCCCAGGGGGACGCGGTCATCGTCGAAACGGCCCGCGGGGTGGAGTATGGGGACGTCGTCGTGCCCCCCAAGCCGGTCAAAGATGAAGAGGTCGTCGCACCGCTGAAGAAAGTCCTCCGACTGGCCACCGAGAAAGACACCGCGGAGATGACGGAGAACCGCAAGCGGGAGCAGGAAGCCATGGTCGTCTGCGCTCGGAAGATCGCCGAGCACGGCCTGGAGATGAACCTCATCGATTGCGAGTACACCTTCGACGGCAGCAAGATCATCTTCTATTTCACGTCCGAAGGCCGGGTGGACTTCCGAGAGCTGGTCCGCGACCTGGCCGCCACCTTCCACGCCCGCATCGAGCTTCGCCAGATCGGCGTGCGGGACGAAGCCAAGATGCTCGGCGGCCTGGGACCGTGCGGCCGCCCGGTCTGCTGCGCTTCGTTCCTGGGCGATTTTGCCCCCGTTTCGATCAAGATGGCCAAAGAGCAGAACCTGTCCCTCAACCCGACGAAGATATCGGGCCTCTGCGGGCGCTTGATGTGCTGCCTGCGCTACGAGTGCGACCATTATGAGCAGACTCGCGCCGGGCTTCCGGAGGTCGGGTCCACGGTGGCCACCCCCGACGGGGAAGGCCGCGTCGTCGCCCAGAACCTCCTCCGGAACAGCGTCTCCGTGGAGATCAACGGGAAGCCCGTCCTGTTCGCCCTGGAGGAGATCGCCCGCCCGGGCGAAAAGTGCTGCCGAGCGAGGGCCATGGAAGAGATCGGGACCGAACCAACTGAAGGGGCCCGGGAAGAAGCCGTGGTCGGCCGGCCGGAAGAGATTCCCGAAGCCCGCCCGGCAGAAGCCCGCCCGGCAGAACCTCGCGAAAGGCGCCCCGAGGGGCCGCGGAACGGACCCCGGGAGGGACGCCATGACGCGCCGCGAGAGTCTCGCCGGGAGGAGCCTCGGGACGGCCGCAGGGACGAGCGACGCGAAGGGCCTCCGGGCCCCCACGACAATGCGCGCCAGCATGGCCGGCGCGGCGGTCGTCGCCCCGGCCAGCGGGACAACGCCCAGGGCGGTGCCCAGGGCGGCCCGCAGAGCGGGTCTCGTAACGGTTCCAATGGTCGCGGGGAAAGTCAGGGCGGCGGCCAGGCCGGTGGTCAGGCCGGCGCTCAGGGGGGCGGGCAGGCGGGCCGTCAGGCCGGTCACCAGGCCGGTCAGCCCAACGGGCCGAGGAACGGGAACGGCCGCCCGAGCGGTCACCGAGGCGGCCGCGGCCGCCGTGGGGAAGGCCGGGAGAATCGCGGGAACAGGCCCCCGGGGCCACCGCCGCCGCGCGAGAACCCTCAGGTCTAGCAGGAGAAGCTTCAAGACGGGACGTGGCCGCGGCCACGTCCTTTCGGTAGGTGCGACGTGGAACGCCTAGACGACCTCGGCCGAGCGGGCTTCAAGATCATCCAACTCCCCGGGGAAGCGACCTTCTCATTGGACGCGGTGCTCCTCGCCCATTTCGTGCGGACCGGCGCCGGGGACGCCCTCTGTGACCTGGGGACCGGCGTGGGCGTCATCCCCCTGCTGATGGTCGCGAGGGGTAAGGTCAGCACGGCCGCCGGCGTCGAGATCCGGGCCGACCTGGCCGAACTGGCCGACCGGAACGCCCGCCTGAACAAGGTCGAGGGGGCCATCCGGGTGTTCCGGGCCGATCTTCGCACCGTCACGTGGAGCGACCTCGGACGGCGGGGGCCCTTCGACGTCGTCACGGCCAACCCGCCCTTCCGCCAGCCGGGGACCGGGCGCGTGTCCCCGGTCGAAAGCCGGGCGGCGGCCCGGCACGAACTCGACTGCACCCTCGAAGACGTGGCCCAGGCGGCCCACCGGCTGGTCCGTTCGGGGGGACGGGTCGGCCTGGTCCATCTGGCCGAGCGGTTGGTGGACGTGCTGTCCGCGCTGCGAGGTGAGGGGCTGGAGCCGAAGCGGATGCGCGTGGTCAGGGCCAGACCCGGAGGGCGTGCCAAGCTCGTGCTGGTAGAGGCCAGGGCCGGCGGCCACGGGGGCCTCACGGTCGAGCCGGACCTCGTGGTCCGCGACAAGGATGGCGACTACACCGCGGAGATGAAGGCGATCTATGACCACTAACCCTGAACGCTCCGGGGACTATCATATCTACCTGGTGAGGTGCGCCGACGGGACCTACTACACGGGGATGACCCGCGACCTCGACCGGCGCCTCGGCGAGCACAACCGCGGGGAAGGAGCCCGCTACACCCGCGGCCGAGCCCCGGTCGAACTGGTCGCCAGCCGCGGCGGGTTGAGCCGTTCGGCTGCCGCCAGACTGGAGCGAGCTTGGAAAGCGTTGAGCAAGGAGGAGAAGGCCGCCTTGGGTGAGACCCACTCTTCTGACCCCGACCGTCCTCAGACTGCCGGCACCGCCGGAACGAAGCCCGACGACGGCGCGGGCGGCCCCGCCGCCGGCTGTCTCTACCTTTGTGGGACGCCCATCGGCAACCTCGACGACCTGACCCGCCGCGTCCTTCAGGTCCTGGCCTCCGTGGATTACGTGGTGGCCGAGGACACCCGCCGGACCCGAGCCCTGTTGTCCCACGAGGGGATCTCCAGGCCGATGGTCAGCTACCATGAGCACAACAAGCGGACCCGGGGTCCGGTCATCATCGACGACCTCAAACGGGGAAAGAAGGTCGCCCTGGTGACGGACGCGGGGATGCCCGGGATCTCCGACCCCGGCGAGGACCTCGTCCGCGAGGCCGTCGCCGAAGGCCTGGAGGTCGTGCCCATCCCAGGACCCAGCGCGATGCTGGCCGCTTTGGTCGCTTCCGGGTTGCCGGCCACGCCTTTCACCTTCAGCGGGTTCGTGCCCCGCAATTCCCGGGAACGCCGGGCGGTCTTTGTACGTCTAGTAGACAGCCCCTGGACGACGGTCTACTACGAAGCCCCGTACCGACTGGCGGCCACCCTGAGAGACGTGCAGGCCTCCCTTGGGTCGCGGCCCGTGGTCGTCGCCAGGGAGCTGACGAAGCGGTATGAGAGCTTCCATCGGGGGACCGCCGCGGAAGTCCTGGCGGAGATCGAACGGCTCTTCCCATCGGGCGAGATCAAAGGCGAAGTCTGCCTGATCGTGGCCGGCTCGGGGTTCGGCGGTGGGGAAGGCAAGGGCCTCTCCGGGAAGGGCGCCGGGCCCGAAACCACGCGGGAGCCGGCGGACCTCAGCGCGCCGACCATCTGGCGCCTCGTCAAGGAAGAGGAGGCCAGGGGGGCCGACCGCAAGGAGGCCAGGAAGAACGTCGCCGTCCGCCTTGGGCTGTCCCGTCGCCAAGTGTATCAAGCTGTCCTCGAGGCCAAGGGCGCCGCTGCCGGAGGAGAATCGGCCAGGCCGCGCCAGAAGGGAGATAAGAACGGACCATGAGGACCAGGACCAGTCGACTGATCAACGTGCATCGCCTACGTCGACTTCAGTCCGGAGGTCCGCCGCCTGAACGGCGAAACGCCCCGAGGCGCAGGAGTTGCGCACCTCGGGGCGAATCTTTTTGGTTACGTACCATTGCCCGAAGACGGCTCCGAAGTGAGACAAACGGAGGCGAGCGCATTGGACGACATCCTGATCCGCGGGGGCAAGGTCATCGACGGCACCGGAGCGCCGTGGTACCGCGCCGACGTGGCTGTGGCCGGCGGCCGGATCCGGGCCGTGGCCCGCCGCCTGGAGACCGAAGCGAGACTGGTCATCGACGCGGTCGACCGGGCCGTGGCCCCGGGCTTCATCGACGCCCACTCTCACTCAGACAGCGCCCTCTTGATCAACCCCAAGGCCGAGAGCAAGATCAGGCAAGGGGTCACCACCGAGGTCATCGGTCAGTGCGGCTCGTCCGCCGCTCCTCTGTCTGAGCTATCCTTGGAAGAGGCCAAGCACTCCCTCCTTGGCGAGGAGATGGAGATCAGCTGGCGCAGCCTGGCTGAGTATCTGGCCGTCCTGGAGAGCCGCGGGGTGGCCGTGAACGTCGTGCCGACGGTCGGTCACGGGACCATCCGGGAGGCCGTCGTCGGTTACGACGACCGCCCCCCGACGACCGACGAGATGCGCCGGATGAAGGGACTCGTCGCCGAGTCCATGCGGGCCGGGGCCCGGGCCCTGACCACCGGTCTGATTTATCCGCCCGGCTCGTACGCCAAGACCGAGGAGCTGATCGAGCTGGCCAGGGTGGCCGCCGAGTACGGTGGCATCTACATGAGCCACATGCGCGACGAGGGTGACCATCTCCTCGACTCAGTGGCCGAGGCCATCGAGATCGGCGAGAAGGGCGGCCTGCCGGTCCAGATCTCGCACCACAAGGCGGTCGGGCCGGCCAACTGGGGGCGGGTCAGGGATTCGCTGGCCATGATCGAAGCGGCCCGAGCCCGCGGCCTCGACGTGACCGCCGATCAGTACCCGTACGTGGCCACCAGCACCGGCCTCGACTCGCTCATCCCCGACTGGGCCCACGCCGGCGGGACGGCCGCCATGCTCGAACGGTTGAAGGACGGGCCCATTCGGGCCGAACTCGGCGCCCAGGTGACGCCGGCCACAGAACGTCGGGGCGGTTGGGACAAGATTCTCATCTCCTCCCTGCGGGCCGAGGGCAATCGGCGGTATCAGGGGTGGGCCCTGGACGCCATCGCCCGCGACCGCGGCCTCGACCCCTGGGAGACGGCCTGCGAGCTCATCATCAGTGAGGGCGGGTACGTCGGGATGGTCCGCTTCGCCATGTCCGAGGAGGACGTCAAGACGGTCATGGCCCACCCGGTGGTGATGATCGGCAGCGATGGGAGCTGCCTCGCCCCCTACGGCCGTCTGGGAGAGAGCAAGCCGCACCCGCGCAACTACGGTACGTTCGTCCGCGTGCTGGGGAAGTACGCCCGGGAGGAGGGCGTCCTGACCCTTACGGAGGCTGTCCGCAAGATGACCGGTCTGCCCGCGGCCCGCTTCGGGCTGTGGGACCGGGGCCTCGTCCGGCCGGGGATGGCCGCCGACCTTGTCGTCTTCGACCCGGACACGGTGGCCGAGCGGGCCACCTTCGCCTATCCGCACCAGTATCCGGCGGGTATCGATCACGTCATCGTCAACGGACGGGTGGCCGTCGACCCGAACGGACACACCGGAGCCCTCGCCGGGCAGATCCTGCGGCGCCCGGCATGACCGCGGCCTATCTCGCCGGACAGCCTCTCAGCCCGGATGACGGGCAGGCCGCCGTCTATGGCGGAGCGATCCTCGGCGGCGGCGGCGGGGGGAGCATCGAGGCCGGGCTGGAGATGGTCCGGGCGGCCTTCGCGGCCGGCCGACCCCGGCTGGTCTCGCCTGCGGACATCGCTCCCGACGACCAGGTGGTCACCGTCGGACTGGTCGGTTCGCCGGCCTCGCTGGGGGCGCGCGTCGTCCCCGCCGACTACGTCCGAGCGGCGCGGCTCCTCGAGGCCGACCTGGCGAGGGATGGGCTTCCGGCCGCCAAGGGCTTCATCGCCAATGAGAACGGGGCCGTGGCCTCGGTCAATGGTTGGCTGCAGGCCGCGGCCACCGGTCTGCCCGTGGTCGACGCCCCGTGCGACGGGCGGGCTCACCCGACGGCCCTCATGGGGGCCCTCGGCCTGCACCTCGAACCGTCATATCGCTCACGCCAGGCGGCGGCGGGCGGAGACAGGTCCACCGGCCTGTATGTCGAGTTGACCGTCCAGGGGAGCCTGGACCGCGCCTCGGCGGCTGTCCGCCAGGCCGCGGTGCAGGCGGGAGGGCTGGTGGCGGTGGCCCGCAACCCCGTCCCGGTCTCCCGGGCCATCACCCACGGCTCACCCGGGGCCATCAGTCAGGCCATCGAGGTCGGCCGGGCCTTCCTTGGGCAGGGACCTTCAGGCGTGGCCGCGCTCTTCGCGGCCCCGGTCGTTCTGACCGGGCGGGTGCGCGGCCTCGAGCTGAGGACGGAGGGCGGTTTTGACATCGGCTCCCTGAGCATCGACGGCGAAGCCGGGGCGACCTGGCGGATCGACTTTTGGAACGAGTACGCCCTCCTTGAGGACACGGCCGGCCGGCGCCTGTTCACGTTCCCCGACCTCATCGTCGTCTTCGACCTTTCGACGGGTCGCCCGATGACGAGTGGCGATATCAGGTCGGGTCAGGACGCGCTGATCATGGGCGTTCACCGGGAAGAGATCAGAGTCGGCGCGGCCGTCCTCGACCCGCTTCTCCTGCGGGCCATGGAGCAGGCGCTGGGGAAGGCCATCAGGGGGTGAGACCGTGCTCAAGCAAGTGATGGACATCTGGGAGTTGCTCGATGACCCGGGCGTCGACGGGACGGCGGTGGCCACCTTCTTCACCGCCGCGGGCCTCCCGCCGGCATCGGTCACCCGCGTCAAAGGCGAGGCGGGGAAGACCGACTTCATCTCCTTCGTCATTTCGGGGCGGTCCGGTCGGAGCCACGGCGGCAGCCGGCCGACCCTCGGCGTCATCGGCCAACTGGGCGGCATCGGCGCCCGCCCGGCTCGGCTGGGCCTCGTCTCCGACGCCGACGGGGCCCTCGTCGCCCTGGCCGTCGCCCTCAAGCTCGTCGCGATGGGGAAGCGAGGGGACGTCCTCGAAGGAGACGTCCTGGTGACCACGCACATCTGCCCGGACGCTCCGACCATCCCCCACGACCCCGTGCCGTTCATGGGTTCGCCCGTCGACATGGACACCTCCCTGAAGCACCTCGTGTCCCCGGCGATGGACGCCGTCCTCTCGGTGGACACCACCCGCGGCAATCGCCTTCTCAATCACCGCGGCTTCGCCATCACCCCGACGGTCAAAGAAGGTTACATTCTCAGGGTCGCCGAAGACCTGCTGAGCCTGATGGTGGAGACCACCGGGCGCCCGCCGATGGTCCTGCCGGTGACGACCCAGGACCTGACCCCCTACGGGAACGACGTGTACCACATCAACAGCATCCTGCAGCCGGCGACGGTGACGGCGGCCCCGGTGATCGGCGTGGCGTTGACGGCGGAGAGCGCCGTCCCGGGCTCAGCCAGCGGGGCCAGCCAGCCGGTCGACATCGAGCAGGCGGCCCGCTTTGTCATCGAGGTGGCCAAGGCCTACACCGCAGGTCAGGCCCAGTTCTACGACCCGGCCGAGTACGAGCGGCTGGTGGCGCTGTACGGGCGCCTTGACCGTCTGCAGCGAAAGGGTGACCCCCGCCATGCCTGAGCGGATCGGCCTGGTGACCATCGGCCAGTCCCCGCGGGACGACATCGTTCCCGGCTTCCTCCACGGCTTCGGCGGCCGCGCCGAACTGGTGCAGGTCGGAGCTCTGGACGACTTGGTCGCCGAACGAGTTGCCGCCATGGCCCCGCGACCTGGGGATCAGGTCCTGGTCACCCGGATGCGAGACGGGCACCCCGTGGTGGTCGGCCGGGAAGGCCTCCTTCCCTTGCTTCAGGCGGCTATCAGCAAGGTCGAGCGGGCCCGGGTGAAGATGGTCGTCGTCCTCTGCACCGGGACCTTCCCGGAACTGAGGGCCGGCGTACCACTTATCGAGCCAGACCGAGTGGTCCTGAACCTCGTTCGCGGGCTTCTGCCGTCAGGACGTCTGGGCGTCGTCATTCCCCTGCCTGAGCAGGTGACGCAGGCGACCGAGAGATGGTCGTCCGATTGGACGGTTTCGATCCGGGCGGCCCTACCCTACGGGCAGGCGGCCCAGATTGACGAGGCCGCCCGTGGACTTCGTGCCTTCGCCCCTGACCTGGTCGTCCTGGACTGCCTGGGGTTCACTCCCGAGGACGGGCAGCGGGCAAGGAAAATCCTCAACCGGCCGGCCGTGGTCCCCCAAACAATCCTCGGCAGGGTGGCTGCGGAAGTCCTCGGGATGTGAATACAATTCGAGCCGGAAAGACCACGGAAAAATGAGGCTTGTCTAGAGATGAACCGAAGAAAACTTCGCAAAACAGAAGGGAAAGCATCCTTTAGTGCCTAAACTTGTGAAGGATTTCACATGTTATCAAGCCGGCAAGGTGGCCCTGACCGTGGTCACCGCCGCGCTTTCTCCCGCGCTCGTCCTCGTAGCCGCGCCGGTCCTTCTGACCGGTGCCGCGCGGCTCCTAGTACTGGCCTGAACTGAACCGCGCACCGAGGCTCGGTGAACGAAGCAAGGGAGGCGCCCAGGGACGCCTCCCTTGTCCGATCCGCCTACCGTGTTCGGCGGGCGGCAAAACTCACCTTCGTTCCGTCAGACCGCCCGGCTTTGCATGGCCTCGATGCAATTACGGCAGACGCGCTTACCGCGGAAGTTCTCCACGTTCTGGGCGTTGCCGCAAAAGATGCAAGCCGGCTCGTACTTCCGAAGAATGATCTTGTCCGAATCGACGTAAATCTCGAGGGCGTCTTTTTCCTCGATGTCGAGGGTGCGGCGTAGTTCGATGGGGATGACAACCCGTCCTAGTTCGTCGACCTTGCGGACAATACCGGTGGACTTCATCATGCCCGGCTTCCCTCCCTCTTCTACAAGTTTCGACAGTGCCTGTATAGACTATACCAATAATGCCAGAAAAAGTCAACCTCAAAATGAGGTCTTACCTCTCCTTTTTCTTAACCCCTGGGTGACCCCGGCTACATCGAAAACCCTGATTGCTACGGCCATCGATGGCCGCATGAAGCCGCTGTAGACTGTCGCCAATGTCATTTCCGGTAAACCCTAGGCAGGCGGCGACCCAGCGAGAGGTAGGATAAGGTTCGACACGGTTCGACATTTCTGACCCTGGACGCTACTGCTTTCGGGAGGGTCAGCCCATTTCTGGAGGTGGTGCCCTTGACACCGGTCCACTCCTGGCCTATATTGGTGATAATACCCCAGCGAATAAGCTTGAAAGACCGTGAAGGGGAAGAGTAGCCCCGCTGAACGGGTCGCAGAGAGCCGGGCAAGGTGCGAGCCGGTCCCGAGAAGCGAGGCGAACATGGCCCCCGAGTCGTCGGCTGAACGGCCGCCCCTGGATAAAGAGGCGTCCAAGTAGGCCCGACCGATCGGCCGTCGTTAACCGGCCAGGGTCTCCGCCGCCAGGCGGGTACTCGTCGAGGGTCGCGTCGTGAGGCGCGACCGCATTGGGTGGTAACGCGTAGGGAAATCCCACGCCCCTTGGAGGGCGCGGGATTTTTATGCATTCCGGCGCCCGGCGGTCCGAACCCCTTCGACTGGGCGGAAAGCTAGGCGACAGGAGGAATCGACGATGAAGAAAGAGCAGACTGGAAACGGCCGGCGGGACAGCTTCTATATCACCACGCCCATCTACTACACCAACGACAACCTGCACATCGGACACACCTACACGACGGTGGCCGCCGACGCCATCGCCCGGTTCCGGCGGTTGCAGGGCCTGGACACCTTCTTCCTCACCGGGACCGACGAGCACGGCCAAAAAGTGCAGCGTCGCGCCGAAGCAAGTGGCAAGGACCCGAAAGCTTTCGTCGACGCCATCGTCGTCCGGATCAAGGATCTGTGGGCCAAGTTGGGCATCTCCTATGACGACTTCATCCGGACCACCGACCCGACCCACGAACGAGTCGTCCAGCAGATCTTCGAGAAGATACTGGCCAAGGGGGATATCTATAAGGCCGAGTACGAGGGCTGGTACTGTACCGGCTGCGAGGCCTTCTTCACCGAGACGCAGTACAAGGACCTCGGCGGCCGCTGCCCGGACCACGATACCCCCTTCGAGCGGTTGCGCGAGGAGAGCTACTTCTTCCGCCTGGGCAAGTACGCTGACCGGCTCCTCAGGCACATCGAGACCCATCCCGACTTCATCCAACCGGTCTCGCGCCGGAACGAGATCGTCAGCTTCATCAAACAAGGGTTGGAGGACCTGTGCGTCTCGCGGACCACTTTCTCCTGGGGCATCCCCATTCCGTCCGACCCGAAGCACGTCATCTACGTCTGGTTCGACGCCCTCTCGAACTACATCACGGCCATCGGCTACCTGACCGACGAGGAGAAGTTCCGCCGGTACTGGCCGGCCGACGTGCACCTCATCGGCAAGGAGATCACCCGGTTCCATTGCATCATCTGGCCGATCATCCTGATGGCTCTCGACCTGCCGCTGCCGAAGAAGGTCTTCGGCCACGGCTGGCTCCAGCTGGAGAGCGGCAAGATGTCCAAATCGCGGGGGAACGTCGTCGACCCGCTGGTCCTGATCGACAAGTACGGCGTGGACGCGGTCCGCTATTACCTCCTGCGGGAGGTCCCCTTCGGCGCCGACGGCTACTACACCGAAGACGCCCTCGTCCTGAGGACCAACGTCGACCTGGCGAACGATTTGGGGAACCTCCTCAGCCGGACGACGGCCATGATCAACCAGGCCTTCGGCGGGCGCATCCCCGAGCCCGGGCCGGTCGAGGCCATCGACCGGGAGCTCCCGGACCTGGCCAAGATCGTCCTGGACGAGGTCCAGAAGGCCATCGACGATCTGGAGATAAGCACGGCTCTGGCGGCTCTGTGGAAGCTCATCGACCGGTCCAACAAGTACATCGACGAGACCAGCCCGTGGGCCCTCGCCCGTGACGAGAAGACGCGGGGGCGCGCCGGCACGGTCCTCTACAACCTGGCGGAGACCTTGCGCATCCTGGGCGTGGCCCTGACGCCGTTCCTGCTCGAGGCGCCGCGCGAGATCTGGAAGCAACTCGGTCTCGACGGCGACGTCACCAAGAGCACCTGGGCTGATGCCGTGGAGTGGGGGAAGCTGCCGCCCGGGACCAACGTGCGCCGCGGGGCTCCGCTGTTCCCACGCATCGACACCAAGACCGAGGCCGGGAAGGAAGAGCCGAAGCCGGAGGTCCCGGCGGCGCCGGCTGCCCCGGCGCTCATCTCCATCGACGAGTTCCGGAAGCTCGACCTGCGCGTGGCCCGGGTCCTGACGGCCGAACGGGTCGCCGGGGCCGACAAGCTCCTCCGCCTGGAGATCCAGGTGGGCGAGGAGAAACGGCAGATCGTCGCCGGGATCGCCAAGCACTATGCCCCCGAAGAACTCGCCGGCAAGCAGATCGTCGTCGTCGCCAATCTGCAGCCGGCCAAGATCCGCGGCCTGGAGTCCAACGGCATGCTGCTGGCCGCCTCGACCGAGGACGGGACGCAGCTCGGCCTGGTCGCGCCGGAGAGGCCGATCCCGCCGGGGAGCCGCGTCAAGTGAGCCCCGGCGCGCCGGCGCTCGTCGAGACCCATTGCCACCTTGACCTCGAGGCCTATGACGGCGACCGCCGGGAGACCATCCGGCGGGCCCGTCAGGCCGGGGTGGCCGGCTTTGTCAACGTCGGCTTCAACCTGGAGAGCTCCGAGAGGTCGGTCGCCCTGGCCCGGGAGAACGGGGACTTCTGGGCGTCCGTGGGCATCCACCCGCACGACGCCCGGGAGGTCGGGCCCAAAGCGCTGGCGACGCTGCGCGACCTCGGCTCCGAACCGAGGGTCGTGGCCATCGGCGAAATCGGGCTTGATTATTACCGCGACCTGTCGCCCCGTTCCGACCAGCGCGAGGCCTTCCGCCGCCAGCTCAGGCTGGCCAGGGAGCTTCGCAAGCCGGTCATCATCCATGACCGGGACGCCCATGACGAAGTCCTGAGGATCCTCGGGGAGGAGGCCGCGGGTCTGACGGTCATCCTCCACTGTTTCTCCGGGGACGCCGTCATGGCCGCGCGGTGCCTGGAGGAGGGATATTTCCTGGCCCTGGGCGGGGCGGTCACCTTCAGCAACGGAGGGCGGGCCCGCGAAGTGGCGCGGATGATGCCCCTGGACCGCCTGCTCCTGGAGACCGACTCGCCCTACCTCTCCCCTGACCCGTACCGCGGGCGCCGCAACGAGCCTGCCCGGGTCGCCCTGGTGGCCGAGAAGGTGGCCGAGGTGAAGGGGGTCGACGTCGCCGTGATCGCCCGCGAGACGACCAGGACGGCGATCAGGGCCATGGGGCTGACCGGCCTGACCGCCGGGGGACCAAGCTAGGTCCCGCCGAAGCCCGGCGGCTGGAGGGATGGGGCCGGGTCGCGAAGAAAGATTGAGGCGGGATGAGCTCAGGGGTCACGACGACAGGGGGGCTGGCGATGACCCGCCGACCGGGTACCTACGAACATCTCATGCTCTGGCTCCGCTGGACCCTGGTGGGCGTGGGCGTCGGAACCCTCCTGTGGAACCGCCACGACCCGCTCTCGCTGGCCCTGGCCGCGGCTCTCCTGGCCTATACGGGCTACATGCAGTGGGTCTGCCGGCGCCCGGTCTCGGGGCGGTCGGGGTATTACGTCCTCGGCGCCGACCTGGCCGTCATCAGCGCCCTGATCTATGCCCGCGGGGGCGGGCTGACCGACCTGTACAATCTCTACTACCTGGCCATCGTCCAGGCCGCGGTGCTCTTCAGCTGGCGCGAGAGCATGGTCACCAGCGTGACCGCGGGCTTGCTCTACGTCTTGGCCGCGGCGTTCGGGCCCGTCGCCTGGCCGATATTGGGTCTCCGGGTCGGCTTCTTCATCCTGGTCGGGGCCATGGCCGGGTACCTCGCCGACGCGGTGAAGCACGAGCGCCTGGAGCGCGAAACCAGCACCGAGCTGCTCGAGGAGCTACGGGTGGCCCATGAGAACCTGCGCGCCTACGCCGAGGAGATCGGCCGCCTCGCGGTCACCGACGGGCTGACCAACCTCTACAATCACACCTACTTCCAGCAGCGGTTGGATGAGGAGGTCAAGCGAGCCGAGCGATACTCGTTCCCGCTGGCCGTCCTGATGGTCGATATCGACAATTTCAAGGAGTACAACGACACCCTCGGGCATGTGGCCGGCAACGGGCTGCTCAAGGAGCTGGCTGACATTCTGAAGGGCGCCGTCCGGGAGGTCGACATCGTCGCCCGGTACGGGGGCGAGGAGTTCACCATCATCCTCCCGGAGACCGACGGATCCGCCGCGCTCACCGTCGCTCAGCGCATCCGGCGACGGGTCGAGGAGCATCCTTTCGTCGGAGAGGCGCGGCTCGCGGCGGCCCGGGTGACGGTCTCCATCGGGGCGGCCGGTTACCCGTCAGCCGCCAGCAACCGCAACGAACTCATCGAACGGGCCGACCAGGCCATGTATGCGGCCAAGCGAGACGGCCGGAACCGCGTCGCCCTTCATAGTGGGACGGACCTGCCGACCCAGGAAGTACCACCGGCGGACGAGAGGAAAGACCAGCCCGGCAAGAGAAACTGAGCAAGACCAGGCAAGCCCTGGAGGCCAAGCCAAGAAGGCGGTGGATGCCATTCTGACAGCCATACGCGAACGACTGGCCCGTGTGATCAGAGACTTGACCAAGAGGGCCCGCCGACGTCCGCTGGTCGCGGTGGGTGTCCTCATCGCCATCGCCCTGGCCCTGACCGTCAGTTCCCTGGCCATGGCGCAGAAGACCGTCCAGGTGGCCGTGGACGGGAAGACGGTGACCGTCCGGACCATGGCCCGCACCGTCGAAGCCGCTCTGCGGAAGGGCGGGATCGAAGTCGGTCCGCATGACCGCGTCGATCCGGCGCCCGAGGCGAGACTGCTTCGCCAGGCGACGATCACCATCATCCGGGCGATCCCGGTGACCATCAAGGCCGACGGGAAGACGCTGCAGGCCTTCACGACCCACGCGACCGCGGCCGAGGCGCTGACGGAAGCCGGACTGACGGTGGGACAGAGCGACCGCGTCGTGGTGACAAGGGACAAGAAGAGGTTGAAGGCCGATGCCCCGCTGGTGGCCGGCGTCACCATCGAGGTCTTCCGGCGGGACGTCAAGACGGTGACCGAGCAGTGGGTCATCCCGGCCCCCGTGGTCTACCGCGACGAGGAGAGCCTCCCGCTGGGCATCACGCAGGTCGCCCAGGCCGGCAAGGACGGCGTGGCCCAGGTGACCCTCGAGGTCACTCTCGAGAACGGCCGCCGCGTCGCCAGTAAGGAGATCAGCCGCCAGGTGATGCGGGAACCGGAGATGAAAGTGGTCCTCAAGGGGACCTCCGGCCGGGTCACCAGGGGCGATCGGGACATAACCTTCAAGAAGGCCTTTCAGATGGTGGCCACGGCCTACTACCCCGGCCCTGACAGCACCGGGCCCTACGCCACCGGCTACACCTCGACGGGGATGAAGGCGACCTACGGGGTGGTGGCCGTCGACCCGAAGGTCATCCCGTTGCACTCGCTGCTCTATATTGACGGCTATGGCTACGCCATCGCCGGCGACGTCGGGAGCGCCATCAAGGGGAACCGGATCGACCTCTGCTACGACACCAAGCAGGAGGCCCTCGACTGGGGCAAACGGTCGGTCATGGTTTTCCTCATCAAATAGCGGATGGTTTCCTCAGGGACGGGCCGCCCGTCCCTTCCTCATTCAGGACCAGGTGGTGGATAGGGTGACCGAACCGAAGAACCGCTCGCTCCGGCCGGAATCCCCAAGGGACATCGCCGCCCTCCTGGAGCGGCGTCGCTTCTCTTTCAACCACCGTCTGGGGCAGAACTTCCTCGTCGACCCCAAGGTCCTTGCCGACATCGCCGGGGAGGCGGAGGTCGGTCCCGGCGACCACATCCTCGAGGTCGGCGCGGGGGCCGGTATGCTCACCGTCGAGCTGGCCCGGCGGGCCGCCGCCGTGGCCGCGGTCGAACTGGACCGTCGCCTGATGGAGATCCTGGCCCAGGTGCTGGCGGGCTTTGGCAACGTGAGGGTCATCCGCGGCGACATCCTCAAGACCGATCCGGATGAGGTCTTCGCGGCGCTGGCCGAAAAGGCCGGGCCGCCGGCGGGTGTCCGTCGGGTCGTCGCCAATCTCCCTTACTACATCACCAGTCCGGTCATAATGAAGTTCCTCGAGGAGGCCCCGACGTACCGCCTGCCGTGGACCAGTATGACGGTGACCATCCAGCGCGAAGTAGCGGACCGGCTGCTGGCCGGGCCGGGAGGCAAGGAGTATGGGGCCATCACCCTGGCTGTCAACTATTACGCCAAGGTCCGTGGGGGCCGGGTCATCCCGCCGGGGGCCTTCCGACCCGCGCCCAAGGTCTCGTCGCGAGTGGTCACTTTCATACGCCGAGAGCGCCCGCCCGTTGAGGCGGACCGAGAGTTGCTCTTCAGGCTCGTCCGCGCGGGGTTTGGACAACGCCGGAAGACCATCGCCAACGCCCTTTCAACACTGACCAAGGGCGATGGCGGACCGCCGCCGGCGTGGTCTGAAGTCCTGCGTGAGGCCAGCATCGACCCGCGGCGGCGGGCGGAGACCCTCTCACTCGAGGAATTCGCCACCTTGGCCCTGGTCGTCGAACGGGCCCATATCGTCGAAAAATGAGCCGGGGCGCCTTTGGCGCCCCGGTTTGGTCGTGGAAGGCATGAGTGGTATAATCCTTATCAGGTGAACGACATGCACTTCATCAGCCCTACCAAGGGCCCGATGTCCTTTGAGGCGATGTTTGACGACATCGTCGACTTCGTGGCCCAAGAACCGATGGCCACTCATCGATTGATCGTGGGTACCGACTCCCAGACCCGCGACGACCTTCTATTCGTCACCGCGGTGGTCATCCACCGGTTGGGTCAGGGAGCCAGGTACTACTATAACCGTCGTCGGCACAAGCGAATGGCCTCGCTGCGCCAGAAGATCTACTACGAGACCTCGCTCAGCCTCGGGCTGGGCAGCCGGATCGCCGAGCGACTGGCCAGGAACGGCCAGTCCAAGCTGGACGTGGAGATCCATCTGGACGTCGGCCAGGGCGGCGAGACCCGGGACCTCATCCGCGAGGTCGTCGGGATGGTCACCGGCAGCGGCTTCGACGCCAAGATCAAGCCCAACGCCTACGGGGCTTCAAAAGTGGCCGACAAGCATACCAAGTAGAGGGGACGACCCCCAATTCAGAGGGTAAGTGAGCGCAGGAACGTGCCGCCACCATGGCCGGCTCGTTTTTTTATGCCCCAGACCGGAATCGGCCTCACAATCAGGCCCAGTTTCCCTTCCTCCCCCCTTGCCAGAAAAGACAGTATCCCCTATAATGAAAGTGCAAGTTAAAGCAAATATATACATTATAAACTATAAGTTATTATAACTTTAGAAAGGGGTCGGGGGTGACCCCTTGGGATGCGGCCCCCGACGATTTGGGCCATAGCGGGCGAACAGCCCGTTTATAGGGGCGGGAATTGTGAAGAATGGTGCAATGAAACGCTGGCACAATAAGCCAAGAGAAGGAGGGGTTAAGATGAAGGATAACGTGGTAGTGGAGCGCGACAACCGCAAGTCGGTGTACCGGATCGCCGGGTATGCCGCTTTCACGGTCGCCCTGAGCACCGCGCTCTGGATCGTCCTGGCCGGGCTGTGCTTCCTGACGAGGGTCGGGCAAGACCCCGCCGCGAGCGGAGTGACCAAGATCTTCCCGTTCATCAATGGGTGGGGCCGCTTCAACCTGGTCGGTCTGGCCCTGCTCCAGGTCCCGGTAGTGATGGCCCTGACGGCCATGACCATCGGGCGTAACCGGCTGATGTCCGTCCTGGGAGCCACCTTCGGTGGGCTGTTCGTCCTCTCGGGGCTGTTCGCGGCGCTGCTCAAGACGGTCGTCTTCAGCGACATCGCCGGACGGTTCCTGACCATCAGTGGCACTGAGCAGGCGATCGCCCTCAAGAACCTGGCCATCTGGGCCCAGGGGCATCCGTACTCGGTGACCTACGGTCTCGACGTCCCGGTCAATCTGCTGTTCGCGCTGATGGCCATCTGTTTCGCCAGCGCGCTGACCACCGGCGCCACGGCGGAAGCGGCCGTCAAGTATCTCCTCGCCGGAGGCGCGGTCATCGGCCTGGTCGTCTCGGCCACTCAGCTCATCGGTTGGACGGCCCTCCAGGGGCTGCTCCTCGTCGCGGCGGCGGCCACCATCGGCGCCTACCTGCTGCTCGGCCCGCTCTTCCTGGCCAAGGCAATGGGTCCTTCGGCCGAGGCCGAGCCCGCCGTCCCGGTCCGCAACTAGTCACGTCCATACACAGCGCCTAAGCTGCGGAGGGTTGCCTTCGCGCCAGCCTACTGGGGAGGAGACACAATGGAAGAGCGCGTAAACCGCCCCGGCCGGTCACCCCTCGTCCGAGTGGTGGACCGCCTGGATGAACGGTTCCGCGTCCGGGCCCTCTGGAAGAGCATCGCCGAGCACGAGGTCCCGGCCCACGTCAACTGGATGTACTGCCTCGGCGGGATCACCTTCTTCCTGTTCGGGGTGCAGGCCATCACCGGGATCATCATGGCTTTCTACTACAAGCCGCATCCGGAGCTGGCCTACCAGAGCGTGCAGTTCATCGTCTACAAGCTGCCTCTCGGCTGGCTCATCCGGACGATGCACCGCTGGGCGGCCAACGGGATGGTCCTGATGGTCATCCTGCACATGCTGAGGGTCTTCTTCACCGGGTCCTACAAGAAGCCACGCCAGCTTAACTGGGTCGTCGGCGTGTTCCTCTTCGTCATCACCTTCGCCTTCGCCATCACCGGGTTCCTCCTGCCTTGGGATCAGCAGGCCTACTGGGGGACGTCCGAACTCCTGAAAGTCGTTCAGGGCACCCCCCTCATCGGGCCGGTGCTGGCCGGGATCCTCAGGGGCGGCGCGATGGTCGGGGCCGTCACCCTCCGGCGGTTCTTCGCCCTTCATGTGTGGGCCCTCCCGGCGTCGATCATCATCCTCCTTGGAATTCACTTCGTGGTCGTCCGCCGTCAGGGCATCTCGGGACCGCTATGATCAGCGAACCGCGAGACCGCCTCAGGCGCACCGTCATCCCCACGGAACGAGGGTGAATCACATGGCTAACATGGCGCCGGCGAAAGAGGCTCCAGCGGCCCACAAGAGCGGGCATCCGTTTTTCCCCGACCACTTCTTCAAGGAAGTCCTGGTGATGGTGATCGGCGCGATAGTGCTGCTCGTCATCGCCGCCCTCCGCCCAGCCGCCGGGTTCATCGGGCTGCCGAACCCGGCCGCCGCCCCGCAGGTCAGCTTCCAGCCCCAGTGGTACCTGTTCTACCTGTACCTGGGCTCGAACAGGGTCTCCACGGCCCTGACGATGACCATCGCCTTTCTCATCCTGGCCATGCTCTTCGCGGTGCCATTCATCGACCAGAACCCGCGGCGCAAACCGATCCAACGGCCGGTGGCCCTGACGTTCTTCATCGTCGCCACCGTGGCCGCCCTCTACATGGCCGGGTCGGGGGTCAAGACGACTCTGGCCGCGGGCAGCGTCAACATCGACGGCATGAAGGGCGTGCACTGCTCGTCGTGCCACTCCTACCTCAAAGGGGTCAAGACCTTCGAGCCGACCCGCGAGGCCTGCCTGAAGTGCCACGCCGACCAGGGGCCGGCCAAGGGGACCTTCTCGGCCAACGCCCCGATGAACTTCACCTGCCAGTCGTGCCACAAGCCGCACATCGGGAACCAGCCGGTGTCCTGCCTGAGCTGCCACGCCGATCAGACCAAAGTGGCGCTGCACTCCCAGCCGGCGCACCAGACGTGCCAGACCTGCCATCAGCCGCACTCGTGGAAGGTCGCGGCCGACGCATCGGTCAGGAACACCTGTCTGACCTGCCACGGCGACCGGAAGGAACACATGGCCGGGATGCCGTGTACCGCCTGCCACAAATTCTCAACCAAGTAGGACCGTCAAGAGGACCAGGATGAACGATAAGAAAGAGACCGGTCACCGCCGGGCGTCGAGCCTGCGGGGGCCGGTCTTTTTGCGCCGGCGGCCGGCCGCGGGGCCGCGCTGTCGAGCATAATGCCAGCGACGGCGGCCAAACTAGGGCGGCAGGGGGGACGAACGATGAGCGACGGCAGGCGCCTGAACGACGGCGTCCGCGGCCATCTGGTGATCATCGGCGGGGCCGAGGACAAGCGCGAACGTTGCGTCATCCTGCGCGAGTTCGTGCGCCTCGCGGGGGGGAGCGAGTCGGTGGTGGCCGTGGTCACCGCGGCCACGGAGGACCCGGACAAGGTCTTTCGCACCTACCGAGACGTCTTCTCTCGGTTGAAGGTCCGGGAGACCTGCATCGTCAGGGTCGACCGACGGGACGATGCCTTTCACGGAGAGCAGGTGGACCGGGTCAGCCGGTCGACGGGGATCTTCTTCACCGGCGGTGACCAGCTCAGGATAACCAGCGCCATCGGGGGGACACCCCTCTACGAGGCCTTCCGCGCCGCTGCTGAACGGGGCGCGGTCATCGCCGGGACCAGCGCCGGGGCGTCGGCAATGAGCGACACGATGATTGTCGGCGGGGAGGATGACGACGCCCCTAAGCGCTGCACGACGGCCATGGCGCCGGGGATGGGCCTGCTCCGTCAGGTCGTCATCGACCAACACTTCGCCCAGCGGGGCCGGATCGGACGGCTTCTGTCCGCGCTGGCCCAGAACCCGCTGGTTCTCGGGGTCGGCATCGATGAGGACACGGCCATCGTCGTCCGGCCGGGGGGGCTCTTCAAGGTCCACGGTTCACAGACGGTGACCATCCTGGACGGGCAAGGGGTCGCCCATACCAACGCCTCCGAATCCGCGCCCGACGAACCCCTGGCCCTCTTCGGCGTGACGCTGCACATCTTGCCGGCCGGTCACGGCTACGACCTCGAGCGCCGGCAACCCATCGGGCCCGATGCCCTGGAGGAGGAGGAATAGTCCGGCCGACGCACATCGATAGATGGCTGGTTTAGCGGGGACAATAGGACCTAAGTAGCGACTTCGAGTGGCCCTAGACAAAGCAGTTCCACCAGACTTGACGACAAGACCCGGCAGGAGGGTCTCTGATGCGGATAATCGAACTCCAGGCCTTTGAGGGCAGGAACATCCATAGTCACTACCCGGTGATCGAGATGCTCCTGGACCTCGGCGACCTCGACGGCCGCCAGACACGGGATCTGGGGGATTTCAGCGAGCGGCTTCTGGCCGCTCTGCCCGGCCTGAGCCAGCACCATTGCTCGCTCGGACGGCCGGGTGGTTTCATCGAGCGAGTCCGGGAAGGCACCTACGTCGGCCACGTCGTCGAACACGTGGCCTTGGAGTTGCAGACGAGGGCTGGTCTGGGGATGGTCTACGGGAAGACGCGCAAGACGGAGCGTCCCGGGGTCTACCGGATCGTCTTCGAGTACCGGGCCCGTGAAGCCGGGATGGCGGCCGCCCGGCAGGCCGTTGAACTGACCGAACGGTTGGTGGCCGGAGAGTCGCCGGATGCGGCCGCGGCCCTGTCCGTCATCATCGAGACGGCCGCCCGGACCGAACTGGGGCCGAGCACGGCGGCGATCGCGGAGGCCGCCCGCCGGCGCGGAATACCGGTCACCCGCATCGGTCCTGAGAGCCTGCTGCAACTGGGCTACGGGAGCCGTCAGAAAAGGGTCAGGGCGACCGTCACGGCCGGCACGAGTTGCATCGGGGTGGACATCGCCGGCGACAAGAGCCTGACCAAACTGGTCCTCGCCCGGGCCGGCATCCCGGTGCCGCCGGGTACCGTGGTCAAGACCGAGGATGAAGCCGTCGAGGCGGCCGGGACCATCGCTGAACCGGTGGTGGTCAAGCCCCGCGACGGCAACCAGGGACGCGGCGTCAGCCTCAACCTGTCCGGCGACGAGCAGGTCCGGGCGGCGTTCCGGGCCGCCCGTCGGCACGGCGAGGAGGTCATCGTCGAGAAGTTCATGGAGGGGCGGCACTACCGGTTACTGGTCGTCGACGGCCGGCTCGAAGCCGCCGCCGAGCGGCAGCCGGCCAGCGTCACGGGCGACGGAGAGCACACGGTGGCGGAGTTGATCGAGCTTGTCAACGCCGACCCCAACCGGGGCGAAGAGCACGAGAAACCGCTGACCAAGATGAAAGTGGACGAAGTCGTCCACATCACGCTGGCCAAGCAAGGGCTCGGACTGGACTTCCGGCCGGCCGGAGGAGCCGTGGTCCGCCTGCGGGAAGGGGCCAACCTCAGCACCGGGGGCACGGCCAGGGACGTCACCGACGAGGTCAACCCGGACATCATCGCCTTGGCGGTCCGGGCGGCCGCCGTGATCGGCCTCGACGTGGCGGGCATCGACCTGGTCACGCCGGACATCGCCCTTCCGCCCGACCCCGGCCGGACGGCGGTCATCGAAGTGAACGCCGCCCCAGGTATCCGCATGCACCTCTATCCCAGCGAGGGTCAGCCCCGCCCGGTGGCTGAGGCCATCGTCCGCTCGATGTTCCCCGCCGGCGAGGACGGGCGCATCCCGGTCATCGCCGTCACCGGCACCAACGGGAAGACGACGGTCAGCCGGCTCATCGCCCATATCTTCAAGGAACAGGGGAAGAAGGTCGGGCTGACCACGACCGACGGCATCTGGATCGACGGTCGCCGGGTGGTCGACGGCGATACCAGCGGGCCGTGGAGCGCCAAGGTGGTCTTGAGCGACCCCAAGGTCGAGGTGGCCGTCCTGGAGACGGCCAGAGGCGGTATCATCCGTGGGGGCCTGGCCTTCGACCACTGCGACGTGGCCGTGGTCACCAATGTCTCCTCTGACCACCTGGGCCAGGACGGCATCGAGACCATCGAGGACCTGGTCGACGTCAAGGCCCTGCTGGTCGAATCGGTGCCGCGCAACGGCTTCGCCATTCTCAACGCCGACGATCCCTTCGTGGTCGAACTGGGCAACCGGACCGACGGAGAGATAATCTACTTCAGCCAACAGGACGACAACCTCATCGTCCGCCGACACCTCAATCGACGCGGTAGGGCCGTTGTCGTCCGGAAGGGCCAGTTCATCCTGGCCCATGGGGGCAACGACGTGAGACTGGGCAATGTCCGCGACTTCCCGTTGACTGTCGGCGGGCGGGCCCAGCACAACATCCAGAACCTGCTGGCGGCGGCCGCCGCCGGTTGGGCCACGGGAGCCGACCTGGGCGTGCTGTCCCAGGCGTTCCGGGCCTTCAGCAACTCGCCCGAGTGCAACCCCGGTCGTCTGAACGTCTATGAAGTGGGCGACCTGCGCTTGGTGGTTGATTACGGGCATAACCCCGCCGCCTTCCAGAACACCCTGAGGGCGGTCAGGACCCTTTCCTCGGGGCGGCTCATCGGGGTCATCGCGGCCCCGGGCGACCGCCGTGACGAAGACCTTCATGAGCTTGGACGGATCGCCGCGCGGGGGTTCTCGACCCTCTTCATCAAAGAGGACCACGACAAGCGAGGCCGGCGCCCAGGGGAGGTGGCTGAGCTGCTCCTCGCCGGGGCCGTGGAGGGCGGGGCGCGCCGCGAAGGGGTGGCCGTCATCCTGGACGAGGAGGAAGCCATCCTGACGGCCTGTCGCCAGGCTCGCGGGGGAGACGTGGTGGTCGTCTTCTACGAGAAGTACGACCGCGTCGCGGAGATCGCCCGCAAGGCCCTGGCCGAATGGCAGGAGCGGGCGGCCGCTCCTCCGAGGACTCTGGCGGCGGTCGTGGCGGTCACCGGCCGAACGTTGGCCGGCGGACCCGGTGAATAGGGGACAGATCCAGTTCAACCGGCCTTCGGGCCGGTTGAAGTGTTCTTGGCCCCGGTGACCGCGCCCGGCGTAGGGGAAGGACGCCCGCGCGGCGAATCACGGCTCCTGGGGGGATACGCGCATGCCAACCTCGAGACCGGCCCCGGCCCCGGTGGCCACGGTCGTCCGGGCCCCGGCGAAGCTCAACCTGACACTGGATGTGGTCGGACGGCGTCCTGATGGTTTCCACGAGGTCGTCACCATCTACCAGGAGCTGACCCTGGCCGACCGGATCGAAGTCCGTCTGGCCTGGGGGCCGGGTGAACCGGGGGTCATCGTCAGGGCCGACGATCCCGCGACCCCGGAGGGTTCGGAGAACAGCGCTCACCGGGCCGCCCTGACGGTCCTTGAGGCACACCGGGGGAAGATGGCCCGGCGCCAGGCGACGTCGGGTGGAGTGGTATCGCCGAAGGTCGAAGTGACCATCGCCAAGTCCATCCCGGCGGCCGCCGGACTGGGTGGCGGGAGTTCGGATGCGGCCGCCGTCCTGCGGGGCTTGAACGGTCTCCTGGGCGGACCGCTGGACGATGCCGCTCTGCAAGACCTCGCCGTGGGGTTGGGATCGGACGTGCCTTTTTTTTTGCGCGGAGGCACGGCCGTGGGCCGCGGGCGAGGCGAGACGATCGAGCCTCTGCCCGACGCGCCCAGTTTCCATGCGGTCCTGGTCAAAGCCGGCGGCAAGGAGTCGACGGCCTCGGTCTACGCCGCTCACGACCGGCTGGCCCCACACGAGGAGCGGGCCCGGACGCCATCGGCCGTGCAGGCCATCCGTCAAGGCGACCACTCCGGCCTGGCGGCGGCGGTCGGCAACGATCTGGCGACGGCGGCCCGTCACCTGGCCCCGGAGATCGGCCGCGTGGAAGCCTTCCTGGCCGCCCACGGAGCCGAAGCTGTGGCGGTGACCGGCACCGGACCGACCGTCTACGGGCTGTTCAGGGACGGCGACGTCGCCGCTTCGACCCGCGACCGGGCGGCCACCCTCTTTGCCTGGGCGGCATTGGCCGAATTCGCGACGGCGGCAGGAGTGCGCTGAGTTCCAGCGAATACTCTCCCGCGCCGGAAGCTGGCTTTGTCAAAAGCCCGGCCGCCGCGCGGACTTTCGGGTCACGCGGCAAAGGAAAGCACGGAGGTGCTCTCGGATGAAGGTCAACGCGGTGGTCATGGCCGGCCGGACCAACGAAGGACGACTCAAAGAAGTCAGCGACGCTACCTACGAAGCCCTCATCGACATCGCCGGCCGGCCCATGCTGGAATGGGTCCTCGGGGCCCTGCGGACGGCGGAGGGCATCGGGCGCATCGTCGTCGTCGGCCCGGAGAAAGACATCCGGGCGGCGCTCGACCCAAAGGACACGGTCTTCGTCGAGCCCGGGGAGAGCATGGTCGGGAACATGCTGCGGGGGGTCAGGGCTCTCCCGCCTGAGGAGATGGTCCTCGTCGTCTCGTCGGACCTCCCCCTCCTGACGGGCCACGTCATCGACGACTACCTGGCCCAGTGCGCCGAGAAGAAGGCTGACCTCTATTACCCGATCATCCAGAAGGAGATCATCGAGGCGAAGTACCCCGGCGTGCACCGGACCTACGCCACCTTGCGCGAGGGGACCTACACCGGCGGCAATGTCCTCCTGGTCCACCCGCGGCTCCTCCTGGAGAACTACAAAAAGGCCGAGAGCTTTATCGAAGCCCGCAAGAGCCCGCTGAAACTGGCGCAGATCCTGGGCTTCGGCTTCGTCGTCCGGCTCCTCTTGAAGATGCTCTCGGTGGCGGAGCTGGAGGCCACCATCTGCAGCAACTTCAACCTGGCCGGGGCGGCCGTCGCCTGTCGTGAGGCCGAGATCGGCATCGACGTCGACAAGCCCAGCGATCACGAGCTGGCGGCGCGTATGCTGGGGAACCGACCAGGGGCCTGAGACCGAGTCGGACCGATTGATAGCCCGGCAAGGTCGGCGGGATCACGGCGGTGACCCCGCCTTTGTCATGGCCGCTAGGCCTCCGTGACGGCCCCTGCTGAGGAGCAGGATTTGACCTCGTGGCCCGCGAAGGATGAATAAAAGTCTTTGGAGACCCAAAGATTGTTCGGAAAGGGCGCCATCCGCGCCCGCGAGGTCGACAGAGAGAAGGGGTGACCCGGTGGGGAAGCTGAGGCGCAGTGAACGGCTGGCGGCGATGGTCAAGACGTTGGTGGACCAGCCCGCGGGCCTTTTCTCGCTGACCCAGTTCGCCGAGATGTTCGGGGCCGCCAAGTCGACCATCAGCGAGGACCTGGGCATTGTCAAGGACAGCTTCGAGCGTTTCGGCCTGGGCCGGGTGGAGACGTTCGCCGGGGCGGCCGGGGGGGTCAAGTACCTGCCCGAACTGCCCATGGCCGCCGCCCGCGACTTCGTGGTCCAGCTCTGTGAGCAACTGAAGGCTCCCGACCGGATCCTCCCCGGCGGTTTCCTCTATATGACCGACCTCATCTTCTCGCCGGCGGTCGCCGCCAGGATCGGGGAGATCTTCGCCACCCGTTTCCGCGGCCTCGAACCGGGTTACGTCCTGACCGTCGAGACCAAGGGCATCCCGATGGCCATGATGACCGCCCGGTTCCTCGGCCTCCCGCTGGTCGCCCTGCGGCGCGGGGCGCGGGTCACCGAGGGCACCGCGGTCAGCATCAATTACCTGTCCGGCTCGGACCACCGCATCCAGTCCATGTCCCTGGCCAAACGGGCCCTGCCGCGCGGCGCCCGGGTCATCTTCATCGACGATTTCATGCGCGCCGGGGGCACGGCCCGTGGGACATACGACCTCATGGCCGAGTTCGAGGCCGAGGTGGTCGGGGTCGGGGTCTTCATGGCCACCACCGAGCCGCGCAAGAAGCTGGTCGAGAACTACACCGCCCTGACCGTCCTCGACCAGGTGGACGAGGAGGAACGGAAGGTCAGCGTCCGTCCGGCGGCCTGGCTCGGTCAAGCATAGGAGCGCGGCCCGCCCTCCCGCTGTGTCGAACGAAACCTGTCGGCCCCCGTCGGGTCTTGAAGGATTCCGTTTCCCCTGAGCGAAACCAACAGACCACCCAGATGGGAAATTTTGACAAAGGCGGGTGGTTTCGTTGCAGGTGACCGATGTCAGGGTGCGGAAGGTCCTTCCGGAAGGAAAGATGAAGGCCATCGCCTCGGTGACCCTCGACGACGAGTTCGTCGTCCACGACGTCCGCGTGGTCGAGGGACAGAACGGGCTAAAGCTCTAGCAAGGAATACCCGAACGTGGGAGTGCATGTCCCGATTTCGGCGGCAACAGTCAGGACGGGTCACACGGTGACTCCGAAGACGAAAAGACCCCGCCGGCCACGAAGCTGGCGGGGTCTTTCTGCAGCGCCATGCGGGGCGGGGCCTTGCTGAGGGGGTACAAGCGTTCCTACACGTGAATCTGGGCTCCCAAAGGGCACCCGGGGTTAGGGGGGAATCGGTCAAAACAGTGGGGCCATCGCATCGAGAAGGAGTCAAAATCGACGCGCAGTACGGTGGCCTCGCCGGGGTATGCGGCTTGGCGAATAACCAATGAAGCCAGAGAGATTCCCGCCAGCGACGAAACGAAGGATATAGTCCCTTCACGCTGCCTACGTTGAGGCTCATCGGAGCCCAAAGCGCAGCCTACGCAACCAGTGATTCCCGCCCGTATATCCTCCGAGCGGTGGCAACTGACCATGAACATCCGGCCGTTCGTGCCCCCGTTGATCAAGACCTTGGGCATCCTCCGCTGTGCCTCCAGCCGGGGGAAGACCCGGTCAACAGCGGTCACAACAACACCCGGGTTCATCGAGAGGTCGGGTCCGAAAGCTTTCTCTCGCAGGTCAAACGAGATTTCAGGTTCGTGCGCCCACGCCTTCTTGAGCAGCGGCACCTTGTTGATCCGGGCGACACCGTCCTGGTAGCCCATAAGGACGTACCGATTGTTGTTCGTGAGGTCGACGGCTTCTTCGTCGGTGACTCGGAACCTACCAACTACGTTGGGCAGGAAACGCAGGGCGTTGATGAGGCTGTTGGCTAGGGCTCCGGCCCCAAGAAGCTCGATGTCCCCGAAATCCACCTTGCCAGGCAGGTCTGGGTTGGCTAACGACGGCTCATGAGCCCGCAGCTCAAAGAAGTTGAAGCTGAGGTCGGGGTCATCTGGGCCAGCTAGTCCTTCGTGGGTGAGGTAAAGTCGTGCTACGGCCAAGGCGGCCGCTCCTTGAGCCCCGACCACGTTGTCACGACCCACCAGATCGCCAATCCGGGGGCTTTCCCCGACATGCCCCACCCACCCATCGCTGTTGATGTAGAGGACGTTGCCCAGCCGACCGTTGTCTCTGATGTCGCCGATGGCTAGGCAGAGGTCGTATCTCGCCGCCGGGTCTGGATGGGCGTGGTATGTCCCGTAAGGCTGAACCGTCCGCAGCACCTCCATGGCCGCGCTCGTGAGGTCTTGACCAGCGTAAGGGCGCAGAAGTGCGGGGATCCCCGGGGGCACGGAGACATCGATGTCCAGGTACCGCCTTGCCAGCCGGGGAAGGAGGTTAAGGGCCTGTAGCAGGATCATTTGCCCATTGACGCTGCCGGCCATCTTGTCGGAGAGCGAGACAAGGAGTGAACAGCGAGGCCCCCCTTTGGGCTTGACGGTCTGTTCGAATACAGTCGTTCTGTCGTACATGTCCTCAAGGACCCGGATCCGGTTTTGCAGCTCTATTCCCCTCACCTCCCGCCACTTGCCCGGAGCCTGACACTCATAGACGCGAAGCCCTTCGAGATCCACAAGGTCACCTGCGCCGCCGTCGGCGAGGACAACCGACAAGAACCCCTTATCGGTGCATGCGGCCTCGGCATCGTCGATTCCCGAGTGGAAGGCGGGGCCGAGGTGTGAATGGACTTGGGCCAGGACCACGTCTCCTGAAGCCGCGGCGTCGAGGGCGATGCGTGCGAGGTCCTCAGGCTCGGTCCGCACGTATGCGGCCGTGGCCTTCTGCGGCGGAACCCGGCATTCTTTGACCTGACCGTCGGCCGCACCAGTCCAGAAGACCTGGCCTTCAACGCCGCGGCCGGCGGCCCCGAGGCAGAACTCCTGGGTGCGCTTGAGGACCTCAACCGGCACCGTGAAACGATCGCATAACGTAGGTCATCACCTCTAGTTAAAGCCGTGGGGGCCTTGCGGCCCCCACGGCCCAGACTTACTGGCCGTTCCCGGCCGGCCAGGCCACACCCAGCTGGTCTCCATCCTTGACGCCCAGTTCCGCCAGAGTGAAAGATTCCTTATCCAGGGTCTTGCTGACCACCTTGCCGTCGCCGTGGTGGTCCCAGGTGACACTCCGCTGCCCTTGCGGGGGAGTGAAGCTCAGATCGCTTATAGCCCTATCGACAACGTCCTTGATGCTGTCCTGGGGCATGGCCTTGCGGTGTGCGGGCTGCCGCCCAACGAGGAGCACCAAAAGGTTGATCTCGGCCGAGTTACCATGAAGCTCTTCCATCGGTTCTTTGCCTCCTTTTTCTTTTCGAGGAGGACTTGACCCGCAAGGGTAGAAAACTACCCTCCAAGGGCCAGTCCAATGACCGGGCTTGGCTTTTCGCGAAGGGGTGACTGCTGCCAGCGGTTGCCCCTTCAAACTTTCTCTCTTGGTGGTGGACGGGCTATCTTCGACACCTCCCGGCTTGCCGACAACCGGTTCTGGCTATAATTATACCAGTAGCCCCGATTGGTGTCAAATAACGGGCCACCCGATAAAGCGGTAAGTGACACAAACAAACGGGGAGAAGGTCCGCGCCGTCGGAGAGGCGTCTCATGAGGTTTTGGCTCCGTTTGACACTGGCTCTGCTCACGGACAGGCGAAGGACCGAATAGGCGTCAGTGTGGGCGTGGCAGGATAGAAAGTGGGCAGTTATGACCACAACGTGGTGATGCGCCGTTGATCCCCTGTCGCAGATGTTTGCCCTATTGACACATGTCATTGCATGCAATACAATGTGAATAAAGGGGTGGCCTTGGTGGAAGCACCAGACGAAGCGGAATTCTACCATCAAGTGGGGGAACACATCCGCTTTCACAGGGAACGGGCGCGGTTAAGCCAAGGCGATTTAGCCGGCCGAGTGAACCTGACAAGGACGTCCATAACGAACATTGAGAAGGGACGCCAGAAGTTCCTCGCCTTCACGCTGTGGTCCATAGCCAGAGTGTTGTCGGTCAGCATTCAGGACCTACTGCCTTCGGGCAAGGGCGTTTACGAGGATGCCTTGAAGGAGCTACCTTACGAGTTCAAGAGGGCGGTCAGCCTTACCATTAAGGAGGGAGTGGCATCGCAAAGTGATCCCGACAAAGAGGATCCGGGAAACAGCTGAGGAGCTACTCGCCAGATGCCCCAGTCTTAAAGGACCACCGGTGGACGTTGTGAAGATTGCGGAGCGGCTTGGGATCCAGATCGTCGAGTCGGGTTTTGACCCAGGCGTATCGGGTCTGATTGTTCGAAAGGATGGGAAGGTTTTTCTGGGGGTGAATGAGACTGACGCCGCGGTTCGGAAACGGTTCACCATTGCCCATGAGCTGGGGCACTTCACACTCCACATGGGGAAGACACTACCCCTCGGGAAACCGATCTTCGTCGACAATGTCGCTGCCCGTGACCAGTCCTCCTCCAGAGGCCTGATTCCTGAGGAGATTGAGGCCAACAAATTCGCCGCTGAGCTCCTGATGCCTCACTCTTTTATTAGCCGAGACGTGTCGAAGGCCGATCCCCGCAAGCTCGTAGAGGACCTGGCAGACAAGTACGATGTCAGCCAAACGGCGATGACACTCCGACTGACGAACCTCGGTTACCACCTCTCCACGTGAATGACGGCTCTTCAAACCCTTCAAACGCGGAAGCCCGTGACAGGTGTCACGGGCTTCTTTCATACGATTCGGGAGGCTACCCGGAGCCCATCTCTCGCCAAAGCCACAAGCCACCGCTAACGACAGGCAGCCCCTTCAGGGCGCTAAGTCCATTCACTGGGCCTTTCGTCGCCGCGGTTTTGCGGCCCTTCTGTAAACCATTAGAAGGGGGTTAGCGCGCAGGAAGTGAAGATTCCAGCAATACCATTCCGCGAGGGGGGGCAGCCTTGGCCAGCACCCAGCAGAACGTGGACGAATGCTCCATCGAGTTCACGGTCAAAGTATGGTATGAACCAGCGGCTGAGGTCATCCGCATTATTGGCCCCGAGGGGCTGGGCGTTGACAGCCTGGTGTCAGACCACCCCGCCTCCATCAGCTTCCATCCGGATCTTTTCCAGAAGCTCAAGAAACTGCTCATCCGTTATCGGTGCTGGTGCCAACAGCAATGACGGGTGTGATATTTGACCAAAGGAAGGGGGCCACCTTAACGGTGGCCCCTTCGATTTTGTGCGTGCCCCTCTACCTTGACTCCACCCACCTGGTATCCCCGTGATGAGGGCCACGACATAGATGATGCTCTTCATTTCGATCAGCTCCTTTAGGCAGTTGGCCAGTTGATGAGTGGCCGCGATCAGAGCCTGGACAAGGAGCAAGCTCGGCCAGTTTTCGGTAATGGGGATTCCGGGATTCGAACCCGGCTGGAGGACCAAGCTAAACCATAATATACCACATCCGGGGTCCCAAATCAAACCTAACTGGGCTCAACCGCCCACCTTGGGGCAGGACTTCGCCGACCTCCGGAGAAGTCGGGTGCTGGGAGGTGCATCCAGTGCGCCATCGGAGCCTTGCCGTCCTACTACTAGCCTGCCTAATTGTATCGCTCGTGACTGCGTATTCCGGCGAAATCGACCAGTGATTCCGGAAAGTGTCGTCCAGTGATTCCGGGTAATCTCGTCCACCTGGTCCGGCCGATCGCGACCATCTGTTCCGGATAATCTCGTCCACTCGTTCCGGAAAGTCGCGACCACTCGGAGCGAAGCGACGCTGGCACCTTCTCGTCATTGCTCCCCGGTATCAATTGGCGGTGGGCCCTTTTTCACCTTCCGCATGGACTCCCCCCTCAGGCTGATCTTGTGAGCGTTGTGGACCAGACGGTCGAGGATGGCGTCGGCCACGGTGGGGTCGCCGATGGCGGCGTGCCAATCGTCCACCGGCAGCTGGCTGGCGATCATGGTCGACTTCGCCTGGCACCGGTCTTCGATAACCTCGAGGATCTCCTGACAGTCGGTCGGCGAGAATGGGGCGAGGGCCCAGTCGTCAAGCACCAGGAGGTCGGTCCTGGCCAGCTTGGCCAGGAGCCTCGGGTAGGACCCGTCCCCTCTGGCGATGGCCAGGTCCGAGAGCAGCCTCGGGACCCGGTAGTAGCGGGCGGCGAAGCCCTGGCGGCAGGCCGCGTTGGCCAGGGCGCAGGCGATGAAGGTCTTGCCGGCGCCCGTGGGGCCCTCGATGAGCACATTCTGCCGTGCGCGGAGCCACTGGCTCCCGGCCAGGGCGCGCATGACGGCCCGGTCCAAACCGCGGGGCGGTTGGTAATCGATGTCCTCCGGGCAGGCGGGGAGGCGGAGCCTAGCCTCCTTGAGCAGCCGGGCCAACCGCCGGTCCTGCCGGTAGGTCCACTCCTGGTCCACCAGGAGGCCGAAGCGCTCCTCGAAGGACAGGCCCTGGACGTCCACCTGCTGGGACTGAGAGGAGAAAGCCTCGGCCAGGCCCAAGAGTTTCATCTGACGGAGCTTCTCAAGGATCGGTTGGGTGAGCATCAGATGGCTTCCTCCCTCTTGGCGTAGTAGCCGGGGCCGCGCACGTTGGCGTGGCCGGGGAGGGGCGATGCGCTCACCGGTGGCCTGAGCGGCTCTTGATCGAGGCCCTTGTCCAGGATGGATTTCACGCTGTGATAGGAGGTGCCGCCAAGGGCCAGAGCCCTTTGGGCGGCGGCCTCCAAACGCTCCGGGCTGTAGCGCGATCCAAGGCGCATGAGGCCGAGGCAGGATCGATATCCCTGCTCCGGGTGGGGCTTTGAGGCAAGGATGGTCTGCACCAGGCTGGCGGCGTTCGGCCCGACCCGCTCCGCCCAGGTGACGAGGCGTGAGGGCGTCCACTCCAGGTGCCTCGCGTGCGAGGCCGGGCGGTGCCCGGGCTCGGTGACGAACTTGCCCTTGCCGTAGGTGCGCGCATGGCTCGCGACCCGCCGCCCTTTGTGAATCACCTCCACCACCCAGGCCGTGAGCCGGATGTCAACCTCCCTGTGTACCAGCTGATACGGAACGCTATAGTAGTTGCCGTCGACGGCGACGTGGTAATCGATGTTCACCCGGGCCTTCTTCCACTCGGCCAGTTCAAAGCGCTCCTGGGGAAGAGGCTTAAGGGCGGGCCTGTCCACGGTCTGGTAGAGCGACCGCCGCGACCCCTCCAGCTTTTGAAAGGGCTTGTCGTTGAGGCGATCGAGCTCCTGGCGAATGGCCTCGTTCAGCTCGTCCAGGCTGAAGAAGGTCCGGTTCCGGAAGACCGCCAGGATCCAGCGCTCGACGATCTGCACGGCCACTTCCACCTTGGCCTTGTCCCGCGGCTTCTTGGGCCGCGCCGGGATCACCGCGGTCCCATAGTGGGTGGCCATCTCTTGATACGTCGGGTTGATGTCCGGCTCGTAGCGGCAGGCGCGGGCCACGCCGCCCTTCAGGTTATCGGGGACCAGGATCTCCGGCACGCCACCGAAGAACTCGAAGGCGCGACAGTGGGCCTCGATCCACGGGCCGAGCTCCTGGGACCAGGAGGCTTCGACGTAGCTGTAATTGCTTGCCCCCAGGACGGCGATGAAGACCTGGGCCTCCCGGACCTCACCCGTCGTTGGGGCAACCACCGGGACGGTCTTGCCGGCATAGTCCACAAACATCTTCTCGCCGGCCCGGTGGGTCTGACGCATCACGATGTCCAGCGTGCCGCGCCATTTCCGGTATCGCTCGCAGAACTGGCTGTACTGGTATCCGTCTGGGTACGCCTGCCGGTACTCCGCCCAGAGGAGCTGCAGCGTGACGCCCTTCCTGCGCAGCTCCCGGTGGATCCACTCCATGTCCGGCTCGGCCGGGTTGCGGGGGCGGCCCCCCGGCGCCGTGTAAAGCCGGGCCTCGAGCGCCGCCTCGTCAAGCCCCTCCGGCAACGGCCACGTAAGGCCGGCCGCTTGGGCCCGGCCCAGAAGGTCGCTGACGGTGCTGTGGGACACCGATAGACTGCGGGCAATCTGGCGAACCCGGAGTCCCAGCTCAAAGTGCAGCCTCAGAATCTCCTTCACCTTGCGCATAGACAACCTCCTCTTGTCCACAGTCCTCCGCCACCTCTCTCGTGGTTTGAACGCTCCACGAGGGATTCCGTGGCGGAAGGGTCAACCCTGCGACATCGGTTGTCCAGCGCCGCTTCGCCGGTCTTGATCGTCCGGCCCGGTCCGTGCCCTAACCCGGCCCCAGTGGTCGGCACTTATCGGAATGAGTGGTCGGGACTTCCCGGAATCGGTGGCCGGGACTTATCGGAACCAGCGGTCGGGATTTACCGGAACGGGTGGTCGCGATTATCCGGAATGGGTGGTCGACTTGCCCCGGAATATGCACGTGACGGCCCAAGCGGCCGGGGCCGGTAACATAAAGGTCTTTCTCGATGGCCGGCAACTCTCTTTCCCAGTCCCACCCCTGGTCGAGAAGGGCACGGTCCTGGTCCCCCTGAGGGCGATCTTCGAGGCTCTTGACGCTACCGTCACGTAGGACGTAAAGACCCAGGAGATATCTGCCACCAAGGGCGACAAGCTCGTCAAACTGCAGCTCAGTAACCCCCAGGCGACCGCCAATGGCCAGCCCAAGCTGCTTCAGGTCCCTCCGAAGGCGATCAACGGGTCAACCCTGGTTCCTCTCAGGTTCGTCAGCGAAGCTAGAT
>JAJYMC010000032.1 GCA_021787335.1 Bacillota bacterium | reverse complement strand
GGTGTGGCTTGTGCTCCAGCTTGCCTTGACCAAAGGCGCGGCGGAGGGCGAAGAACGACCGCCACGCGGCGGCCATCTTCTTCAGCGTCTCCTGGGCCACGTCCGACGGCAGCGCTCTGTACGCCGAGTGCGAGACGAACTCGCGGCACAGGGCTTCATAGCCGGGGACGTGCCCACCCGTGACGAACGCCTGCCGGCAGCGGTAGTTGGCGCTGTTCCAAAGCGCGGCGGCGCGGTCAGCCATGATGGCGAGGGTCCTGGCTTGAGCCCTTGTCGGGAGAAGGAGGAGAACGTTTGTTCGCTTCATGGATCTATTATACCACAAAACTGGCAAAAAGGAACGCCGCCCTTCCTCCCCGGAATGAATTCCAAGGGCTTCCGGGCGGCGGATTCTTGTGACCACGTAGACGATCGTCCCGGGCATCTCCAGCAGGGCGTTGGCGATGAAGAGGCCCCCGGCCCAGCCTTCGAGGCGGCCCTTGGGCATGGCCAGGGCGATGAACACGCCCACCAGGCCCATGAACGTATAGCCCAAGACCTCGAGGACCCAGAAGAAGGACGCCGGGTTGCCCATAGCCAGCATCGACAGGCCGGCGGTCTCGCCGCGCAGCAGCTGCCATCGGACGATGGTCAATTGGGCGAGGTAGTTCAGGCTGACGATGGCGGTATAGACGGTGGCGAAGGCCACCCCGAGAAGGCTCCAGAGCTTGCGCTCGGCCGCGGTGTGGGCGTGGATGTAAGCCGTCAGGACCAGGAAGGTCGGGGCCAGGAATAGCGAGGGCAGGACGGTGGCCAGGACCACCCCCTGCTGGTAGGTCGCAGCGAAGGCCTCGATTCCCTGCCATGGCTGCATGCCGGTGGTCAGGGCGGCACCACGGCGGCAATGTCGAACGCGACCATGAAGACGGTGCTCAGGACGGCGGACCAGAAACCCACGCGGGCCAAGGGTGAAGAGTAGAGACTACGGTCCAGTTCTTCTGTTGACCTGGGACCAGGCACTCGGTTTGCCCCTTTCCGTTACGGTTCAAAGCGGTTTTTCGACCCGATGGCGGCCGCTCCTGCCGCCTTCACACGGGGCCGGGGGCGGGTCACATGGTACGAGCGGTCCGGCGACCTACGGCCCTTCGAAGGTGATGTTCTCCTTCTTTGTCCACCCGCCCCACCCGGCCGGTGCCGAGACCAGGACGTAGCCGTCCCTTTCCTCGCCCAAGCCGACCGGCCACGGACCGGCTATGTCCGGCTGAGTCTTGCCGATTTGGTCGAACTCCAGCCACGCCTCGGAACCCGGCTTGATGAAGCCCTGGGTGGGCTTGAATTCAGTGGGATTAGCCAGAATCTCCTTGGGAATCCAGACCCTGCTCACCGCGGGTAAGTCGAAGACGAGGACCTCTACCTCAACCCAGTCCCCAGCTTTCATGAAGGGCTTGACCAGCCGGCCCTGGCCCACCCAGGTGAGCTCTGGACCGTATGGGTAAAGAAGGCCCCGCGTCGGGCCTGTCGCCACTTTCCAAGGGGACTTGATCGGTTTCACCGGCAAGTCGCCGTAATCAAGGTACCACTGGGGGATCCATCCCTGGACACTACCCTGCCTGACCTGGACCCACTCACCCTGTTTGTCGAGCACGTCGACGGCCCCCCGGCTCACTGACCCGGGCGACTGGCGGAGAATCATGGGGCTGGCCTCGTTGTACAGCTCGAAGGGACCCCCGGCCCTCACCTCGGCCCGCGAGTGGATGAACGGAATGACCATGTCTGGCGTGCGCCTGAATTTGCCGTCGATGACCATCTCCCAGTGATACCTGACCCCCGGGGCCACCGTCTTATCCGCGGGGATGACCGCCGAGACCTGGGAGCCCTGAATGATGGCCTCCGAGCGGCACATGTCCTCGAAGGTCAACTGGTAGTAGGCCAATGCCGCTGACGTCAACCCGGAGGGCGCGGGGATGGTGATCCTGGCGGGCCCTTGTTCGGCGACCTTGGCGGCATCCCGGCTGATCTCGGGGAGGATGAGGTACCAGTCCTGGATGTTCATCTGTGTGCTCCCTGCGGCGTCAACGCGGGATACTTCAATCTTATCGAACCCTAAAAAGGTTCCGACGAAGGGGAGCGGATCAGGGGTTCCCGTCTTCTCGAATGAGAAGGACAACCGCCAGGTACCGTCGCTCCAACCCGCGCCGACCAGGACCGCCCGGTATCCAAGGGCGGTCTGCTTCCCCGGCGCGACCAAGAGGACGTCGTCCGACCCCACCCGCGTGAGCACGGCCGCCTCGTTCTGCCATTCATTCATGTCCGCCCGCAGGGCCGCAAGTTCCGCCGAACCTGGGTAGTCACCACTCAGAAAGGAATTGGACGGCCGGTAGTCCGTGAGATGAAGCTTGAACGGGAGTTTATAGGTGGTGTCCCCCTTGGAGAGGAGGTCCTTGCCTTCGTCATACAGGTAGGTGTCGGAGGTGAGCCCGTCGCGAATGACCATAATCCGGGCTGAGAACCCCGGGCGGGCCCTGTCGTTAACCACGGTGCTCGCCTTGCCCAGAGCCTTCAGAAGGCGTCTGGCCTCCGAACCCTCGATGACCTCTACCTTCTCGCTGAACACCCGCGGCTTGTTCGAGGCTGCTTCACCGTCGGCCGTAATCACCGACGTCGACACTGGCAGCTGCAGGGCTACAGTCTGCCCGCCCTCCTGGCGGCCGCCGGCCCCGCAGCCAGAAAGGCTCACGGAGAGGAGCGCCGCCACGATGAGCAGGCTCGAAACGACCAGGACTCTCTTGTTTCGCATCGGCGATGACCTCCGGCCCAAGACCTAGATTCCCGCGTCAGTCTAGTATCGGCCCCCCGGTTCAATAAGACGACGGCCCCTGGCAGATGGTTCCATATGCAAGGGCCCAGCCGGACGAGCACCCGGCTGAGCCCTGATGGCGTCGCGCCTCAGAGGTCAAACACAAGAGCCCCCTGCGCGGCAGAGGGCTCTCTCTGGTTTCAGTATAGCACTCTCCCCCATATAATACCAGACTACCCATCGCCCCCCAGATGGCTCATAATTGGGCGTGGCGAGGTCCATGCTCGCTGGCCCAACTCCTGTGGGAAGGGGTGAATGGCGATTCCCCGCGGAACCTTCAGCGATTACCTCTTGGTGGTCCGTCGACCGCAGGCTGCCGCCTTTCTTTCGGCCAGTCTGATATCCGGGGCCGGAAGCGCCCTGACCACGATCGCCGTACCGATTGCCGTCTATCAGATGACGTCGAGTCTCGCGGCTCTCGGAACCACATGGGTCATCCGAATCGTGGTCAGCTTTATCACCCTGCCATTGGCCGGTGTCGTGGCTGATCGGTACGACCGCCGAAAAACAATGGTCGTCAGCAATTACGCCAGCATCCTCGCGGATGGACTGATGCTTCTCGGGTTTGTTGCCCCTGACCTGCGCCTACTGATGGCGGGGCTGGCGGTCCTCCAGGCGGCCAACCGCTTTCACGGGCCCGCCTCGGCCGCCCTCTTTCCGCGGTTCTTCGCCCCGGACGAGCTGCCGGTGGCCAATAGCGCGAAAGCCGCGGTGGGTCAGGTGGTGAGCTTGGCGGCCCCGGCTCTCGGCGGCCTCCTCGCCCACGGCTGGGGAATAGCGCCTTTGTTTGTCCTCGACGCCGTGTCCTTCCTCGTGGCGGCGGTCATCATCGCCAGGATAAGGCTGAACACTGAGGCCCGGACCAGGGATACGTCTCGTCCGGGAAGCCCGACGGCCGCATACCGCGTCCGGTCTTTCGTGGTGGACATGAGGGATGGGCTCCTGGCCTCCGTGGCCTCCACCCCGGCCCTGGTCTACCTGGTCACGGGCGCGGTCGGGGCGGCCTCCGCCCGCCTGGTCGACGTCATCGGAGTCCCGCTGACGCTGGACGTTCTGAGGCTGGGGCCGCAGGGGCTCGGCTATCTTTACTCAGCCATGGCCGCCGGGTCCTTGGTGGCCATCGTCCTCTTGCCCCTGGCGCGCCTGGAGCGGGCCGACTTTCGAGTGTACGGGCTGTTCGAGGCCCTCTCGGCCGGCCTCATGATCGTCTTCGCGGTCTCCCGCCATCCCCTCCTATCCTTGGGCAGCTTGGGAGTTCGGGCATGTCTTGATACCATCTCCGGGGTGATGCTGGACACTCAGGTTCAGAAAGAAATCTGCCCGTCCCGGCTCGGCCGCGTGTCATCCGCTATCTTCCTCAGCTATGTGGTGGGATCGTTGGTTGGCGTTGGGCTGGCTGCCGGGGCGGGAGCCCAACGAGCGACCACGCCCTTTGTGGTCCTCGCCGCGCTGACGGGGATGGTCGGCGTGTGGGTGGCGCGGGCCTATCCCCTCAAGGACCCGTCCCTGCCTCGGTCACCTCACATACGCCGAACCTTGTCCTCCTGACGTAGAAGAAATACAGATGCATCCTATCGGAATGCTGCACCAGGTATCCGCTGACGTAGTACTGTCGGCCGCCGAAATCGACTATCCTTCCGCGCTCGACCCGAACGGTCAGCGCGTCGAAGACTTCCCCTCGCGCGATGAGGTCGCGTCTTACAGCCCCTTGGGGAGTGAAAAAGGCAAACACAAGGACAGCGGCGACGACGGCAAGGAGAACGCGCAAAGCCCGTCTCCTGCCCGGCGCTAGGTCAGCGCCTGGCGACTTGCTGGCTCCCTCCGAGGCAACCCTTAAGGGCTTCCCAGAATTACGAGTTTTCATCGTCGGTCACTTGGCCGGGCCGCGCATATCGATGCGGACCAGCCCCCACCAGTCATACTGGGCCGTTTTCCACAACATAAAAACGACGGCCGACGCCATCGCCGGCCGAATCGTTACGGAACGACCTCCCAGATCTCTCGGTGCTAGCTCGCTTCGACGCGCCCGTCGCGCAGACGGACCACCCGGTGCGCGACCTCAGCCATCTCCGGCTGGTGGGTGACCATCACGATGGTGATCCCGCGGTCGCGGTTCAGCTCCAGGAACAGCTCTCTCAGGCGGGCGCCGGTCGCCGTATCGAGGTTGCCGGTCGGTTCATCGGCCATGATGACGCTGGGGCCGGCCACCAGGGCGCGGGCCACCGCCACCCGCTGCTCTTCCCCACCCGACAGCTCGGCCGGGAAGTGCTCCGACCGTTCGGTCAGATCCAGCTCGGTGAGGACCCGCAAAGCCCGCCTCCGGCGTTCAGCCAGAGACACCCCCGCGTAGTACAGCGGCAAGGCGACGTTCTCCCAGGCCCTCAGCTCCGGGATGAGGTTGAAGGCCTGAAATACAAAGCCCAGGTGATGCCGCCTGAATGTGCTCAGGACGGTATCCTCCATGGTCGCCAGATCGCGGCCACGGAAGGTGACCCGGCCGCTGGTGGGGCGGTCGAGGGCTCCCAGGAGGTGGAGCAGGGTCGTCTTTCCGGAGCCGCTCGGCCCCATGATCGCCAGGAACTCGCCCTCCCTGACCCGCAGGTCGACCCCGTCCAGCGCGGGGACCTTGAGCTTCTCCTTCCTGTAGACCTTGGTCAGCCGTTCGGCCGTGAGTACCGCCTCAGTCGCCACTCTGGCACCTCCCGCCTCGAACAGACTCCTACGACTCGGCCCTCGAAGGACCGGTCCACCTACTCCCGTCGGATGGCCTCGGCCGGAGAGAGGTGCGCCGCCCGCAGAGCGGGAGCGGAACCGAAGGCCAGGCCCGCGACGACCCCGGTGGCCGCCGGCAACACGATGGCGAGCGGTGGTACGGACCAAGGTAAGTCACGGACTCGGGCGATGACGATCCAGGCCATCAAGGCGGTGGTCAGGCCAGCCCCCGTGGACACCAACGCCAGCTTCAGCGCGGCCACCAGGTATTGTCTGGCCACGTCACCCCGCGACGCGCCGACCGCGCGCCTCACCCCGATGAAGGGCGTAGCCTCTTCCACTCTGGCGAACATGTGCGTGGTCACGCCAAAAGCCCCGACGGCCAACGCTAGGAGGGCAAGCACCATCAGGACCCTGGACAGGTCGCGTTGGACGCCCGCCAGCTCGCTGAGGGCCGCGGCCGGGGTGACCACCGCCGGCGGGGCTTGGCCGGCATAGCGTTCGGAGAAGAACGCCTCCAAGGCCTGTTTCACTGGTTCAACGTGCCCGGGTCTAGCGTCGAGCCAAACCTCCCGGGTGGTCATCAAGGCCGAGAGCAGCCCCAGGTCTCTGGCCGCTGTATAGGGCAGATAGACGGCTCGGTCGCGGTCGGGGCCGTAGTCCTTGACCCCCGCCGGACGCGGCGCGAGCACGCCAACGACGACCAGGCGCCGCCCAAGGATCTCCACCGTCTGGTCAGCGCCCCTCGGCCGCCCCACGCCCAGCTCCTCGGCCAGCTTCGCGCCGACGACGGCGACGGCCCTTCGCTGCTCCACGTCGTCGCTGGTGAGAGTCCTTCCCCAAGCCCACTTCAGGCCACCGAAGCCCAGGCCGCCAGCATCTGAAGCGACGACCCACGCGGTTGCGGACTTCGCCTCATCTCCCAGTGAGACCTGAGCCGATTCCCGCCAGCCCGCGGTGACCAGTTCGTCGCCCATCCTGGCCTTAATCTCGGCTACCGTTCCGGGATCCAGGGCCGCTCGTTCCCGCCCCCCGGCCGCGAAGACGTCGGCTTCCTTGACCACCAACAAGTCGCGCCCCGCGGCCCGCAGGTACCGCTCAATCTCCGCCTGCTCGCCGTGCCCGAGAGCCATGATCAAGCTGACCGCCGCCACCCCTACGGCAAGCCCCAGGCCGGACAGCACCTGGCGGGCCGTCTCGGCGCCCCGCGGACGGCCGACTCCGGTGAGGCCGCCACGGATGGCATCCGAGGGCGTCATCCGCAGGACCAGTAGCGCTGGGTATAGGGCCGCGAAAAAGGCTGCCGCGGCCAGAGCCCCGAGGCCGGCGATTACCGCGACCACGCCGATTCTCAGTTCCTGTCCGATGAGGTTCGACAGCGGGAACTGCAGGGCAAAACCCACACCCAGCCCAAGGAGCCCCCCGAGGGTGCTGACCCGCGCGGAGTCGGCCAAGACCCTCCGGATGACGTGGCGCCGTCCCGCGCCGACCGCCCGCCTGACGCCGGTGGCATGGGCTTCCCTCAGCTGCCTCAGCAGAACCAGGTTGCTGACGTTGATTGCGCCAAGGATGAGGGCAAGCAACGAGACGTAGAGGAACAGCCGTGATAGATTGCCACGAACCCTTGTGAAGACCATGTACAGCGAACTCGAGGGGCGCACCACCGCGTCGTGGTAACCCCGGGCCCGTAGCGCAGCCAGAACCTCCGTTGTCAGCCGCGAACTCAGGCCGGGCTTAGGGACGACCACCAATTCGATGCCGGCCGGAATCGGCGTCTCAGCGAGGGACTCTTTCGGGGTCTCTGACTGCACCACCCCCTTCTCCGGAACGATGAGCGTGTAGGACCCGACGGCGAAGGGCTTAAGCCCATAGACCCTCGCGGCGCAGTTCATCGGGATGAAGGCGGTGTAGTCCGGCCCACCCTTGGCGCTGTAGGAGTAACCGACGCCATGGGGGTCGCCCTCTCCAAAAGTGAACACACCGGAGGAAATATCCTCTCCGGCCTGGGACAGGACGCCGATGACCGTCAGCGGGTCGCCCAGCCATGGGTCCTGCTTGATGACCGAGCCGGGAGCCAGTTTCAAATCCTGGGCCAGGCCGGCCCCCACAACGGCCACGTGGGCCCCGGAAGACGCCTCCTGCGGCGTGAACAGGCGGCCCGCCGAGAGCTTGAGCCCGTTGACGCCGAAGTAGTTCTCGGTGACGTTCCGCACTCTGATGGGGTAGTTGACGATGGTTCTCTTCCCATCCGGCCGGAAGGCTACGGTCCCGGGCGTGCCTCGAACGGGCTTCTGCCCCGCCACCCCGGCCACGGACGGACATTCGGCCACGGCGCCCAAGGTGCTTTGGTCGAAGTACTCTCCGGTCTTCGCCCCCTGCTCCCGGGTGATGATGAAACGGTCGGCCCCCGCGCTCGTCATCACTCGGTCGACGCTGTCGGAGAAGCCCTGGCGGCTCCCGAGGATGGCGATGAGTACACCGAAGCCAAGAGCCAAGCTGATGACCCCGGCCCAGGCCAGAGAACGAAGATGGTTCGCCGAGAACATATCGGCCCCCCCTTCAAGCCCTGATCTGTTTGCGGGCGTCACGGCCCGGCCAGGGCCTGCGCCACCTGAAGTAGAACGGCAACCGGCTGCGCGCCCTCGATGACGAACTGCGTCTTCCGGTTGGCGACGTAGACCTGATTGGTGAAGCCCTTCTCCACCGGCCCGGGGACCCTGACCACGATCTGGCTTGGTGACACGGCGACTTCCAGGGCCTGTTCGGTGACGACCAAGGGCTTCCCCTCGACGATGTACACGAACCTGGCGTAAGTGTAAGCCTGGCCCGCTTCAGGTCCCGCACCTGGGCGCGGGGTCTCAAGGACATATATCTCACTGGGCGTCCCGATACCGCTGAGGACGCTGGGCGTGGTGAACTTCACGTTGACCCGCCTAAGGTCCGCGGCCGTCAGCCTCTGCTCACTGAGGACGACCGGGCCGGGGTCGCGCCGAGCCAAGAGTCCGGTCGTCAACCTGGGCACCGCGGCCGCCAGCGCAAGCGCCAATAGGAGGCCGGCCGCAGCGAGGATAGCGGGTGCTCCGGCCCCCCGGCGCGCGACACGACGGCCCAGTCCAAGCCGCACGCTCTCCGGGCACCGGACGGCCTGCGACAGCTCATCGAAATAGGCTTTCAGCTCTTGGTCCAATTGACCTCCAGCGTCTCCGCCCTCGTCGGTCGTCTTCATCGCCATTCCCCCTGTCGCCGGCCTCATGAATCACCGTTCAGCTCAAGCTCTTCTCTGAGTCGTCGTTGGGCATGGTGAAGTCTGGACTTGACCGTGCCGAGGGGCACTCCGAGGACCCTGGACATTTCGGGCAGGCTGAGGTCGAAATAGTAGCGCAGCGTGACAACAGCCCGCTGCTCCGGGTTGAGAGTCGCCACCGCTTCATGCACGACCTGGGTTGTCTCAAGGTCAGGCGGCGGGATGGCGACCGCAGGCGCCGGCGCAGAGAAATGCCCCCTTTCGGAGCGTCCGAGCATGGTCATCACTCGCTCGAACTTCCGCCGCCAGCGCTGCACGCGGCGGAGGTACCCGCGGGCCTCACGGACCGCGACGCCCAGGAGCCAGGGGCGAAAAGGTTCTCCCGGCCGGAAGCGGTGGATGGCCGAGAACAGACGGACGAACGTGTTCTGGGTGATGTCCTCGGCGTCCTCGGGCCGGTGAGTCACCGAGTAGGCAAGCCGATAGATGTCATCCTTGAAGGCCAGGAACAGCTGGTCGAAGGCGGACAGGTCCCCCGACTGGGCGCGCAGGATGATGTCATTGATGGACGCGGAATCCGGCCTGGCCAATCGAGTGCCCCCAATCGGATTGGATCGTCCACCCATCATCTGTAGGTCGCGAGCCCGGCGTTTGGTTCAAAGCCTTGGATAGCTGGCCCAAAGCGGGCGCGGCACTGGTCAACAGACAAAGAGCCCATCGCTGACGGGGCTCAGCGGTGGGCTCTTCCAAGCTGCCGGGAAGGAATCATTGGCCTCGTACTTTGTTCTTCAGCTATTCGCCACTGTCCGGCTCGTCCCCCGCTTTGGGCACCCCCATGACCGCGCCCCAACGTAGGTCGCGGGCTTGGCGCCAGAGGTCACCTTTCGAGTCACGAGCCCTTCGTGTGGGCACGGGGCAGCCGTCCGGGCCCCGGCCGCCAGGAGCCGCTCCCTCATCCCCTTGATTCGCCAAAACCCTTCCGGGGTTCCGGGCCCGAGCAGCACCAGGGTGCCGGCGGTCGCCGCCCAGAGCCTGGCGGGCAAAGCCGTCACTTGGTCTTCAGGCAGTTCGCCAAGGACGCAGGCCGCGACAACCAGGTCGCTCGGGGGAGCCTGCCAGGGTACGGTGATGTCGACCTCACGCCAATCGGCTTCCCGGACGGCGTCAAGGGACGAGCGCGCAGCCAGCCTCTTCCCCAGGGCGATCATGCCCCGGTCGCGGTCCAGGAGCGTCACCCGCCGCAGACTCGGCCAGACCGTCGCGGCGGCCCACATGGCCGTACCCGGGCCGGCTTCGACGTCGAGGAGCGTCTCCAATCACCAGTCCAGGAGTCGTTCCGCGACCTGACTCAGCGCGGCGTGAACGGAGCCCGGACTGGGCCGGTGCGGTAACGGTCGGAAAGGCCTCTCAGGGGAAGTGAATCAGAAGCTGACCACCCGGTCCGACCCCAGGACCCACTCCGCGAGCTGGGCCATCGTGCTCATCTCGACGCCTTCGATGAGCTTCAGGCCCTTGATGCCGCGGCTCTCGGAACAGGTCCCGCAGGCTTTGACCTCGCCCCCACGCCTGATGACCGACCCGAGCATCCGCTCGATGTTGTAGTACCCTTGGGGCGTCGTCTGGTTCGGCAAGGCGCACGTCACGGCGTCGGCCATCAGGAAGACCCTGACCCCAACGTCGGGGCGGTCCTTCTGCAGGGTCATCGCCAGTCTCAGGGCGTTGTACGCTTTCTCGGTGCCATATGGGGCATCATTGATGATGAGCAGGATCTTCTCGGCGGGCACTGTGCGACCGCCTTCTTTCCCTTTATACCCCCAACGGTACCACCTGGGACCAGCCGCGTCAACTGCAACCCGGACCTGACATCCGGGGCGAGATGCTTCCGAATCGGGGCTCACGGTACCTGATGCTTAAGCTTACTGAAAAGCAAGGTTTCTACCAGCCACAGCCGCCCCAGTCGCCAGGATGTACCAACCGTTGTACCGCTGGTTGTATTGCGGCGGGGGGATTTGCGGGTTTGCCGGGGCTTGAGGAGTCTGGTTTGCAGGCGGCGGGTTGTTCAAGAAGCCCTGCACCCAGTATCGGTGCAATTCAAAGCAACGCTGCAAACTGAGGTTTGGATTCGACTGCAGGGCACTCTGCATCTAGGCCTGTTCCATCTTCAGGAGATCTTCCCGGCTGAGGCCGGTGGCCTTGACCCACTGGTCGATTATGGTCTGGTCCATCTGCCAGCATGTCTGGATTATCTGTCGTGCTGCGTCCGGCGTTGCGGGTGATGCTGGGGGCCAGACCGGTGTCGGTACGGACGTAGGTGCCGGGGTTACCGGTCCAAGAGCTTGTGTGTCTCGCATGATGCCGACCGGTCGGCCCGAGCCATGTCTTCACCAAGGGGGACCTGAAGGTCCTGGTAGGGGCCAAGGAGACCGACCACTCCCCGGCCCATCCGCTACTGCTTCAACCACACCTATGAAGAAATCGCCGAGGGGGTCCGGCGAACCGGCGCCAGCCGCGTCCCCGACGACATCCGGAGCAGGCTGAGAACGGAAAGGATCCGACTGCGTCCACACCACCTCCCCAGGGATCGTGCAGTGCTGCTTGGGCACGGTCGTGAAGGCCGTTGAAGAGGCCTCCAAAGCGTTTGGGAAAGGGCCAATTAAACCTCCGCGCCGGTTGGCGAGGGTTGTTGTGACGACTGCTGCAGGATGGACAAGGGCGATGATGATGATGGCCACAAACCGGAGGTTGTTGCCCAGTCTAGGCGTCCGGGCCGAATCTGTGAATCTCAACAACGAAAGAGGACTCCTCAAGCCGTCGCATTGATACTTCACGATGCCGCTTTCCTTCTTGGCCAAGGGTAGGCCGATCTTCCCATCCCTTCCCAGCCCCACAACCCTTGACAGGCTGGAGCGGGGGGATCTATAATGCGTCTCGTATCCCCTCCCCCCGGATGGGATGCCGAAGGAGAAGTGATGGTATGCAGGACCACCCGCAAAGCGCTGATGTCATCAGGCGGCTGGCGAGAATCGAAGGCCACGTCAAGGGGATCAAACAGATGGCCCAAGGCGGCAAACCGTGCTCCGATATTCTGCTGCAGATCGCCGCCGTGCAGGCCGCCCTCCGGAAGGTGGGGCAGATCGTCCTGGAAGACCACCTCGACCACTGTGTCCTGGGGGCTCCCCCGGAGGACACAGGGAAGCTCTTGGCTGAGCTGAAGGAAGCTCTATCACACTACGGGCGATAGCCCGGGGAGGTCGACGAGGGTGCACGAGGGTCATCACGGCATACTTGAGGAGCCGAAAAAGATCAAGAACAACCGGCAGGCCCCGCGCGTTCACGGCGGCGGCCACGATGGCGTCCCGCCACATGCTCACGACGACCCGATCAAATGCGAGACTTGCGATAGCCCGGTGAAGATACGGCCGTCGGACCTTTGGATGAAGATCGTCGCCGGGGGCGTGGTGGCCGTCCTGGTCATCGTCTTTCTCGTCTGGCGGTTCGTCTGACCCCTGATCTCATGGAGGTATCAGCCGATGCATGAAGGGCATCACGGCATAGTGGAAGCTCAAGCCGAGCATGCGCGGGCTCGCGAGACGGCCTGTGGTTTTGTCACTCGATACCGCAAGTGGATCTTCCCCGGCTTTCTTCTTCTGACCATCCTTACCGCCCTCGTTCCTGGTTCCAAAGATCTGTTCGGTTTTGACCTTGCCCTCGTTCCCATGCTGCTCGGCGGCGGGTTTGTAACCTACAACACGGTCATCGCCACCCTGGAGACGAAACGCGTGACCGCGGGGGTGCTCGTCGTCATCGCCCTCGTGGGCTCGGCATACGTGGGCGAATACCTTG
>JAJYMC010000017.1 GCA_021787335.1 Bacillota bacterium | reverse complement strand
CTGCGCCCCGCTCTACCGGGCCTTCAGGGCGGGCGTCGAGAGCTTCATCCCCGAGCCCGAGGACACCCTGGCCGACAGCATCGCCGTCGGCGTGCCGCGCAACCCGCTCAAGGCCCTCAGGGCTGTGCGGGGCTCGGCCGGCGAGATGGTCACGGTCACCGACGAAGAGATCCTGAAGGCCATGCGGACCCTGGGGACGACCACCGGCGTCCTGGCCGAGCCGGCGGCCGCGGCTTCCTTCGCCGGCCTGGCCAAGGCGGCTGCCGCCGGGATCATCCGGCCCGAGGAGGTCGCCGTCGGCGTCGTCACCGGCAACGGGCTCAAGGACGTGCAGAACAGCCTCAAGGCGGCCGGCGAGCCGATTCACATCGATCCCGATCTCACCGAGCTGGAACGGGCCCTGGCCGAACGAGACTGACCGCGGCCACGCGCCTGCCGGCGCTCACTTCTCGAGGAGGAACAGCAAATGCCCAAACACGTCTATGGTCCAACCTTCGAAGAGATGCTCCATCCCGACCGCATCCCCGGGGACATCCGGCAGAAGGCGCTCAAAGCCCTCAAGGACGCCCCCCTCAACCCGATCAACCTCTTCAACATCACCTGGAAGGACGCGGCGAACCGGGTCCGCTACATCGTCCTCGAGAAGGCCCTGACCGGGGTCGACGCCAACATCGTCGTCCTCTACGGCAAGGAGTTCCCGACCGGCAGCCACAAGGTCGGGCCGACCTACTCGGTGGCCATGGAGAACCAGCTCCATGGGGAGATCGAGCCCGGGGTCCACACCCTGGTCTGGCCGTCGACCGGCAACTACGGCATCGGCGGGGCCTGGGTCGGCCCCAGGCTCGGCTACAAGTCGGTCGTCGTCCTGCCGGAGCAGATGAGCCAGGAGCGCTTTGACCGGATAAAGTCCTACGGGGCGACCTACATCGCCACGCCGGGTTGTGAATCGAACGTCAAGGAGATCTACGACGCCTGCAAGGAACTGTCCAAGCAAGGCGAGGTCCGGGTCCTCAACCAGTTCGAGGCGATGGCCAACTACCGCTTCCACTACCACGTCACGGGCAACAGCGTCGCCGAGGCCGTCGGGGACCTGAAGGACCGGGGCGTCGGGAACGGCCGAGCGGCGGCCTTCATCTCGGCCATGGGCTCGGCCGGGACCATCGCCGCGGGCGACCTCCTGAAGCAGCGTTTCGCGGAGTGCCGCGTCGTCGGCCTGGAGCCGATCCAATGCCCGACCCTCTACATGAACGGCTATGGCGGTCACGACATCCAGGGCATCGGGGACAAGCACGTCACCTGGATCCACAACGTCCTCAACATGGACACCCTGATCTGCGTCGACGACATCGAATCCAAGAAGGGGCTGCAGCTCTTCAGCGACCCGGCCGGCCGCGAGTACCTGGTCAAAGAGGCCGGCGTGAGCCAGGAGCTGGCCGACAAGCTGGCCACCCACTTCGGCATCTCGGGCGTGGCCAACATCCTCGGGGCCATCAAGGCGGCCAAGTTCTATGAGTTCGGGCCGAACGACAACGTCGTCACCATCGCCACCGACAACTTCGACCGTTACCCGTCGGTCATGGCCGAGATGGCCAAGACCTACGGTTCGATGAACCGTGAGCGCGCGGCGGCCTACGTCGAGTCCATCTTCCACGGGGCCAAGCTCGACTGGATCCAGGAGGGCGACCGGCTGAACCGGCAACGCTGGTTCAACCTCAAGTACTACACCTGGGTCGAGCAGCAGGGGAAGACCGTCGCTGAGCTGAACGCGCAGCGCAGCCAGGATTGGTGGCAGGGGCACCAGGAGAAGGTGGCCGAATTCGACCGGCTCCTCCGTGAGGCCAGGGGTTTCTAGCCAGAACACTAAAGACCAAGGATGAGGAGGAACCAGTCGCATGGACCGATACAGCCAGAAGGGCCTGCGGGCGGCCGATCCCGACGTCGCCAGGGCCATCGAAGACGAGCTTGTCCGGCAGCGCGAGGGACTCGAGCTGATCGCCTCGGAGAACTACGCGCCGCCAGAGGTGATGTGGGCCCAGGGCTCGGTGATGACCAACAAGTACGCCGAGGGCCTCCCCGGCGCCCGTTACTACGGCGGCTGCGAGTACGTCGACGTCGTCGAGAACCTGGCCCGCGAGCGGGCCAAGAAGCTCTTCGGGGCCGACCACGCCAACGTCCAGCCCCACTCGGGGGCGCAGGCCAACACCTCGGTCTACTTCGCCATGCTGAAGCTCGGGGACACCGTCCTCGGCATGGACCTGTCCCACGGCGGGCACCTGACCCACGGTCACCCGCTCAACCTGTCCGGCAAGTACTTCAACTTCATTCCCTACGGCGTCAGGCGGGACACCGAGACCATCGACTATGACGAGCTGGCCCGGCTGGCCGAGGAGCACCATCCGAAGCTGATCGTCGCCGGGGCCAGCGCCTACCCGCGGGTCATCGACTTCGCCCGGATCGCCGAGATCGCCAAGGGCGCCGGGGCGCTGTTCATGGTGGACATGGCCCACATCGCCGGGCTGGTCGCCACCGGGGTCCATCCCTCGCCGGTGCCCCACGCCGACTTCGTCACCACGACGACCCACAAGACCCTTCGTGGGCCGCGCGGCGGGCTCATCCTCTGCCGGGCGCAGTATGCCGAGGCCATCGACAAGGCCGTTTTCCCGGGCATCCAGGGCGGACCGCTGATGCACGTCATCGCCGCCAAGGCCGTCTCCTTCGGTCTCGACCTGCGCGACGACTTCGTCGAGTACCAGCGCCAGGTGGTCAGGAACGCCCAGGCGATGGCCGAGGCCATGGTCGAGGAGGGCTTCCGCCTCGTCTCCGGCGGGACCGACAACCACCTCATCCTGGTCGACGTCGGCGTCCGCGGGCTCACCGGCAAGAAAGCCGAGACCCTGCTCGGCCAGGCGGCCATCACCGCCAACAAGAACACCATCCCGTATGATACGCGGGGGGCCAAGTCGGCCTCCGGCATCCGGGTCGGGACTCCGGCGGTGACCACCCGCGGGATGAAGGAGAAAGAGATGAAGGCCATCGGCCGGCTGATGGGCGACGTCCTCCTGCGCGGCGCCGAGCCGGCCGCGGTCCGGCTGAAAGTCATCGAGCTTTGCCAGGCCTTCCCGCTCTACGAGGGCCTACCGGTCTAGAAGGCCGCCCTCACTGGAAACGGCAATCCACCGAGAACCGGAGGTATCTTTCGTGGTCGACCATCGTCGCAAGCGTGTCAGAACCATCGTCGTCGCCCTCGGCGGCAACGCCATCCTTCAGCCGGGCCAGGCCGGAACGGCCGAGGAGCAACTGACCAACGTCGACCGGACCTGCCGGCAGATCGCCAAGATGATCGAGGCCGGCCACAGGGTCGTCGTCACCCACGGCAACGGGCCGCAGGTCGGCAACATCCTCATTCAGAACGCCGAGGGGGCCAGGACCGTCCCGGCCCTGCCCATGGACATGTGCGGCGCCGAGAGCCAGGGCCTCATCGGCTACATGATGCAGAACCGGCTCCAGGCGGCCCTGGCCGACCTCGGCGTGGCCGCGCCGGTGGTGACCATCGTCACCCAGACCGTGGTCTCGCCTGACGATCCGTCCTTCCAGAAGCCGACCAAGCCGGTGGGCCCCTTCTACACCGAGGTCAAGGCGAAGAAGGCCATGGCCGAGAAGGGCGAGACCTGGATCGAGGATGCCGGGCGGGGGTGGCGACGGGTCGTTCCGTCCCCGAACCCGATCCGGATCGTCGAGGAGCCGGCCATCAAGACCATGATCGAGGCCGGGGCGGTCGTCATCTGCGTCGGCGGCGGGGGCATCCCGGTGGTTGAGGAAGGGAACCACTATCGTGGGGTCGAAGCGGTCATCGATAAGGACCTCGGCGGGGCGCGGCTGGCCCTGAACGTGGGGGCCGACACCTTCATGATCCTGACCGACGTCCACCGGGTGGCCATCAACTACAAGACCCCGCGGCAGGTCGACCTCGACCGGCTGACCATCGAGGAGTTGCAGCGCTTCCAGGCCGAGGGGCACTTCAGGGCGGGCAGCATGGGGCCCAAGGTCGAGGCCTGCCGGCGTTTCGTGGCCGGCGGCGGCCGGCGCGCGGTCATCGCTTCGCTGGAGGAGGCCCTCGAGGCCCTCGCCGGCGAGGCGGGGACGCAGATCGTCACGGCGGTTGAGGCTGGGGCGAGGGTGGCCGGTTCCTGAGCGGTTCAGACAGGTGACCGGGAGGCTGAAAGGTTGCGGCTGATCGTCGGGATGAGCGGGGCCAGCGGCGCGATTTACGGGATCAGGGTCCTCGAGGCGCTGCGGGCCGCCGGGGTTGAGACTCATCTGGTCATCTCCCCGTGGGCCGAGAAGAACATCGAGCTGGAGACGGAGACGCGGGTCGATGAGGTGCGGGCGATGGCCGACCGCGTCTACGACTACCGCGACCTGCAGGGGGCCATCTCCAGCGGCTCGTTCGTGACCGCCGGGATGATCATCGCCCCCTGTTCGATGAAGACCCTCTCGGCCGTGGCCACCTCGTACAACGGCAGCCTCCTGACCCGGGCCGCCGACGTCTGCCTCAAGGAGCGGCGAAAGCTGGTCCTGCTGGTCAGGGAGACGCCGTTGCACCTGGGCCACCTCCGCCTGATGGCCGGCGTGACCGAGATGGGCGCCGTGGTCATGCCCCCCGTCCCGGCTTTCTACCACCACCCGAAGACCATCGACGACATCGTCCACCAGACCGTCGGCAAGGTCCTCGACCAGTTCGGGCTCGAGTCCAAGGACCCGGACCGATGGCGATGGAAAGGATGAATCCACAGGACTGAACAAGAAGACCGGTCGCCCCATGGGCGGCCGGTCTTTTTCTGGTGATGTTCGGTCGGTCCTCGGGGCTTCAGATCCCGAGGATCTTTCGTTTCCTGGCTATCTTAACCCCGAAGACCGCGCTGAAGGCGGCGACCACGGCCTCCATCGCTTCGGCGCGCCCGGGAGCCCGCCCGGTCAGGGCTTTCACCGAGGTCACGCCGGCGCCGGGCAGGCCGCAGGGATTGATCAGCGAGAAGTGCGCCAGGTCGGGGTCCAGGTTGAGGGCGGACCCGTGCGAGGTGACCCACTTGGTCACGGCGATGCCGACGGCGGCCAGCTTGGCCGGGCCGACCCAGACCCCCGGCAGCCCCTGGCGGATGCTCCCATCGATGCCCCAGTGTCGGACGGCCAGGATGATGGCTTCCTCCAGGCGCCGCAGGTACAGGTGGATGTCCTGGCCGTGCCCGCGCAGGTCGAGGATGGGGTAGACCATCAGCTGGCCCGGCCCGTGATAGGTGATGTTGCCGCCGCGATCGGTCGGCTCGAGGCCGATGCCCTCGGCCTCGAGCGTCGCCCGGGGCACGAGGACTTGGTCGAGGCCGCCGTCGCGGCCGTAGGTCAGGACCGGGTCGTGCTCGGCCAGCACAAGGACATCGCCGATCTCGCCGGCGACACGCTTTTGTACCAGCCCGTCCTGGAACTCCAGGTATTCGCGGTACGCCAGGCGGCCGATGTCCATGACGGCGCAGGTCGGCGGGGTCTCTCGGACCACTCAGGTCACCACCCTGGGGCGAAGCATGCCACGGACGACGCCGGCGTACTCGTCGGGGACGGCGACGGTCACGGCCCAGGTCTTGTCGGCTTTCCCGGTCAGCCGGGCCGCCGTGATCGTGGCTTCACAGACTGGACGGCCATCGGCGTCCACGGTCGTGACCGTCTGCCCGACTTCGGGCCGGGGCAGGTACTCGTAAGGGAAGGTCACCCTGGCCATCTCCCGTGATCGGTCGACGAGGAAGATGGCCTGGCCGGGGCAGGCCGTGAGACACAGCCCGCAGCCCGTGCAGGCCGCCGGGTCGAGCCTCGGGGGGTTGGTGATGGGCGACCCGATGGTGATGGCCCCCCGTGGACACGCTGTCTCGCAAGGGTTGCAGGGGATCTCCTGCCGGCATTCGATGACCGCCAGCGGGCGCGGACGGCCGGGGACGCCGGTCGCCGGCCCGGGCTCGGGTGCGCTTGTCGGATGAGGCGGGACGACCCGTGGGGCCGGCGCAAGTTCGCCCACCTGCCGGGCCTTGGCCTCGCGCCTGACGGCGCCGAAGGGCCCGCCACGCAGGCCGTCCAGCCGAGCCACGACCTCGCGCTTGGTCCTGGCCAGGGCGCCCGGGTCCCCGCGGCCCAGGCTCTCGGCGGCGGCCAGCCCGGCCAGCCGTCCTTCCTCCATGGCCACCGAGGCCTCCTCGACCCCGGCCGCGTCGCCGGCCACGTAGAGGCCGGGAACCGAGGTCTGCTGGTCGAGGTCGTGGAGGGGGACGTGCCCCCCGAGGGCCGGAACGTACGTGGTCCGGACCCCGAGGATGAGGAGCAGCTCGACCAGGGGGCTGAGCCCGACGGCCAGACAGACAGTGTCCACGTCGAGGCTCCGCTCCGAGCCGGGCACCGCCCGCCCTCGCTCATCGAGGGCGGCGACGACGGCCCGCTCGACGCGGCCGTCGCCGGAGGCCTCCAAGACCGTATGGCCGAGCAGGATGGGCACACCGGCACGCCTGAACTTGCCTGCGTGGACCAGGTAGCCGCCGACCCGCGGCATCGCCTCGACCAAGGCGGCCACCTCGACGCCGGCCTGGAGCAACTGATAGGTGACGATGAGGCCGACGTTGCCGGAGCCGACCATCAGGGCCCGCCGGCCGGGCCGCACCCGGTGGACGTTGACCATGGTCTGCACGGCTCCGGCGCCCATCACTCCCGGGAGGGTCCAGCCGGGGAAGGCCAGCGGGTTCTCGGAGGCGCCGGTGGCCACGATGAGTCTGTGACCGCGCAGCGTGGTCGAGCGGCCATGGCCGGCGGCGACTTCACTCCCGGCGGCCGGATCGTCCCCACCGTAGATGGCCACTTCGAAGCCGTCGCCCGCGTCGGGATAGACGGCGTAGGCCGCCCGGCCGAGCCGGACGTCGACCCCGGCGGCCAGGGCGTCTTCCAAGAGCCGGCGGCCGATGGCGAAGCCGCGCGTGCCCGCCAGGTGCTCGCGGGACCCGAAGAACTTGTGGATCTGCTTCGAGAGCTGGCCGCCCGGGGCGGCCTGCTCGTCGACCAGCGTGACCCGTGCCCCGTGGGCGGCGGCGACGGCCGCCGCGGAGAGCCCAGCCGGGCCTCCGCCGATAACGATGACGTCGGTGTTCGTCATCGGCGCCACTCTCCCAGGCCGCTCTGGGTCTCCACGCGCAGGCCCGCCCGTACGGGGGTGGCGCACGTCCGCACGTTGGGCACCCCATCCACCGTCATCGCGCAGTCGGTGCAGCGTCCGATGGCGCAGAACAGCCCACGCGGCTCACCGCGCCTGGCCGTGGTCCGAAGGGCACGGATGCCGATGGCTGCCAGGGCGGCGGCGATAGGCTCGCCCTCGAAGCCCTGGACGGGTCGACCGTCGTGGTAGAAGGTCACCAGGCGCGGCGCTGGGGCCGGCCCGAGGATGGGGTGGTCGGTGAGGCGATGGTCGGCCATCGGGTCACTCCTCCTCCGCCAGGGCCGCGACAGGCACCGGGCGCACCGGCGGCCTGGACGGCGGCGGGGCGATCTCGGCCACCGGCAGGCCGGTCTCCTCGGCCAGCAGGCGAGCCAGGAGCCTGGCGCAGGTGCGCCCGCCGCAAAGGCCCATCCCGGCGCGGGTCCGTTTCTTGATGGCGGCGATGGTCCGAGCCCCGGCCCGGATGGCCGCCCGGACCTCGCCCGCGGTCACTTCCTCGCAGCGACAGACGATGACGTCATCACCCACCGGGTCTCAACTCCTCGAAGCCCCCCTGGGGAAAGCGACCCGGGGAGAACGGTCGCAGGGAGCCGAGGTCTCCGTCGATGACGGCCTCGACGATGAGCTTGGACAACAGCGGGGTAATGATCAGCGCGCTCTTCAGGCCGGAAGCGATGAAGAGGTTGGGGCGGGAAGCGACCCGACCGATGATGGGCTGGTGGTCGGGGGTGAAGGGCACCGGCTTGGCCCAGGCCCGGATGACCGAGGCCGACCTGGCTGCCGGAAGGCGTTGGACGAGCCCGGTCGCCAGATCGCGGAGGGCGCCGGGTCGGACCGCCGGCCGGTTCCCCTGACGACCGTCCGGGCCGGACCCGGGGCCACCGTGACTGACCTGGCCGACGACGAGGTTGCCACTCATCGTCTGGATGGCGGCGAACTCCGCCAGGCGCAGGTCGCTCCCGTCGCCGCCCCGCGCGGCCAGCTCAAGCTCGAAGGGGACTCGGTTATCCCCGGCCTCGCCGACCAACCCGTGCAGCAAGGGTGGCAGGGCCTCCGTCACGCAGGCCTCCCCGATGATGTGGTACTCGGGCAGGTCGATACCAGCGGTCAGGGCCAGCGCCCGCGTCCAGGCCCCGGCGGCCAGCACGTACAGGTCGCCGCCGACCGGCTCGCCGCTCCCGGCCGTCTCGAGGCCGACGATCCTCTCGCCGTCCATTCGAAAGCCGGTCACCCGCCGGCCGGTGACGATGGACGCGCCGGCCACCCGGGCCCGGTCGGCCCAGGCCAGCGTGAAATAGAAGGGGTTGATGGCCGCCTGTTCCTGGTAGACGGCGGCCTGCACCCCGCCGAGGTCGACCGCCGGCTCGAGGGCGTGGACGGCCGCCGGGTCGATGAGTTCGGTCTGGAACCCGGCCTCCGTCAGGTGGGCGCCGCCGGCCAGGGCCGCCCGTGGGTCCATGCCCTCGAGGACGAGGGAGAGCGTGTGGATCCGCCGGAACTCGAGGTCGAGGCCGGTCCGGGCTTCGAGGTCGGCCACCTCGGCCGGCAGCTCGTCCCAGGCCCGGCGGGTCATGGTGAGGCTGACCCCTGGTTCGGCGTCGCTCCAAAGAACAAGGCTGAGGTTGGCGCCGCTGGCACCGGCGACCACCTCAGCCTGATCGATCAAAGTGACCTTGACCCCGTTCTCGGCCAGGCGGGCAGCCAGGGCGCAGCCGACGATGCCCGCCCCGATGATGACCACATTGGCCACGGGTCAGCGTCCGTCCCCGCCCTGAAAGGCTTCACGGGCCTGCCGGGCCGACACCAAGAGGCCCGGCTGGAGCGAGGACAGGTAGTCCAGGGCGGCCTCGTGGCGCTGGACGGCGGCCCCGGCGACGCAATCCCTGACGACCCGGACGTGGTAACCAAGCTGGTGCCCGTCGACCGCGGTGGCGCGGACGCAACCGTCGGTGGCGCACCCGGACAGGTACAGCTCCCTGATCCCCAGGCCCCGCAGGAGGAGGTCCAGATCGGTCCCGAGGAAGGCGGAGAAACGGCGTTTGACCACGAGGTAGTCATCGGGCTCGCGGTGCAGTGGTTCGACCAGGGCCGCACCCGGCGTTCCTTCGACGCAGTGGACCGGGGATACGTCGCGCTCGCGGCCGAAGTCCACCAGTTGCCGGCGGTGCTCCTGGACCACCCAGATCACCGGCGCACAGGTCTGGCGGGTCTCCTCGACCAGCTCGGCAACGCCCGGGATGATCTCCCGGCCGCCCTCGCAACGCATTGCTGGCTTCAGGCCGACGAAATCGTTCTGCATGTCGATGACCAGCAGGCAGCGATCAGGCATGGTTGGGCCTCCTGAGGGGGGGCGGTCTTGACCCGCGTTCTTGACTCGACGTCCGTCCCTCTATGATTTGGGGAAAAACCGTTCGATGGCCCGCAGGGCTTCGGCCGTAGAGGTCGTCGGATTGCACTCGAAGAGGAGTGTCCCGCCATACCTGCGGGCGCGGAGTTCCTTGGCCAGGTTGACGAAGTTGATCTCGCCGAGGCCAGGCTCGGTCCGCCCGGGGACGTCGGCGACGTGGACCGCTTGTACGTAAGGCAGCGAGGGGCCGAGGTTCCGCAGGAGGTTCCCGGCCACCAGCTGCTGATGGTAGAAGTCATAGACCAGCCGGACCTCGTCGCGGCCGACGGCCTTGACGACCTCGAGCGCGGCCCCGACGGTGTCCAGGAAGTAGCCCGGGACATAGACGCTGTTGACCGGCTCGAGGAGGAAGGTCATCCCGGCTTCGGCGGCCAGGTCGGCCGCGGCCGAGATCGTCCGCACGAGGCTGGCCACCTTCCGCTCGTGGGTCAGGGCGGGGTTGACCCGCCTGATCACGCCGCCTGGGCCGATCTCGTCGGAGAAGATATAGATGGACGGGGCTCCGACGCGCTTGGCGGCGGCCACGGACTCCCGCACTCCGGTCAGGTAGAGGTCGTGGTCGGCCGGGTCGATGGCCGAACCCTTGTCGGCCCCGATGAAGCAGCTGACCTCGATACCGGCCGCGGCGGCCCGCTCGGCGATGACGCCCAGGTCACGTTCACGCCACGACCAGAACTCGACCGAGTCGAAGCCGGCCGCCTTCGCGGCGGCAAAGCGTTCCTCGAAGGGCAGCTCCTTGAACAGGAAGCCATCCTCGATGCAGGCGGCACGCTTGTTCATCTCACGAACCACCCGATTTCTCATAAGCGGTGCCCAGGGAGGCCGGCGACTGCGACCTGCCCGAGAAGATCAGGGCGATGAGGGCCAGCAGGTAGGGGAACAGCAGCATCAGCTGGTACGGGATGGGCAGGCCGAGGGCCTGGATCCTCAGCTGGAGGGCGTCCGCCGCCCCGAAGAGCAGGGCCGAGAGGAAGACCCCGATGGGCGTCCACTTGCCGAAGATGACCGCGGCGAAGGCCACGAACCCGCGACCGGCGGTGATGTTCTCGATGAAGGTGTTGATGAAGGCGATCGACAGGAGCGACCCGGCGATGCCGGCCAGCACGCCGGAGATGACGACCCCGGCGTAGCGCATCCGGATGACGTTGACCCCGACGGTGTCGGAGGCCAGCGGGTTCTCACCCACCGAGCGGAGCTTCAGCCCCCAGGTCGTCCGGTACAGCACGAAGATGACCACGGGCAGGAGCACGAAGGCCCCGTACACCAGGATCTCGTGGTTGAACACGATCTGGCCCAGGACCGGGATCTTCGACAGGACCGGGATGGGCACCGGCTTGAAGGCCGCCGCTTGCTTCAGGTCCTGGGTGATCCCGAAGGCCCCGCGGAAGACGAGCCCGGTGACCCCCTGGGCCAGGATGTTGAGACCGACGGCGGCGACGACCTGATTGGCCTTGAAGGTGATGCAGGCGGCGGCGTAGACCAGGGCGAGGAGCCCCCCGGCCAGGGCGGCGTAGACCACGCCGACCCACGGGCTACCGCTGTAGAACGAACCGAGGAAACCGGCCAGGGCTCCGGACAGCATCATCCCCTCGAGCCCCAGGCTGAGAACGCCGGCCCGCTCGCTGAAAAGGCCACCGAGGGCCGCCAGGATCAGCGGCGAAGCCATCCGGATGGAGGCGTAGCCGAAGTCAACCGAGAACAGGACCTTGAGCAGGCTTGTCACCGGCCGTCACCTCCTTCGTGGGTTCAGGGTTCTTCCGGTTGGTCAGGTTCTTCAAGAAGTTCACCGAGGAGCCGGCGATCATGAACAGGATGATGAGTCCCTGGATGAAGTAGACGGCGACCACCGGCAACCCGGTCCCAGACTGCATGACCGTGGCCCCGGAGCGCAAGGCCCCGAAGAACAGGGCCCCCAGGACGGTGCCGAGGGCGGTCTGCCGTCCGACCATGGCCACGGCGATGGCGTCGAAGCCCCAGCCCGGAGAGAAGCCTTCGAGCAAACGATAGCGGGTACCGAGCATCTCGGAGGCTCCGGCCAGACCGGCCAGGGCGCCGGAGATGCACATCGTCAGGATGACGACCCGCGCCGAGTTGATCCCGGCGTAACGCGAGGCCTCCCGGTTCGACCCGACCATCCGGATGGCGAAGCCCAGTCCGGTTCGGGTCAGCAGAAGGTGGACCAGGACGGCCGCCAGCAGGGCCAGGATGATTCCGGCGTGCAGCGACGTTCCCTTGATCAGGATGGGCAGGCGGGCGGTCACCTCCACCAACCGGCTCTGCGGGTTCCAGCCGTGCTCGCGGATGGGCCCGTGGACGAGGTAAGCCACGAACCAGGTGGCGATATAGTTCATCAGGATGGTGATGATGACCTCGTTCAGACCGCGTTTGGCTTTGAGGTAGCCCGGGATCAGAGCCCAGAGCAGACCGCCCAGAGCGCCGGCGGCCAGGGCGACGAGGAGATGGAGACCCGGCGGGAGCTTGAGCATCGTCCCGGCCAGGATGGCGAAGAGGGCGCCGAAGTAGATCTGGCCCTCGCCGCCGATGTTGAAGATGCTCCCTCGAAAGGCCACGGTGACGGCCAGCCCGGCGAACATGAGGGGGATGGCGTTCACGATGGTCCCCGTCAACTGCCCGAGGTTGCCAACCGCGCCGCTGAAGAGCAGGCCGTAAGCGACCAGCGGATTGACCTTCAACATGGCGATGACCAGACTCCCGATGAGCAGAGAAGCGGCGACGGCGACGACGGGGGTGACGATTCCGGAGAGGGCTCCACGCCTCGAGGGGCGGGAACCCTTGCGCTTGCTCTCAGTCAGGCCTGGCTGTATCATCCGCTAGTCCCTTCCAATCATGGTCCGATTCCAATCGAATCAGGACCGCCCGATGATGGCGGTCGCGTACCGGGTCTCGACCCCGGGGGCCTCCCTCCGGCCCCCGGGGGCGCTTTCCGACCCTTCACATCCAAACTGAGACGTCAGGCATTGATGCGAGTCTTCAGCCGATCATGACTTCGGCGGGATGAG
>JAJYMC010000030.1 GCA_021787335.1 Bacillota bacterium | reverse complement strand
GTGGTCCGGACGCCGGGCGGGACCGGGCTGGCCTTCGCCGCCCAGCACTCGCAGAGCCTGGAGGCCCTATTCATGCATGTCCCGGGGCTGAAGGTGGTCGTCGCCTCGAGCCCATACGACGCCAAGGGCCTCCTGACCACGGCCCTCCGCAGCGACAACCCGGTCCTTTTCTTCGAGCACAAGCTGCTCTACTTCACCGACGGACAGGTGCCCGAGGAGCAGTACATGATCCCATTCGGCGTGGCCGACATCAAGCGGCCGGGCAAGGACGTGACGGTGTTGGCCGTCTTGGGGATGGTCCCGCTGGCCCTGACGGCCGCCGACGAGCTGGCCGCCGAGGACGGCCTCGACGTCGAGGTCATCGACCCGCGGACGCTTGTCCCCTTCGACCGTGAGACCCTTCTGGCCTCGGTCCGCCGGACCGGCCGGCTGGTGGTCGTCGAGGAGGGCGCGGTGACCGGCGGCGTCGGGGCCGAGGTCGGAGCGCTGTTCGCCACCGGGGAGGGTTTCGGGCTGTTGAAGAAGCCCATGGTCCGGTGCGCCGGCCTGGACATCCCGATCCCGTTCGCCAAGCCCTTGGAGAACCTGAGCGTACCGAGCGCGGAGAGGATCAAGAAGGCCGTCAGGAGCGCAGCGCGGTAACGGAGACACACTCAGTGGTCGGCCTAGCCAGAAGGGGCTGCGGCACCTTATTAGCGTCGCGTGACACATGGCGGGCCACCAACCATGGGCGGCCCGCCTAGTTTTGATCTATGTGATTGCAGCTTTTGCCGGTCGATTCACTAGGTGAGGCTATCAGGCTCATTTCTGGATGAGGCATTCTGCGTTGTCGGTGGCGGGCTCCGGGTGGGCGCAAAGTCCCACCTGCTCTGACTTAGCTGCAGGACCAAGTCTCCGATGCCTTGACAGCCGAGCTTTCGATAGATGTTCGACAGATGATACCGCACGACGCTCTGAGAGGAATAAAGCTCTGTGGCAACTTTGCTCACATTGCCGTGGTGCTTCAAAGTGAGTCGTGCTACCTCCCGCTCACGGCTGGTTAGTTCCCCGCGATTGCTCTTACGATCGCGGGGGGAGGTTTTCAACAACGGCGCTTTCGCCAAGACCACTGGGTCAACCCAAACCCTTCCGCAGCCCACCTCAAGAACCATCTGACGAACACGCGAGGCGTTGGACGTCTTGACCATGTATCCCCGTGCTCCCGCAGCAAGAGCGTCCTTCGCGATGAGAGGACTGTCTTCTATGGCCAGAATGGCCACGTGGGCGCGGGGTTCTTTGTGCAGTATAGATTGAAGGAAGGTCAATCCATCGGCGTCGCAGAGATCGAGAGCGAGCAATATGACATCCGGATGACTCTGCAGGCAAAGGGTCATGCCCGTTGCAGAGTCTTGTGCCGTCCCGACCACCTTTATGTCGGTCCCCCCGTTCAAGGCATCAACCAAGCCCCGGACGAAGAGAGGCTGACTATCGATTACGACCATTCGAATACAGTATGGCATTGATCATTGACTCCTTCAGGGCCGGTGGCCACGCTGCCTCGTAAACCGCCTGTATGTGTCAAAGGCCCAAACTATGCTGGCCAAAACCAGAAGAAGCGATAAGGGGCTCCCGATGTTGGTTATCGCCATATAGATGAAGAGGACCAACACCAGGAGCCGATACGTGAGTCTCGCCATGGCTTATCTTTCCCTTCGCGAGTTTTCCCCTGGCGCGATGCGGCATGGGGAGCGGGTTAAAGGGGGGGAGTAGCCAGAGTCACAAAGGCGGTCTCGGACTGGGGTCGACCCACGCCCAACGGGTCACCCCCGTCCCCTTGAGCCGCCTCCCATAATCTCCGATAGAGACCGCCCGGTCGATTAGCCAGCTGTTGGTGGTTGCCGGTCTCGACTACTCGACCCTGGTCTATGACGAAAATACGATCCGTGCCTGGGACCACCGTAAGACGGTGAGTGACAAGCAGAATCGTCTTCTTGCCGCGAAACCGTTCGTTCAGCACTCTATAGATGTCACGCTCAGCCAAATTATCAAAGGAAGACGTGGCTTCATCAAGGATGACTACATCGGGGTCCTGAAGGAGGACTCTGGCAATCGCCAATCGTTGACGCTCACCGGACGAGAGGCGCAGGCCTCGTTCCCCGACGACAGTATCAAACCCGTCAGGTAAGCCCCGGATCCACTGGCCCAGTCCCACTTGCTCTAAAGCGTGGCTGAGTTCCTCCTTGCTGGCATTCGGTTTCATGAAGATAAGATTATCTCGAACCGTGGAAAAGAAGAAGAAGTGACGATCTGAGACTATTCCTATGCGCCTTCGAAGCGAGACTGGGTCATACTGTGACAAGGGGTGTTCATCAAGGCGGATCTCCCCTGCGTCGGGATCCACCTGACGAAGCAGGAGATTGACCACCGTGCTCTTCCCAGACCCGTTGGGGCCGACCACAGCCACGAATTCGTTCTCGTCAATGTCCATGTTTAGACGGCTCAGAATGGGCTGGCCGGCCGAGGAAAGGCTGACGTCCCGGCACTGGATTCGCCCGGCAATGTGTCGTGGTTGCCGCCCTCCACGCTTCAGCTCGTCAGGATGGTCCAGGAGCCAATAGACCCGCTCAAGACAGGCCAAACTCCTTTCGGCGTCGACCCATAGCTGAGCCACGACTGAAAGAGAGGTCGTGAAACGGTCCAGGTAGCTCTTAAAGGCGATAAGCGTACCGATCGTGAAGACGCCGATAAGGACAAAGTACCCTCCGAGGCCGTACGCAATCATCGCTATGACTATGCCGTTGAGGCCGAGGCCCGAAGAGACGAGTACCGCAATCCTAGCCGCCTCCAATTGCCGGGCGATGACCTGCCTAGCTTGCAGCAAGTAGCGCTTACCGGCCCTTTTCTCGCCAGCCACATTCTGAATCCATTCCAGACCCAGGAGTGTTTCCTGCAGGACAGCCAGCAACCCGGCCTGTGCTTGTCGGGATTTTATCGTGGTGCTCCGGACCTGGGCACTGTAACGTTTCTGCACCATGAGCAGGAGGGGGAAAGCGGACAGCACGCTCAAGCACATGTAGATATTGAGGATGGCCATGGCGACCAGGGCGTAGAGGACCATCAGGCCCTCACTCAAAGTGGCGGCAAGGAGATGAGATGCCAGGGCCTCGGCCTGAGTGACATCGCTCTCCAAACGACTGATTAGCTCGCCGCCGGGGTGTTGAAGATAAAAGGAGCGCCTCATCCGGGTCAGCTTCCCGAACAGGCGAATCCTGAGCTTGAGTATGGCCCTTTGAGCCGTTGCTTTCTGAAGGTAGTCTCTTGCTGCCCATAGTGTCAATTGCAGGACATACAGTCCCACCAAGGCCAAAGTGAGCCACAGAAACAGGCTGAACTGTAGTTCCGCAAGCGCTCGGTCAATTAGGGTTCGTATGATCAGGGGCGATAGAACAGATGGCACGGCGGCAAAGTTGATGAGAGCGATGATAACACCCCAGGAGAACCAGAGCCCCTTCATATCTAGAACGAACCGACGCAGGCAATCACGGGACCCAGTCCTGGCTTTTGGTTCACGACTCCCCATCATTTCGGCGCCCCCTTGGTCCATCACGCCTACCTGTTGGGATAATTCTCTTACCGGCGTATACCCTCCTTCTTCTATTTCTGGATAAATTTTCTCGGAACACTACCCCTGGTTGACCAGCCGACTCAACAGCAGGTTGTTACCGCGTTCTGCTTTGCCCGCTTGCGCCAGAAGCAAGACGACTAATGACAGCGCCTCTAGCATTTCGAGGGCTCCGAGTTCCAGCAGATAGACGGTCCCCAGATGTTCGCCAATCCAGGGGGACATGGCTGCCAGAGCCCCAGAGCCGAGGATCAACACCAGATTGACTGCGTAGGACGCGTAGCGCTTCGGACCGCGCATCGGTTGGAGCGGTTCGGTCCATTCGAAAGTGGGGTGGGTCATATCCACGGCAAGCCTCACCGTCATCTGCAGGCATGAAGATAGAACTGCGTCCATGAATAGCGCTATTCGAAGCGGACCGGAGAGAGGGAAAAGAATCAGAACCGCAAGAAGAGCGGGCATAGTCCCTAGTATGTCCAAGGCTCCATTGGCAATCAGCTTTGCTATCACTACACGCGCCAGGGATACCGGGAGTGCCCGCAGCGCCCACCATTCCGTGCCCTCACGCGAAAAGGCAGTTAGAGAAGATGACATGATAAGGCCCAGGATGTTGATGATAGCGAGTGATACCAATACGTATGGTGACTTGCCGTCTGCGAGAAGCCGCCCGAAGTAATCCACCGCCCCGGTAGTGAGCTGTCGCACTGTGAGGAGCGGGAGAAGGGTTCCGACGGCCGCCGTCGCCACGTAGTTGACCACATAGGGCGGAACGGAGAAGAACAGGGCCCACTCCCGGCGGACGAAGGCGGTGGTGGTCAGCCTCCCTCCCCTACTCAGCAGCCCGGCGTCTGAATACGGCCTGCGGGCCTTCCTTTCCCGGTCGGCTGAGACGAACTCCCGCCCGCGGATCCACCAGCGGGGAACCGCTTCCCAAGCGGCAGCCGAAATGGACACCACCAAGCCGGCCGTTAATATCCAGAAAAACGGGGACGCCGTTGCTGCCCAGAGTGTCTCGGTGGCCATTCCGGCCTGGTTGCGAAACGACACGCCGGCCGCAAGGAGTATGACCCCCGAGGCGGCCAGGACCAATAAGCGCCCACCGCCCGCCACCCGGGCCACCAGGAACATCAGAAAGAGCAGTGCCATCCCCAAGGCTATCGCTGGCAATAGGGCAAGCAGCCCGATCAACCGCGGCCACACCACGGGCGCCGGTCCATACGATAACGCAAAAGCCGCTATTAACGGCCCCACCATGAGGCATTCAGCCAAATAGGCACGCCCAAGGGCGGGGAGGAAGAAGGCCATCATCACTCGATATTCCGAGTACGGCAACGACAGAAGGTTTTCAATCTCGTCGTGCAGGTACAATGAACCCAATAGCCAGATGAAGCCGAGGTAAAACAAAAGGCCTTGGAGACCGAACGCGGCACCGACAATCAGGTTGAAGGCGAGCCGGGGCGGGCCCAGAAGGGCAAACGCCGAAATGTAGAGGCTGATAAGATACTTCAGGCCGATAACGCCTAACACTGCCATGGCCAGGAATCGTCCAATTCCGAGCTTCCCAAGGCGGAAGGCATCACGGAACGTATAGAGGAACAGCGCCCAGGTGGAGCCGGCGTCAGACCTGGCGGCCATCGTCGGTCATCTCCAGGAAAATCTCCTCCAGAGTTGCTTGTTCATCGCCGCTCCGGGCGCGAATGGCAGTCATGGTGCCCGAGGTGACAAGCTTCCCACGGGACAGGATGACCAGCCGGTCACAAAGCTGTTCAGCCAGGAACATCAGATGTGTTGACAGAAGCACGCTGCGGCCGGCCTCTATGTGTTCCCTCAGGAACGATTTCAGACGGGCTATGGCCAGCGTATCGAGCCCGCTGACCGGCTCATCCAACATCAATAGGCGAGGGCGGACCATGAATGCCGCAACTAGTACCAGCTTCTGCTTCATGCCGCGGGAGTAGCCGGAAACCCTCCTCGGAAGATCATTTTCAAGCTTCAGCTCCCGCAGATACGAGACCACCCGGGCTTGCCTCTCCCGAGGGGGTAAGCCGTAGGCCGAGGCGACAAAACGAATATACTCGAGGCCGGTCATGCTCGAAAACGGCGACGGTGAATCCGGCACAAAGAAGAGGAGTCGTTTCGCTCTGACGGGATCCCGCAGGACGGATATCCCCTCGATGAACACCTCCCCTTGGGTTGGCCGGAGCAGGCCGACGATCGTCTTCATGGTTGTTGTCTTCCCGGCTCCGTTCGGACCCAAGAGGCCAACGATTTCACCGGGGTTTACGACAAATGAAAGGTCCTTGACCGCTTCTTTCGTGTGGTAGCACTTCGTTAGGCCGGCAACCTGCAGGACCGGTGTCTGGGGCTGCGCCAATTCAGTGCTTTCTATGCTCGGTCCCCCCCACGATGCCCGTCGGCGTGATCGATAGACTCCTCAGCCCGGGGCATTCCGCTTACGGCTTCCAGCTCAATTAAGCTGTTGAGGTGTCCTCCCATCATATTGTCCTTGATCCAAGAGCAGGTACGCGGGGCGGACACAGTATTCGTCCTAAAACCCCGGACAAAGCACCCCCTACAGAAGTACCTGCTCTTGCAATCGGGCGGGCAAGTGGTACCCTTGACGGGCGCTCGGAGTTCCATCAGCCTACGCACCAGTGGACTCCCAAATACCTCTTCGTAAGATTGGGTGAAGATGTTCCCCAAGTCCATGAAGCCTTTGGGGGCCATCACGCAGGGTCTAACCACGCCCAAAGGACTGATGGCCACCGAACGCCAACCGGCCCCGCAGTTATGCTGTTGATTATACCGGGCCATTTGCTCGGTGGTCATCATCCCGATGAAAGAAGCGTACTTCCGGTGCAAATCCTTTTCATAATCTGCGTATCGGGCATATTCGTCGGCCGTGAACCGAATCTCCAGCTCACGCCCACGCCCAAACGGCTCGACCTTTTCGTAGGTGAACAACCGCGCTCCTAATTCTCTGGCTAGTATGAGAGTATTCTCGATGAGCCATTTATTGTCTTCGAAGACACTCATGCTGACGCGGGAAACGACACCACGTTTGCTGAGCCGTCGTATCCCAGCGCATGTTCGGTCAAAAGCCCCCTTAGCCCCCCTGAAGGCGTCATGAATCTCAGCCGATGGGGCATCCAGGGAAACGCTGACGACCACCTGTTCCCTGTAGCTAGCGATCAGGTCGGCAATGCCATCCGAGATGTGAGTTCCGGTGGTGAGCAGGGCTACTGTCTCATAGGTCTGAACTGCACACCGGAAGATGCGTTGGAAGTCGGGGTGAATGAGCGCTTCACCCCCCGTAAGCTCGATCCCGAGTACCCCGTGCCGGCTCAGCAATTCAAACAGTTCAGCGGCACGTTCATAAGGCATCACCTCGTCGGCCTCGGGGGAAGCTTCATAGTAGCAGTGCCGGCATCTCAGATCGCACCGCGAAAGGAGTTCAACCGTCGCATGAGCGGGGGTCGGATGGGTGAAAGAGCCCGTGACCGAAATGGATGGCCCTCCGGGGGTAGGCGTCTCCGAAAAGTCCAGCAATCCCAGTCCCTGTACCTGTATTAGGAAGTCTCGGACCCAAGGCCGCTTCTCTTCCACGGGTTTCCCGTATTGGTTGCAGAGACGGACTAGGATTCTCTCCCCGGTAATGGATCCGTCACACATGACAAGAATCTCGGCCGCTGTTCTATTGAGATTCATTAGGTTTTCCGTGGATCCAGCCCTAGTCTTGATAGAATCCCTCGGCACCATAACCGAGCTGGAGATTGGATTCAGGTGGAGTTGCATGCGAACCCGGGGGCTGGGGTATAGGTTCAGCACATCCATGTCAACCATCGCCCTCCCGCACAGGCTTCTTCCCGACCTTCAAAGAAGCCCCACATAACACTGACCTCAGAGAGAGCTGAATCAACCCTCTCTGAGGCCTCACCCCCGGCCGTTTAGGCAAACAAACCCCAAAGAGACGCAATACTGAATCCCTCGAAATCTGGGACCGGACCATCAAGCCAGCAAATGGCACAGATGGAACACCAAGCACACGCGTTGTCCGGGGTCACCACGGGCTGGTCCATGAGTAACACCTCCTTTCGCCGGTCATTCGAAAGAGGTGTTCGCTCATTGGGAAACGCAGCCTCCAAGCAATCGCTTGGATTTCGGAGTCCGCGGTATAGAGAAACGTAAGAGTCCGACGTGGAGGTCATCGACCCGCGGACGCTGGTCCCCTTCGACCGCGAGACCCTGCTGGCTTCGGTCCGCAGGACCGGGCGGCTGGTGGTCGTCGAGGAGGGTGCGGTCACCGGCGGCGTCGGGACGGAGGTCGGGGCGCTCTTCGCCGGCGGAGAAGGCTTCGGACTGCTGAAGAAGCCGATGGTCCGGCGCGCCGGCCTGGACATCCCCATCCCGTTCTCGAAACCCTTGGAGAACCTGAGCGTGCCGAACGTGGAGAGGATCAAGGAAGCGATTCGGGCGGCTCTCTGAACAGTGAGCAGGTGATAAAGGCCGTAGCCAATCGGAATAAACATCCTTCCGAATCGGCTACGGTCTTTGGGTTGTACATAGGCTGAAGTGAAAGGGGGGCCTCAAGATGTCATTGGTAGAGACGCCCGGATCCACCGCCCCAGGCCGCCTGCCGTCGGCCTGGGCGAACCGCCTTGGCTGGCTCGCCACGGTCCTGGCGGTGCTGGTGAGTTCGTTCTTCGCCATGTTCGCCTTTGGAGAGACCGCGGGCTGGAGTCTGGAGGGCATCGGCCACTTCGTGCAACTCGTGCCGGTGCTCGGGATCACCGTCCTGGCCATCGCCGTGCCCTGGTCCGGGGCGGTCCTCGCCCTGCTCGGCGTGCTCGCCGGCGTCCTTTTCCGCAACGGAATCGGGCTGGTGCTGGGACTGATGCTCGTCGCGGCCGGGGCCGGATTCTTCTTCGGCCGGCCAGCTCCTCGCCGGCTGGCTTACTGGATTGCCGTGGGGGTGCCGGTCTTGGTGGGCCTTCTGACTCTGGTCATGGTGGCGGTCTTTGGACCGTAAGCGGCGCTCTGGGCCGGGCGTCGAAGTCAAATCAGTCCAGCCGCTCGACGATGGTCGCCTCGCCCTGCCCGACCCCGACGCACATGGTCGCCAGGCCGTAAAGGACGTCGGGGCGGCGCTTCATCTCGTGGAGCAGAGTCGTCAGGATACGGGCCCCGCTGCAGCCCAGGGGATGTCCCAGGGCGATGGCCCCACCGTTGGGGTTCACCCGCGGGTCGAAGGGATCGAGGCCGAGGTCGCGCAGCACGGCGATGGACTGCGCGGCGAAGGCCTCGTTGAGTTCGATGAGGCCGATGTCGTCGAGGGTCAGGCCGGCCCGGGCCCTCGTCTGCCTCGACCACGGTGACGCGGCCCTTGCCATCGGCCACGGGGTCGCTCACAGTGAAGCCACCGTCCGGCCACCGTCGATGAGAAGGGTCTGCCCGGTGATGTAGTCGGCCGCGTCGGAGGCCAGGAAGAGGACGGCGTGGGCGACGTCGGCCGGCTCGGCCAGGCGACCGGCGGGCACGGCGGAGACGATTTTCTCGTGGATATCCTCGTTCGACCAGAAGGCGGCGGAGAAGCCCGTCCTGACCATCGCCGGGGCGACCGCGTTGACCTGGATGTTGTGCTGGGCCAGTTCCACGGCCAGCACGCGGGTGAGGGCCTCGATGCCGGCCTTGGCCACCCCATAGACGCCGAGGCCCGGTTCGGCCCGGTGGGCGGCGACGGAGGAGATGTTGATTATCTTCCCCCTCCCCCGCTCCCTCATGGCCTGGGCGGCCCGCCGCGAGCAGAGGTAGGTGCCGTTCAGGTTGGTGTCGATGATCTTCTTCCAGAGGGCCGGGTCGGAGTCGGTCAGGGATGGCGTGAGGAGGTTCATCCCGACGTTGTTGATCAGGACGTCCAGCTGGCCGAAGCGCTCCAGAACGGCCTCGAAGAGCCGGTCGACCTGGTCGGCTTCGGCGATGTGGGTGGCCATGACCATCACCCTACCGGCGCCGGCGATGGCCTCGAGAGCCGTCCGCGCGGCCTCCAACCCTTCCTGCTTCCTGGCGCAGATGGCCACTTTGGCCCCCTGCTCGACGGCCATCTTGGCGAGTTCCAACCCGATCCCCCGGCTGCCGCCGGTGATGAGGATGACCTTGCCCTCGAGATCGTACCGCATTCCCACAACCCCTTCCCGCCCGACTCCCGGTTGATGGCCTGAAGGGCCATTCGGCACCCAGCGGCCCTTTAGCCTTCTCGGTCGTTTCTGAAGGTTCGCCCAAGATGACGGTGGCTCCTTCTCGAACAGCCGTCCGCGGCAGCCGGTCACGCCTCTATCGACGCCTGATGGGACAGTGAATATGTCACCCGTAAGGTGACCACGCAAAAACCCATCACAAATCGGACAAACCCCCTCGGACAAACACCCTCGGACAAACCCCCGTTGACAGGGGTAGATGGGTGTGCTATCATAGGCCACAATATATCCGCTAGTTTATTCATTGAAATGCATAAGCCTCTGGAAAGGTACCTAGGGATCCGCGCTGGCCGAGCTGGCGGGATGAGGTCCGGCGCACGACCGAGCGGTACCGGGTCGGCCTGTGCGCCGATCGACACCGTAGGGACAAAAGCCCACGCGGCAAGTTCCAGTCAATCTGGACTGCCCGTGGGCTTTTTTGTATTCAAATTTAACCAGGTCCGGGGGTGCCGGCGTGCAGCAGATCTACGCCAAGCAGGAAGTGTGCATCGCTTGTCGGCTATGCGAGGTGTATTGCGCGGCCAGCCACGCGGAGGGCCGGGACCTCGTGCGAGCCTGGCGCGGCAAGGGCGCTCGGCCGATCCCGCGGATAAAGGTCGAGGAGAACCGGCCGTTCGCCGCGGCCATCCAATGCCGCCACTGTGAGGAGCCCGCTTGCGTCTACGCCTGCGTCAGCGGGGCCATGCGGCGGCTCGCGGATGGTACGGTCCAGTCGGACCCCGACCGCTGCGTCGGTTGCTGGACCTGCGTTCTGGCCTGCCCATACGGGGCCATCAGCCGAAGCGGAGGGGAGAAGCCCACCGCCGTGAAGTGCGACCTGTGCGCCGGCCTGGCCGTCCCGGCCTGCGTGGCCAACTGTCCCAATGGGGCTTTGGAGATGGTCAAGACGGACAAGACCCACGGACTCAGAGGAGGCGTGGCCGGTTGACCCACCACGAATACTGCGTCGTCGGCAGCTCGGCGGCGGCGGCCGGGGCCATCGAAGCCATTAGAGCGGTCGACCCGGCGGGGCGGCTGACCGTCATCTCCGAGGAACGGGCAGCCTTCTACTCCAGGCCGCTGATCACCCGCGTCATCACCGCCGGTGCTTCCGCCGACGACATCGCCTACCGTCCGAAAGGCTTCCTGGAGGAGAACCGCGTCGAGGCCCGCCTCGGGGTGCGGGTCGACGCGGTGAATCAAGAAGACCGGCGGCTCCTCCTCTCGTCCGGCGAGGAGATCTCATACGGCCGGCTGCTCCTGGCCACCGGCAGCGTCGCCAAGATACCGCCGATCCCCGGGCGGGAACTCCTGGGCGTGCACACCTTGGCGAGCCTGGCCGACGCCCAGGCGGTCGCGGCCTGGCTGGAACCGCGCGGCGGCGAAGGGGCCAGACCGCGGCCTCATTCCGCGGTGGTCATCGGAGCCGGCTTCATCGGGCTGCAGGCGGCCGAGGCCCTGCGGCAGGTGGGCCTCGAGGTGGCCGTGGTCGAAGGGCTTGACCGCCCGCTCGCCACCGTGCTCGACCGGGGCACCTCGGCCCTGGTCCAGCAAGCCCTGGAGGCCAACGGCGTGACCGTGCTCACCTCCAGGGCGGTCAAGGCCCTGAAGGCCGACCCCTCGGACCCGACCCGCGTGGGCTCGGTCGCCATCGAGGGCGGTGAGTCCGGTGGCTTACGCGAGCTCCCGGCCGACGTGGTCATCGTGGCCACCGGCGTGCGTCCGCGGACGGAGCTGTTGAAAGGGCTCAACCTCCCGCCGGGGCGGGGGATCGCGGTCGATGAGCACATGGCCACGCCGTACTCGGACGTCTACGCCGCCGGGGACGCGGTCGAGGTCGGCGACCTCCTGAGGGGCGGCTCCAGACCGTTCCCCATCTGGCCCACCGCCTACGCCGGCGGCCGCGTGGCCGGCCTGAACATGGCCGGACACCCGGCGGCCCTGCCCGGCCAGGTAACCATGAACACGTTCCACTGCTTCGGTCTGACGGTGGCCTCGGCGGGCCTAGTCGATCCCCCGGAGACAGGGGGCGATGGTTATGAGATATTGAGCGCCGGCCCACCGCCTGGGAGCTCGCCCGGCGCATACGGCCGCAAGCTCGTCCTGCGGGACGGGCGCCTGGTCGGGTTGGTCTGCGTGGGCGACGCGGTCGACCGCTGCGGCCTTGTCGCCGGGCTCATCCGGCGGCAAGTCGCGGTCGGGGGGTTCAAGGAGAGCCTCCTGAGAAACTTCGGGCTGGCCCAATGGCCCGAGGAGATAAGGTCTCAATACTTTTCGAGGGAAGGGATCGCGTCTTGACCTCCGTGGCCAAGCTCCAAAACCCATACGGCGACGGGAAGCTCATCGAGAGCTGCGGGCTATTCGGGATGATGGACACCTCCGGCCGCCCGCTCCGGGGCCGGGACATCCTCAAAGCGATGGCCAACATGCGCGACCGGGGGAACGGCCTCGGGGGCGGCTTCGCGGCCTACGGGATCTACCCTGAGTTCCGCGAGGAGTATGCCTTTCACCTGATGTACGAGCACGAAGAGGGGCGCAAGCGGACGGAGGCCTTCCTGCGCAGCCACTTCAAGGTCGTCCACCATGAGGCCATCCCCCACCGCGCGACGGCCGAGATCGATGGCGCCCCGATCCTGCGCCGCTACTTCCTCAGGGTGGAGAAAGGCGTCGCCCGGGCCGGCCAGGACGACTACGTGGTCAAGAAGGTGATGGCCATCAACACCGGGATCGACGGCGCCTACGTCTTCTCGAGCGGCAAGGACATGGGCGTCTTCAAGGGCGTCGGCTACCCGGAGGACATCGGCCGGTACTACTGCCTCGACGATTACGAGGGCTATCTCTGGGTCGGCCACAGCCGCTTCCCGACCAACACCCCCGGGTGGTGGGGTGGCGCCCATCCCTTCTCCATCCTGGACTGGACCGTGGTCCACAACGGTGAGCTGTCGTCGTACGACACCAACCGCTGGTTCCTGGAGATGTACGGCTACGCCTGCACGATGCAGACCGACACCGAGGTCCTGGCCTACGGGGTCGACCTGCTGGCTCGCCGTCACCGGTTGCCCGTCGAGACCCTGGCCGCCGTCTTCGCGCCGCCCCTCTGGGAGGCCATCGACCGGATGAGTGAGCGCGAGCGAAGGCGGCACGCCACTCTTCGGGCCACTTTCGGAGGGCTCTTGATGAACGGCCCGTTCTCCATCATCGTCGCCCACCACGGCGAGATGATCGGGCTGGCCGACCGCATCCGCTTGCGCCCGCTGGTGGCGGCACGGCGCGGCGACCTCGTCTTCCTCAGCTCCGAGGAGTCGGCCATCCGGGTCATCAGTCCGAAGCTTGACGCCACATGGATCCCGAGCGGCGGCGAGCCCGTCATCGCCCGTCTGAGGCCGGTAGCCGCCGAAGCGGTCGGGGGGAACGCCTGATGCCATTCTTCGCCCCTGCCCAGTTCATCGTCGACCGGGATGACGCCCGCTGCATCCGCTGCAAGGTCTGCGTCAACCAGTGCAGTTTCGAAGTCCACTCCTATGACGCCGAGACCGACGAGGTCCGGTCCAGGGACGAGCGATGCGTCGGCTGCCACCGCTGCGAGGCCCTCTGCCCGACGCGGGCCTTGGCGGTGCGGTTCAACCCGATGGAGATCCGGCCCAACGCCAACTGGCGCCCGGAGCACATACGCGACCTGCAGCGACAGGCGGATACCGGTGGTGTCCTCCTGACCGGTGCCGGCAATGACAAGCCCTTCCGAATCTACTGGGACCACCTGCTCCTCAACGCCAGCCAGGTGACGAACCCTTCGATCGACCCGCTGCGGGAGCCGATGGAGCTGCGGACCTTCCTCGGGCGGAAACCTGACCGGCTGGACTTCGACGACCTTGACGGCGAACTGACCACCGAGCTTGGCCCCCAACTCGTGGTCGAGACGCCGATCGTCTTCTCGGGCATGTCCTACGGGGCCATAAGCTACAACGCCCACCTGGCCCTGAATCAGGCGGCCCAGGAGTTCGGCACCCTTTACAATACGGGGGAAGGCGGCTGGCCCGCGGAATTCCGGCGTTTCGGCAACCGCACCATCGTCCAGTGCGCTTCCGGGCGGTTTGGTATCGACCTGGACTACCTGGAGAGCGCCGCGGCCGTTGAGATCAAGATCGGGCAGGGCGCGAAACCCGGCATCGGCGGCCATCTCCCGGCGGAGAAGGTCACGGCGCCGGTGGCCAGGACCAGGATGATCCCGGCCGGGACCGACGCCCTTTCGCCGGCACCCCAGCACGACATCTACTCTATCGAAGACCTGGCGATGCTCATCGGCGCCCTGAAAGAAGCGACCGGTTACGCCAAGCCGGTCTGCGTCAAGATCTCCGCTGTCCACAACGCCGCGGCCATCGCTTCCGGGGCGGTCCGAGCGGGGGCCGACATCATCGCCATCGACGGCCTGCGCGGGGGGACAGGGGCCGCGCCGAAGGTCATCCGGGACAACGTCGGCATCCCCATCGAACTGGCCCTGGCGGCCGTCCACGACCGGCTGGTCAAGGAGGGCATCCGGAACCACGCTTCGATCCTGGCCGCGGGTGGCATCCGGAGCAGCGCGGATGTGGTCAAGGCGATCGCCCTCGGGGCGGACGCCGTCTACATCGGCACGGCCGCCCTCGTCGCCATGGGCTGCACCCTATGCCAGATGTGCTACACAGGCAAGTGCAACTGGGGCATCGCCGTCACCGACCCGTGGCTGACCAAGCGGCTCAACCCGGACATCGCCACCCGCCATCTGGTCAACCTCCTGCGGGCCTGGAGCCTGGAGATCAAGGAGATGCTCGGGGGCATGGGGATCAACGCCATCGAGAGCCTGCGCGGTAACCGGCTCCAGCTCCGCGGGGTGGGTCTGGAGGATTGGGAGTTGAAGGTCCTCGGGGTGAGGGGGGCTGGGGCGTGAGTCTCACAGTGAGGGGGGCTGGGGCTTGAGCCGGTTCGTCATCAACGCCAGGGGAGTCGACCAGCGCGACCTGAACGGCCGGGTCAGGGCCGCCGCGGAGGCCGGGAACGAGGCCGTCGTCCTGCGCAACGTCCACGGGCAGCGGTACATCGGCACCAGCCTGAGGAAGCCGGTCAAGGTCGACGTGTACGGGACACCCGGCAACGACCTCGGCGCCTTCATGGACGGGCCGACCATCGAGGTCCATGGGAACGCCCAGGACGGGCTGGGCAACACGATGAACAGTGGCGAGATCATCGTCCATGGTGGCGCCGGCGATGTCCTGGCCATGTCGATGCGCGGTGGGCGGGTCTTCGTCGAGGGGAACGTCGGCTATCGCTGCGCCATTCACCTCAAGGAGTATGGCTCGAAGGTCCCGGTGATCGTCATCGGCGGGACCGCTCAGGACTTCTTCGGCGAGTACATGGCCGGCGGGCGGGTGGTCCTGCTCGGGCTCGGCGGGGATGGGCTCGCCGCCAACTTCATCGGGACCGGGATGCACGGAGGCGCCATCTTCATCCGCGGGCGCGTCGACCCGGAGCAGCTGGGCAAGGAGGTCGGGGTGGCCGAGCCGGACGAGGCGGACCAGGCCTTCCTCGCCGGGGTCATCGAGGATTACCGGCGTCGTTTTGGGCGCGGGCGCGGCGCCGGCCGCGGGCGCGGCGCCGGCCAAATCCCTACCGAGGGCTTCGTCAAGCTCTACCCGCGCTTCCTCCGGCCCTATGGGCGGCTATACGCGCAATGACCGGAGCCAGAGGGTAACCGGAACCGGCGTGGCCCAAAATGATGAGGGCGGTGCGTGACGCACCGCCCTTCTCTATTTCCACCGTGCGGGAGGACCGTCGAGCCGGGCTTACCTTATCGCCCGTCCGGCCCTCTCCGCCCAGCCCTGCGGGGTCAGGGCCGGGAAGCCGTTGACGAAGACCCAGCGGATGCCCTCGGGGCGGGACCGCGGGACCTCGAAGGTGGCCGTGTCGCGGATGGCCGCCGGGTCGAAGAGGACGAGGTCGGCCCAGTGGCCCTCGCGGATCAGGCCACGGTCGCGCAGGCCGAGCTTCTTGGCCGGGAGGCCGGTCATCTTGTGGACCGCCGCCTCGAGCTTGAGGAGCCCGACGTCGCGGGTATACCGCGCGAGGACGCGCGGGAAGGTCCCGAAGTTGCGCGGGTGCGGGTGACCGCGGCCGAGCGACCCGCTGCCCGGCCTGATCTGATACGGCAGGGCCGAGCCGTCCGAGCCGACCATGATGTCCGGGCGGGCCATGGCCAGCCGGACGTCGTCCTCGTTCATGGCGTGGCCGATGACCGAGACACCCAGGCCGCCCTCCAGGAGCAGGTCGAAGAAGGCGTCGTAGGGGTCCTTGCCCTGGGCCTCGGCGATGGCCGCGATGGACTTGCCGTCCTTGGCCGGGTCGCCGGTCTCGTCGACGAAGAAGTCGCCCCACTCCATGCCGCGGATGGACGAGGTCCAGGCCGGCGGGTTGCCCTCGTCCATGGCCCGACGCATCCGGGCGCGGCCGGAAGGGCTGGAGAGGACGGCCCGCCAATCGCCCTCCATGACCTCCGGCGGCAGGAAGGAGTCGAGGCCGGTGTTGTAGGCGGTGTAAGGGTATTGGTCGGCGTCGACCGGGAGCCCCTCGGCCCGGGCCTTGTCGATGAGGGCCAGGGCCTCCTTGAGACACCCCCACATCAGGCGGCTCTCCGCCTTCAGGTGCGAGATCTCCGTGGAAACGCCGGCCCGGCGGCTGATCTCGATGGCCTCGGCGACGGACTCCAGGAGGGCCTCGGCCTCGCTGCGGATGTGCGAGCAGTAGAGCTTCCCGGCCCGGCCGGCCATGGCCGCCAGCTCGACCAGCTCATCGGTGGTGGCGTAGCAGCTGGGGTAGTAGACGAGGCCGGTCGAGAGGCCCACGGCCCCGTCGGCCAGAGCGCCCTCGAGCATGGCCTTCATCTTCCGCGTCTCGGCGGCGTCGGGGGCCCGGGTGGCCAGGCCCATGACCTGATGGCGGATGGCGCCGTGGCCGGCCAGGGCGGCGACGTTGATGGCTGGCCGGCCGGCCTGGACCCGGCCGAGGTAGTCGCCGAAGGAGCGCCAGGTCCAGTCGAGGTCCAGGCCGCGTGAGCCGTCCTCCTTCATCTGCATGGCGAAGGGGCCGCCCTCGGGCCCAAGCCAGGGCGCGGCCGAGCTGCCGCAGTTGCCGACGACCATGGTCGTCACGCCCTGCCCGAGCATGCTCTCGGCCTGTGGGTCGGCCAGGATGGCCAGGTCGGAATGGTTGTGGATGTCGATGAAGCCCGGGGCCAGGACGAGGCCCGTCCCGTCGATGACCTGCGCCGTCGCCTGCCCGGCGGGGATGGCCCCCGGCGGGTCGTGCCGGCGCACGAAGGCCACGCGACCCATGGCCACGCCGACGTCGGCCCTGAACCCGGCTGCGCCTGACCCGTCGATGACGAGCGCATTGTTGATGAGGAAGTCGTACAGAGGGACCGCCTCCCGCGATGTGGATGAAGGTCGCCCGGCGCGGCGGACTCCGCCGGGCCCGACGATGAGGACGGCGCCCCCCGAGCGGGCGCCGCCTGATTCCGATGCCAACGGGGCATGGTTCAGACCTTCCTGGGGTCGAAGGCGTCGCGCAGGGCGTCGCCGCAGAGGTTGAAAGCCAGCACCACAAACATGATAGCGAGTCCGGGAGCGACCGTCAACCACGGCGCCCGGTAGATGAAGTTGCGGCCGGAGCTGAGCATCGCCCCCCAGCTTGGGGCGGGCGGCTGGGCGCCCAGGCCGAGGTAGCTCAGGGCCGACTCGACCAGGATGGCCCCGGCCATCCCCAGGGTGGCGAGGACGATGATGGGCGACATGGCGTTCGGCCCGATGTGCCGGATAAGGACGCGCGTGTCGGTTAGGCCCTGGGCCTTGGCGGCCTCGACGAACTCCTTCTCCCTAAGCGACAGGACCTGAGCCCGCATCATCCGGGCATACGACGGCCAGGTCACCAGGCCGAGGGCGATCATCGCGCTGGTCAGCCCGGGGCGCAGGACGGCCACGAAGCCGATGGCTAGAAGGATGGTCGGGAATGACCAGACCACGTCGACCAGGCCCATGATGACGAGGCTCATCCACCCTCCCCAGTAGCCGGCGATGGCCCCGAGGATGGTCCCGACGGTCATCCCGATGCCCACGGCGATGGCCCCGACGGCCAGCGAGATCCGTGTGCCGTAGATTATCCGGCTGAGGACGTCGCGTCCGAACTCGTCCGTGCCCAGCAGGTGATCATGGCTCGGCGCCTCGAGGACGCGGTTCAGGTTCTGAGCCCGGTAGCCGTATGGCGCCAGCCACGGCGCGAAGGCGGCGACGACGAGGAAGATGACCACGGCGATGATCCCGATCCGCGCCGACGACCGTTTGGTGAACCGTTTCCACCTGCCCAATGGCTGTGCCCTCCCTCCGCCCTATTGCAGGCGGATCCGCGGATCGAGTAAGACGTAAGCGATGTCGGCCAGGAGGTTGCAGAGGGCCACCGAGATGGCCAGAATGAGCAGGACGCCCTGAACGACCGGGTAATCGCGGGAAAGGATGCCGTTGATCATCAGGCGGCCCATGCCCGGCCGGCTGAAGACCTCTTCCATGACCACCGTCCCGCCCAGGAGGTACCCAAGGTCGAGGCCGATCAGGGTGACCACGGGGAGCATGGCGTTGCGGAGGGCGTGCTTGTAGATGACGACCCGTTCCCCGAGCCCCTTGGCTCTGGCCGTGCGGACGAAGTCCTGTCGTATCACGTCCAGCATGCTGGAGCGGGTGGTCCGGGCGGTGACCGCCGAGTCGGCGAAGCCCATGGCCAGAGCTGGCAAGATGAGGTACTTGAGACCTCCGTAGCCGGACACGGGCAGCCACTGCAGGTGCACGGCGAAAAGCAAGATGAGCAACTGACCTAACCAGAACCCTGGGACGGAGACCCCAAGAAGGGCCCCGACCATGGTCACCTGGTCGGCCGCCGAACCGGCCCGCACCGCGGAGATGACCCCCGAGATGACGCCGATGAAGACGGCCATGGCCATGGCCGCAAACCCCAGCTCCATGGTCACCGGGATGGCCCCGGCCAGGAGTTCGGCCACCGGCCGGCGCATCTGGATGGACATGCCCAGGTTGCCCCGCAGGACGTTGCCGAGGAAGGTGAAGTACTGCATGATGAGCGGACGATCGAGCCCCCAGACGTGGCGCACTCGGTCATAGACCTCCTGGGGGGCCCGTTCGCCGACGAGGAGAAGGACCGGGTCCCCGGGGGCCAGGTGGATGATGAGGAACACCACCACCGTGACCCCCAGGACAACCGGAATCATCAAGAGAATCCGTCGGAACAGGTACGTTCGCACCTATTTAGTGGCCTTCTTCAACCAGACGTCGTTGAACACGTCACCGCCGCCCGGATAGGCGCGGTAGCCGCCGACGAGGTCGGTCCGGACGGCCTGGATGCTCATGGGGTACCACAGCGGCGCCCAGACGGCCTGGTCGATGAGGTACTTCTCGAGCTCGATGTACTTCTGGGTGCGGATGTCCGGGGTGACTGCGTTCTCAGCCGTGGCGATCAATTGGTCGGTCTTGTTGTCCTTCCAGAGGGAGTGGCCCGGATACGGAGCCTGCCGGCTTTCCAGGAACCACTGGAGGATGTCGGCGTTGTCCCAGGAGTACTGGCGCATGAACAGCTGCTGCTTGCCGGACTTCAGGAAGCTCTTGTAGCCGGCCTCGTCGTACTGGACGATCTCGGCCTTGATGCCGATGGCCTCGAGCATCGGCTGCAGAGCCTGCGCCGCGCGGACGTGCTCAGTCCGGTTCTGGGTGGCGAGGGTGGTCTTGAAGCCGTTCTGGTAGCCGGCCTCGGCGAGGAGCTTCTTGGCCGCCGCGACGTCGTACCTCATGGCGTTCTTGTCCTCATACGACTCGGCCAGGCCGGGCGGCAGGTAACCGTAGGCCGGCTGGACGAGGTTGAAGAAGACCGCCTTGGCGATGGCTTCGCGGTCGATGGCCAGGTTGATGGCCTCGCGGACCTTGGGGTTGTTGAACGGCTTGTTGGCCGTGCCGAAGGCGAGGTAGCCGAGGCCGAAAGCCGGCTGCTTGAAGACCTGGACGTTGGGCATCTTCGAGACCCGGTCGTAGTGCTCGACCGGCACGTCCAGGAGGACCTGCACGTTGCCCGTCTCCAGCTCGGCCACGCGGGTCGAGGAGTCGGGGATGACGCGGTAGGTCAGGGTATCGAGATAGAAGGGGCCCTTGTTGTCGAGCCAGGGAGCGCCCCAGTTGTAATCGTTGTTGCGCTCGAGGACGATCCGGTCACCGGGGACCCATTCCTTCAGCTTCAGCGGACCGGTCCCGACGGCGATCTTGGTCCCGTACTCCTTGGTGCCGTTGGGGCCGTATTTGGCGTAGGCGGCCGGCGACTGGATGGCGCCGTAGCTCTGGCCGATCTTGAAGAGGAGGTTCGGGAACGGGGCGTCGAGCTTGAAGACGATGGTGTTGTCATCCGGGGTCTCCATCGACTTGATCCAGGTGTAGTCGAGGACGTTGGCGGCCGCGGTCTTCGGGTCGAGCATGACCTCGAAGTGCTTCTTCACGTCCTTGGACGTGAAGGGGGTGCCGTCCTGCCACTTGACGCCCTTCTTCAGGTGGAAGGTCCAGGTCTTGCCGTCCGGGGTGCTCTCCCAGGTTTCGGCCAGACCGGGGGCGTACTTGTAGTTCCAGTCACGGGTGATCAGGGTGTCATAGACGTAAGCCTGACCGGCCGACCAGGTCATCTGGTACAGGTCGAAGGTGTCGGTCTCACGGTCGACGCCGATGGTCAGGTTGCCGCCCTTGCGCGGCTTCTCGGAGCCGGGGCCGGCGGCTTGGTTCTTGGCGCACCCCGCGGATAGGGTGAGGACCAGAAGGGCCGCCACGACGACCGCGGCCAGCATCAGGTGCCAGGTCTTGCGTTTACTCACGTTCTTCCCCTCCGTTGTCTCTTGCTTCGTTCGTTGCTGGTTCTGGAGAATGGGCCGCCCCTATGCCACCGGTCACCTCCCATGTCTTTTGAAGGGAACGTTCAGGCGGTTCGACAGGAACCCGCGGGTCGGAGCCGGACACGTAGAGGCGAAGAGAGCGGTCGTGAGTGGTTAAGTTGGTGTTTGGGGCCCTTGCCGTCCCTTGGTTTTTCTGTGGATTCGATGCAAAAGAGAACATTCCTGCCGGGAATGTCCTCAATCCTGACGATTTGAGAATTGGTTTTCGGCCTGCTCTCTACCAATGGCCGGAAGGTGATAAAGCCGTCATCTGGGGACCGCGGCCGGCGGGTAATATGTCCCCGCGGCAGCTAAGCCTTGGGCGCCGGCGGCCGGGTCTAGAGCATCCTCAATCCTTCGACGAAACTGGGGTGATGGAGTTCCGCGAGCAGTTCCCGTTTCATCCGCGACGTATCCGAGACGTAGGAGGCCATCCCAATCCGAATGAAGTCGCGGGTCAGCGGGGAGGCAGTGTGGAAGATGGTGGCCAAGCCCTCGACGGCCGCGGCCGCGGCGTAGAAGGACCAGGCCGGGAGGCGTACCGGCCGGCGGTAACCCCAGTGGTCGGCGAGCAGGTCCAGAAAGCGCTGCAGGGTGACCGGCTCGTCGTCGCCCAGGTTGTAGACTCCATTGATGCCGGGACGGGTCAGGGCCGCTTCGGCGCAGTCCAGGAAGTCCTCGAGAGAGATCGGGTGGGTCCAGGTGGGCCCGGGCCAAACGGGCAGAAGGCCGTGACGCATGAGCCTCCGCGCGGCTTCGGGCATGAGGACTCCGCGCCCATAGATGAAGCCGGCCCGAAGGGCCACCGGCACCATGGCCTGCCCACGGCAGGACTCGAAAAGGTGCCGCTCGGCCGCCAGCCGTGTCCGGGCGTGAACCGAGGAAGGGCGGCCCTCCATTCGGCCGGTGGCCGGGGCCCCCGGCGTGGTCTCTCCCTCGACGTGCGGGAAGCTGACGGCGACGAACCGCTTGACGCCCCCGTCCAGGGCCGCCCCGACGAGGTTCTTCACGTACTCGGTGTTAGTCGTCGGGAGAAAGGCTTCCGGCCGCGGGGCGAAGAGGACGCCGGCGAAGTGGATGAGGACGTCGCTGTCGCGGCAGGGCGCGGCGAGCGTCCGCGGGTCCGCGAGGTCGGCGCGGTAGACCCTGACTCTTGGGTGCTCCGCGAGGTCGGCCGCCAACGGGCGCCGGTGGACCATCAGGTTCAGTTCATGGCCCCGGCCCGCCAGGTGACGGGCGAGGAACCCGCCCAGGTTCCCGGCGGCTCCGGTGATGAGGATGCGCAAGTCGCCACCTCCACGTTCAACCGCCCGCCGTCGGTCGGCCGACGAGGTTCCCGGCCAGGACCATCAGGCCGCCGGCGAGGGCCGCCGCGCCCGGGTTCTCACCGAAGAAGAGCCACGCGAAGAGGACCGCGCTGATCGGGTCGACGTAGGTCAACAGGCCGGCGACGCGGGCGGGGACCAGTTGCAGGCCCTTGAGAAGCATGGTCAGGGCGAAGGCGGTGTGCACCAACCCCATCAGACCAAGGATGGCGATGGACGGCCAGCGCATGGCGGCGGCGAACGGCCCGGACCCGGCGAGGACCAGCGGCGCGAAGGCGACGGCGGCCGCGCCGGTCTCCCACTTGGCCAGGGTCGGGGCCGGGACGTCGCGCAGGTACCGACCGAACAGGAGGGCCCCCGCATAGAAGACCGCGGCGATGAGGGCGTAGGTGGTCCCAATGGCGGCCGGCCCGGCGGCGGCCCCGCCGCGCTGACCCCCGAGGATGGTGACGGCCACGCCGAGGAAGGATAAGCCGAGGCCGGCCCAAGCCCGGGGCGAGCCGCACTCACCCAGGACCCACGGGGCCGCCGCCGCGGCGATGAGCGGGGCCGTGTAGTAGGCGACCATGGTCGTCAGAAAGGTCGTCGTCAACAGGGCTCGGAAGAAGAAGACCCAATTGAGGGCGAGGACGATGCCGGCCGCGGCCAGGAGCCAGACGGGGCGGCCGGGGCCGGCGGCGACACCAGGAGCGCCCAGGCCATCAGCGGCGCCGGTGGCGGGACCAGCGGTACCCGGCGCACCCTGGCCACCCGCTCGTACGAAACCGTCACGCCGCCTGACGACCGGCCCGATGACGGCCAGCGCGGCCCAGCCGAAGACCAGCCGGAAGAACACGATGACCGACGAAGAGGCGCCGCTCCAGCGGGCGAAGACCCCGACGCTGCCCCAGATGAGGTTGGCGGCCAGAACGTAGACCACGGTGACACCCCCCCGGCGGCCAAGCCGGTCACTCTGGCGGCGAAGCCTAGAGCTTTTGCAGGCTGAAGTAATCGGTCACGTCGACCTCCCCTAGCTGCCTTTCCAGATACGAGCAGAGCCCGACCCACGCCTCCCGGCGGCCGCGGTTGGATGGGGCCGACCGGAGCAGGTCGCGTAGCAGGGCGCCGTATGCCGGTTCGGCGGCCTCGATCTCCTCGACCCCATATTTGCCGTAGACCGGAGGGGCTCCTCTCAACCGAGCGGCCAAGTCCGTCATCCGGGGCAGGTTGGCCCCGATGAAGTAGGCGAGGTTGTCGAAGGACTTCCGGTCAAAGAGATCCTCACCGTCCCGGCGGATGGTTTCGAGCCAGAACTTGAAATCGCGACGGAGCCTCTCGTCAGGGGCTGGCGGTCGCTCGGCGGCCTTCTCCTTGGCCGTGTCGATTATCTTCTGGAGCCGGCCCTCGGGGTCGTCGATCACCCTGCCCTGCGAATAGACGCGGACGGAGACCGGGTCACCCCTCATCCGGTCGTAGAACTTCCACTCCGGCGACATGAAGTACTCGAACTCCAGGCCCTCGAAGAACTCCCGGCCACGCAAGGCCTCGTATTCGCGGGGCCAGATGAAGAAGAGGTCGATGTCCGAGTTCGGCCCCATCCGGCCGGTGACGTACGAACCTGCCGCCATGACCGCGGATACGCCGTGCTTCTTCATCATGTGCTCGATGTAACGTTGAACGACGTCCTGCACTGACGGATTCCTCCTACCGCCCTATTGGGAGACCCGGCGTCGCGCCGATACCACGGGGCACCCTCCCCGCTTCCCCCTCCGACCTCAACCTCTGCTTTTTCCCGCCCCCCAATGGGCCGGCTCCGGGCGCAACGCCGGCATCAGGGCCGCCGTCCGCTTGCCTCGACCCAGCCACCGGTAGACGGCCACCCCGGGACGATGGTCGTGCCTCGGTAGAGGCCTTCTCTCATGACGCAAAAGGTCGAGGCCGTCCCGAGGTCGACGTTAAGAAGGTCATCGCCGAGCTTTCGGTTAATGGTCGCCTCCGGTTGAAAGGATACCAAGGTAACGATACCGATCCACTCGGTCTCACGGTGGGCATGAACGGAGGGGGAGCTTGCTACAGCGCCTGCTGGGCACCTTCAGCCGCCGGGCTAAGAGAACCCATCTGGGTCATGGAAGCTCTGCCCCCGACCTGGAAAGCCCCGGCCGCAAGGTGTCGTCCTGCCTTGACGCCAACCTCGGGACAGCCCAGGCGCTGCGCGGCCGGGGTGAAGATGTGGTCATCCGGCAGTTGCGTTTGGGCAAGGACCAACGCTTGCGGGCATTCCTTCTGTTCGTGGATGGGCTGGTCAACAAGGACATGATCGCCCGCGATATTATCGACCCCCTCCTGAGAGTGACCAATCCGTCCATGGGCAAGCTCAGCGATCTCGTTCGCCACGGTATCCTGGCGGTTCCAAGCCTCAAAGAGGCTACCATCTGGTCCCAAGTGCTGGCCGAGGTCTTGATCGGAGAGACCGCGCTGTTCATAGACGGTGAACCCCACGCCCTCGTGCTGGAAACGCGATCGTGGCAGACACGGGCAGTGGAGGCACCGAACACTGAGGTAACAATCCGGGGACCCCAGGAAGGATTTACCGAATCCCTTCGCGTAAACACCTCGCTCCTGCGCCGCAGGATACGAAATGCCGACCTCCGGCTGGAGGCCATGGTGCTGGGACGGCGCACGGGCACCAAGGTGTGCCTCGCCTATATCGAGAAGTTGCCGGAAGATCGCGTTCTTCAAGAACTCAGGCGGCGCCTGGAAAGGATAGATCCCGCCGCCGTCCTGGAGTCGGGCCAGATCGAAAAACTCATCGAAGATTGCTCGTGGTCCCCGTTCTCGACCGTGGGAGCCACCGAGAGGCCGGACGTGGCGGCGCTGAGGTTACTACAAGGACGGGTGGCCATCCTCTGTGAGGGCTCGCCTTTCGTCCTCACCGTTCCCCATCTGTTCATGGAGATGTTCCAGAGCGCCGAAGACCCTTACATCCGCCGGATACACGCGGTCACCCTCCGCTGCGGGCGGTTCGTGGCCTGGCTGGCCAGCCTCCTGTCTCTTTCCTTTTATGTGGCCCTGGAAACGTTCCACCAGGAAATGATACCGCGACCCCTCATCATCACGATGATGGCGGCCCGCGAGGGAACCCCTTTCCCGGTGGCAGTCGAGGTCCTGCTCATGGGGGCGGCCTACGAGATCGTGCGAGAAGCCGGCTCCAGGTTGCCCCGGCCCGTCGGGCAGGCCATCAGCATCGTGGGTACGCTGATCATTGGTGATGCGGCCGTCAAAGCCGGCCTGGTTGCCGCCCAGGTCATCATCGTGGTCGCTTTCTCCGCCGTGGCTTCTTTCGCCGCGCCCGCTCTGACCCAACCCAGCGTCCTCCTCCGCCTGCTGGCCCTCATTTTCACCGCTATCATCGGATTCTACGGGACCGCGATCTTCTTCGCCGGGCTCCTCGTACACCTGGCCTCTCTGCGTTCCTTCGGTGTGCCCTATCTTTCGACCTTCGTCCCGACGGCCGTGGAAACGCCGCGCACGATGCCGTCCGAACCCCTCCCGGTCTGGAGCATCCTTACCTGTCCGGAAGAGACGGCCCCCAGAGACCCGGCGGGTAATCGGGCCGGCACGGACAGGGGAGGAAGTGAGAACGGAGGGAACACCACAACGTGAAGCCTCTGGACGAAGGTAGGCTCACGGTCCGGCAGGCGGTCCTCCTGATGGTCATCTTGCGGCTCATCCACGTCATCGTCTTCCTGCCTGAACTGACCAGCCCGCCAGCCAACCAGGACGTATGGATCTCGGAGATCATCAGCCTGCCCATCGTCTTCTTGTTGGCCCTGCCCGTGCTGGCCCTGACCTCCCGTTATCCCGAACACAGTCTGGTCCAGCAGGCCGAGGTGGTTCTGGGTCCGGCCGGAAAGGTCATCGGGTTCCTCTACGCCTGGTTCTTCTTTCACTTCACCGCCATAACTCTGAGCAAGGTGGGGCTGTTCATGACCGCGGCAGTCCTACCCCAAACCCCCCTCCTTGCTTTCACCCTACCCCTGGTTATCGTGGGCGCGTCCGCCGCCCGCAACGGCATAGGTCCCATCGGGACAATCGCCGAGGTGCTCGTCCCGCCGATACTGCTCGTGGTACTCCTGGTCCCTGTCCTGGCGATCAAGGACTTCGACCTCAGGATGTTCCAACCTGTCCTGGAGAATGGCTTGGGGCCGGTGCTGCACGGGGGAGGCACCATCGCGGCTCGCATGGCGGAGGTAGCCGTCCTGGGAATGATAGCTCCCCTGCTACGCCGGAAAGACAAGGCCACCCGCGTGGCCGTGGGCGCTTTCACCCTTGCTACCTTTTTCGTCTTGCTGGTTACCCTACCCGTGCTGGGCGTGCTCGGCCCTGAAGAGAGCCGCAGCCGGACCTTCGCCTATTTCACCCTTATTCGCATGATCTCCATAGGCGAATTCGTTGAACGCATAGAGATGCTGCATGTCCTCATTTGGGTGTTGGGGGCGTTCGTTAAGCTGTCGGTGTGGTACTACCTGGCTGCCCTAGCCCTGGCCCAGGCGACGAACTTGCCGAGCTGGAGGCCCCTCGTCCTCCCTCTTGGCCTGCTCGCCGTCGTTCTCTCCATCTACCAGTTCCCCAACTTACCCGCTCTCATTGAATTCGCTTCCTACCGCATCTGGGCTCCGTATGTCCTCGTCTTCACCACCGTGATACCTGCCCTATTGCTCCTGGTAACACTACTCAGGCGGACAGGGAGGCGGAAATCGGGATGACCCTCACCAGCCGGACAGCCCGGCTTGCGGCGCTTATCCTTCTCCTCCTGGTCTTCACCTTCGGTTGCTGGAACCGGGTGGAACTCAGCCGCCTGGGGCTCCTTGCCGCCGTAGGCCTGGATAAGGGCCAGCCTCCCGATGCCGTCCGGCTCACCTTGCAACTGATCCGGGCCGGCGAGGTGAAACCCCCGGCGATGGGGGGCGGTAGCTCTCCGGCGGTGTGGATCCTTTCCGTCGGGGGAAGCACGGTTTTCGACGCTGCCCGTCGGGCGGCTCTCCAATCGTCCCGCGAGATCAGGTGGAGCCAAGCCTATACGGTCGTGATCGGCGAGGAGATGGCCCGTGACGGTATCGCCCCCTTTCTCGACTTCATAAACCGTTACCGTGAATTACGGGACCTGATCTGGGTGCTGGTGACCAAGGGTGAGGCGGAACCCGTTCTCAAGGCCGAGCACGAGTTAGAGAAGATACCCGCCAAAGCTATGGATTCCATGGTCAAGGCCTCCTATGCCACTTCGTTCGTCCCGGCCGTCCGGCTGCACGACTTCTGCCTCGCCCTCTCGGCCGAAGGCCAGGAGCCTTTCGCCCCCGGCATCGAGGTCATCCCTTTGGAGGAAACCCCTTCCGCGGAAGATACGGAGGGTGGCGATAGGAGCGGCGTCGGTAGCGGGGGGCAGGGTAAGCAACGTTTCACCTTCCGCTTGCGGGATACCGCCGTCTTCCTGGGCGACCGGATGGTGGGCTGGATGGACGATCGGGAGACCAGGGGGCTGCTTTGGGTACGGGGCGAAGTCAAGAACGGGATCATCGTGGTCAGATCGCCCGGGAGTGAAGCCGGCGATGTGAGTCTGGAGATCATTCGGGCCCATGGTAAAGTGACGCCCCAGCTCAAAGAGGGGCGTCTGGTGGTGAGGGTGGAGATAACGGAGGAAGGAAACCTGGAGGAGCAGCTCTCGTCGGGCGACCTCACCAAGCCGGAGATGTTCTCACAGCTTGAAGCGGCTCAGAGCCAGGCCATAGCGGCCGAAATACAGGCCAGCGTGGACAAGGCCAAGGAGCTGGGAGCAGACGTCTTCGGCTTCGGGGCGGCCGTGCACCGCCGGTACCCGCAACTGTGGAAAGAACTCGGCACCAGGTGGAGCGATGAGTTCCGGGCCCTGCCGGTTGAGGTCAGCGTGAAGGCCAAGCTGTCGCGGTTTGGCCTGACGACCACAGCCACCTGGCCTCGATGACCACCGGTTGAGCCGGCGGGCATCCCGCCGGGCGCAAGCGAAAATCGGCTCCGCGTCAGACCGGCTCGAACCTCGCCGTGAAGAACCTCAGCACCGGCGGCTCATAGACGAACTTCAGCCCGTGGATCTGGTCGCGGACCTCGAAGAGGTTGATGACCGAGTCGGCGACCACATCCATGTGCCGGTCGGTGTAGACCCGGCGCGGGATGGTCAGGCGGACCAGCTCGAGCTTCGGCACATGCTCGTGGCCGTGCTCGTCGCGGCCCGCGGAGACGATGCCGCGCTCCATGGCCCGCACGCCACCCTCGACGTAGAGGGCCGCCGCCAGGGCCTGAGCGGGGTACGAGGTCTGCGGGATGTGCGGCAGGAACCGCTTGGCGTCGAGATAGACGGCGTGGCCGCCGATGGGCTCCATGATCGGGATGCCCGCCTGGAGGAGCTGGTTGCCGAGATACTCGACCTGCTCCACGCGGTAGGCGACGTAGTTGTCGTCGACCATCTCGTGGATGCCGCGGGCCATGGCCTCCATGTCCCGGCCGGCCAGGCCGCCGTAGTGCGGGAAGCCTTCGTACAGGACCAGCAGCGAGGCGGCCTGCTGCCACAGCTCGTGGTCGTTCATGGCCAAAAAGCCGCCGATGTTGACCAGGTTGTCCTTCTTGCCGCTCATCGTGCAGCCGTCGCCGTAGGACATCATCTCTCTGAGGATGGCGGCGATGGTCTTGTCCTTGAAGCCTTCCTCGCGCCGCTGGATGAAGTAGGCGTTCTCGACCGCCCGGGTGGCGTCGAAGAAGAGGCGGACCCCGTGGCGCTGGCACAGTTCGCGGACGGCCTTCAGGTTGGCCATGCTGACCGGCTGCCCGCCGGCCATGTTCACCGTCACGGCCAGGCTGACGTAGGGGATCTTATCCGGCCCGACCTTCTTGAAAAGATCCTCCAGCTTACTCAGGTCGACGTTGCCCTTGAAGGGCAGGCGGGCGGTGGGGTCGTGGGCCTCGTCGATGATCACGTCGACGAAGGTCGCCCCGTTCTTCTCCTGGTGGGCGCGGGTGGTCGTGAAGTACATGTTGCCGGGGATGTAGGTCCCCGGGGTGATGAGGATCTGGGAGAGGATGTTCTCGGCCCCGCGGCCCTGGTGGGTCGGGACCATGTACTTGAAGCCGTAAATGTCGCGGACGGCCTTCTCCAGGTGGAAGAAGTTCCGCGACCCGGCGTAGGCCTCGTCGCCGATCATCAGGCCGGCCCACTGGTTGTCGGACATGGCCGAGGTGCCGCTGTCGGTGAGGAGGTCGATATAGACGTCCTCGGACTTCAAGAGGAAGGTGTTGTAACCGGCCTCGGCGATGGCCTTCTCCCGCTGCCCGCGGGTGGTCATCCTGATGGGCTCGACGGCCTTGATTTTGAAGGGTTCCGCTTTCCTGAGCTCTCTGGGCATCCTTCGGGCCTCCTTGGGTTGCTGGTTTTTCCCGACCAGGCATGGCGAGGTCGCACGGGCCGTCCGCGACGCCTCCTCCAGAACACCATTTCCTATTATACCGCTTTGTGCCTCTCCGTGGGAGCCCGGGGCGGCACCGCAAGGCCGCGCCGCATCGTCCGACGGATTTCGACGCAGAATACCAACGGCCGAGAGCGGCCGGGCCCGGCCGCGACGCGGCATGAACCACATTCAGCTCGCGGGAGTGGACGACGTGCGGTGGAAGAAGCCCAAGAGCCTCCCTGAGCCTATCAAGACCGTTACCCCCCGCCCGGCAAGGCCGCTCTTGCCGGGCGACAGCGTTTGGCCGGAGAAATCCAGCTCGGAGACGTCGGAGGAACTGACCCCGTCGTCCCGGTTCGGTCAGGAGATCCCCGCCAAGCTGGATGAGGCCGTAAGGCGGCTGAAGAGCGGCATCGCCGCTTCCAGCGACGTCATCGTCCGCGAGTTGGTCCTTTCCGACGAGGGTCCGCGGGCGGCGGTCGTCTTTGTCGATGGGTTGGTCGACAAGAAACGTATCGACGAGTACATCATCGGCGCCCTCCGCCAGGCCGACCGTTATGGGCTCTCGGGGGCGAAGCCCGGGGTGGACCTCAGCTCGGTCACCGCCATCCTCGAGCGAGTGCTGAGCGTCAGCGAGACCAAGGAGATCAACCAGTTCTCCGAGGTTGAGGCGGGGGTCCTGACCGGCGACACCGTCCTCCTCCTCGACGGCTCAAGCACCGCCCTGGACCTCGGCACCAAGGGATGGGACAAGAGGAGCGTCAGCGAGCCCCAGACGGAGAGGACCATCCGTGGCCCCCGTGAGGGGTTCGTCGAGACCCTGTCCACCAACGTCGCTCTGGTCAGGCGGGAAATCGCCAGCCCCGACCTCCGGGTCGAGTACATCAAGGTCGGCGTCAGGGCCAAGCGGACGGTCGCCCTGATGTACATGAAGGGGATCACCAACCCGGCCATCGTCGAGACGGCCAGGAAGCGTCTGGCGGCCATCGATGTCGACGCTATCCTCTCGGACTACGCGGTCGAGTACTACCTCCAGGACCACTTCCTGACCCCTTTCCCCCTCGCCCGGAGCACCGAGCGCCCCGACTTCACGGCCCGTGAGGTCCTCAATGGCAAGCTCGCCATCCTCACCGACGGCTCCCCCTTTTCGGTCCTTTTCCCGACGGTGCTCACCGACTTCTTCCGGACCACCGACGACTACACCGGGTCGTACACCGTTGTGACCCTGACCCGGTTCGTCCGGCTCCTGGCCAACTTCATCACCTTCTTTCTGGCCCCGGGCTACATCGCCCTCATCGATGTCCACCCTGATCTGCTCCCCACGGACCTCGCCGTCAGCATCGCCGGGTCGCGCGAGGGGGTGCCCTTCCCGGCCATCATCGAGGTCTTCCTGATGGTGATCGCCTTCGAGATCCTCCGCGAGGGGACCGTCCGCCTGCCGGGGATGATGGGGCAGACCATCGGCATCGTCGGCGGCCTGGTCATCGGCCAGGCGGCCGTACAGGCCAAGATCGTCAGCGACATCATGGTCATCATCATCGCCCTGACGGCCATCGCCTCCTTCACCAACGCCGATTACCAGATCGCGGCCACCTGGCGGCTGCTGCTCCCATTCTTGCTCGTCGTGGCCGCGCTGTTCGGCATCTACGGCATAGCCCTCTTCGCCCTGCTCATCATCGCTCACATCACCTCGCTCACCTCTTTCGGAGTGCCCTACACGGCGACCGTTTCCCCGGTCTATCCAGGCGGCTACCTCGACAACTTCATCCAAGCGCCGCTCGGGATGCTGCGGACCCGGCTGCTATTCACCCGCCCCCTCGACAAGAAGAAGCAAAAGCCCTACCGCCAGCCGATGGAGCACCCGGACCTGGCCGCGGCGCAGAAGCGCGCGGAGAGAAGGCGGGGCGACGGCCAATGAGACCGAGGAGCGCCAGACGGAGCCGGAAACGGACCGCCTTGGTCATCCTATGCCTTGTCCTGGTCCTCTCCACAAGCGGCTGTTGGGACTATCACCCGGTGACCACGAGGGCCCTGGTCGTCGGCATGGCCGTCGACAAAGGTGAGACCGGGCAGGGCCGCTATGAGGTGACCCTCCAGATCGTCATCCCACAGGCGATCAAGGGGGCGGCCGGGGGCGGCGCTGGGGGCGCCGCCGCCGGGGGGCCGCCTTTCTATATAACCTCGGCGAACGGCGAGACCTTCCTCGAAGCCCTGAAAAACCTGCAGACAGTCAACGGCCGGCAGATCTTCCTCGGTCACGTGCGGGTGGTCATCTTCGGCGAGGGTCTGGCCATGGAGGGGCTTCGTCCGATCGTCGAGGAGCTGGCTCGCTATGCGGAGCTGGACAAAGCGGCCTTCAGCATGATTGCCAGGGGGGCCAAGGGCAAGGACATCCTGGCGCTCAGCTCGCCGCCGGACAAGATGGCGTCCACCTCCCTGCACTCGACCTTCACCGTCGCCGATCAGCATCCAAACACCGTCCGGGTCCGCCTGGCCGAGTTCTACATCAGGGGCTGGGAGCCTGGCTTCGACCAGGGGTTACCGACGGTCTTCATGCCCGGCACGACCACCGAAGGGGGCGCCGCGGCGACGACCCAACCGGGAGGAGGAGGTCAGGACAGGACAGAGCCGGTGGTCGGGGGGGTTGCGCTCCTTAATGATCAGGCCTGGCGGCTCGTCGACTGGCTCAGTTTTGAGGAGACCACCGGCCTGCTCTATCTACTGGGCAAGGCGGAGCATGACTCGCTCCGGCTGGGCCCGTCCGAAAGCGGCGAGTACGACGAGGTCTTGCACCTGGTGATCCGCAGGAAGGTGCGGCTCATAACCGAGGGCGGTCAAATTCGTTTCCGGATCGACCTCATGGGCAAGGGGAGAATCGGCGAGGTCAGGTCGACCACGCTGACCACCACGGAGGGCGATTTCGTCCGCATCCAGAACGAAGCCGCCAGGGCCATCGAGGCGCAGGCCCGCGAGACCCTGAGAAGGCTCCAGGAAGCGGGCTCCGACGTCCTGGGGCTGGGGTCGATGGTCCTCTACCAGAGACCCGAGCTGTGGGAGAAGATTGATTGGAGTTCGCTCTTCCCCACGGTGCCGGTCGAGGTCAGGGCCACGGTCCGGCTGAAGCGCAAAGGACTCATCAGTTGAGGGGTGACGGCCATGGGCAATGGTCACGGCATGACCAGTTCCGAGCTCTTCTACCTGACCCTCGGCGCCACGATGGCCCTCGGGCTCTTCACCTTTCCACGGGAGCTGGTCATGAAGGGAGGGTTTGACGCCTATTACGGCCTCCTCTTGGCGTGGGCTCTGGGCCTGGCCGCCGCCTGGATGAGCGTCCGCTGGGGGCAGCTCTTCCCGGGGCTGTCGGCCATCGGCTCCTTCAAGATCGCCCTGGGCTGGCTGGCGTACCCCGTGCTCCTCGCCGAAATCGCCTTCACCCTGGCCTTCGTCGGCTTTGCCGCGAGGAATTTCCTTGACCTGTTGAAAAGTGTTTTCTTCCCGGTCACCCCGGAAGTGGTCCTGATCGTGGCCCTCCTCGGCCTCTCGGCCTATCAGGCCCAACAGGGGATCTTCGGGATCGCCCGCTCGGCTGAGATCGTCCTGGGCCTGGCCGTCTTGGTCACGTTGGCCATCTACTCCTTCGCGCTCACCAAGGTTTACCCTCCGTTCATCGTCATCCACGCCCCCCATCTCCTGCCGGTGGTCGAGTCCGGCTTTGCTACGTTTTATCTATTCCTGAACGTCCACGTCCTGTTGATGGTGACCCCGTTCGTGAAGCGCCTGAACCTCGGACCGCGGGCCGTCTTCCTGGCCTTCGTGGTCCTCTTGGGGATCGCCTACCTGGTCCTCGTGAACTGCGTCGGCAGCTTCGGCTTCATCGGAGTGCTGCGGGTGGCCTACCCCCCGGCCAGCGTCCTCCGCCTGCTCAGGGTCGAGGGCTTCCTGATCGAACGGTTGGGGATCCTCGTCCTCGTCGGCAACATCGTCCTCGTCTACATCAACCTGGCCCTCAATCTGTGGGCGATGACCACCGCCACCATCGAGCTCACCGGCTTGCCCCGGGCCGGCCGTCCTTGGATCACCCTTGGCTGGACCGGCCTGGCCGTCGTCATCAGCCTGCTGGTGCCGAACACGGCCGCCTTCATCAAGACGTTCCCCTACTTCACCGCCCTGGGCTTCCTCGCCGCCATAGGGGTCCCGATGACCATCCACGCCGTCGCCTGGGCCCGCGGACTGGGCCTGGGCCGGCGCAATGGCCCATACGGCGCCGGAAGAGCGAAGCCACCCAGGGGGATCATCCTCTGGGGTGAGGCGGTGACCGGCCCCGGGTCGGAGGCGGAGGACATCATCGGGGACCGGGCCGTGGCCCGCTGGAAGGCGCGGCTCGAAGCGGGGACATCAGGAGGCGGGGCGGGCCGGCGCCGGAAAAACCGGTAAGCCCGGCGCATAGGCCGGGCTCGTTCAGCGTTGGTGGGGGTTTGGCGGGGCGCCGGGTTGGGCGCCGGGTTGGGCGCCGGGTTGGGCGCCGGGTTGGGCGCCGGGTTGGGCGCCGGGTTGGGCGCCGGGCGGGTTCGACCGGCCTCAGGCCGGCTCGAACCGCGCCGTGAAGTGGCGCAGGACCGGCGGCTCATAGGTGAACTTCAGGCCGCGGACGGAATCGCGGCGGGCGTGGACCCGCTTGACCACGTCGGCCACGTAGTCCATGTGCCGGCTGGTGTAGACGCGGCGGGGGATGGCCAGGCGGACCATCTCCAGGGTCGGATAGATGTTCTCGCCGGTGGCCGGGTCGCTGCCCTCGAGGACCGTGCCGATCTCGACGCCGCGGACGCCGCCTTCGATGTAAAGCTCCACCGTCAGGGCCTGGGCGGGGAAGCGGTCCTGCGGGATGCGCGGCAGGAAGCGCTTGGCGTCGAGGTAGACGGCGTGGCCGCCGATGGGCTCGATGATCGGGACACCCGCGTCGAGGAGCTGCTGGCCGAGGTAGCGGACTTGACCGATGCGGTCACGGAGGTAGTCCTCGCTGAGGACCTCCTCGAGCCCGCGGGCCATCGCCTCGAGGTCGCGGCCGGCCAGGCCGCCGTAGGTGATGAAGCCCTCGAAGAGGACGGCCCAGACGGTGGCCAGCCGGTACAGCTCCTCGGAGCGCATGGCGATGAAGCCGCCCATGTTGACCAGGGCGTCCTTCTTGGCGCTCATCGTGCAGCCGTCGGCGTAGCTGAACATCTCTTTGACGATGTCGGCGATGGACCGGCCCTGCTGGCCCGGTTCGCGCTCCTTGATGAAGAAGGCGTTCTCGGCGAAGCGGGCGGCGTCGATGAAGACCGGGACGCCGTACCTGTCGGCCACCTGGCGCACGCCGCGGAGGTTGGCCAGGGACACTGGCTGGCCGCCGCCGCTGTTGCAGGTGACCGTGACCATGACCATCGGGACCTCGGCCCGGGCGGTGCCGTCCGGGCCGACCTTCGTTTTGAGGAAGGCCTCAAGCTTGTCGAGGTCCATGTCGCCCTTGAACGGGTTGTGCGAGACCGGGTCGTAGACCGCGTCGATGGCCAGGTTGACCGCCCTCGCCCCGCGGTGCTCGACGTGGGCCTTGGTCGTGTCGAAATGCATGTTGTTCGGGACGACCTGGCCCGGCTTGACCAGCGTCGAGAAGAGGACGTGCTCGGCCGCCCGCCCCTGGTGGGTCGGGATGACGAAGGGGAAGCCCATCACCCGGCCGACCGCGTCGCGGAGGTTAAAGAAGTTGCGGCTGCCGGCGTAGGCCTCGTCGCCGACCATCAGACCGGCCCACTGCCGGTCGGACATGGCCGAGGTGCCGCTGTCGGTGAGGAGGTCGATGAAAACGTCCTCGGACGGCACGGCAAAGAGGTTGTAGCCGGCCTCTTTGATGATCCGCCGGCGCTCCTCGGGGCTGGTCTTCCTGATCGGCTCGATGACTTTGATCCGGTATGGCTCGGGTTCGTGGCTCAAGCTATCACCCCCGGGTACCTGGAATTCTCGGCGGGTGGGCGTTTTCCTCTCGCGGCCGGGGCCCGGGGACCCCGTCCGCGCCCCTGGCATACCGGGGCCGTCCTCAGGCCTTGCCGGTGGCGAGCTTCTCCCGGCCGCCGGTGGCCACGTAGAGGCCGAGGACGATCAGGTGGACGACGACGGCCAGGGTGAAAGTGAAGAGGACGTTCCAGTGGACGTAGTAGCGCAGGCCCGCGCCGACGAAGGCCCACTCGACGAGGGTGTTGGCCAGGGCGAAGAGGACGATGTAGAAGACCCGTGAGACGTTGTTGACCGGGTACCAGTGGATGAACAGGATGACCTCGGGGATGTAGGCGATGAGCAGCCACAGCGGCGCGAGGTAGATGGTCGGGCCGGCGAAGGCGAGGTTGAAGCGCCACAGGTCAAGGACGTCGACGGCCAGGTACTGGATGGCCAGGGTCAGGAAGAAGCCGCCGAGGAGGCCGATGGGCAGGAGCGCCCCGAAGCGCCGCGGCGGCACCAGGGCCAGGGCCGCGACCCAGACGATGACGGCCAAGCCGGGCCAGAGCCAGATCGGGTTGATGAACAGGAACATGAAATAGATCACCCCCGCCGCCTAGTCTGCCCAGGCCCGCGGGGGTCGATTTTTCGTTGGTTGGCCGGCTTATGTCTCACTCAATCCGGCTTCTTGTCTTGCGGCCGGGTTATATTGCTTCTTACCCAGGGCGGCGGCTTTAGCGGTGTCCCGCCAAGGCCCGGCGGCGGCACATAACCCTTTTCAAGGGGATGATAGTCTTCCCGCCGCGAGCGCTTCTTGGGCTTGACGATCCTGCCCGCCATCATCGGCACCTCCTTCCTCGGCAAGCTCAATGATCTCAAGGGCTTGGACCTTATTGATTTCGATCAAGCAACCGATAGAGGCCGCTGGTGGTTGAAATTCCTCACCAGGCATGGTTCTTCCTTCCGGACCGACCCTGAAAGTATCCGTGAGGAAAACCTGCTGAGCGCTGGTCGCGAAGGCCTTTCCTCTGAACCATCCACCGATTCGGGAGCCGTCGGGGAAAGTCGCTATTATTAACAAGCGCTTCCCTTGGCTGAAGACCCTGTCCCAAGGCGTGGGAACGAGCTCGGGCGGGGTCTCGGCGGTCAGGGGTGCCCAGCCAATCACGAAGAGCGCAAGCGCTTTGCGAAATCCTCTTCCGTGAAGCCATTTCCTCAAGGTGAGGCCCAGGACAAAGGGTGCAAGAACGCTTAGCCCAATAAGCAAGGATACCTCACTTTCGAGGTTGGCCATAAGGGAGCCAAAGAAAAACCCTATCGCAGTATATGCGCGCGTCGTCAACAGAAGGGCGAACCTCACCGCCTCAAGCAGCAGAAATGCGCAGCTATCGTACAGGGCGCTAATTATCACCCACCGAATCAACCCCGCGTTGCCCGTAAGCCTGAAAGCCGGTAATGATACGGCTGTGTGGTAGACAATCGCCCCAGGCATCAGGAGGAGCAGCATGATGACCAAAGCCTCGAGCGTGCTCGGCATTCCCACTCAGACCAGCCTCCATCGATTAGCGATGGCGGCCGGCTTTCGACGTCTCCGGATTCCCTCCTGCCGCTGATGGCCGGAAACGTTCGACACCAAGCAAAACCCCGCAGGTCCAAGAGACCTGCGGGGGCCGTTCGCAGCAAAGCGTGGTGTTTCCTACACCCTCTCGCCGACGGTCTGCACCTTCAGGAGGTTGGTCGTGCCGGGCACGCCGACCGGAATGCCGGCCGTGATGACCACCACGTCGCCGTTCCGCAACAGGCGGACGGCGACAGACCGGTCGACGGCCGCGGTCAGCATGGCGTCGGTGTTGGTGATCAGCGGGATGATCACGGACTGCACGCCCCAGACGAGTTCGAGCCGCCGGGCGACGCGCTCATTGGGCGTCGCGGCGATGATCGGACGGGCCGGTCGAAAGCGGGCGATGGCCCGGGCCGTGCTGCCGGAGGTGGTCGCGGTGAGGATGGCCGCCGCCCCCAGGCGGTCGGCCACGACGCACGTCGCCCGGCTGATGGCGTCGGTCGTGCCGCCGTCGCCGGCCACGGTCTTCTCCAGGAAGGCGCGGTGGTCGATGGCCGTCTCCGCCCGCTCGGCGATGCGGGCCATGGTCGCCACGGCCTCCACCGGGTGCTTACCGATGGCCGTCTCGGCCGAGAGCATCACCGCGTCGGTGCCGTCGAGGATGGCGTTGGCGACGTCGCTGGCCTCGGCCCGCGTGGGCACGGGCCGCTCGACCATCGACTCGAGCATTTGGGTGGCCGTGATGACGGGCTTCCCCGCCGTCCTGGCTTTGGCGATCATCGCCTTCTGCAGGAGCGGCACGTCCTCGGCCGGGATCTCCACCCCGAGGTCGCCGCGGGCCACCATCAGGCCGTCGCTGACTTCGATGATGGCGTCGAGGTTGGCCAGACCGCCGCCGGTCTCGATCTTGGCGATGACCAGCTGGTCCCCTTCCGCCGCGGCGATGGCCTCCCTGACGGCGACGATGTCCTCCGCGCGGCGGACGAAGGAGACGGCGACGTAGTCCACGCCCGCCTCGGCGGCGAAGGCGATGGCCGTCCTGTCCTTCTCGCTGAGGGATGGAAGCTTGAGGTCCGCGCCAGGCAGGTTCAGCTTCTTCCCGCCGAGGAGGTGTCCGCCGGCGATGACCCGCGCGGAGACGCTGGGCGCGGCGACGGCCGTCACCTCGAGGACGAGGTTGCCGTCGTCCATCAGGACGCGCTGGCCCGGGCGGACGTCACCGGCGAGGCCGGCGTAATCGACGGGTACGGTCTGGGCCGCGGCCCGCGAGGCCCCCGCGGCCGCGCCCGCGTCGACCGGGATGAAGGCGACCTCCTGCCCGGCGACGAGGTCGAGGCCCTCGGCCGGTAGGCCGGCCGTGCGGATCTCGGGGCCGGCGATGTCGACGACACAGCCGAGGCGGACCCCGGCTTCAGCAGCCGCTTGCCTGGCCGCCTGCAAGCGGGCCAGATGCTCCTCATGGCGGCCGTGGGCCAGGTTCAGCCTGACGACGTTCAACCCGGCGTGGACCATCCCCTTGAGGACGGCCGGATCCTGGCTCGCCGGGCCGAGGGTGGCGACGATCTTGGTGCGGTGCATGCACTCTCCCCTTCTCTTTCAACCTGGGCAGCAAAAAGCGGACGCCTCGGAAGACGCCCGCCGATGGGCTTGCTCTGCGACGGACTCGCGACCCGTGACCTAACGGCCGAGGACGCTGAACAGGATATCGTGGGCCTCCTCGACCTCGCCTTCCGGCACGAGGACCTCGACCGAGCCAGAAGCCCCGAGGTGGGGGACCCCGAGTGAGCGGAGCATCACCAGGACGCCTTCCTTGCTCAGTATCTCCTTGAGCATCTCGGCGATGGCCATGTTCGGGGCGATGTAAACCACGGTCCACACGCTTGCTCAGGCCCTCCTTAGGATTGCTCCTTCGACGTGTCGGCCTAGGCCGGTTATAGCAAGCTTGACTAGTGTTTGACCGGGCGAGCGTCGGGTATTCCTTTCTAGGCTCCCTCGCGGATTCCTCTTTTTCCGGGCCGTGTGGGCACGCCGAATTGCGCCGTGGCGAGGGCTTCGCGGGTTCGTTCGACCTGACCCTCAGGAATTCCTTCTTTTCCGCGCGTCGGGGCGGCGACGGGCCATACTAAAGGCAGGATTCGCAGTTCACGGAGGTGAGACCATTGTCCAAGGACTCGGGAACCGAGGAGGGCAAGAAGGCTGAGACGCAAGGGCCGCCGGGCGACCTCGTCATCGAGCAGATAAGGGAAAGCGCGAAGGCGCCGTCGGGGACGCCCAAGAGTGAGTTCGAGCGACTGCAGCAACTGGTCGCGGTCATACGCACCGGGACGCGTTCCGAGCAGATGGTCACGGAGCACGAACTGCAGGGCTCCCTGACGACGGCCTCGGAGAAGGTCGGCGACGCCCGCCGAATGGAGCAGGTCTTCTCGCTGGTCGATCGGGTGTCGCAGCAGCTCGAGCAGGGCGAGGGCTCTCTGTCGAGCGACCCCGGTCCGTTCCTGCACCTGGTGGAGCAGCTGCAGGCGAAGGTCGCCGAGCAGACGGCCATGACCGACGCCCAGGTGGCCAGGTCCATGCAGCAAGCGGTGTCGGCCCTGGCCCAGTCGCAGGCGGCCCTCTTCCAGAGCAAGAGCCTGAGCCTGCTGGCCGCGCAGGTCAAGGAGTTCGAGGAGTCGGCCCGGTTGGCCGCGGGCGTGGGCAAGGGCGGGGGCTCGTCCGGCGGGGGCGGCTCCAGCGGGGGCTCGTCCGGCGGGGGCTCGTCCGGCGGGGGCGGCTCCGGTGGCGGCAGCGGCAACGTCACCAAGCCGGGCTCGGACAAGATGAACAACAAGCGACTGCCGTTACAGTGAGATAAGACGGCCGGCCTCCTCAGGGGGCCGGCCGGCGCGCTGTGTGACGTGGACCGCGTCCGTGGGCGATCTTGGCGGCGGCCGCCGCGGCCACCCCGGCCACGAGGTCATCAAGGAAAGTGTGAACCTCCCGGCTGTTCCTGCCCCCCGCGTTGAGCCGGGCGAGCAAGCCTGGCTTCTCACGGTCGAGATAGCCGAAGTTGGTCAGGCCGATGGACCCGTAGACATTGGTGATGGCCAGGGCGAGGATCTCATCGACCCCGAAGAGCGGGTCGTCATCGACGATGATGGTCAGGAGGGGCTCGGGCAGCATCCCTCTTTCGGCCATGACATCGACGGCGATCCCGGTCAGGATCGCCTGTTGCACCTCGCGTTTGGCCAGCACCTTACGAACGCTCTCAAGGCAATCATCGAGGGTCAGCCCCGGGCAGTGTTTGGACTGGAGGTCGTGAACGATGGCGGCGATGTCGGACAGGGCGACCCCCCGCTGGGCGAGGGCGGCCACGACCGCCCCGCCGTTCTCGGGCAGGTTCCGCTCAGGCAAACGATTCTCCCCCCGCGTGTGAGACGGTTCATGATATGCGGAGGTCAGCGCCGTTGAGCTTTGCCGAACCGGACGTTATCGGGACCGAAGCGCTCGCGAAGGACGGCCAGGAGTTCGTCGCCCCCGTCGACGCGGAAGCGTGAGTCCCTGGAGACCCGCTGTCCGTCGTCGGACGTGAAGAGCAGAATCAGGGCGCAGTTCCCCGGGTGGGCGCTGAGGACGGTCCGGGTCTCCGTGTCGAGAAGGTCCTCCGGGGCCCTGGCCGGGTCCTCGCCAGGCAGGCGCACGTAGAGGGTCCGGGCGGCTTCCATGGTCGGCCCGGCCCCGGCTCCGGCTCCGGCCGCGTCGAGGGCGACCACGCTCTCGGCGATTATCTTTATCTCCGGCGCGTCCTCGCCGGCGTCGCGGGCGGCGGCCGCCTCGTCCTCATCGGCGGGCAACACCCCGGCCACGCCTTCGTCGGCCGGCGGCGGGGCCTGTAGGCCCCCCCGGCGGCCGCGGAAGCGGGCCGACGTCTCGACCGAGTTGGTCCGCCCGGTGACCAGGATGGCCCGGTCGCGTTCGAGTAGGTCGCGGGCCTCGCGGAAGACTCGCGGGAAGACCACCACCTCGACCGTGCCGGTGAGGTCTTCGAGGGTCAGGAAGAGCATCTGGTCGCCCTTGCGCGTGGTCACCCGACGGGTGGCGGCGACCATCCCGCCCATCACCACCGGGCTGCCTTCCGGCAGCTCCGCCAGCTTGGTGCTGGTGACCGTGGCCCGCCGCCTGAGTTCGGCCTCGTGCTGGGCCAGGGGGTGGCCGGAGAGGTAGAGCCCGAGGACCTCCTTCTCCCCGGCCAGGAGGGTCGGCCCGGGGAACTCATCGAGGTCGGGCAACAGGTCGGCGTGCCGGGCGAAGGCCGAGGCTCCCTGACCGCTCGCGCCCGCGGTCGCGGCATCCTCGGGCTTCTCCCCGAGGTCGGTTTCCAGGTCGAAGAAGGACAGCTGTCCTTCCTCGCGGCGCCGCTGCGCCTCCTGGGCCGCCTCGACGGCCTCGTCGAGGGTGGCCATGAGCTGGGAGCGCCGCGCCCCAAGGGAGCCGAAGGCCCCTGCCTTGATGAGGCTCTCGACCACCCGCTTGTTGATGATCCGGCTGTCCACCCGCTCGCAGAAGTCGCGGAGGGAGCCGAAGGGGCCGCCGGTCTCGCGGGTCTTGACGACGTTCTCGGCGGCGCCCTCGCCGACGTTCTTCACCGCCCGCAGGCCGAAGCGGATGCTCCGGCCGGCCCGGTCAACCTCGAAGCTGGGGCCGCTCGAGTTGACGTCGGGGGCCAGGACCTCGAGGCCGAGCCGGGCGCACTCGGTCGTGTAGTCGGCCATCTTCGCGCTCCCCGCGCCGACGCTGGACAGGAGGGCGGCCATGTACTCGCCCGGGTGGCGGAGCTTGAGCCACGCCGTCTGATAGGCGATGAGGGCGTATGGGGCCGTGTGCGATTTGTTGAAGCCGTACCCGGCGAAGCTGTAGATGAGGTCGTAGACGCGGATGGCCGTCTCGGCCGGGATGCCGTTCTTCTCGCAGCCCTCGAGGAACTGCTTCCGCATGGCTTCGAGGACTTCGGGTTTCTTCTTGCCCATCGCCCGGCGGAGGAGGTCGCCCTGGGCGAGGCTGAAGCCCGCCAGGACGCTGGCGACCTTCATCACCTGCTCCTGGTAGACCATGACCCCGTAGGTCTCCTTGAGGATGGGCTCCAGGGCCGGGTGGATGTAGTCGATCTTCTCGCGTCGGTTGCGCCGGTTGAGGTAGAGGTCGATCATCTGCATCGGGCCCGGCCGGAAGAGGGCGATGGCGGCGACGAGGTCCTCGAAGCGTTCGGCCTTCATCCGTTTGAGGAGGTCGGTCATGCCCGAGCTCTCGACCTGGAAGACGCCGACCGTGTCGCCGGCCGCCAACATCTTGTAGACCTCCGGGTCGTCGAGCGGCAGGGCGTCCAGGTCGGGCCGGCTCCCGTGGTTCTTCTCGATGGCGGCCAGGGCGTCGTCGATGACCGACAGGTTGCGCAGGCCGAGGAAGTCCATCTTCAGCAGGCCGAGCTGGGCCAGGTGGTTCATGTCGAACTGGGTGATGACCTGGCCGTCAGGCGTGCGCTGGAGGGGCACCTGCTCGACCAGGGGCACCGGCGAGATGACCACGCCGGCCGCGTGGACCGAGGCGTGACGCGGCAAACCCTCGACGGCGCGGGAGAGGTCGAGGACGTCGCGGACCGAGCCGCCCGCGTCATAGAGCGCCTTCAGGTCGGGATTCAGTTCGAGGGCCCGGTCGATGGTCATCCCCAGGGAGAAGGGGATCATCTTGGCGATCTTGTCGGCCTCGGCGTAGGTCAGGTTGAGGGCCCGCCCGACGTCGCGCACGGCGGCCTTGGCCCCGAGGGTCCCGAAGGTGATGATCTGGGCCACGCGGTCGGCGCCGTTCCTGTCGGTGACATAGTCGATGACCCGGTCGCGCCGCCGGTCGCAGAAGTCGGTATCGATATCGGGCATGTCCACCCGCTCGGGGTTGAGGAAGCGGTCGAAGAGAAGGCCGTGGCGGATGGGGTCGATGCCGGTGATCCCGAGGACGTAGGAGACGAGGCTGCCGGCGCCCGAGCCGCGGCCTGGCCCGACCGGGATGCCCTGGGCTTTGGCGTAGTTGACGAAGTCGGCGACGGTCAGGAAGTAGCCGGCGTAGCCCATCCGGTTGATGACCGACAGCTCGTAATCGACGCGCTGGCGGTGCTCCGCGGTCGGCCCGCCCCGGCCGTCCGGATCGGGCTCGCCATAGCGCCGGATGAGCCCCTCGTCGCACTTCCTCCGGAGATGGGACTCGAGGGTCTCCCCCGCCGGCACCTGGAACGCCGGGAGCTTTATCTTGCCGAAGGTCAGGTCGACGTTGGAGCGCTCGGCGATGGCCAGGGTGTTCTTCAGGGCCTCGGGGTGGTCCGGGAAGAGCATCGCCATCTCGTCCGGGCTCTTCAGGTAGAACTCGTCGTTCGGGAAACGCAGGCGGTTCGGGTCGTCGATATTGGTCGCTGTCTGGATGCACAGGAGGATCTCGTGGGCCCGGGCGTCCTCACGGCTGATGTAGTGGGCATCGTTGGTGGCCACCAGGGGCAGGTTCAGATCGCGGGCCATCTTCAGCAGTTCGGCGGTGGCCCGGCGCTCCTCGTCCAGGAAGTGGTCCTGCAGTTCGAGGTAGAAGCGACCGGGGCCGAAGATGTCGGCGTAGAGCCCGGCCACGCGACGGGCCTCGGCCGCCTTGTCGTCGAGGATGAGGCGCGGAAGCTCCCCGGCCAGGCAGGCCGAGAGGGCGATAAGGCCCTTCGAGTGGGCGGCCAGGAGGTCGCGGTCGACCCGCGGCTTGTAGTAGAAGCCGTCGAGGTGCCCGGCCGAGACGACGCGCATCAGGTTGCGGTAGCCCTCCTCGTCCTCGGCCAGCAGGACCAGGTGGTAGGGCGAGTCGTCGACGTGCGGCTGCTTGTCGGCCATGGTCCGCTGGGCCACGTAGACCTCGCAGCCGATGATCGGCTTGACCCCGGCGGCCTTCATCGCCTTGTAGAAGTCGATGACCCCGTACATGACGCCGTGGTCGGTGATGGCCATGGCCGGCGAGCCGTGGGCACGGGCCGTCTCGGGCAGCGCGGCGATCCGCGCGGCCCCGTCGAGAAGGCTGTATTCGGTGTGTTGGTGAAGGTGGACGAACTCGGCCATCGGCTGGCCTCCTTGCGGACGTGAGCGTGTGGGCGCGACCGCCCCGGCGGGATTGCCCTGTTGGTTAAATACGTCCTCGCGGGCCGCGATTCCTGTCCCGCCGGACCCCCAGCCTGGGTCGGTTTTTGCGTGATGGTCGCTTACAGTTTTCGGCAAATCCCGGAGCGGACGGTGGAATATGATAGCGGTGACCGAACGACCCGGAGGCGAGTCAGTTGCCCTGGAAGCGCTGCTACTACTGCGGCGGTTACTCCTACTCGGCGGCCACGTTCTACGACCACTGGATCTGCCCCCATTGTCACAAGGACCTGACCGGTTCGCCCGAATGCGACCGGCCTCTGCGGGTCATCCCTGGACGTGGCGAGGCGGCGGGGGCCGGCGAGAGGCCGGCCGTCCCGGTGAATTCGGCTCGCCCCGCGGGCCGCGTCGTCTCGATGTCCCGCCGGACGGCGTCCCGGCCCAGGCGGCTGCGGCTCATCTAGGCGTTTCCTCATCTCGCTGACGAAAAAGGACCGGCCGCCCTTCACGGGGCCGCCGGTCCTGCTTGTTGCCCGGTTCCTCATTTGGCCGCCTTGCAGGTTTTAGAAGGCACCCCTTGACAAATAAGGGGGGCTCTCTTATAATCTTTATTGAGATATATTCTCAACAAGGAGCTGGACCGATGACCCTCGACAAGGCCCTCAGAGGGCAGTGGGCGGCCATCCAGGAGCTACCCGAAGGTAACGTGAGAGCCCAGATCATTCGCTTCGGGCTGAGCGAGGGCGAGGCCGTCCAGTGCGAAGAAGCGTTGCCTGGCGGGCCAATCGTCATCCGCAAGGGCACCTTTCGGCTGGCCATCGGCCGAAGGCTGGCTCGCCAGATCACCATCCGCATGCTTTCGCACCAGCCGGGGGTCGAGCGCTGATGGCGCGCCACGGTCATCACGGTCACAATCACGGCCACGGTGGTCATGGCCAGAGCCGCGGCCGCGGAGCCGACTGCTGCCCGGAGACCAGCGAGGGTGAGCACCGCTTGGTCCTGGCCGGCAACCCCAACGCCGGCAAGTCGGTCTTCTTCAATGCCCTCACGGGGCTGTACGTCGACGTCTCCAACTATCCAGGGACGACCGTTGATGTCTCGACCGGTCGTTACGGCGACCACACGGTCATCGACACGCCGGGGGTCTACGGAGTCTCATCGTTCAATGACGAGGAGCGAGTCGCCCGAGACGTCATCCTCGAGGCCAGCATGGTGGTTAATGTTGTCGACGCGACCCACCTGGACCGCGACCTCTTCCTCACCCTGCAACTGATCGACCTGGGCAAGCGGGTCATCGTGGCCCTCAATATGACCGACGAGGCCGAGCGCCAGGGCGAGCATATTGACCCCGCCAAGTTGAGCGAGCTGCTGGGAGTCCAGGTCATCCCGACCGTCGCCGTCAGGGGCCAGGGCCTCAAGGAGCTGAAAGAGTCGCTTGAGCTGGTCTGCTCGGGGCGGGCCGATCCCGATCTGGAGGCGGAGCTGGCGCCGCTCCTCGGCCGCGGCATCCCTTGGGCGCATGCCCTCCTCATCCTTGAAGACGACCCGGTGGTGTCCGCCAGGCATGGGCTGACCCCCGGCGGCCTCCGCGACGATCTTTACCGGCGGCGGCGCGGGCGGGTGGCCGCCATCGTCAAGGCGGTCCGCAGCCCTTCGCCGGAGCGATTCTCGTTGGCCGGCTTCCTGGCGAAGCTGACCATCCGCCCGCTGACCGGTCTGCCCATCCTCGGCCTAGTCCTCGCGGCCCTTTACTATTTGATCGGTGTGCTCACCGCTCAGATCGTCGTCAACTTCACCGAGAAGACGGTCATGCGGGGCTTCTATGAGCCGTTCGTCCGTCGCCTGGTCGGAGCCTTGGCCCCGGCGGGGACGCCGCTCGGGACCATCCTCATCGGTGAGTTCGGTGTGCTGACCATGACCGTCACCTATCTCGTCGGCCTTCTCCTTCCTCTGGTCGTGGTCTTCTACCTGGCCATGTCGGTTATGGAGGACTCGGGGTACCTGCCCCGCGTGGCGACCCTGGCCGACCGGGCCCTGGTCAAAATCGGGCTCAACGGGCGGGCGGTCATCCCGCTGATCCTGGGCTTCGGCTGCGTGACCATGGCCACCATCACCACTCGTCTCCTGGGGTCGGCGCGGGAACGAACCATCGCTGTGGCCCTTCTCGGATTGGCCATTCCTTGCTCCGCGCAAATCGGCGTGATCGCCGGGCTGCTCGCGGGGACCGGCCCGTTGACGTTCATCCTGTACGCCGGCGTCATGTTCATCTTCTTCGGGGTCATCGGGGCGCTCCTCGAACGGTTCCTGCCGGGGCGGTCCACCGACCTCCTGATCGACCTGCCGCCGCTGCGCCTGCCGCGAGTGGATAACGTACTGGCAAAAACGTGGGGCAAGTCGGTCATGTTTATCCGGGAAGCCGGGCCCCTTTTCTTTTACGGCGCGCTCTTCATCGGCGTCCTTCAGGTGACCAACGCCCTGCCGCGCATCGAGGCCTTCTTCGCCCCGCTGACGGTGGGCTGGTTGCACCTTCCCAAGCAGGCGGCGGATGCGTTCATCATGGGCATCATCCGGAGGGACTTCGGCGCCGCCGGACTTTTCACTCTGGCGCTGACGCCGGTCCAAAGAATCGTGGCCGCCGTGACCATCACCCTCTTCGTCCCCTGCATCGCCTCGGTGACAGTCATCTATAAGGAGCGCGGCCTGCGCGAAGCTTCGGTGCTGTGGTTCGCCAGCTGGGCCCTGGCGTTCGGGGTGGGCGGCCTGGTGTCGATGGCTCTCGGTCTGGCCGGCCTGGGGGTGTAAAGATGGCTTTCCTCAAGAAGGTGGCTAAGCGTGACCCCCGTCCCGAAGGGGGGCCCGGCACTCGACCCGGCGGCGGACCCGCGGCCGGGTGCGCCTGCCTGGCCGGGCCCCGGACTTGCCCCCGTTGCGGCCTGCCGATCAGCAACCCCCTGGCCCTGGCCTGCCCACGATGCATGGAGTGGTTGCCCCCGCTGGACTGCCGAAATTGCCGGCAGGCCAGTGTCCATGGGCCCAGCCGGGCGACGCCAGCCCGCTGACCCGGCCTCAACCTGTTCTATCCTCAAGACCAAGACAGCCAGCCCCGTCAGGGGGCTGGCTGTCAGACTGTTGACATATGCCCTCCGAGACTCTGTCCGGAGGGCTTCTCCTTTTTGGAGTGGCTGTCAGCGAGAATCGGGCGGGGCTTTGGGCATGAAATCAGCCTCCACACTACAGGGGAGGCTGGGGAAACCGCTGCCTTTTGCCTTTTCTAGGCCGCTTGGAGATGGTACTCCCGTCGGCTGAGGATCAGAGCCAGCTTCTTGATGTTTTGGGCCGCGGCCGTGAGTAAGCACTGTTCCAGTACTTTGGGTAGGCCCCGCATCCTGGCGTACCTCAGGCCGTGTAACTCTTTGCCGTCCGCGAAGCTTCGCTCAATGGTCTCCTTACGGCCATCGTAGATGTCTTTGCCCTCGGTCGTGAGGCCATTTGCGTGGACCTGTTCCCGGTCATCTTCCCAAACGTGTCGGGTTAGTGTTTTCTGGGCGCTCTTTGAGCGGGTACAGCGGTCTAGAAACTCGCAACCCCTGCAGTCATTGGGGTTCGACCTATAACTCACGATACCCCTCACGGTTGGTTGTCCGGTAGGTGAGTTCCTTTCCCCCGGGGCACCTGTACCTATCAGTCTCTGGATCATACTTGAACCTGGACTTTGGGAACAGTCCTTTGGTCGAGTGGAACCGGCGATGGCCAATCACGCCGAAGATCTTTCTCTCCTCGAATCCGTGACAGATAGGAGCGGTAAGGTATCCGGCATCGAGGGCCACGGCCTCAACCTTGAACCCGAAAGCCTTCTGCTGCCGCTCAAGCCGATCGAGATAGGGAACCGAATCGTTGACCGTCGCCGGGGTAACGTGTACGTCGGTGACAAAGTTGTGGGCCCCGTCCACAGTACGGTGGTCCAGATAGAAGAAGCCCTCCGGCTTTCCGTCTCGCACCATGTACCCACTATCGGAGTCAGTCGTGCTTACCTTGATCTCTCGGGTTTCCACTTTCACCTCCTTCTGCGGGCGAAAGGGTTTTAGGCCGTGTTTCCGGCGGTCTTCCTCTATGGCCTTATCGAGCTCATCCAAGTAGCTCTTGGTGCTCACAGGGACCTGCTTCAAGAGATGCTTGCGCTTATTGGCGTTGGCCTTGATGTGGGTCGCGTCACTGTAAAGAACCTTGCCATCGACCAGGCCGTGGCGGATCGCTTGGCGGACAATCTCATCGAAGATCTCTTGATGTATCGTCGTCCCGTTAAACTGCCGCCGGCGGTTCTGGCTCAGCGTCGAGTGCTCTGGGATTCGGTCGTTCAGGGAGAACCCGAGAAACCAGCGGTAGGCCACGTTGTCGGCAATCTCATGGACCAGCCGCCGCTCGGAGCGGATACCAAAAAGGTAGCCGATGAAGAGCATTTTGAAGAGGACAATGGGGTCCACGGTCTGGACGCCCACTGTCCTCTGAGTAGAGGCCCTTCACCTTTTCCTTGATGAACCCAAAATCCACGTGCTTCTTGATTTTCCGGAGGAGATGGTTCGGCCGGACCAGGTCCTCCAAACACGCCACCTCAAACTGCTTGGCCCTTTCCTCGCCATTGTCGAAGAGCATCTCTTTGCCCTCCACTCCAGCATCTAACCTCATCTACATTCTACCAGAAAAAAGGGAAGACCGCAGCAAATCGCGGTCTTTGTCAACAGTCTGACAGCCAGCCCCGTCAGGGGGCTGGCTGTCCTTATTGGAGCTGGTTTTCCTGGGGTCAATCCCCCGCCGCGCTGGAGACGAAGTTGCCGCCGGTGGTCTTCGAGCGGTACATGGCGTCGTCGGCCGCCTTCAGGAGGGCCTCGGCGTCCCGCCCGTCCCGCGGGTAGGTGGCCACGCCCAGGCTGATGGTCATCCGGACAACGCCGCCCTGAAGGGAGAACTCGGTCTCGGAGACGGTCGACCGGACCAGTTCGGCCAGGCGGCTGGCTTCGCTCGCCCCGGTGTCGGGCAGGAGGATGATGAACTCGTCCCCGGCGTAGCGGCCGAGGACGCGCCCCTCGGTGAGGACGCCCTCGATGCAGCGGCCCAGTTCTCGCAGGAGCCGGTCGCCGTTGAGGTGGCCGAGGCGGTCGTTGACCGCCTTGAACTGGTCGCAGTCCATCATCACCAGAGAGACCTCGCCCCTCGCGGCGATCGCCCGCCGAAGTTCCCTTTCCAGGCGGTCGCTGATGTAGCGCCAGTTCTTCAGGCCGGTCAGGCTGTCCGTGGCGGCCAGCTCGCGCGTTTCCTCGTAGAGCCGGGCGTTCTCGATGGCCACCGCCGCCTGGTCGGCGAAGATGGAGACGAGGCCCAGGATGTCCTTATGGTACTGGTCTTTCCCCTGTTTGATGTTGCTGATGACCCCGATGACCCGGTCCTCCACCTTGAGGGGCACGAGGACGTAGGACAGGTCGTCATAGGACGTGCCCGGGACATGGCCCGCCCGTGGGTCGCGCTCGGCGTCGCCGGTGACGATGGGCTCGCCGTGCTCGGCCACCCACCCGGTGAGGCCGTTCCCCACCCGAACCGGATGCGAGCGGACCCGCTCAGCCACCGCCTCGGGGAAGACCGCGGCGTTGAAGGTGGCCGCTCGGACGGTCAGGAGGTCGTCCTCAAGCATGTAGACGAGGCTGGCATCGGACTTCAGGACCTGGCCGAGCTGGTCGGCCGTGGCCTGGAGGGTGGCCGCCAGGTCGAGGGTCGTCGAGACCCTGGCCGCCTCGGCGATGGCAGCCATCTCCAGCCGCTCGCGGCTGGAGCGCTTAAGCTCGTTGATGACCACCGAGCTGAAGTAGCCGACCCCGATGATGACCGGCAACTGGACGATCCAGCGGCGGACGAAATCGGCGTTGTAGTCATAGGCGATGGGCAGGCCCGTCAGGAGGGCCGTGAAGATTGACAGGAGCAGGGTCTCGCGCGGCGTGTAAAAGGTCGCGCCAAGGACCAGGACGAGGTAGACGAGGGAGATGAAGGTCCCTCGGTCGCCGGCCACGAGATACTGGCCGAGAGCGATGAGCCCCAGGCCGAGCACGGTCGAGGGGATGAGGTAGACCGGCCGGAAGCGGACCCAGGGCATGAAGACAATGACGGCCCACAAGGCGGTGGCCCCCAGCAGCACACCCCACATCCCGGCGAAGTTGACACCGGGCTGCCGGTAGGGAACGTAAGCGCTGAGCAGGCCGGCCGCCCCGGAGGCCGCCAGCAATGTCGAAGCCAGGCGGACGATGCGCTTGATCAGTTCCCTGTCGTCGGAACCAAACATCGTCCCCTTCCACCCCTTTGCCATGTCGGCCGGCGCGCGCTCGGGTGCCTTACGCCGGCCAATCTATACTTCATATAAGATATCGGCCGCCGGGGGGTCTTTTTTTAGTGTTGGGAGCGGGGTTTAGCTGCGAAAGAAGGCCTTTTTGGAAGCGCCCTGAGGGCCAGCTTGAAGGGGGTGTGATTGGAAGGTCTTGGGGACGATCACCGGGCCAAGGCTGCCAGAGCGGCGATGAGCACCGGCGGGGTGATGATTAACCCGACCTTCAGGTAGTACTGCCAGGTCACGGTCAGGCCGTGCCGTCGCAGGGAGTCGAGCCACAGCAGCGTGGCCAGGGAGCCGATGGGCGTCAGCTTCGGCCCGATGTCCGAGCCGATGATGTTGGCGTAGACCAGCTGGGAGTGGCCCGACCCCGACCCGGCCACGGTCAGCGCCCCGATCATCGTCGCCGGGAGGTTGTTGACCGCGCCCGAGAGGGCCGCCGAACCTACGCCGATGGCCATCACCCCCGCCGCCCGCCCGTGCGCCGCCGCCGCGGCCACGAGGCGGGCCGCGCCGTCTATCAGGCCGGCGTTCCGGAGGCCGAAGACGATGAGGTACATGGCCACCGAGAAGATGACCACCGGCCACGGGGCGGCCTTCAGGAGGGTCCCCGCGGACGCCCGGTCGAGCAAGGGCCGGCGGCCGCTGGGCCGGGGGGCCGGGGGGCCATGGCCACGGCCAGGAGGGCCAGGGCCGCCGCGCCGATGATGGCCGAGACCGGCAGGCCCAGAGCCCGGGCGGCGAAGAAGCCGACGACCATGGCCGCCAAGACGATCAGGCCGGCGAGGAAGGTCGGCCGGTCGCGGACGGCCGACTCCGGAACCGGCAGGTCTTCCGGGTCATAGCGGGCGGGCAGTTCGCGCCAGAAGAAGAGGACGAGGACGATGAGGCTGGCCGCCAGGGCGGCCAGCGAGGGCCAGGCCATGGCCCGGGCGTAGGCCAGGAAGTCGAGGTGGTAGAAGTCGGCGTTGATGATGTTTACCAGGTTGCTGGTGATGAGGGGCGTGCTGACCGTATCGACGACGAAGCCCACGGCCATCACGTAGGCCAGGCCGGCGGCGTGGGCGAAGCCGACCGCCTCGACCAGTTCGGCGACGATGGGCGTGAGGATGAGGATGGCCCCGTCGTTGGTGAAGAGGGCCGACATCGCCGCGCCCATCAGGATGAGCAGGACGAAGAGGCGGGGCCCGCGGCCGCGCCCGGCCCGGGCGACGTGGAGGGCCGCCCAGCGGAAGAAGCCCGCCGCGTCCAGCACCAACGAGACGATGATGATGAAGATCAGGGCCAGCGTGGCGTTCCAGGTCATCCGCCAGACGGCGGCGACCTCGGGCAGTCCGACGACCCCGGAAACCAGCGTCAGCCCGGCGCCGATGACGGCGGCCAGGCCGACGTTGACCTTGTATGGGCGGATGAGGACCAGGGCCATGGTCACGGCGAAGACGATGAGAGAGCGAAGGGCCAAGAGACGGGGCGCCTCCTCAGTGGTCGGTGCGGCCTGCTGTATCGCGGGCCCTCAATGATCGGTGCGGCCGGTGAAGTTGAACCGTCCGAGGTGCAGGGCGGGCACGGTGACGGAGCCATACATCCAGCCCTCGGTCTTGCGCGTCCGGCCGATCTGGCGGACGTCGGAGAAGGCCTCGGTGATGCTCTGGGTGAAGCGGAAGTTCTTGACCGGGCCGACGATCTTCCCGTGCTCGACGAGGAAGGTGCCGTCGCGGGTCATCCCGGTGACGACGGTCCGGGTCGGGTGGACCGGCCGGATGTAGTGGAAACGGGTGATGAGCAGACCGCGCTCGGTCTGCTCGAGCATCTGCTGCTTCGAGGCTTCGCCGGCGGCGATGAAGAGGTTGGCGGCGAAGGGGGCGCGCAACCCGGCGTGACCGGTCGAGCGCCGTGGAGCGTCGCCGCCACGCGGCGCGCCGTCGGCCGGTGAAGTGCCACGCTCGCTCGGCGGCTTTTCGCGGCCGGCGGTGAAGCTATCCCAGACGACGCCACGGGCCACCCCGCCCTCGATGATGGTCACCCGCTGCTTCGGCACGCCCTCGAAGTCGAACGGGAGCGGGCTCCCGGCCGCGTCCAGGCCGTCGTCGTAGATGGTCAGCTTGGGGTCCATCACCCGCTGGCCCAGGTGGCCGCTCATGAAGCTGCGACCCTCCTGGAAGGCGAGGGCCGAGAAGCCGAGGTAGTTCAGGTACTCCAGGAACTCGGCGACCGCATACTCCTCCAGGATGACCTCGTACTCGTCGGCGTCGATGCCCACCGGTTCGCGGTTGGCGAGACACTTCTCGACGGCCTCCTGGGCCACGGCGGCCGGGTCGATGCGGCCGGTGTCGCGCGAGTGCGCGTCGGCGTAGCCCGAGCCGGTCCCCGACATGACCACGGCGGTCAGGGTCGCGTCGCTGAGGTCGGTGAAGGCGCGGACCCCGAGGCTGTTGGCCACGGCCAGCTGGGTGAAGCTGGTACTGTAGGCGCCGGCCGATTCCAGGCCGTGCTTCTTGGCCCGGTCGGTGACGACGCGGACGGCGTCGGCCCTTTCTTCGGGGGTGTAGGCGACCGTCCGCGGGGCGGCGAAAGCGCTCGCCGGCAGCGAACGGTCGCCGGCCGGAGCGGCACCCGCGGTGCTCGAGCCTATCACGCCCGCAGTGCCCGAACCCGTCGCGCCCGCCATGGCGGCCACGTCGACCGCCGAGACCAACGACTTGAAATCGGGGTTGTCCGGCTGCAGGCGGGCGATGGCCGCAGCCTCGCGGGCGGCCGCCCGGAGGCCCTCCTCGCTGAGGTCGCGCGTGCTGGCCAAGCCGACCTTGCGCCCGAGTACGGCCCGGAGGCGCGCCTCGCCGGACCTCTCGGCGACATTCTGATGGATCACGTTGTTTGCGAAACGGGTCAGGTAGTCCTCGCCCGACTGCCAGACGATCTCGGCCTGGTCGGCCTCGACCCAGGAGAGGGCCCTCTCGAGGAGACTGAGGACCCGGTCGGAATCGTTCTTCACAAAACCGCCGCCAGGAAGCCCAGAGGCTTTAGCCCTGAGAGGAATGGCGGCTTCCCTCCTTCCGCTTGACGAACACATGTTCGCTGGTGTAAAATGGAATCATGCAGAACTCACTGAAGGTTCGGCTTCTTGAGCCAACCACCAGAAAGGTGCAGGCGCTTTCGGCTATGCAGGAGCAGTATACGAAAGCCCTGTCATTGCTGGTGGAGAAGGCGAAGGAACTGGACACCACCTCCCTCGGGCGGTTGCATCGGGAGGCTTACCATCAGGTCAAGGGCGAAGTCTCGTTGCCTTCCGAATCGCTCCGGGTGGCACTAAATCAGACGTGCCACATCATGCGGTCCTGGAAGGCCCGGCGGGAAGGGGGGTTGAAGAACGGAGCGCCGGTCATCAAGAGGCTTCAGCCAATCGGGATGGGCACTCGCGGATACCGGATCGTTCAGGATGGAGACAGGTTTGTTCTGCGCCTGACCACCAGCGACGGGTTCCTGTGGCTTCCGCTCAAGAATGAGCCGTACTACCGTGCGTCCC
>JAJYMC010000005.1 GCA_021787335.1 Bacillota bacterium | reverse complement strand
GAGCCTGGCGACCTCGGCCGGCGTGACGGCCACCACCTGGCCGCGGAAGATGTTGGCGGTGGTCATCCCGGCCATGATCACCGGGTCCTTGGCCGCACCGAACGGGGGCGCGTAAGCCAGGTCGAGCTGTTCGAGGTCTTCGACGGTGAGGCCGCCGTAGATGGCCGTCGCCAGGACGTCGGCGCGCTTGTCGACACCGCGGCCGCCGACCACCTGGGCCCCGAGGAGGCGGCCGGTCCCGCGCTCGGAGATGATCTTGATGGTCAGCTCCTCCGCCCCCGGGTAGTACCCGGCGTGGTCCCCGTGATGGTTGTACGTCACCGTGTAATCGAAACCAGCCCGCAGGCACTCCGCCTCACCCAGTCCGGTCTTGGCGGCGGCGACCTTCCCCACTCGGACGATGGAGGTTCCGTAGGCGCCTTTGAAGGTCAACGACCCTCCGGCGGCGTTGGCCCCGGCCACTCGCCCCTGCTTGTTGGCCGGCCCGGCCAGCGGGATCCAGGCCGGCCGCCCGCTGACCAGGTGCCTGACCTCGACGGCGTCGCCGGCCGCGTAGATGCCGGGGACGCTGGTCTCCAGGCGCTCATTGACGGCGATGCCGCCGCTCGGGCCGATGGCCACGCCGGCCTTTTTGGCCAGCTCGACATCGGGCCGGGCGCCGATGCTGAGGACGAAGAAATCGGCCGCGATGGTCCCGCCACCGTCGAGGCGGACCCCGACGGCGACGTCGCCGTTGGTCTCGAAGCCGGCGATGCCACGTCCGATGACCAGTTCGACGCCCATAGCCCGGAGCGACTCCTCGACGGGCACCACCATCTCCGGGTCGAAGGGCGGCAGGACCTGAGCGGCCTTCTCGACCACGGTCACCGCCAGGCCGCGCCTGGCCAGGTTCTCGGCCGCCTCGAGGCCGATGAAGCCGGCCCCGACGACGACCGCGCGGCGGGCCCCGCCCCCGACCATCTCCTTCAGTTCCTCGGCCTCGGGAACAGTGCGGAGGAGCTTGACGTTACGGCTGCCAATCCCCTCCAGGGGCGGGACGACCGGTCTCGACCCGGTGGCCAGGATCAGCCGGTCGTACGTCCTGACCACCTCGGCTCCGGTGCGGAGGTCGCGGGCGACGACCTGGCGGGCCTCGGGCCTGATCTCGGTGACCTCGTGCCGGGTCAGGACGTCGAGGTTGAACCGGCTCTTCAGAGAAGCCGGGGTCTGCAGGAGGAGGGCGCCGCGCCGCTTGATCTCATCGCCGACGAAGTAGGGCAGGCCACAGTTGGCGAAAGAGACGTGCTCACCCCGCTCGAAGACGATGATCTCGGCACCTTCGTCCTCTCGGCGGGCCTTGGCGGCCGCGCTGGCGCCGGCGGCGACCCCACCGACGACGATGATGGTCTTGCGGTCGGCCTCGGGGGTACGGCTCACGAGCCTTCCCCCAGGAGGCGGGCGGCGTTGCCACCGAAGACGTTGGCGACGTCCTCATCCTTCATCCCTATCCAGCGGCAGGCGCGGACCTGTTCCTCGAGATAGCGGACGGAGAAGCCGCGTGGGAACCAGCTCGAGTCGGTGCCGAAGATGACGCGCCGCGAACCGATGGTCTCGTAGGTCTTGCGGAAGAGGGTCTCCAGGTCCAGCGGGTACGGCATCCAGCGGGTCCATTGGTTCGACCCCGAGGTGTCGGCGTAGACGCTCGGGCAGCTCCAGCAGAGTTGCAGGAGTTCCCCGAAGTAGCCGCACCCGAAGTGAGCGACGATGATGGGCAGGGCCGGATGCCGGTGGGCGACCGGGTAGATCTTCAGCGGGTTGATGAGCGGGTGCTCGACGATGCCGCCGCCGGTGCCGAGCCAGCCGAAGTGGACGAGGAACGGCAGTTGCCGCTCCTCCATGTACGCCCAGAGGGGCTCCAGTTCGGGCCGGTCGAAGGAGTCGATGGAGAGGGTCGGGGCGATGACCTTGTAGCCCTTGCAGCCGTATTCCTCGACGGCTTGGCGCAGCTGGCCGAGGGCGTCCGGGGCGGCCAGGTCGTGATGGGCGAAGGGGACGAGCTTATCCCGGTAGGGCTGGATCAGCCTGACGAGCTTCTCGTTACCGTCGCCGGTGACCAGGACGACCTTCTTCAGGCCATACTTGTCGACCTCGGCCGCCCAGCGGGCGACCATCTCCTCGTCGGTGACCCCGCTGGAATCCTCGGGGTCGGGAAAGCCCCACTCCTTGCGCCAGACCGCCCGGCGTTCAAGGGAGTATTCCTGATTGAGGTCGCGGGTCTTCGGCCGGTCGCCGGCCGGGCCGGCGCCGCCGCGTGGCCGGCGGCCCCAGATGGGCAGGTGGACATGGAAGTCGATGACGTCAAGCCCTTCATATGGCATCTCCAGGGCAGCCTCCTTTGACTTGCGGGGAACGATTGGCTAGAATTCAACAGCCTTCGCGGTTTTCCTTTCGCTTGCCGAAGGAGACGGACCGACCGCGATCGGACCATAAAAAGAGCGGGCCGGCCATTAGTATGGCCGGTCCGCTCGGTTCTGTGGAGGCGCGGAGAGTTGCACTCCGGTCCGAAGGTGAATTGACAACAGTATCTACGAGCGTATCCGGTGGTTCAATTTCGCCGCCGCGGACGCCCACCGGCAAGAGTCCGCTGCGACTAGCTCTTCTTAGTTCCCCATCGGGCCCCGAGCGCGGGCCCTACGGGTAGCCTGCTCTAGTTGGCGCTACTGACCGACCACGCAGGCGAGGTCAATCAGGCGTAGCTGTCTTAAGCAGCTAAAGCGTAATCGTTGGCAGTTAAACGGTTCCCGCGGTTTTACGAGGTACGGGACCTCGGCTCGCTGCTCTTGCCCCTTCTACCCCCGTCGAAACTGATTCGCCCCCAAGGTATTAGTCGTCAAATCGGGGCTTTTGTTCCAGTCGGCCGTCGCCGCGGCCCGAAACCTCACCGGTCGCGGTCGCGCCCGCGCAATTCCCGTTCGGTGTCGCGCCTGGCGTCGCGCTCGGCGATCTGGGCCCGCTTGTCATAGAGCTTCTTGCCCCGGGCCAGGCCCAACTCGACCTTGGCCTTGCCGCGCTTGAAGTACAGGCGCAGGGCCACCAGGGTGAAGCCCTTCTCGCGGACCCGCGAGGAAAGCCGTTTGATCTCGCTGCGGTGCATCAACAGCTTACGCGTCCGGAGCGGATCATGGTTGAAGCGGTTGCCCTGCTCGTACGGGCTGATATGTACATTATACAGGAACACTTCGTTCTTTTCGATGACCGCGTAGCTGTCACGCAGGTTCGCCTTGCCGGCGCGCAACGATTTGACCTCGGTCCCGGTCAAAGCCAGACCGGCCTCGAAGGTCTCGTCGATGAAGAAGTCGTGCCAAGCCTTGCGGTTCTCGGCGACGATCTTGATCCCATTTTGCGTCGCTTCGGCCATGGCCAACCCTCGCTGACACGATGGCCCTCGTCGGCGAACGAGGGTCGTGGTCTTTTACATAACTAGCATTTCATTATAACCGGCGTCGGGTCGGGCTGTCAAATCAGAACCGCGCGGCCGCCAGCCCGAAATCGATGTGACGAGTCATGCGATCGGCCGCGATGACGAAGATCTCGACCGCGTCGCCGAGGCGATAGCGCCGCCCGGTGGACTCCCCCACCAACGCGTAGCTCTTCTCGTCGAGGACGTAGTAGTCGTCGGCCAGCTCGCGCACATGGACCAGGCCCTCGATGGTGTTCGGCAACTCGACGTAGAAGCCGTAGTTCGTGACGTCGGAGATGATGCCGTCGAAGACCTCGCCCAGCCTGGCCTCCATGTACTCGCATTTCTTGACGTCGACCGAGGCCCGATCGGCGTTGTCGGCCACACGCTCGCGGGCCGAGGAGCGCTCGGCGATCTCCGGCAGGACGTCCCGCCAGAGGCCCTCGCGCACCTCCGTCAGGCGGCCCCCGCCGCGCCGGGACTCCCGGAGCAGGCGGTGGACGATGAGGTCGGGATAGCGCCGGATGGGCGAGGTGAAGTGGGTGTAGAACCGCGTCGCCAGGGCGAAGTGGCCGAGGTTCTCGGCGCTATAGCGGGCCTGCTTTAGCGAACGTAGAAGGACCCGGCTGACGACACGCTCCTCGGGCCGTCCGGCGACCTTCTCCAGGATGGACTGCAGCTCGGCCGGCCGCACCCTTTCCGGGTCGTGGAGCTGGAAGCCGAACGGATGGAGGAATTGGTTGAGGGCGGTCACCTTCTCGAGGGTGGGGCGCTCGTGGACGCGGTACATGAAGGGTATCTTCAGGCCCGCGCAGTGCCGCGCGACGGCCTCGTTGGCGGCCAGCATGAACTCCTCGATGAGCTGGTCGGCGATGGTCCGCTCGTAGCGGCGGACCTCGACCGGCCGGCCCAGGGCGTCGAGGACCACCTTCTCCTCCGGGAAATCGAAGTCCAGTGCCCCGCGGTCCATCCGGCGGGCGCGCAGGAGCCGCGCCAGGCCGGCCATCCGCTCGAACAGCGGAACGAGGGCGGCGTAGCGCTTCACGAGCGCCGGGTCGCGCCGGACGAGGATCCCGGCCACGTCGGTGTAGGTCATCCGCTCGGCCGTCCGGATGACCGTGTCGGCGAACTCGTAGCCGAGCCGCTTGCCGTCGGCGTCGAAGTCGATGAAGACGCTCTGAGTCAGCCGGTCGACCCGCGGGTTGAGGCTGCAGATGCCGTTGGACAGCTCCGGCGGGAGCATCGGCAGGACCCGGTCGACCAGATAGACGCTGGTGCCGCGGCGCCTGGCCTCTTCGTCGAGGGGGCTGTCGGGACGCACGTAGTGGGCCACGTCGGCGATGTGGACGCCGAGGCGGTACCCGCCGCCGACCGCCTCCTCCAGCGAGACCGCGTCGTCCAGGTCCTTGGCGTCCTCACCGTCGATGGTGACGATGGGCAGGTGGCGCAGATCCAGGCGTGACGCGGCTTCGTCAGCCGCGACCTCCCGCGGAGCGCGCTCCGCCTCACGTCGAACGGCCTCGGGGAACTCCTCGGGCAGGTCGTAGACCTTGACGATGACGGCGATGTCCACGCCGGGCTGGCCGGCCCGCCCGATGGCCTCGACCACGCGGACTTCCGGCCGCCGCAGGCCGTCGGAGTAACGGGTGATCTCGCCGACGACGAGGTCACCTGGCGTCGCCTCGCCCCGCTGGCCGCGGGGCACGACGAACTCGGGCAACCGCGCGTCGTTCGGCCTGACGAGCCCGAAATCACGGCCCTTGGCGTACGTCCCGATGACCCGCTTGGTACGCCGCTCGAGAACCCGCACGACCTCGGCCTCGGCCCGGTCCCCGGGCACGCGGACCCGCTCCCAATGTGGTCTGGCCTGCACCAGGTCGCCGTGGAGGGCGCCCATCAGGTCCTCCGGCGCAACGTAGAACTCCCGGTCGTCCTCGGTCCGAAGGAAGGCAAAGCCCCTGGCACTGGCCCGGAGCTCACCGGTAAGGAGTTCGGTCCGACGCGGGCTCAAGGCCGGCGGGGGCTCAAAGCCCCAGTTCGCCGGGGATGCCCTTCATCGCCTCGAGGCCGAGGCCGATGAACTCCTCCAGCGACAGGCCGAGGTCGGCGCAGTGCTTGATGGTCTCACGGTTGGCGCCGCGGGCGAAGCCCTTCTCGCCGAAGCGGTTCATGATGAACGGCACGTCCACGATGGCCAGCTTCCTCTCGGGCCGGATGAGGGCGGCGGCGACGATCAACCCGGTCAGCGGGTCACAGGCGTGCAGGGCCTTGTCCATCATCGAGTTCCGCGACAACCCGTGGTGCTCGTTGTGGACCCGCACGGCGTAGACGATATCCGGGTCGAGGCCCATCTGGGCCAGCATGTCGGCGCCTTCCTGGCTGTGCCGGGCCGGGTCGTCCTTGGTCGTCTCGTAGTCGATGTCGTGCAGGAGCCCGGCCAGGCCCCAGCGCTCGGGGTCTTCCCCGAAGCGAACGGCCAGGCGACGCATGACCGCCTCGACGGCAAGGATGTGTTTGCGCAGGTTCTGGTTCTGGTTCTGGACCTTGTCCAGCATCAACCGGTAGGCTTCATCCCTGGTCATTGAAGTTCTTGATGTCCTCCTTGGAAATCGGTAGATAACTGGCCTTGGCCGTCGCGTAGGGCTTCCCCGTGGGCGACAGGGCCTCGGCCTCGATCTCGTAGAGCCGGCGCACGTCACGGACGAGGCGGGCCCGGTAGACGGTGGGCCGTCCGGCCGGGACGGCGTGGCTGTAGCGGACCTCGAGCTTGGCGGTGACCGCCGGGATGCCGCGGGTGAAGAGGACCTGGGCCATCACCTCGTCGAGGACGGTGGCGACGATACCGCCGTGGCAGACGCCGGGGTAGCCCTGGTGGACCTCCTCCGGCGTGAAGGTGGTCGCGAGCCAGTCACCGTTCCAATCGAACTTGAGCTTCAGGCCGATGCGGTTGTCCTGGCCGCAACCGAAGCACATCGCATAGCGTTCTTCAGCCATGGGCAGGTGTCCTCACTTGAACAGCGGGGCAAAGACCAGCGCGACGATGGTCATCAGCTTGATGAGGATGTTCAGCGACGGGCCGGCGGTGTCCTTGAAGGGGTCGCCGACGGTGTCGCCGACGACGGCCGCCTTATGCGTCTCCGAGCCCTTCCCACCGAGCTTGCCGGATTCGATGTACTTCTTGGCGTTATCCCAGGCGCCGCCGGAGTTGGCCATCTGGACGGCGAGGAGGAAGCCGGTGACGAGGGCGCCGGCCAGGAGCCCGCCGAGGGTCTCCTTGCCGAGGAAGATCCCGACCAAAAGCGGGCTGAGCACGGCCAGGAGACCGGGGACGACCATCTGGTTGAGGGCCGCCCGGGTGCTGATGTCGACGCAGCGAGCATAGTCCGGCTTGGCCTTGCCGGCCATCAGGCCGGGGATCTCCTTGAACTGCCGGCGGACTTCCTTGATCATCTGGTTGGCGGCCCGCCCCACGGCCTGCATGGCCATGGACGAGAAGAGGAAGGGCAACATGCCGCCGACGAACAGCCCGGCGATGACATTGGGCTGCAATAGGCTGAGGAATGACAGGTTGGTGGCCGTGGCGAAGGCCGAGAAAAGGGCCAGGGCGGTCAGGGCGGCCGAGCCGATGGCGAAGCCCTTGGCGATGGCCGCGGTGGTGTTGCCGACGGCGTCGAGGCGGTCGGTCACCTGCCGGACGGACTTGTCCAGATCGGCCATCTCGGCGATGCCGCCGGCGTTGTCGGCCACCGGCCCGTAGGCGTCGACGGCCACGGTCATGCCGGTCGTTGACAGCATACCCACGGCCGCCATGGCGATGCCGTACAACCCGCCGAACTTGTAGGCGAAGAGGATGGCCGCGGCCACGGCGATGACCGGGAGGGCCGTGCTCTGCATGCCCACGGCGAGGCCGGTGATGAGGTTCGTGGCCGGACCGGTCTGGCTGGCCTCGGCGATGCCGCGGACGGGCGGCCGGTCGGCCGAGGTGAAGTACTCGGTGATGAGGCCGATGAGGACGCCGGCGACGATGCCGGCGGTGATGGACCAGAAGAGGTTGGCGGTCATCCAGAAGGACTTCGACAGGAACCACGAAGCGATGATGACCAGGGCCGAGGACCCGAAGGTGCCCAGGCGGAGGGTCGAGGCGGGATTGGAGCGCTCGCCGCCGCGCACCAGGAAGCTGGCCAGGATGGAGGCGATGATCCCGGTGGCCGCGACGACCACGGGGAAGACGATGCCCCGGATGCCGAAGGCGGCGGCGCCGATGACCATGCCGGCGACGATCGACCCGACGTAGGACTCGAAGAGGTCGGCCCCCATGCCGGCCACGTCGCCGACGTTGTCGCCGACGTTATCGGCGATGACCGCGGGGTTGCGCGGGTCGTCCTCGGGGATGCCCGCCTCGACCTTGCCGACGAGGTCGGCGCCGACGTCGGCGGCCTTGGTGTAGATGCCGCCGCCGACACGGGCGAAGAGGGCGATGGAGCTGGCCCCCAGGGCGAAGCCATTGATGATCGAGAGGCTCTTGGGGTCGAGCGGGTTGCCGAAGATGGCCCAGACGACGCCCAGCCCGACGAGACCGAGGCCGACGACGGCCATGCCCATCACGGCGCCGCTCGAGAAGGCCACGCTGAGGGCCGCGTTCTGGCCTTTGCGGGCGGCGTAAGCCGTCCGGACGTTGGCCCGGGTGGCCACATGCATGCCGATGAAACCGGCCCCAACGGAGCAGATGGTCCCGAGAACGTAGGCCACCGCGGCCTGGGGCGGCAGGCTCTGCCCGGGGCTGCGGGCCCCGGCCAGCCCGATGAGGGCGGCCATGGCCACGACGAAGAAGATCAAGGTCCGGTACTCGCGGAAGAGGAAGGCCATGGCCCCCTCCTGGATGGCCCGGCCGATCTCCTGCATGCGGTCGGTGCCAGGCTCGGCCCGGACCACCCGTCGGGCCAGGTAGGCCGCGAAGAGCAGGGCCAGGACCCCGGCCAGAGGGGCGATGAACATCAACCTTGCGAGCAGGATATCGTCTCCGATGAACGCCATGCGCTCTCCCCCGTTTATCTATTCGTTATTGGACTCCATGAGCGATACAAGAACGCCCCAACCGGCGAGGTTGGGGCGCGTTTGCCGCGGATGAACAAGATCTGCGTCCCCGCGCGGCCGCCGTTCTGAGCGACATAGCGAGGCGCGGTCACGCCCCGCCGTCAGGCGGTGAGCACGGTCAGAACAAGCGCGGAGATGAGAAAGCCGATGGCGAAGACGGTGGTCACTCGGTTGAGCATGTCGTCGAGGCCCTTCTTCTTCCCAAAGAGGGTCGTGGCCCCGCCGGCGATGGCTCCCGACAAACCGGCCGCGTGACCGGACTGAAGCAGGACGCCGGCGATGAGTCCCAGCGTGAAGAGGATATGCAGGACGAGGACGATGATGTGCAGCACCGGGCTGTTAAGCAAGCTTTGCCACCTCCCAACAGACAGGAATTATTGTATCACATGGTTTCGGACAAGACAACGCCGAATTGTCGCGCCCGGCCGGGTTCAGCGCTTGAAGGCGCTCAAACCGGGATAGACGGCGTTGGCGCCGAGTTCCTCTTCGATGCGAAGCAGTTCGTTGTACTTGGCCACGCGGTCGGTCCGCGACGGTGCGCCGGTCTTGATCTGGCCCGTCCCGCAGGCCACGACCAGATGGGCGATGGTCGTGTCCTCGGTCTCGCCGGAACGGTGCGAGACCACCGCCGTGTAGCCGGCCTTCTTGGCCATGTCGATGGCCTGCAGGGTCTCGGTCAGGGTGCCGATCTGGTTGACCTTGATCAGGATGGAGTTGGCCACGCCGGCCTCGATGCCCCTCTGCAGCCGGGTCGTGTTCGTGACGAACAGGTCGTCGCCGACCAGTTGCACGTGGCCGCCGATGGCCTCGGTGAGCAGCTTCCAGCCGTCCCAGTCGTCCTCGGCCAGGCCGTCCTCGATAGAGACGATGGGGTAGGCGTCGCACCAGGCCGAGTAGAACCTGACCATCTCCTCGGGGGTGTGGACGACCCCCTCGCCCTTCAGGAAGTAGCGGCCGTCCTCGAAGAGCTCCGTCGCCGCCGGGTCGAGGGCCAGGAAGACGTCGGTCCCCGGCTTGTAGCCGGCCTTGGTGATGGCCTCGACGATGCTCTCCAGGGCCTCCTGGTTGGATTTCAGGTCGGGGGCGAAACCGCCCTCGTCGCCGACGGCCGTGTTCAGGCCCTTCTGCTGGAGGACCGACTTCAGGGCGTGAAAGACCTCGGCCCCGGCCCGCAGAGCCTCGGCGAAGGTCGGCAGGCCGGCCGGGACGATCATGAACTCCTGGATGTCGACGTTGTTGTCGGCGTGCTTGCCGCCGTTGAGGATGTTCATCATCGGCACGGGCAGGACCTTGGCCGTGATGCCCCCGAGGTAGGCGTAGAGCGGCAGCTTCAGTTCGGCCGCGGCGGCCTTGGCGGCGGCCAGGGAGACCCCGAGGATGGCGTTGGCCCCAAGGCGGCCCTTGTTCGGTGTCCCATCGAGCTCGATAAGCTTCTTGTCGAGGCCCTTCTGGTCGAGGACGTCGTGGCCATAGACCTTCGGGGCGATGATCTCGTTCACGTTCTCGACGGCCTGGCGGACGCCCTTCCCGCCGTAGCGGGACTTATCGCCGTCACGCAGCTCGACCGCCTCGTAGGCCCCGGTGGAAGCCCCGGACGGCACGGCGGCGCGGCCCCTGGCCCCGCCGGAGAGGGTCACGTCCGCCTCGACGGTGGGGTTGCCGCGCGAGTCGAGGATCTCCCGGGCCCTGACGGCGGTTATCTTCGTTCCGTTGGTCGCCATGCGGACATGCACTCCTTGTTGTCGGTCGTCGCCAGCACTTCGTCGCGGACTTGGCTGTGTCGGCCCTTCAGACCCTGTCGGGCCTCACGATGAGGCTCCGTCCGGTCATCTCGGGCGGTTTGGGGATGTCCATGAGGTCGAGGACGGTCGGGGCGACGTCGGCCAGAACGCCGCGTTCGACGGCCCCACGCGGCCCGCGGAAGGCCTCGTGGACGAGGATGATGGGAACGGGATTGGTGGTGTGGGCGGTGAACGGGCCGCCGGTCACCGGATCGATCATCTCTTCGGCGTTGCCGTGGTCCCCGATGATGACGCAGAAATCGCCGGCCTCGCGGAGGGCGGCGGTGACCCGGCCGAGGCCTTCGTCGACGGCCTCGACGGCCCTGATGGCCGCCTTGAGGTCGCCGGTGTGCCCGACCATGTCGCAATTGGCGTAGTTCAGCAGGATGAAGTCGTACTTGCGCTCGCCGATGGCCTTGACCATCGCGTCCGTGAGGGGCCTGGCGCTCATCTCCGGCTGCAGGTCGTAGGTCGCGACCTTGGGCGAGGGGATGAGGACGCGGTCCTCGCCGGGGAAGACGCGCTCCTCGCCGCCGTTGAAGAAGAAGGTCACGTGGGCGTATTTCTCCGTCTCGGCGATGCGCAGCTGGGCTCGGCCGAGGTGGCTGAGGTACTCGCCCATCGTGTTGTACGGCGGATGGGGCGGAAAGGCAGCCGGCATCGGCAGGTCGGCCTCGTACTCGGTCATCCCGACCATGTCCAGCGGGTGCGACCAGGCCTCGCGGGGAAAAGCCGTGAAATCGGCGTCCAGCAAGGCGTGGCATAGCTGGCGGGCGCGGTCGGCCCGGAAGTTATAGAAGATGACCGAGTCGCCGTCCTCGAGCCGGGCGGGGTCGGCGGCGCCGGACGAGGCGTCGCCGGACGAGGCGTCGCCGGAGTCCGCGGCGCCGACCACGGTGGGGACGACGAACTCGTCCGTCTCCCCGCGGGCGCAGGCCTTCTCGACGGCCTCGGCGGCCGTGGCGGCATGCTCACCGCGCCGGAGGACGATGGCCTCATAGGCCTGGCGCGTGCGGTCCCAACGCTTGTCCCGGTCCATGGCATAGTAGCGACCCATGACCGTGGCCACGCGGCCGGACAGCGGGCGCGGCCCCGCGGCCAGGGCGCCCAGCTTCTTCTGAAGTTCCTCGACGTAGGTCAGGGCCGAGGAGGGCGGGACGTCACGCCCGTCGAGGAAAGCATGGACGTAGACCTCCCGGACACCGGCCCGCGCGGCCATGTCCAGGAGGGCGAAGAGGTGCCGGATGTGACTGTGGACGCCGCCGTCCGAGAGGAGCCCCATCAGGTGCAGGGCCCGACCGGCGCGGGCGGCCCGTTCGATGGGCTCGCGCAGCACCGGGTGCTCGAAGAAAGAGCCATCGGCGATGGCCTTGTCGATGCGGACGAGCATCTGCCAGACGATGCGGCCGGCCCCCAGGTTGAGGTGGCCGACATCGGAGTTGCCCATCTGGCCCGCGGTCAGTCCGACGGCCTCGCCCGAAGCCTCCAGCAGGTTATGCGGGTACTCGGCGTAGAGACGGTCGAGGGTGGGCGTGTGGGCCAGGCGGATGGCGTTGCCCTCGCGCCGCGGGCTCTCGCCCCACCCGTCAAGGACGATGAGGACGGCCATCTACCGTTTGGCGGCGACCCCGGCCGTGACGATGGCGGCGAAGGAGTCGGCCTTCAGGCTGGCCCCGCCGACCAGGGCGCCGTCCACGTCGGGAAGGGACATGAAGTCGGCGATGTTCTCCGGCTTGACGCTGCCGCCATACTGGATGCGGACCTGCGCGGCCGCATCGGGGCCGGCGGACTGGGCCAGCTGCCCCCGGATGATGGCGGCGACTTCCTGAGCGTCGCCGGCGGTGGCCGCCACGCCTGTCCCGATCGCCCAGACGGGCTCGTAGGCGACGACGACCTGGCGGACCTCCTCGGGCGAGAGGCCGGCCACGGCCGCCCGAACCTGCCGGGAGACGACGTCGGCGGTCCGCCCGTCCTTGCGGTCCTCGAGCCGCTCGCCGACGCAGACGATCGGGGTCAGGTCGAAGGCCAACGCGGCGCGGGCGCGCTTGTTGACCCCCTCGTCGGTCTCTCCGAAGTACTGACGACGCTCCGAGTGGCCGACGATGGCGTAGGTGCAACCGATGGCCCGGAGCATCGCCGGGGATACTTCTCCGGTGTAGGGCCCATCCTTCTCCCAGTGCACATTCTGGGCGCCCAACTTGACCGGGGCGCCGGCGACCGCGCCGGCGACGGCCTCGAGGGCGGTGAACGGAGGGCAAAGGACGACCTCGGCCCGGCGTCCGGCCAGTTCTCCGATGGCCTTGGCGACGGCGGCGGCCAGCGCGGCCCCCTCCGGACCGGTCTTGTACATCTTCCAGTTGCCCGCGATGATCGGTTTGCGCACTACCCTACCCCCCAAGCAGATTGTGCTAGGCCATATGCCATATTATAACACGCCGCGGCGAAAACCTCGGAATTCATTCCAAGGATATGCGGACACCGATTGTATGTTCGGGTCACACAAAGTATACTTGAGCCACAAGCGGTACGAGATCGAGGTCGTCCATCAGTGCAGTACAGGGCGAAAGGCGGTGAGCGAAGCTGCAAAGAGCATACCGGTTCCGGTTCTACCCGACCCCCAAACAAGCGGAACTGCTGGCCCGGACCTTCGGCTGCGTCCGATGGGTGTATAACACCGCCCTCGCAAACCGT
>JAJYMC010000052.1 GCA_021787335.1 Bacillota bacterium | reverse complement strand
AAGAGGAGCGGCGGCTCTGTTACGTCGGCATCACCCGGGCCCGCCGGCGCCTCTACCTGACCTCGACCTTCCATCGGCTGTTCCGGGGCCAGATTATCTACAACACGCCGTCCCGGTTCCTACAGGAGATTCCCGAGGGGCTGCTGGTCAGGGTCGGCCAGGCGCCCAGCGCGGGCGGGATGCCCGCCGATGGCCGGGCACCGCGGCCCCAGGGCGGCCAGGGGCCGAGCGGGCGCGGCGCGCCCTCCTGGTCCGAAGCTGACGCCGCCGGGCGGCGGGTGGCGGCGGGCCTGCCGTCCGGGCTACGGGGAGCGGAAACACGGCTTGGCGGCGTCGGTCAAACGCCCGGTGGTGCGGCATCGGCGACGGCCGGATCCCACCCGGCGGCCCTCCCGGCGCTCCACGCAGGCGACCGCGTCGAGCACCCCAAGTGGGGCCAGGGGACCGTCGTCACCGTCAACGGGCAGGGACCGGCGGCCGAACTCACCGTGGCCTTTCCGGGTCTCGGGTTGAAGAAGCTCATCGCCGAGTTTGCCAGGCTGCGCAAGATGGAGAGGTGACCGATCGTGGCCGATGAGGACAGGGGAGTCGGGATGTCCCACGAGGAGGCCGCCGGCCGTCTGGAGGACCTCCGCCGGGCCATCCGCCACCACGACTACCAGTACTACGTCCTCGACAACCCGGAGGTCAGCGACGCCGACTACGACCAGTTGATGCGGGAGCTGTTGCGGCTCGAGGCCGCTTACCCGGACCTGGTCTCGCCGGACTCGCCCAGCCAGAAAGTCGCCGGGGTGGCCGCCGCGACCTTTTCCCCGGTGCGCCATCAGACGCCCCTTCTCAGCCTGGAGAACGCATACAGCGTGGCCGAACTGGAGGCCTTCGACCGGCGCGTCCACGCCCTGGTCCCCGGCGAAGACGTCCGGTACGTGGCCGAACTGAAGATCGACGGGCTCTCCGTGGCCCTCCGTTACGAGGACGGGGTCCTGGTCCAGGCGGCCACCCGGGGTGACGGCGAGGTCGGCGAGGACGTCACGGCCAACGTGCGGACCATCAAGAGCGTGCCCAAGCGGCTCAAGTCCCTGGGCGACCGGGCTCGGGGGGCCATCAGCGAGGCGGGCGATGGCTGGACGATCATCGTCCGCGGCGAGGTCTTCATGCCCGTCGAGGCCTTTGAGAAGGTCAACCGGGCCCGCGAGGAGGCCGGGGAGGCCCTCTTTGCCAACCCGCGCAACTGCGCCGCCGGCTCCCTCCGCCAGCTCGACCCGAAGGTCACCGCCGGTCGCGAGCTGGACGCCTTCCTCTACGAGATCCTCCACTGCGACCCGCCGGCGCTCGCCCCCTCGACCCACTGGGAGACTCTGCGCTTCCTGAAGGAGCTCGGCTTCAAGACCAACCCGGAGTCGACCTTCTGCCCGGACATCGGGGCCGTCGCCGAGTACTGCCAGAGCTGGGATGAGCGGCGCTTCGACCTGCCCTACGAGACCGACGGGGTGGTCGTCAAGGTCGACAGCCTCGAACAGCGCGCCCGCCTCGGCTTCCGGGCCAAGAGCCCGCGCTGGTCGATCGCCTTCAAGTACCCGGCCCAGAAGGCCGAGACCACGGTCCGCGACATCACCGTCAACGTCGGCCGGACGGGCGTCCTGACCCCCGTGGCCGAACTGGAACCCGTCCGCCTGGCCGGGTCGACGGTCAGCCGGGCCTCGCTCCACAACGAGGACATCGTCCGCGAGAAGGACGTCCGGATCGGTGACACGGTCATCATCCAGAAGGCCGGGGAGGTCATCCCCGAGGTCGTCGAGGTGGTCGCGGCCAAGCGCACCGGGGACGAGCGGGTCTTCGAGATGCCCACCCGCTGCCCGGTCTGCGGGGCCCTGGTCGTCCGCGAGCCGGGCGAGGCCGCCCATCGCTGCACCAACGGCCTGGCCTGCCCGGCCCAGGTCTGGGAGTCCCTCATCCACTTCGGCTCGCGCGACGGGATGGACATCGAGGGCCTCGGGCCGAAGATCATCGGCCAGCTCCTCGAGACCGGGCTCATCCATGACCCGGCCGGCCTCTACAAGCTCACCGAAGAACAGCTCGTCGAGATGGAGCGGCTGGGCCCCAAGTCGGCCCAGAACCTGGTCCGGGCCATCGACGCCAGCCGTGCCCGGCCGCTCAACCGGCTGCTCTACGCCCTCGGCCTGCGGCACGTCGGTGACCGCGCCGCCTACCTGCTGGCGACCCACTTCGGCCGCCTCGACCGGCTGGCCGCCGCGTCCGAGGACGAACTGCAACAGGTCCCTGAGATCGGCGAGAAGATCGCTGCCAGCATCGTCGAGTTCTTCGCCCGGGAGGTCAACCGCGACCTCGTCCGGCGGTTGGCCGAGAGCGGCGTGAACATGACCATGCCCGGGGCGGGGGAGGGCGCCGCCGTCGCGGGTCCGGGAGCGGGCCAGGGGGCGGGCCCGGGAGCGGGCGGCGGCCCGGACGGGCAGGGCCCCGCCGTGGCCCTGCCCCTGGCCGGCCTGACCTTCGTCCTCACCGGCACGCTCGCTTCCATCCAGCGCCGTGACGCCGAGGAGCGCATCCGCGCCCTGGGCGGCCGGCCCTCGTCCAGCGTCAGCAAGAAGACCGACTACGTCGTCGCCGGGGAGAACCCTGGTTCCAAGCTGGAAAAGGCCCGCGAGCTGGTGGCCTCAGGGCAGGCGCCGGGCCTGAGGATAATCGGCGAAGACGAGTTGAAGCGGCTCATCGGCCACGCCTGAGACGGCCCCGTGGCGAAACCTAAAGAATGGGCCTGGAATCGTCGATTCCTTTAAGGGGAGTCGCGTATTCCGGGCCCTTCTCTTTTTCTGGGTGGGAATCAAAGGGGGGAAAGGATTGTTCAGGCGGATCGGCGGATTGTGGTCCAACAGCAATTCAATGGCGAAAATGGCCGTGCTCAGCCTGCTCATGCTGGTCTTTCTGGTGGCCATGGGGCTCAGTGGCCTGCTTGGGATGAACGCGCTCGAGGGCGCGTCCGCCGACCTTTACCAGAAACGTGTGGTCTCGTTGGTGAAGGTCGACGCCATCCTCAACGAGCTCGTCCTCTATCGGCCGATGGCGGTCGGTAACCAGACAATCATGCGGGGCGGCAACGAGGCCGCCATCAAACAGGCCTTCGCCGAATACGCGAAGGTCGTCACGTCATCGACTGAGCGCCAGATCCTCGACGAGGCCACGGTGGCCTTTGACAGCTTCGCCCAGTCAGGCGGCAGCGGTGACCTGACCAAGGTCCTCCTAAAGGTGCAAAGCCTGGTGGCGGTGAGCCAGGGTGAGGCCCAGAAGCAGTTCACGCGGGTCGAGCAGATCCACGCCCAGCGTCAAGCAACGACCGGGGTGCTCTTTGCCCTGGGCGCGGTGGTCATCGCCTTCACCAGCCTGGGTGTCGGCCGGGCCCTTACCAGGCCGATCGGCCTGCTCAAGGGGGTCGCTGAAGAGGTCGCCACCGGGGACCTGACGGCCATGGACCGCCGCCATATAATCCTGAACCAGGACGAGGCAGGTCGCCTGGGGGTCGCCTTCCTGAACATGGTGCGGAATTTCCGCGAGGCCCTCGGCGAGGTCCTGACGGACGCCGGGAACTTCCGGGACAAGAGCACCAAGGTCTCCGAGCTGGCCGCCCAGTCGGCCAACGGAGCCCGCGAGATAACCCGGGCCATCGAAGAGATCGCCCGCGGCTCCACCGCTCAGGCCAAGGCGACCGTGGACGGTTCGATGCTCATCGACGGCCTGCGGCAGACCATCGAGCAGATCTCCGAGGGCGCCCGGCGCCAGGCCGACGTGGTCACCAAGACCTCGCAGCTCGTGGCCGAGGTGTCCAACGCCATGCAGGGCGTGGCCACCAGCGCCCAGAACGTCGCCCAGGCCTCAGCCGGCACGCGGGAGGCCGCCAAGAAGGGCGGCGAGGCCGTCAAGCGGACCGTCAAGGGGATGGAGCGGGTCAAAGAGCGCGTCTACGCCTCGGCCGCGGCCATCAAGGAACTCGGCGAGCACTCCCAGCAGATCGGGGAGATCATCCAGGTCATCGGGGACATCGCCGGCCAGACCAACCTCCTCGCCCTGAACGCCGCGATCGAGGCGGCCCGCGCGGGCGAGCAGGGCCGGGGCTTCGCCGTCGTCGCCGAGGAGGTCCGCAAGCTCGCCGAGCGCTCCAGCCGTTCGACCAAGGAGATCTCCGAGCTCGTGGAGACCATCCGCCGGGGGACCGACGGGGCCGTCCAGGCCATGGAGGCCGGGACCCAGGAGGTGGACGTCGGCGCCGAACTCGCCGCCGCCGCCGGGCAGGCCCTGACCGACATCCTACAGACCGTCGGGACCACCGACGACCAGGCCCAGACCATTTCCGCCGCTGCCCAGCAGGTCCTGGCCTCCAGCGAGCAGTTGGTCCAGGCGGTCGAGGCGATGGCCCAGGTCACCGAGGCCAACACGACGGCCACGGCCGACATGGCTGGCAAGAGCGCTCAGGCCACCCAGGCTATCGAGCATATCGCCAACATCTCCGAGGAGAGCGCGGCGGCCACCGAGGAGGTCACCGCCTCGGCCCAGTCCGTGGCCACGGCCGTCGACCAGATGGCCGAAGCGGCCCGGGCCCTCGCCGATGAGTCCGGCCGCCTGGTGGGAATGGTCGAGCGGTTCAAGGTCTGAGACAATGATCCGCAGGACAAGCCGACAAGCCCAGATGACAAGAAAGCAAAGGGACCCGATGACGGGCCCCTTCGCTTTTTTAAGAAACCCCTCGGCTGGTGGTCGGCTAGGCCACCACGAAGACCCGCTCGCCCACCCACTCTTGGGGCTAGGGTCACGCCGCTGGAGTTTTCCTGTGGGCGCCCGCCTCGCGGCGGGCGTCTTCTATTACGCTCATGGCGGGCTAAGGTTTCGTCCGATGCGCCCGCGTGGGGCCAAGGTTTCGCCCGACGCGGTTCGATGGCAGGCCCCAGGGAAAGATGGTATACTAAAGCTTGTACATTCAAGGGTGCCATGGGCCCCCGAGGTCCGGCGCCCGCTCAGGGGGAGCCCGTCATGCCCATCACCAAGGATGAAGTCCGGCACGTCGCCGCCCTGGCCCGTCTGCAACTGGACGAGGCCGCGGTCGAGCGCATGACTGGGCAGCTCGGCATCATCCTCGAGCACATCGCCAGGATGAACCGGCTGGCCACCGAGGACGTCGAGCACACGTCGCACACGCTGCCGGCGATGGGCAACGTCGTCCGCGAAGACGTCGTCCACCGCGGGCTCGACCGCGACTCGGCCCTGGCCAATGCCCCGGCCCGTGAGGGGCCGTTCTTCAAGGTCCCCAAGGTCATCGAGGACCAGGAGGCTTAACCCTTGACTGAAGCCATCACCGCTCACGAACTCCGCGACCGCGTCAAGCGCGGCGACATCTCGGCCGAAGAGGCGACCCGCGCCGCCCTGGACCGCATCGAGGCCGTCGACGGCCGCCTGAGGGCCTTTCTCACGGTCACCCCCGAGGCCGCTCTCGACCAGGCCCGGGCGGTCGACGCCGCGCGCCGCCGCGGCGACCGGCTCGGCCCTCTGGCCGGCGTGCCGGTGGCGGTCAAGGACAACTTCTGCACCGAGGGCGTCCGGACGACTTGCGGTTCGCGCATCCTCGAGAACTTCGTCCCGCCCTACTCGGGCACGGCCGTCAGGCGACTGGCCGAGGCCGGCGCGGTCATCATCGGCAAGACCAACATGGACGAGTTCGCCATGGGTTCGTCCAATGAGAACTCGGGCTTCTACCCCGCCCGCAACCCGTGGGACCTGGACCGGGTGCCCGGCGGGTCGAGCGGCGGGTCAGCCGCGGCCGTGGCCGCCGGCGAGGCCGTCGTCGCCTTCGGTTCGGACACCGGCGGCTCGGTCCGCCAGCCGGCCTCGTTCTGTGGGGTCGTCGGCCTCAAGCCGACCTACGGGCTGGTCTCGCGGTTCGGGCTGGTGGCCTTCGCCTCGTCGCTGGACCAGATCGGGCCGTTGACCCTGGACGTCACCGACTCCGCCCTGGCCCTGCAGGCGGTGGCCGGCCACGACCCGCTCGACTCGACCTCGGCCCGCTACGACCCGCCCGATTACCTCGCGGCCATCGAGGGCGACGTCAAGGGCCTGCGCATCGGCATCCCCAGGGAGTACTTCGGGGAAGGCACCGAGCCGGCCGTCGAGGCCGCCGTCAGGAAGGCCATCGAGGTCCTCGTCGGGCTGGGGGCGAAGGCCGAGGAGTGCTCGCTGCCCCACACCGACCACGCCCTCTCGGCCTACTACATCATCGCGCCGGCCGAGTGCTCCGCCAACCTGGCCCGCTACGACGGGGTTCGCTACGGTCTGCGGGCCGCCGGGGCCGAGGACCTCGCCGACATGTACGCCAAGACCCGCGCCCAGGGCTTCGGGGCCGAGGTCCAGCGCCGGATCATGCTCGGCACCTACGCCCTCAGTTCGGGCTACTACGACGCGTATTACCTGAAGGCCCAGAAGGTCCGGACCCTCGTCCGGCAGGACTTCGAGCGGGCCTTCGCCAAGTACGACGTCCTCGTCGCCCCGACCTCCCCGACGGTCGCCTTCAAGCTCGGGGAGCGGGCCGAGAACCCGCTGGCGATGTATCTCGCCGACGTCTGCACCATCCCGGTCAACCTGGCCGGGTTGCCCGGCCTGTCCATCCCGTGCGGTGACGACGGCGGGCTGCCCATCGGCCTGCAGCTCATCGGCAGGGCCCTCGACGAGGCCACCCTCCTCCGCACGGCCCATGCCTACGAGCGGGCCGTCGGGTTCACGCCCAGGCTGGCCCCGGCCGACCCCGCGGCGGGGAAGGGGGGACGGGCGTGAGCGACTTCGAGACGGTCATCGGCGTGGAGGTCCACGTCGAGCTGAACACCAGGACGAAGATCTTCTGCCAGTGCCCGACGACCTTCGGGGCCGAGCCCAACACCCAGGTCTGCCCGATTTGTCTGGGCATGCCCGGGACCCTTCCGGTCCTCAACGAGGCCGCCCTCGAGGCGGCGGTCAAGGCCGCCCTGGCCCTCAACTGCAGGGTGGCCGAGAAGACCAAGTTCGACCGGAAGAACTACTTCTACCCGGACCTCCCCAAGGGCTACCAGATCTCGCAGTTCGACGAGCCCCTGGCGGCCGACGGCTGGCTCGAGTTCGACGTCGACGGCCAGGCCCGTCGGGTCCGCATCCGCCGCGTACACCTCGAGGAGGACGCCGGCAAGTCGCTGCACGGTGCGGCCGACGAGGCGACCCTGGTCGACTTCAACCGCACCGGGGTCCCCCTCATCGAGGTGGTGTCGGAGCCCGACCTGCGCTCGCCGGAGGAGGCCCGGGCCTACCTGACCAAGCTGAAGACGGTCATCGAGTACACCGGGGTCTCCGACGTCAAGATGGAAGAGGGCTCGCTCCGCTGTGACGCCAACGTCTCCGTCCACCGGGCGGGCAGCGACTTCGGCACCCCGGTCGAGCTCAAGAACCTGAACTCCTTCCGCGCCATCAAGCTGGCTCTGGACTACGAGGTCGAGCGCCAGACCAAGCTGGTCGAGGGCGGGGGCGCGGTCGCCCGCGAGACGCGGCTCTGGGACGAGAAGGCCGGGCAGACCCGGCCGATGCGGAGCAAGGAACTGTCTCACGACTACCGCTACTTCCCCGAGCCGGACCTGGTCCCGTTCCACATCGACCCGGCCTGGGTGGCCGAGGTCCGCGGGTCGCTCCCCGAGCTGCCGGACGCCAAGCGCGACCGCTTCATGGCCGAGTATGGTCTGCCGGCCTACGACGCCGGGGTCATCACCGGGTCGCCGTCCTTGGCCGCCTACTTCGAGCGGGCGGCGGCCGCGGCCAAGGACCCGAAGAAGGTGGCCAACTGGGTCCTCGGCGAACTGCTGGCCTACCTGAACGCGCACGAGCTGGGCTTCGACCGCATCCCGGTCAGCCCGGAGAACCTCGCCGCCCTCATCAGCCTGATCGACCGGGGGCTGATCAGCGGGACCATCGCCAAGAGCGTCTTCCCGGAGGTCTGCGCGACGAACCGTGACCCCGAGGCCATCGTCAAAGAGAAGGGGCTGATGGTGATCAACGACGAAGGGGCCATCGTCGAGGCCGTCGATCGGGCCATCGCCGACAACCCCAACGTCGTCGCCGATATCAGGAACGGCAAGGAGCGAGCCATGGGCTTCCTGGTCGGCCAGGTCATGAAGGCGACCAAGGGCCGGGCCAATCCGGAGACCGTCAACCGCCTCGTCCGCGAGAGACTGGGCCGGACCTAGAGCGCCCCGGTCCAAGCGACCCCAGTGATAGCATTCAACGCAGCATCATCACGGCAGTCCTTTGAAGGGAAAGGGAGCGAAGAGCGTGTCAACGGCGGTGAAGCCGGAGAACCGGCCTTTGCGGCCGGCCGCCACGGCGCGGTGGAACCTGTTCGAGGTCGTCCTGGTGTATGTGGCCATCTATGCCCTCGGTGTGGTCTACAGCCTGTTCGTCGACTTCCTCTTCGACCGGTTCGGCGAACACTGGTCGGACATGGCCGGGACCAAGTTCTTCGTCGCCTCCATCGTCATCGAGGCCGTCCTGCTGGTGGTGGCCCTGTGGTACGTGGTCGTCATCAGGCACCACGGCAGCCTACGGGAGGTCGGCTTCACCGGCCGGGCCTGGCCGAAGCAGATCGCCCTGGGCATCCTGGCCGGTCTCGGCATCTTCGTCGTCGTCTACGCCGCCGACCTGGTCACCCTCTGGGTGATGGGGCCGCGACAAGGGGCGCAACCCCTCGTGGACCTGGTCTCCGCGGCCCGGGCCCCGCGGGAGCTGTTCTTCCCCTTCCTGCTTGGCTCACTGCTGGTGCCCATCAGCGAGGAGACCTACTTCCGCGGTTTCGCCTATCCGGCCCTCCGCGACCGGGTCGGCCGGCCGGTGGCGATGATCCTCGTCTCGCTGTTCTTCGCCCTCATCCACCTCGACCCATGGGGCTTCCCGGCGTTGATCCTGGCCGGCCTGGCCCTGGTCTGGCTGTATGACCGGACGGAGGCCATCTGGCCCCCGATCATCGCCCACGCCGTCTGGAACGCCATCGTCACCAGCCTGACCTATCTGGGCTGAGGTCGGGGCCCTTCGGCCGCGCGCACCGACGAGATGATGATGCCGAGGACGCCGATGCCGGCGGCGATGAGGAACGTGGTGTGGAGCGAGGTCACGAAGGCCTGGTTCTCCAGGGCCGGGGTCAACGGCCCGAAGCGCGCCTGCAGATACGCCTCGGCGTGGCCGAGCCGGTTCTGGAAGAGTGAGGCGGAGATGGCCACGCCCAGCATCATCCCGACGTTGCGGACGGTGGCGATGAGCCCGCTGGTCAGGCCGAGCTTCGAGGTGTGCACCGCGCCCATGATGGAGCTGTTGTTGGGTGAGGTGAAGAGGCCCATGCCGATGCCCACGAGGGCCAAGCGCAGGGCCACGCTGACAAAGCCGGTCGCCTCTTTGAGCCCGGAGAGGGCGACCATGCCAAGGGTCAGGATGATCATCCCGGCGGAGGTCAGAAAGACATAACCGATGCGGTCTGAGAGCCAGCCGGACAGCGGGGCGACGAAGAACATCACCGCGGGTACCGGGGTCATCATCAGCCCGACAAGCTCCGGGGGGAGCCCCCTGACCTGGGTCAGGTAGAACGGGATGAGGAAGACCGAGAAGAAGTTGACGGTGTAGGAGAGCATCCCGGCGGCGTTGCCGATGGTGAAGATGGGCTGGCGGAAAAGGGAGAGGTCGACCATCGGCTGGGCCGTCCGGCGCTCGACGTAGTAGAAGGCGGTCAGGCCGGCGACGGCCAGGACCAGCATGACGTAGACGATGGGCGAACCCCAGCCGATGTCCTGCCCTTCCGAGAGGGCCAGGAGCAACGGCACCAACCCGATGACGAAGAGACCGCTGCCCAGGAAGTCGAACCGGCCCTCGTGGGACCGGGGTTGTTCGGGCAGTAAGGTGAAGCCCAGGAGGGCGCCGATGATGCCGATGGGCAGGTTGATGTAGAAGATGTACCGCCAGTTGAGGGCGCCGACGATGAGGCCGCCCAGGGCCGGCCCGGTCAGGCTGCCGGCGGCCACGACCGTCCCGCTGATGCCCAGGGCGCGGCCGCGCTCCTTGGCCGGGAAGACGGCGGTGACGATGGCCATGCCGTTGGCCATCAGCATGGCCGCGCCGATGGCCTGGATCACCCGGAAGATGATCAGCGCGCCGACGTTCCACGACAGCCCGCACAGGGCCGAGCCGATGATGAAGACGATGAACCCCAGCGAGTAGACGGCCTTGCGGCCATAGAGGTCGGCCGCCCGGCCCATCGTCGGGAGGAGACTGGAGATGGCCAGCAGATAGGCCGTGACCACCCATCCGAGGGTGGTCAGGCTGGCGGAGAAGGCCGTCGAGATGGTCGGCAGGGCGACGTTGACGATCGACCCATCCAGGGTCGACATGAAGATGCCAATGGCCGTGATGGCCAGGACCGTGTACTTGTACGACGGGCTTCGCTGGGCTTTTTCCAGCAGGTCGCGCCGCTTCTGAGCCCTTTCCGCTTGCTCGGTCATCGGTCGCCTCCAGCGCCGGGGCAGATGGAACGGCCCTTCGGACACTCCCCTGATAATTGGACTTAACCACCGCTACTCCTTCTAACCTGCCGAAGCGGCTTCCTTTTTATCAGCGCGAGTGGATGGCTGGGTGGGCGAGGACGGCTGGGACGCGGAGCCCTCATCGGCCCGGCAGGCCTCTGGGCGACCAAGATGGTAACCCTGAGCGTAGTCGACCTCGAGACCCTTGAGGAGTTCCAGGACGGCCTCGTTCTCGACGAACTCGGCCACCGTCTTCTTGCCGAGGGTGTGGACCACGGTGTTGATGGCCTGGACGAAGGCGCGGTGGGTCGGCTCGGCGTCCATGTTCCGGACGAAGCTGCCGTCAATCTTGACGAAGTCGACCGGCAGCCGCCGGAGGTAAGAGAACGAGGAGAAGCCGGAGCCGAAGTCGTCCAACGCGAACTTGCAGCCCAGTTCCAGGAGCTTGCGGATCCACTGTTCAGTCCGGGCGAAGTCTCGGATGGCCGCGGTCTCGGTGATCTCGAAGCCCAGGCGGCCGATCACGGCCGGGTGCTCCCGCACGGCCGCTTCGATGAAGGCCAGAAAGTCTTCGTCGGCCAGGCTCGTCGCCGAGAGGTTGATGAAGAGGCCGACATCGGCGTGGCTTTCCAGGACCTCGATGGCTTTCCTGGTCACCCACCGGTCGACCTGGGACATCAGGCCGAAACGCTCGGCCACCGGGATGAACACGCCGGGGGCCACCACGCCGCCGTTCACGTCTTTGAGGCGGACAAGGCCCTCGTAATAGCCGACCCGACCGTTCTCGAGCTGGACGACCGGCTGGTAGTGCAGGACAAAGGACCCATCGTCAAGGGCGGCCTTGATCAGTGAGAGCAGGCGACCCGCCTCGGACAGTTCCCGTGTGGCCTGGTCATCGGGCCCCAGGGAGACGACCCGGTTGCGGCCGCGCTCCTTGGCTGTATGAAGGGCGATGTCGGCCGTGCTCAGGATGCGCTCGGCCTCCATCTCCCCGTCGATGGTCGCCAGGCCCACGCTGAGGCTCAGGTCGACGTTCTGTTGGCCGATGATGAAGCGGTGCTCGCCTACGGCTATCCGTAGCCGCTCGGCGACGACCTGAGCCCGCGCCAGGTCGGCCTGGTCGAGAAGGACGGCGAACTCATCGCCGCCCAACCGGGCCAACAGGTCCCCGTCGCGCAGGTTTCGCTGGAGGAGACCGGTCAGGCTGTTCAGCAGCCGGTCCCCGGCGGCGTGGGTGAAGGTATCGTTGACCAGCTTGAAGTTGTCCACGTCGAGGAACAGAAGGGCGCTTGGCCGGCCCTGCTTGGCTCGGCCGACGGCCCGCCTGAGGCTCTCCTCGAGGACGAACCGGTTGGGGATGCCGGTCAGGAAGTCGCGGGTGGCCAGGTGGCGCAGTTGAGCCTCGTCCTGGCGCTGCTGGAAGAGGATGAAGGCGAGGACGATGACCACCGAGACGATGGCCAGGGTAAGGGTGGGCAACTGGTAAGGGCCCAGCTGACGGGGCCACGCACTGGCGTCGATGTCCATTCCGAGGACCGCTAGGACCTTGCCGGTGGCCTGGTCGCGGATCGGCACGAGACCGGAGACCCAGGTCCCCCAATCATCGGTGAGCGGTCCCTCGACGAAGGCCTCGCCGCTGTCGAATAGCGAGCGGAGGGCCTCCGTCGCCTGCTCATAGACCTGACCGGGGGGCGAGTAGTCCGATGAGTCCTCCGGTTCGGCGTCGGCCAGGAAGACGACGTTCCCGTCCCTGAGCCCGAGAAGGTAGACGAAGCGCGTATCCTGCGCGGTGGTGTGGATCGAGGCCAGGCGCTCGCGGATGAGGGCGAAATATGGCTGACTCTCATCGTCCGCGGTGCCGGTGAGCCGCGCGACCAAATCCGGGTCGAGGGCGGCTGCCGCCCCCGCCGTCCGGACGAGCAGGTTGTGTCGGGCCTCACTGTCGGCTCGCCGGCCCGAGATGAATGTGGCCACCACCGCCGCGAGGAGCAAGGCAAGGATGACGCCCAGCATGCCCCAGACGACGAGCCATCGCCGCCGGCGCAAGGGCATCAGCGGCGTGTAGTTCGGGGTCCGCCGCCTGCGTCGTTCGACCTTCAACCGGTTCACACCAAGAATCCGCCGCCCGGAAGATCTGGGAATTCATTCCGGGAAGGAAGGGAGGCGTTCCCTTTTTCCATTTTTGTGGTATAATGGGCCCATGAAGCGAACAAGTGTTCTCCTCCTTCTGCCGACAAGAACTCAAACCATGGTTCTGGCCACCGTGGCTGATCGCGCCGCCGCGCTTTGGAACAGCGCCAACTACCGCTGCCGGCAGGCGTTCGCCAGGGGTGGGCGCGTTCCCGGCTACGAGGCCCTGTGCCGCGAGTTCGTCTCGCACTCGGCGTACAGAGCGCTGCCGTCGGACGTGGCCCAGGAGACGCTCAAGAAGGTGGCCGCCGCGTGGCGGTCGTTCTTCGCCCTTCGCCGTGCCTTTGGCCAGGGGAAACTGGAGCGCAAGCCTCACCCGCCCCGCTACTGGAAGGACCGGAAGACCGGCCAGCGTCTTTCCCGCGGCGT
>JAJYMC010000044.1:76136-171899 GCA_021787335.1 Bacillota bacterium | reverse complement strand
TGGCCTGGCGGCGGTACAACTCGCAGATGCCCTTCTCGGCGTCCAGCTCGATCCCGCAGGTGTCAATGAGGGTGAAGCCGCGTCCGGACCACTCGCAGGGGGCGTAGATGCGGTCCCGGGTGACCCCCGGTTCGCTTTCGACGATGGCCACCCGCTGCTGGACGAGCCGGTTGAAGAGGGCCGACTTGCCCACGTTGGGCCGGCCCACGATGGCTACGACAGGATTCACGGTCGCTCGACCCCCTTTCCGATGGCCGCTCTGGCGAAACCCTCGCCCCCGCCCTCGACCACGCGCACGGGCACTCCGGCGGCGGTCGCGAGGTCGGCCGGGGTCAGATCATCCAGGAAACGGTCGTCTTCGGTGCGGATGGCGGCCCTCGGCACCAGGACCTCCTGGCCCAAGCCGGCCGGGCCGATCTCGGCCAGAGCCCGTCCGATGTCGCGCCCGCTCAGGAGGCCGGCCACCGTCACCGATGGCCCGAAGAACTCGTTCGTCACGGCCAGCACTCGGACCTCCAGGCCGGACACGGCGGCGCCCAGTTCAGCGGCGGCGGCTTCGATGACCGCCCTCGCCGAGACCCCGGTGACCACCGTCACCCGCCGCGGCGGGACCGCCTTCGGCCAGCGCCGCCGGGAACGCCGGAAGCCATCAACGAACCAGCGGATCAGCCCGATGCCGTTCTCGACCTGCGGAAAGTCGCCATAACGGGCCGCCGGCGGGACGTCCCGGCCGGCTAGAACGTAGAATTCGTCGGCCAGGAAGACGAAGGCTTCCCGACCCCGACCGGCCAATCGACGCTGCCACTCCTCGACCTGCGCGATGATCGTCCGAGCCAGGTCCGCACCGACCGGGTCGATGAACGGCAGCCCTTCGCGGTGACGGGTCAGTCCCACCGGCACGATCCCCACCGAAGCCACGCCGGGCCGTAGCCCGGCGAGGTCCTCGATGGTCCGGTCAAGGACGGGGCCATCGTTGAAGCCCGGGCACACGACGACCTGGGTGTGGACGGTGACGTCCCCCGCGACCAGCCGTCGGAGCTGTTCCATGACTCGGCCGGCGGGTTCAAAGCCCATCAGGCTTTGGCGGGCCTCCGGGTCCGTCGCGTGAACCGAGACATAGAGGGGCGAGAGCCTGAGCCGGATGATCCGGTCCAGTTCCTCGTCGTCGAGATTGCTCAGGGTGATGAAGTTGCCGTGCAGGAAGGACAGGCGGTAGTCGTCGTCCCGTACGTACAGGCTCCGCCGCAAGCCCTTCGGCATCTGCTCCAGGAAGCAGAACCGGCATCGGTTTCGGCAGCGCAGGAGGCCATCGAAAAGGGGATCGGTGAACTCGATCCCCAGGGCGACGCCGGGCTCGCGCTCGATGTCGACGACCCATTCCTGACCGTCCGGCTTGATCACCCGCAGCTCGACTTCGTCCTCGCCGGTCTCGTAGAGGTAATCGACGAAGTCCCGCACTGGCCGCCCGTTGATCTCGACCACGCGGTCCCCCGGCGCCAGGCCCGTCTCCGCGGCCGGGCTGCCTGGCTCGACCTTGGCCACCAACCCACCTGACGCCACTTGAGCTCACCCCCGTGCGCTGGCCCTTTTGGACGGCCGCCGGCGACCCCTCTATTATCGACCGGACCACGGCTCCCCGTCAAGCGCGGGGATTCCAGCGCCCCCAGGCTTCCGTCCGGGTCTGCCGGGCGAGTTCGGCCAGGCGGGGATAGTTGCGCCTCACCCCGAGGAGGGTCAGGGGCCGCCCGAGGCCGACCAGGCCCATCCTCCTCGACAGGACGCCACCGGCCTTGGTCCACGCGCCGATGTGGATCAGACTGTCACGAAGGACCATGGTCTCCTGCGGCAGCCCGAACATATCCAGAACACTGCGCATCGTCCGGGTCAGCAGGCCCTTCCCCCCGGCCAGCCCGATGGCGTAGACCTCGCACCCGGCCGCGTCGCGGCCCATGAAGACCGGCACGCCGACCTCATGGCGGTCGACACGGTCATAGAAGGTCAGGCCGGCGATTTCGTCGTTCTCGGCCACCCGGTCCTCCGGCAACATCCCAAGGTGCAGGGCGGCGGCGACGATGGATGAGTGGGCGCTGCCGTAACAGTGGTAGAAGACCTTCGGGGGGCCGTCGCCCCCGCTCCGCGACGGGTTCATCCCCCCGGCGTGCGGGGGCCGCGAAGCCGCCCGTCGCTTCGCCGCTTCGACGATTCTCAGCAGTCGCCGAACGGCCCCGGCGGTGCCTCGCTCGACCACCGGGCGCCCCACATACGGCAGGAGCATCCCGCGGGAGACGAAGCCGCCGAGCTTCATCGTCAGGTTGACGGAAGTCAGGGCATTGACCAAGAGGAGGTCGCCGGGGTCCTTTCCGTAGACCTCGGCGACCCCCCGCACCACCCTCTCGGCGATGACCGGCATGAACCGCCGGCCCAGGACGTAGACCTCATGCCCGTCGGCATCGACGCCCATCAACCGCATGCGGCCGTGGTCCGCCCGGACCGCCCGGTCATAGAACGGCAAGCCCTCGAGGTCGGCGGCGGTCGGCGGGCGGTTGGTGGGCAGGAGCCCTAAATGAATGGCGGCTGCCGTCACCGATGAGTGAGCGCCGCCATAGCAGTGATAGATTATCTTCATTGATCCTCGCCACGGGCCGCGACCCGCGCCTCCCTCCGCCTCGTCGGGGCTTTACGGGTACTCAGGGCTCTTCCTGATGATGGGTCCGGTCGTCCGGTCGCCGGTGCTCGTGGCCCCCCGTGCGGCTGCCCGGCGACTCCTCTTCCTCAGCGCGTTCCTTGCCTTCCTCGTCACCTGTGGTCATCGTCTCCTCCCTATCCTTCAGATAACCGGCGAGTTCGGTCGACGGCAGACGGCGCAGGCGGTCCCATGCCTGGCGGAACCCGCCGCTGGCGATAACCAGGTAGGCGGCCCCCAGGAGGAGGATCCCGGCGACGATGGTGATGATCGCCCGGACCGCCCCACTGCCCTGGGTCAGGCCCACCGACCCGGACGGCCCGGCCGTCCCGATGACCTTCGGCACGTCGTCGGCCAGAAGGGAGATGCCCTTCTCAGCCTCGGTCTTGGTGTTGCTCTCCGCCCCGACCTCGATGAGCAGAGCCCGCGGTGACAGGTCCTGGTTGTACCGGCCCTGGCCGAAATAGATGGCCCGGACCAGACCCGGATGGCTCTTGTCAGCCGCCGCCTTGAGGTCCTTGGCGAAAGACAGGTTAGCCTGCATGTTGGGGTTCTGCCGCCCGATGACGAACATCACCGAGGTGACGTTCTCGCCCGATACCGACTTCTCATAGGCCTGGGCGGGGGCGGTGTCGCGGTGGACGTCGAAGAGGGCCGCCGGCCGGGTCCGGGCCAGGAGGTCCATGGCCGTCCGGCGCGACCGGTCATAGGCCAGGTTGTCATGCGGGTCGTGGGGCTTCGTGCTCTCCACGACGTTCAGGCCCTTCCGTTTCAGGGCGTCGCGGAACGCCGCCCCGACCTGGAAGATCCCGCCATGGGCGGGGATGTTCGCCGCCCCGTCGCTCGGCACGTACGACTCGTCGCTATGGGTGTGGTAGATGGCGATGGTCTTCGTGCCCGGGGCGGCCGCGGACTCAGCCCCGAAGGTCCGGTCGAGGTACTCGGTCAGGGTCGAGCGCAACCGGCTGAAGGCGGGCACCGGCAGAGGGGCCAGACCGGCCTGTCCCGAGACGGGTCGAGCCCGCGCCGTGTCGCCGTTCACGGCGAAGACCTCATACTCCTTGTTGTCCCCGGCGATGAAGCGGTCGCCGACGGTCACCTTCAACCCGGTGGTGAGGAGGATGGCCCCTTTCTCGTCGACGATGGTGTAGTAGCCGGTGTCCCGCTCATCGCTGCCCCAATCGGCGGACTGGGCGGCGCCGGCGGCCCGCGGGACCGCCGCCCCCAGGCCAAGAGTCAGTCCGAGGGCGATGAGGGCGAGCAGGGCCAACAGACGATGCCGGTCAACCACGGCGATCAGCCTCCTCCTTGGCCCGCCGGATGATCTCGCTTTCCTCAGCGTCCTTCAGCCCGCCGGGGCCGACATACTCGTCGATGTAGTCGTCGATGTCCTTGAGCTCGTCGCTGCCCCCGGCCCTGGCCGCCGCCTGACGGCTGATGTCCGGCTCGGCGAGGTCGCCGATCTCCATGTCACTGAGCATCCCGGTGAACTCGACGTTCTTGACCTTCCCGCCCTTGCCGCCGCCCCTGCCCCCGCGCTCGTCGCGGGGTCCTCCCTGGAGGGCTTCGCGGGTCTCCCCGATGATCTCGGCCAGGAAGGTCCCGAGGACCCCGGCGATGATCACCGAGTCGAAGGCCCCCGCGCCGCCGAGCCAGGTCCGCCCGGGAATGCCGCGCACGGTTATCTCGACGTAATGGGCGACGTCGGCCAGGAGGATGCCCATCGAGCCGGCGATGAAGGCCGACCGGCGGGACCGCCCGGCGATGTAGGCGACCAGCCCGCCGACGATGGCGAAGAGGTAGGTCGGGTCGATGACCGTGTTCTGCGTAGGCTCAGACGGGAGCAGCCGCGCGGCCACATAGACGACGGCCGCGGTGATGACCGCCGAAAGAATCGCCCTGACCTTCTCGACCGTCGTGTCGGCCCGCCAGATCAGGTAGACGGCCAGGCCGAGAGGGAACAGCGCCCCGCCGACGTTGACGATCAGTTGCGGCGGTGTCCGGACGAGGGTGAAGTTGAAGAAACTGGCCACGATCATCAGGACGATGAAGACCAGGGCTCCCCGGTCGGTGAGGTACATCCGGTCGAGGACCCGGTGGGCCAGGCCGAAGTAGATGAGGACGGCCACCACGATCAGGGTGACCATGCCGATGGGCAGGTTCATCAGAATCCCCCTCGCTGAACGTATCGAAGCAACGCAAAAGACCGGGGTCTGCCAGCTATCATGGCTAGCATTCCCCGGTCTCAAACGGCCCTATTCCGCGCTCTGGCGGGGGTTCTTGGCCTTCGTCGGACCAGCTCTCCGGCGTCTTCGGCGTTTCGGGGCGAACTCGAAAGTGACCCCGTTTGGACCGGCCGCGAGGCGGGCCGAGAAGCGGCGGCCTTGCTTGGAACGAAACCCCGGCAGCAGGCGAGTCTTTCCCTTCCTGCAGAGCTCCTCGATGTCGGCGACCTCGATCCGCCGCCCGAGGATCCATGTGCCGACACGAAACTTGCACTGACCATCCCGGCCGCGACAGACCCAGGCCCGCCCGTCGAGGGCCACCTGCCCGCCGCAGAGCGGGCATCCGAGGTCCGCGGGTGGTTCGGCTTCGGCGGCCGGCCATCCCCTGACCCGGTCGACGACCCCACCGGCGAGGGCGGCGATCTCCCGCTCGAAGCGCCGCGGGTCTTCGTCCCCGGTTTGAATGGCGTTGATCCGCTGCTCCCATTCCCCGGTCAACTGCGGCGACAGGAGGACCTCGGCGCCGGCCGCGTGCGCCGCGCCGATGAGCTTCATCCCCTTGCCGGTCGGCTTCAACTGTTTCCCGGCGCTCTCGATGTACCCGACCTGCTTCAGCCGGTCGATGATGGCCGCCCGGGTGGCGGGGGTCCCCAGGCCTCTGCCTTTCATCGCTTCCCGAAGTCCCTCGTCGTCGATGATCCGCCCGGCCGTCTCCATCGCCGCCAGGAGCGTGCCCTCCGTGTAGCGCGGCGGTGGCTCGGTGCGCCCAGCCTTCAAGGACGCTCCGGCGCAGGTGACCGTCTGCCCAGTCCGAAGGTCGTCCGGGAGCAGGGCTTCGGCCGGCTCCGTCGCCTCGGCCGGCTCCACGGCCTCGCCGCCTGCCCGCGGTGCGCGCCGAGGCTCGACCGTGCGCCAGCCCGGCTCCAACAGCGTCCGGGCGGTCGTCTCGAACCGGTCGTCGCCGACCCGGGTCAGCACGCGGACGGCGCGATAGGTCGCGGGCGGGAAGAACTGGGCCAGGAACCGCCGGGCGACCAGGTCGTAGACCTTCGCGTCAACGGGGGACACCTTCCCCGGCGCGGTCCCCGTCGGGATGATGGCGTGGTGGTCGGCGACCCGCCGGGCGTTGACCACCCGGCCATGACCATAGATGGCCTTCGGGTCGGCCTTCGCGCACAGCGGTGCCAGGCTGGTCTGCGCCGCCAGGCCCTCGATGACCCGCGGGGCCGTGCGGGCCACGTCCGGGGTCAGAAAGCGGGAGTCGGTCCGGGGATAGGTCAGCAGCTTGGCCTCGTACAGCCGTTGCGCGGCGGCCAGGGTGGCCGACGCGGGCATCCCCCAGCGGCGGTTGGCCTCGCGCTGCAGGCTGGTCAAGTCGAAGAGTAACGGTGGGTTGTCCTTCTCGGTCTTCTCCTCGAACTTCTCGACCGTGCCGGGCCGGCCGACCGCCCGGTCCACCACCGCTTGCGCCGTCGCCTGGTCGAAGACTCGTGACTCGCCGTCCACGATGAAACGGCCCATGTACCGTCCGCCGCCCGGCGTGACCAGCTCGGCCAGGACCGCCCAGAAGTCGCGGACGACGAAAGCCGTGATCTCTTCCTCGCGGGCGACGATCATGGCCAGCGTCGGCGTCTGCACGCGGCCGACGGAGAAGACCGCGCGCCCGCGGCAGGAGAAAGCGCGGGTGGCGTTGATGCCGACGAGCCAATCCCCATGGGACCGGCATTCCGCCGAACGGTGCAGCCGGTCGTAGTCGGCCGACGGCCGCAGCTCGGCGAACCCCCGGCGGACGGCCTCGCGCGTGAGGGAGGAGATCCAGAGGCGCCGGACCGGTTGCCGCAGCCCGAGATACTCGACCACCTGGCGGAAGATGAGTTCGCCCTCCCGGGCCGCGTCGCAGGCGTTGACCAGCCCGTCGGACCGACCGGCCAGCGCGGCGATGACGTCGAGGCGTTCCTTCGCCCCGCGGGCCGGGCGCAGCCGGAAGTCCGGGACGATGGGCAGGTCCTCGAGGCGCCACTTGGCCCATTCCGGTCGATAATCCTCGGGCTCACACAACTCGAGCAGGTGCCCGACGGCCCAGGTCACGAGCCAGTCGTGGCTCTCCAGGAAGCCCTGGCGGGCCCGAAAGCCCCCCAGAGCCTCGGCGATGGCCTTGGCGGCGCTGGGCTTCTCGGCCACGATCAGGTCCAACGGCGCCCCCTCCTTTCCCCTCCGCGGCCCCCCTCGGGCCGGTACTGAAAACGGGAGGAGCGTTTGCCCCTCCCGTCGTTGTGCCTCGGGAGCCTTGTCTTCGGTTACCGGGCGCGGGGGTCAGCGGCCCTTGTCGGCCTCCCCTTTGTCCTTGAACAGGTCGCTGAAGACGTCACCCAGGGTCGCCAGCCCGCCGCCGCCCTCGGTCCCGGCCTGGCCGCCGCCACCGGACGTCCCGCCCTGGGGCGGCTTGGACTCCTCCCTGGCCTGGCCGTGTCCCTCGGCCTCGCGGAGCGAGAGGCTGATCCGATGGGCCTCCGGGTTGACCCCGAGGACCTTGACCTTGACCTCTTGTCCGGGCGTGACGACGTCCTCGGGCTTGGCGACGCGCCGATCGGCCAGTTGCGAGATGTGCACCAGGCCGTCGATGCCCGGTTCGAGTTCGACGAAGGCGCCGAACGGAGCTAGCCGGACGACCTTCCCCTGAACGATGGACCCTTCAGCGTAGCGGTCGGCGACTTCCTTCCACGGGTCGGGCATGGTCTGCTTGTAGCCGAGGGAGATGCGCTCGTTCTCCCGGTCCACCTTGAGGACCTTGACCTTGATCTCCTGGCCTTCCTTGACGACCTCCGACGGGTGCTTGACGCGACCGTAGGAAAGCTCGGAGACGTGCAGGAGACCGTCGACGCCCCCGAGGTCGACGAAGGCGCCGAAATCCGCCAGGCGCTTGACCGTCCCCGTCCTGATCTGCCCCTCGGCGATGTTCCGCCAGGTCTCCTCACGAAGCCCCCGCTGCTCTTCCTCGAGGATGAGCTTCCGCGACAGGATGACCTGGTTGCGCGGCCGGTCCAGCTCGATGACCCGGACCTTGAGCCGCTGGCCGACGAAGGGCTTGAGGTCCTTGACGAAGCCCCGCGAGACGTGGGACGCGGGGATGAAGCCGCGGACGCCGGCGTCGACGATCAGGCCGCCCTTGACCTCGGCGACCACCGGCACCTCGATGGCCTCGCCGCTCTCGTGGACCGCCTGGAGGTGCTTCCAGGCATCCTCCTCGTCGGCCCTCCGCTTCGACAGGACGACGTTCCCATCAGGTCCTTCGACGTTCTTAACGACGACACTTATCTCATCGCCGACCTTGACCACCTGGTCCGGCGTCTGGTTCTCGTTCAGGCCCAGCTCGCTCAGGGGGATCATGCCCTCGGACTTGTAGCCGACGTCGACCATGACCCCTTCCGAGGTTACGGAGACGACCCGGCCGCGGACGACTTCACCGTTGCGCAGGGTCTTGAGGGCCTCTTCCATCTGCGCCCGCCCCTCGTCCTCCGCCGCGGTGTCTTCCGGCTTAGCGGCGTCCTCCGGCTTCTTGGTCTCCTCCTGCCCCGGTTCTGGTTCCTTGTCGTTGAGTTCCTTCATCTTGGCGACGACCTCCTCTGTGATCCAATCCGGAGTCGATGCCCCGGCCAGGATGGCCACGGAATCCACCTCGGAAAACCAGGCCGGTTCGATTTCAACGGCCGATTCGACGTGATAAGTGCGGGCGCCCTGGTCCTGGCTGATCTGCACCAGTTGCCGGGTGTTGGCCGAGTGCTTCCCGCCGACCACCAGGACCACCTGAGCCTGCCTGGCCAGCTCCATCGCCTCGGCCTGCCGCTCCTTGGTCACCTGGCAGATCGTCGGTTCGATGCGCACCTCGGCGGCCTTCTCCCGCAGGGCGGCGACGACACCCTCGAGGACGCTGGCCGGTTGGGTCGTCTGTGACAGGACCCCGACCCGTTGCAGCGGCGGAAGGTCCTTGACCTCCTCCGGCCCCCCGATGACCATGGCCTTGCCGCCTGTCCAACCGACGATCGACTGGACTTCGGCGTGCTTGGCGTCGCCGACGACGACCACCGAGTACCCCTGCTCCAAGAGATCCTGGGCCGCCCGCTGTGCCTTTCTGACCAGCGGGCAGGTGGCGTCGTGGACCTCAAGGCCCCTTCGCCCCGCCTCCGCGTATACGGTCGGCGCGGCTCCGTGGGATGGGAAGAGGACGGCCCCGTCCTTCACCTCGGCGAGGTCGGCGACCGGGCTCACACCGTTCGCCGCCAACGCCTCGACGACATGACGGTTATGGATGACGGGACCAAGGCTGTGTCCGCCGCCGGCTTCGGCGATCTTGCCGGCCATGTCCACGGCCCGCCGTACCCCGAAACAGAAACCCGCGTGGTTGGCCAGTGTAACCTTCACCGGCTCAGCCCGCCGCCTCTTGGTCGGCCTGCATCAGCGAGGCGATCTGTTCCATCACCGCCGCGCTGACGCGGGCCAGGTCTTCAGGGGTCACCTTGACCCCATACAACTCCGGGAAGCTCATCGGCCGGCCCAGTCGAAAGTTGATCCGCCGGAAGGGTCGGTAGTCCCCGGTGATCGCCGCCGGGCAGATGACCGCCTGCGACTTCAGAGCGATCAGCGCCAACCCTGGTTCGGCCGGGCCGAGCTTGCCGGTCCGGCTGCGGGTGCCTTCCGGGAACATCCCGACCACCTTCCGCTCCTCGAGGAGCCGGAAGGTATGGCGCAGGGCTCCGCGGTCAGGCTTGCCACGTTTCACCGGGTAGGCGTGCAGCCAGGCCAGGAGCTTCGAGAAGACCGGGATGGCGAACAGCTCAGACTTGGCCATGAAGTTGACCTGCCGATCGACGGCGCAGGCCATGTTGACCGGGTCCATCCAGTGGACGTGGTTGGAGCAAAGGAGGACCGCCCCCTCTTTGGGTAGGTTCTCCCGTCCCGCCACCCGCCAACGCGTGAAGAGGTGATAGTACACTCGAAAGACGCCGCGCACCAACCAGTAGAACATGGTCATCGCGCTCCCGAGGCCGGACCTTGATCATCCGCGGCCCGCCGGCAGATCTCCAGCATCTCTTCGACCATCTGGTCGATGGTCAGGGCGGTGGAATCAACCTCAATCGCCCCAGGCGCCTTGCGGAGGGGCGAAACGGCTCGATGACTGTCGATCTCGTCCCGCTGGGCGATATCCCTGGCGACCGCCTCGCGGTCGACTTCGAAGCCGCGCCGGCGCTGTTCCTGATACCGCCGGTCGACCCGGGTGTCGAACGACGCCGTCAGGTAGAACTTGATCTCGGCGTCGGGCAGGACGTTGGTGCCGGTATCCCGGCCGTCCATGACCACCCGGCCGTCCCCGGCCATCTCGCGCTGCCGGTCGACCATGCCGGCTCGGACCCCCGGCACCCGTGCGACCTGCGACACAGCGGCGTTCACCTGCGGCGAACGAATCGCCTCGGTGACGTCCTCGCCGTCCAGGATGACCCGGTAAGGACCCCCCGGCCGCGTCGGACGAGCCAGCCGGACATCGGTCCCGGCGGCCAGGCGGTCGAGGGCTTCCTCGTCGGACAGGTCGACGCTCTGGTGGACGGCCTTGAGGGTTAGCGCGCGGTACATGGCGCCCGTGTCGATGTATAGGTAACCGAGTCGTTTGGCGATGGCTTTCGCGGCGGTACTCTTCCCGGCCCCGGCGGGACCGTCGACTGTGATCCGGAGCCCCTTGTCCATCGGTTTCCTCCAGCGTTGTGGTGGCATGCACTGTGATTCGACGCGGCCCCGGACATTCCTTTTGAGGGTATTATTTGCCCCCCGGCCGCCCATGGATTCCGATGGCAGGCACAAAGAGGCGACGAGCCGGCCGGCTCGTCGCCCTTGTCTTCCAACCGCAACCGCCGGCGGCGCCGCTATCTCTGCATCCGCGGCCGCTACGGACTTCCGGTCCGCACCCGACCGACGCTGACGATGTCGCGCCTCGTCGCGACCGTGGTCCCGGTGATCGGCTCGACCACCCCACCGGCCACGGCACTCACGGTGAACCGCAGTTCTGTCCGGTAATCGGCGCCGTCGACCTCGACCAGGTCGCCGTTCTTCACCCGGACCGTCACCTCAGCCCCGGTGAACCGGCCCTTGGCGTCGCCGTTGACGAGGACCACCGCGAGACGGGCCGACCTGCGACCGAGAAGGCGCACCGTCAGCGACGGAGCGCCGGACACGTGGGTCTGCCCCTCGGCCTTCGACGCGGTCGTCCGACTGGCCGGCTCGCCCAGGGCCACGTCCAGACTGACGCCCTCGAGCCGGTCGACGTAGCTCATCAGCCGGCGCGCGTCATCGTTGGTCAGGAGGAACTGCGCAACGACCAGAAGGGCGAAGACGACGATGGTGACCCGCAGGAGCGTGCCCTCCACCCGCCGCGCCCATGACCCGTACCTTGTCCGCCGTGACATGGGAGACCCCCCTGGACCCCGGGCCCTGGGGCCCGTACCCCCAAGTATATGAGGGGGAGGTCTCCGCTATTCCGTGGCCGCGTGCTCACCCGCCAAGCGGCCGCTGGCGAAGGCCGCCTGGATGTTGAAACCGCCGGTGTAGCCGTCGACGTCGAGGACCTCGCCGGCGAAATAGAGGCCCCTGGCCAGCCGGGAGGCCATCGTCCCCGGGTCGACCTCGCCCGTGGGCACGCCCCCCGCCGTGATGATGGCCTCCTTCAGCGGCCGGGTCCCGGTTATCGTCAGGCGCATTCCCTTGAGCAGCGCGCCCAGGCCTCGTCGCTCCTCACGGGTCACCTGATGGGCGGGCTTGTCCGGGTCGATGCCCGACAGGGTCACCACCGGTTCGATGAGCAGTCTGGGCAGGAGGGCGTCGAGGCAGTTGCGGAAGGCCTTCCGGGACCGTTCCCCGAGGTCGCGTTGCAGCCGCAGGTCCAGCTTCTCGGGGTCGAGGGCCGGCTTCAGATCGAGGTTTAGGACCACCGGTCGGCGCCCGGCCGCCAGTTCCTGGCCGACGGCCCGGCTGAGGGTCAGGATGACCGGCCCGGACACCCCGTAATGGGTGAAGAGCATCTCCCCGAACTCCTCGCCGACCTTCTTGCCCTTGGCGTTGGTCGCCGTCACCCTCACGTTCCTGAGGCTCAGGCCCTGGGCCGAGGGCACCCACGGCTCGGCGGCGACGAGGGGGACCAGGGACGGGCGGATGGGCACGATGCTGTGGCCGACCGCGGCGGCGAAGGAGTAGCCGTCGCCCGTCGAACCGGTCCCGGGGTAGGACGCCCCGCCGGTGGCCACGATGACCCGGTCGGCGGGCAGCTCCCCGTCGGTCGTCCGGACGCCGGTGACGGCCCCGTCCACGATGACCAGCCCGGTCACACTCTGTTCCAGCCGAACCTCCACCCCGCCGCGGGCGAGGTAGCGCTCCAGAGCGGTGATGACGTCGGCCGCCCGGTCGGAGACCGGGAAGACGCGGTCGCCCCGCTCGACCTTGACCGGCACGCCCAGCCCCGCGAAGAAGGCCTCGGTGGCCTCGGCGTCCCAGGCGTACAGCGCGCGCCTGAGGAAGCGCCCGTTCCCGGGCAGGTTGGCCACCAGCCCGTCGACGTCGGTGTGGTTGGTCAGGTTGCAGCGGCCCTTGCCGCTGATCCCCAGCTTTCTACCAAGTCTGCGGTTCTTTTCGAGAAGGATGACCCGGGCCCCCAGTTCACCGGCCCGGCCGGCGGCCATGCACCCGGCCGCCCCTCCCCCGATCACGATGACTCGCGCCAGTGCGAATCCTCCTTTGCGTCCTTCGACCTTGCCGGTCCTCCTTCGACGAAGCGTTCGGCCACGCGATGGACGTCTCCTGCTCCCATGGTCATGACCACGTCGCCCGGCCGCGTCTCCCGGTTCAGATACTCGACGATCTGCTCGAAATCGGGCAGGTAGCACACCTCGGCGCCGCGCTCGGCGACGAGGCGGGCCAGGTCACGAGAGCTGACATCGCCCGGGTCCTCTTCCCTGGCGGCGTAGATGTCGGTGACCACCAGCCGGTCGGCCGCCGCGAGCTCGCGGGCGAAGGACCCCAGGAGGTCCCTGGTCCGTGAGTAGAGGTGGGGTTGGAAGACGCACCACAGCCGCTCCGCCCCGAGTCGTCTGGCCGCCTGCAGGGTCGAGCGGATGGCCGTCGGATGATGGGCGTAATCGTCGTAGACGGTGACGCCGTCGTGGGACCCCTTCAGTTCGAAGCGCCGGTGAGCGCCGCGAAAGCCGGCCAGGCTCTCGGCGGCCATCTCCGGCTCGACCCCGAGCCGGACCCCCACGGCCATGGCGGCCAGGGCGTTGGAGACGTTGTGCGTCCCAGGGACGGCCAGTTCCACCTGGGCGACACGGCGCCCGTCCTGAAGGGCCACGAACGACGGGTAGGGCGTGCCCCGGAAGTCGATGTCCCTGGCCTGCCAGCGGGCCTCAGCGGTCAGGGCGTAGGAGAGGACCTCGGCCGGCAGGCCGTCGGCGATCCCGCGGACCAGCCGGTCGTCGAAGTCCAGGACCGCCGCGCCGCCGGCGGTGACCCGCTCGGCGAAACGCCGGAAAGCCTGGGCGACGTGGTCCAGGCTGTGAAAGTAGTCCAGGTGGTCGTCGTCGATGTTGAGGATGACGCCGATGTCCGGCCGCAGGTCGAGGAATGACTCGCGGAACTCACAGGCCTCGGCGACGAGGTAGCCCTGCCCTCCGATGCGGGCGTTCCCGCCGAAGTCCTCCACTTCCCCGCCGACCAGCACCGTCGGGTCGAGCCCGGCCCGCTCGAGGATCACCCCGACCATGGCCGTCGTCGTGGTCTTGCCGTGGGTACCGGCCACGGCCACCCCAGCCCCGGCCGCCTCCATGACCTGCCCCAGGAGCTCGGCTCTGGTCATCACCGGGGTTCGGAGTTCCCGGGCCCTGGCCAGTTCGACGTTGTCCGGGCGCACGGCGGCCGTGTAGACGACGAGGTCCGACCCCTCGACGTTGTCCGGCCGATGGCCCACGGTGAAATGGACCCCCTCGGCCGTGAGCCGCTCGGTGAGCGGCGAAGCCTTCAGGTCGGACCCCGAGACCGTGAACCCGCTCTGCAACAGGACCTGGGCCAACCCGCTCATACTTATCCCGCCGAGACCGATGAGATGGACCCGGCGGACGGGGTGGCCGTTGTTGCTCGCTAACAGCATTCCTAAGGGTGCACCTCCGGGGGCGGGCGGCCGGGCCCTGAAGGACCCCGCGGAACCCCCGCCCGCAGGCAATCTATTGTATTATCCCACCCCCGGGCCGGTGCCATGCTCCGGCCATGGCCTGTCCCCGGGCCCGGACTCGGCGGCGGCGATGAACTCGATGACCTCCCGCTCGTCCCCGGCGACCAGGGCCGCGCTCCGCCTGATGGCCGCGTAGAGCCGTGAGGCTTGGCCCCCGGTGTAGTCGCGTTCCCCGGGCGGCGTCTTCTCGAGGAGGATGACCTTCTTCCCGGCCTCCGCGGCCGCCCAGACGGCCCTGAGGTTGGCCAGGTTGCCGTGCCCGAAGGGGATGTCGGCCAGGACGACCGCGTCGGCCGCCAGGGCCATCGCCTGGTTGCGCCGGTGGGCGTCCTCGGGGATGGCCGAGAACGGGGGGGCCTCGACGAGGCGGACCCTCAGAGCGCCGGCCAGCCGCCAGTCGCTATCGCCGGCGTTCAGGACCCCCGCCGAGAGGTCATGGCCGGCGGCCGCCAGGGCCTCGATGAGCGCGGCCGCCGCTCCCCCGCCGCCGACCACGTGGATCGTCAGCCCCGAACGTCCGGCCGGGGCCAGAGCGGCCTCGGCACCGGGGATCAGGGTCACCTGCGGGTCGCCGGTCAATGGGTGCGACGCCAGGGCCACCCCGGGGCCGTAAGCCCTTCTCAGGTTATCCGACGTCAGGACCTCCCGCGGGGTTCCCCTGGCAAGCACTCGGCCCGAGGTCAGGAGGACCAGTTCATGAGCGTAGAGAGCGGCCAGGTTCAGGTCATGGAGGACGACGACGATGGTCAGCCCCGCCGCCCGGTTCAGTTGCTCTAACCGATCGAGCACCTCGAGTTGGTGCCCTGGATCGAGGTGGGACGTCGGCTCGTCCAGCAAAAGGACGGTCGGCTCCTGGGCCAGCGCCCTTGCCAGGGAGACGCGCTGACGCTCCCCGCCGCTGAGCTCGCCGACCAGGCGTCCGGAGAGGGACAGCACGGCCGCTTGGCGCATCGCCTCTCGGGCCGCTTCCCAGTCACGGGCGCCTTCCCGCCGCGTCCGCGAGAGGTGCGGGAAACGCCCGAGGAGGACGGTCTCCTCGACCGTGAAGGACAGGTCGCTGAGCCCCTCCTGCTCGACGACCGCGAGCAGGCGGGCCACCTTGGCCGCCGGCAGGGCGTAGACATCGGCCCCTTCCAGGAGGACCTGGCCGCGACGTGGGCGGAGCGCCCGGCTGAGGGCACGGAGGAGGGTCGACTTGCCGGAGGCGTTGGGCCCCACAAGGCCGATGATGGCCCCGTGAGGCACCCCCAGGCTGACCTGGTGGAGCACATCCGCGCCCCCGTATGAACAGCTGACGTCCCGGGCCTCCAGGACGAACCCCGGGGCCCTCACCGCCTGAGGAGCTTTCGCCGCCATTGCCGGACCCCCTCTCAAACCCCGCCGCGCCTCGAGCGGCGTAGCAGGTAGATGAAGAACGGTCCGCCCAGGAGGGCGGTGATGATGCCGACGGGAACCTCCGCCGGCGGGACCACGGTCCTGGCCCCGAGGTCGGCTAGGACCAGGAGGGTCGCCCCGGCCAGACCCGAAGTCGGCAGGAGGATCCGGTGGTCGGGTCCCAGGACCAGCCTCAGGGCGTGCGGGACGACCAGTCCGACGAAGCCGATCACCCCGCTGGCGGCCACGGCGGCCCCGGTGGCCAGCGTCGCCGCGAGGATCAGCGAGCGCTTGAGGCTTTCGACCTCGATCCCGAGATGCCCGGCCGCTTCCTCGCCCAGTTGCAGGGCGTTGAGATCACGGGCATAGAAGCCCAGGACGGCCGTCCCGGCCACGATGTAGGGGGTCACCGCCAGGACGTAGTCCCAGCCGCGCCCGGAGAAGCCGCCCATCAGCCAGAAGACGATCTGCCGGAGGTCCCGCTGGGAGAAGACGGTGACCGCCGAGACCAGCGCGGAAAGCACGGCCCCCACGGCTATGCCGGCCAGGAGCAGGTCGGCCACCGGCACGCGGTTGCCACGGCGGGCCAGCCGATAGACGAGGAAGACGGTCCCCGTCGCGCCGGTGAAGGCCATCAGGGGCACCACCCAGACCGTCAAGGCCCGAGCGTCGAGGTGCAGGGCGATGCCCAGGGCGGCCCCGGCCGCCGCCCCGGACGACACGCCGATCAAGTACGGGTCGGCCATCGGGTTGCGGAACAACCCCTGGAACGCCGTTCCGGACACGCCGAGGGCCAGCCCGACCAGGACGGCCAGGACCACCCGCGGTAGACGGACGGCCAGGATGATGGTGGTCGTCGTCTCGCGGACGCCTGCCCCCAGCCAGCCGGCCCCCGGAAGGCGGGAGAGGAGCGCCCGGAGGGTCTCCCCGAACGGGATGGATACCGTGCCGAAGGCCGTCCCCAGGACGACGCTGAACGCCAGAGCGGCCAAGAGCAAACCGATGGCCGCCGCCGGATTAACTCTTCTTCTCAACTCCCGCCCTCCTTTCGGCCATGCCGTTAGTCAGTCCGTCACTTGAACAGGTCCGGATGGAGCAGCTTGGCCACTTCCTCGACGCCGGCCGCGATGCGTGGTCCAGGCCGCGAGACGAGGTCCGGGTCGATGAAGTAGACGCGGTTCGCCTTGACCGCCCTGAGCTTGTCCCAACCCTTGATTGCCTCGAACTGGGCCTTCATCGACTGGTCGAGGAGCGGGACGATGATGACGTCCGGGTCCCGGGCGATCAGCTCTTCCTGGCTGTACTGCGGGTAGTCCTGCTTGGCGTCGGCGGCGATGTTCCGCCCGCCCGCCAGGTTGATCAGGTCGTCCACGAACGAACCTGGGCCCACGGTATAGAGCGTGTTGTCAAGGGCCCAGAAGACCGCCGGCCGCTTGTCCGCCGGGACCGTCGCCACCTTGGCCTGGATGTCGTTCAGCTTCTTGTTCATGGCCCCCGTGACCTCGGCCGCCTTGGCCGACGTCCCGGTGATCTTGCCGACCAGGGTGATGTCGGCCAACACGTCGCGGACCTTCTTGGCGTTGAGGACCATCACATTGACCTTGTAGCCTTCGAGCTTCTGGACGATCTGGCTCTGGGCCGTCCCGACCGCCAGAACCACGTCGGGCTTGAGGGCGGCGATCTTCTCATAGTTGGGGTTGAAGGCGTCGCCGACCTTCTCCTTGGTCGCCGCCTCGGCCGGGTAGTTGTCATAGTTCGACACGCCCACGACCCGGTCCCCCAGGCCCAGGGCGAAGAGGATCTCGGCGTTGGACGGGGCCATCGACACTATCCGCTTCGGCTGCCCCTTGAGTTGGACCTGCCGCCCGGCGTCGTCGCTGACCGTCGTCGTCTTCGGCCCGAACAGAGAACACCCGGCCACGAGCGAGACGACCGCGGCCAGACTGACGGCCAGGGCCACCGCCCGCCGCAGGGCGGTGCGACTTCTGTACGAATCGGATCTCCTTTGCGAGGTCATTGCCTCAACCTGCCTTTCCATTGTGGTCTTACCCCACCGGTCTCCCCGGCGGCGGAGAAAAACAAAACCCGGCCCACCTCGTTCGAGGGTCCGGGTCTACGCTCCGCCGCGTGGCCATGTACCTTTGTTCCGCCACGCCATGTCGCACGCCCCCTCTCCTTCGAAGGTTCGGTACGGGCCAGACAGGCAGGTCTCCTGACTTCGGGCTCATGACCACGGCGCACCTTCCCATCGGACAACCGATAGTGGCTGAACAGCGCCTTGGCTCCCCCGTCACAGTGGCGGGACCGTCCGGGATTCACACCCGGTTCCCTATTCTCCCCGGCGTCGCCGGGGCACCTGACTGGCGTATTCAGTTGTCGAATCGATTATACCCTCGCCCGGTCGGCGGGGTCAAGGGCGGTCTTCCGTCAGCCCTGGGCCGTCGGGACGGCCCCCTCTCCACCCTGTCCGGCGGCCGTCTGGAGCGCCGCCGTCCGCGGGCAGTCCTCATCACACTTCGGGCAGGCTTCCGGGCACGGTTCCATGTGGATGAGCACGTAAGTCCGCGGGAAGCGGCGCCGGATGGCCGCCTCGATATTGTCGCAGAGCTTGTGGACGTCGGCCACGGCGTGGTCGTGATGGACCACGAGGTGCAGGTCGACGTGGCGCTCGGCCCCGGCCCGCCTGGCCCGTAGCTTGTGAAACTCCACGAAGTCGGCGGCATGTTCCTGGATGGCGGCGACGATCTGGTCCTCCTCCTCCTTGGGCAGCGAGACGTCCAGCAGGGGTCGGAAAGCGGTCATCGTCAGCTCCCAGGCGGCCCTGATGATGAGGGCGGCGACGCCCAGGGCCACCAGCGGGTCCAGGATATGCAGTCCGGTCAGTTTCATCAACGCCAGCCCAACGGCCACTCCCACGGAGGTGTAGACGTCCGTCCTCAGATGCAGGGCGTCGGCCTCGAGGGCGATGGATTCGGTCTTCCGGGCGACCCGGGAGAGGACCTGCGAGACGACGGTGTTGACCGCCGCCGAGACGGCCATGACCGCCACACCGTAGCCGAGGGCCTCGACGGTCCCTCCGCTGACCAGCCTGCGGATGGCCTCGACGATGATCCAGACGGCGGCGACGAAGATCAGGATGGCCTCGATGACCCCCGAGACGTTCTCGATCTTGCCGTGCCCGTATCGGTGGACCTGGTCCGGCGGCTTGGCCGCCTGCTTCAACGAGAAGAAGGCGATCAAAGCGGCGGCGAGATCGATCCCGGAATGGACGGCCTCAGAGATGACGCTCACCGAACCCATCATCAGCCCGACGATGAGCTTCATCACGACCAGCAGCGTGTTGGAGACGACCGATAGCCTGGCGGTGCTTACACGTTGATCCATGTGCGCCATGTGCGGTTTCTCTTCCTCCGGTCTTCGTTCTGGGGACCACGTCACTTCCCTTTTTTCTCGGCTCCCGCCTAACAAAAAAGGACTCCCATAGCTTAGCTTGGTGAAGTCCCACGGGGGCTGGAGGCATTTTCCCGTTGCCCTGGCCGGGCCCGGCACCGGGCGCTTTTCGCCCGGCCTGACGACTCAATATTATACCATATGCTCCCGGGCCAGGCAACTTACTACGACCCTTACACTTACTACGACCCTAGGTTACTACGACCCTAGCGCCCGGTCGCCTCGGGGCCGCGAAGCCTGAGCAGTTCGCTGACGGTCACAAAACGGAACCCCTTTTCGCTCAGGATTCGCAGGATCTCAGGCAGGGCATTCACCGTCTGGGGGTGCGGGTTGCCGTCGTGCAACAGCACGATGTCCCCCGGAGCCGCGTCGTCGGTCACCCGGTGGACGATCTGGGCCACCCCAGGTGCGTAGGCGTCGCTGGGGTTGGTCGTCCAAGACCAGATGATGACCTCATAGCCCAGGCTCTTGGCGACGCCCACGAGATTCCCGTTGTAGGCCCCTCCGGGCGGTCGGAACACCCTGGTCTGCTGCCCGGTGAGCTGGGCGACCAACTCGGCTGTCTTGGTCAGCTGCTGGGCGACCTCCCCGTTGCCCTCCTTCCGCAGGCGGAGCGGGTGGGAGTAGGTGTGGTTCCCTATCTCGTGCCCGTCCGCGGCGACCTGCTTAAGGACGTCCGGGTATTGTTCGACATTGCGGCCGATGACGAAGAAGGTGGCCTTGGCCCCGAACCGGCGCAGGGTCTCCAGGACCTGCGGAGTGTATTTCGGGTCCGGACCGTCATCGAAAGTCAGGGCGATGACCGGCTCATCCGTCTGCACGTACCAGACCAAGTTCGGGTCGGTGCCGCCCCGCGCGGCGGCCCGGGACACGGCCGCCCAGGAGACCACGCTCAGCGCCAGACAGGCCAGGGCGATGAGGAAGACACGAGTCTGCCGGCGTCCGATAACCACGAAAGGCAAGGCCAACGCCTCCTCGGTCGGATCTCCCGATATGCTTATGCGGGCCATCGCCGGCTAGAAGGCCGGAAAAAGCCCGCGGGACAGGCCCGCGGGCTCCCAACAAGGATCGAACTCTCCTCTTCCGCCGTGACTCACTTCTTGGCCCCGACGGCGTCGGCGATGACCTTCCAGAATCCGGCCTCTTCAAAACCCAGGCGCCAGATCCCGATGCCGCGCAGCTTGTGCTTCTTGGCCAGGGCCACCCGGGCTTTGGCCGCCTCGGCGTCCTGGAACCAGACCTCGTGCTTTTGGCCGTTCTCGTCGGTGTAGGTGAAATAGGGTTGCCCGGAGGTACTGTCCCGCTTGACCGTCGCCCCGTACTTGCTCGCCCGGTTGTAGGCCACCCGGGTGGCGATGTACTCCCCGTTCCCGCCACCGACCGGCCAGTCATACCCGTAGGTGCCGATGGCCAGGACGAGCTTGGACGCCGCGACGTTCTTCAGGGCGCTGGTCAGGTTGGCCTCCACCCAGGACAGCGGCGAGACGGGGCCCGGCGGGCTGCCTTCGTAGTGCCGGTCATAGGCCATCAGGAGGGCCATGTCGGCTTGCTTGGCCAGGGCTCCGTAGTCATAGGCCCCGCTGACGTCGGGCGAGACGTCGATCTTCGGGAACAGAGCCACGCCCAGCTTCTTTTTCTTGGCGTGGAGCTGCTTGGCCAGATCGGTGACGAAGGCGGTCAGGTTCGGCCCGGATTTCGGCGGAATCAGCTGAAAATCCAGGAAGACTCCCTGGTAGCCACCCTTGACGGCAAGGTCGACGATGTTCTTCACGGCGTTGGCCCGGGTGTTGGCGGCGTCCAAGACCCCGCCGGCCGGCTGGGTGCCCGCTTTGGAGTTGTTGACCAGGGCCCAGACGGCTATTTTCTTATCCTTGGCGAACTCCTTGACCTTCGGGTCCGGCTTGGCCGTGGTCACCGCGCCGTCGGCGTTCACCGAATACCAGAAGGGCGAGACGATGTCGATCAGCTTGGCGTTGGCCTCCAGGGCCGGCAGCGAACTGACGAAGGTCTGCTCGTTGTCGCCGGGGCCCTGCGCTCCCCCGGTGCCCGAAGTGTCGCCGTTCTCGTAGAACCCGACGATCTCCAGGCGACCGCTCCCAAGGGGCTTCTGGGCTCCCGAACAGCCCAGCCTGGAGCAACCGCTGAGAGAGAGGGAGAAGATCAGCAACCCGGTGAGCCCCAGCACGAGCAGCCGCCGAGGCGATGAGCGTGCAAACAAGGCGATCCCCCCGTTCCTCGATGGTCCGTCCGGCCGGTCGCCGGACCGCGACAACCTTAGTATCGCTTCCCGGGGAGTGCTTTTATCCCGCTCGTCGGCCTCAGCCGGGCCTCGAAAAGAATAAAGCCGAGCCTCATCGGCCCGGCTTCTGCGCGTTCGTGACCCTTGGGGCGAGATGGACGCCCGGTCAACTCGCCGCGGTCGCGGCGTTGAGATCCTTGACCAGACTCTCGACGTTGACTCGGTGGGCCATGGCCGCCTGCTCGACAGTCTCATCGACCGAGATGTGGCAGCCGAAGCAGTGCATGCCGTACTTCAAAAAGACGTGCATCGTCTTGGGGTCGGATCTGAGGACCTGCTCGATGGTCTGGTCCTTGGTGATGGCCATTGGTTTCTCCTCCTCGCCGGCTCGGCTGACGCCGCGCGCCGGGTATATGTCGTTGGCTCAATTATACCGCCGCTGGGCGTCCGAAGACAACCACCCGCGCAAAGCGAACGGCCCTGAAAAGTCACTTCAACGGGTTGGCGGCCAGGTACGCTTCGGCGGCGGCGGTCCCGGCCCCAGCCGGCGTCTTCACCCCCTGGGCCTTGAGGACGGCCTCGAGGGCCGACAGGAAGAGGACGACGTTACGGTGGCTGCTCGAGTAGCCCATCAACCCGACCCGCCAGACCTTCCCCTTCAGCTCGCCGAGCCCGCCGCCGATCTCCAGCCCGAAGCCGTTCAAAAGGTCTCGTCTGGCCCTGGCCTCGTCGACCCCGTCGGGCACGGCCACCGTGGTCAGGCTGGGCAGGCGGTGGCCCTCCTGGGCGGCCAGCCGTAGGCCCATGGCAGTGACGCCGGCGTACAGGGCACCGGCGTGGCGAAGGTGCCGGGCGAAGCGCTTGTCCAGCCCCTCCTCGTAAACCAGCCGGAGCGCCTCGCGGAGGGCGTAGACCATGTTCACCGGGGCGGTGTGGTGGTAGAACCGCTCCTGCCCCCAGTAATTCTGGATCATGTTCAGGTCCAGATACCAACTTTGGACCTTGGACCGGCGGCCGGTGACGGCCTTGCGGGCGGTCTCGTTGAAGGTCACCGGAGCCAGCCCGGGCGGGCAGCTCAGGCACTTCTGGGTCCCACCGTAGCAGGTGTCGATGCCCCACTTGTCAACCCGTAGTTCCACGCCGCCGATGGAGGTCACCGCGTCGACGACGACCAGGGCGCCGTTCTCGTGGGCCAGGGCGATGACCTCGTCCAGCGGCTGGAGGATGCCGGTCGACGTCTCGGCCTGGACGATGGCGACGAGCTTGTAAGGTCCCTTGGCGAGGGCCTTCTTGACCTCGCCGGGGTCGATGATCCTGCCCCACGGAACCTGGACCGTCTCGACGACCCCCCCGCAGCGCCCGGCGATGTCCACCATCCGCTGTCCGAAGAGCCCGGCGACGCAGATGAGGACCCGGTCACCGGGTTCGATCAGGTTGACCAGGACGGTCTCCATGCCGGCGCTGCCGGTCCCGGACATCGGCAGGGTCATCTGGTTCTCGGTCTGGAACACGTGGCGGAGCAGTTCGACGGTGTCGTTCATGACCGCGATGAAGTCGGGGTCGAGGTGGCCGACCGTCTGCACCGACATGGCCCGCAGGACCTTCGGGTCGCAGTCGCTCGGGCCTGGGCCCATGAGGATGCGTGAGCCCACGTTCAGTTCGCTGTACTGTTTGCTCATTCCCTCGTCGTCTCCTTTTCCCGGGGCCGCGAAGAAAGGCCCCGGAGCAGGCCTGTTCTCACGGCTATCTGGTCTTACGCGGAGGCCTCGCCGGCTGCCTCGCCGGGCCTGGCCCGGACCGGCCGCCCCGCGGCGGCTTGTCCGGGACGTCCACCGGGCTCGGGATGAGCCCGACCGCCTGCCGCAACGACTCGACCTCCGCCTCGGTCAGGTGCCTGAACTCTCCGGGCCTGAGCGGACCGAGGCTGAGCGGCCCCACGCGCGTCCGCTTCAGGTCCAACACCTCGTGACCGACGGCTTCGCACATCCGCCGGACCTCTCGGTTGCGTCCCTCGTGGATGGTCAACTCGAGGATGGCGTTGCCGCCGTGGGCCCCGAGGAGCCTGACCCGCGCCGGAGCCGTCTTGCCATCATCCAGCTCGACCCCATCGGCCAGGGTCTTCAGAGCCTGGCGACCGGGATGCCCGTGGACGAGGGCCGCGTAGGTCTTCGGGACCTCCCGGGACGGGTGGGCCAGTCCATGCGCCAGCGGTCCGTCGTTGGTCATGATGATGAGTCCCTCGCTGTCCAGGTCGAGCCGACCAACGGGAAAGACCCGCCGGCCAACCCCCTGAACGAGGTCGACCACGGTCGGTCGCCCTCGGTCGTCGCTGGCCGTGGAGAGGTAGCCCCGCGGCTTGTTGAGGATCACGACCACCTTGGGCTCCTCGCCGATGACCCGGCCGTCGACGGCCACCTTGTCCCGCTCAGGGTCGACGCGCGAGCCGAGCCGGTCGACGACCTTCCCGTTGACCGTCACCCGGCCCGCGACCATGAGCTCTTCCGCCTTCCGCCGCGAGGCCAGTCCGGCCTCGGCGATCACCTTTTGCAGCCGGATCAGAGGCATGGCCTCCCACCTCCAATTCGAAACGGGCGGTCCCGCCGGCCCGCCTTCAGTCCTTCACCTCGACGATGATCTCGACCTCGACGGTCGTGTCCATCGGCAGGTCGCTGCAGCCGACGGCCGAGCGGGCGTGCTTCCCCGCCTCGCCGAAGACCTTCACCAGGAGGTCGGAGGCCCCGTTGACCACCTTCGGTTGGGCGTTGAACCCAGGAGCGCTGTTGACGAAGCCGACCACCTTGACCACCCGGCTGACCCGGTCCAGGTCGCCGATGGCCGACTTGACCACGGCCAGGGCGTTCAGGCAGCAGAGCTGAGCCGCCTCGTAGGCTTGCTCGACCGAGTACTCGCGGCCCGCCTTGCCCTTGAACTTCAGCTCGCCCTTCTCCAGGCAGATCTGACCCGACGTGTAAACCAGGTTACCGGTGCGGACGAACGGGACATAGGAAGCCACCGGCTTCGGCGCTTCCGGCAAGGTCAGTCCCAGCTGATGCATTGTGTCCTCGATCTTCACCATTCCACCCCCGCTTGCGATTGGAATCAGCCTTATTCTTTCGGGGCGGTCGGGTGGATTCCTGCCCGCGCCGCGCTCCCGGCGACAGCTTTCCCAGCCGGAGGCGCGTCATGCGGGCGGTCTCGCGGCGCCACGGCGATCACGGGCTGAAGAGGAGGGTGGTCAGCAGGCAGGCGGCGATGAAACCGGCGACGTCGCCAAGGATGCCGACGGCCGGGGCGTAACGGGCGTCCTTTATCCCGACCGACCCGAAGTAGACGGTCAGGACGAAGAAGGTCGTGTCGGTGCTGCCCTGGACGGCCGAGCCCAGCCGGCCGAGGAGGGAATCCGGTCCGAAGGAGCGCATCAGGTCGGCCGTGTAGGCGAACGAGGCCGAGCCCGACAGGGGCCTGAGGATGACCAGCGGCAGGACCTCCGAGGGAAGGTGAAGCAGCCGGGCCACCGGCGCCGCCAGGTTCAGCAAGGCGGTCAGGGCGCCCGACGACCGAAAGACGGCCATCGCCGTGAGGATGGCGACCATGAAGGGGATGGTCTTGATGGCCGTCCAGAAGCCCTCCTGGGCCCCGTCCACAAACTCTCCGTAGACGTCGACCCCGCGCAGGTAGCCATAGAGCGGCAGGCCGACCAGGAAAACCGGGAGGAGCCAGCGGGCGGCCGCGTTCACCAGGTCGCCCAAGGTCAAGCCCCCTTCCGGCGGGCGGCGGCCCGTAAGAGCCGGTCGGCCGTCACCGACACGACGGCTGAGCAGACGGTGGCCAGGAAGCAAGCCCCGACGATGGCCGTCGGCTGGCTGGAACCAAGGGCCGCCCGCAGGGCGACGATGGTCACCGGCACGAGGGTGATGGCCGACGTGTTGACAGCCAGGAACGTACACATCGCGTCGCTGGCCCGGTCACCATCGGGAGCCAGCTTCCGGAGCTCAGCCATGGCCTTCAGCCCGAAGGGCGTGGCTGCGTTACCGAGACCCAGCAGGTTCGCGCTCATGTTCATCAACATCATCCCGACGGCCGGCCCGGCCGGGTCGAGGCTGGGGAACAGCCAGCGGGCCAGCGGCCGCAGGGCCCGACCCAGACTCTCGATCAGTCCGGCCTTCTCGGCCACCCGCATCAGGCCGAGCCACAACGACATCGTCCCGATGAACCCGATGGCCAGCTCGACCGCCTGCTTGGTGGCCTCGGTGACCGACGTGGTGACCACGTCGATCCGCCCCGTGACCGCGGCCGTGCCGACCCCGACCACAAGCAGGAACAACCAGACCGCGTTGAGCATGCTCCCACCGCCCTCCGCCGAATTCCTCCCGAAATCATATCGGCGCGGCTCCCGGGCAAGAACCATCGAGCCGCCGCGACGGCCGCGGCGAGATGGCTGGAAACCTTTTGGACGCGTGCCGTCAATTCCCTCAGCCGCGAAGGCAATGGCCGGACTTAAAAACCCGGACAGCGGACACAAATACGAACGAGGTCTACAGCGGCCGAGCGCAGACTGTCGTCGGTTCCGCCCCGGGATCGGCGATAGTCGAGCAAAGGTCATTGCCGGCCGCGACAGGCGCGGGATCGACCCTCTGCCGAGAGGCTAGGTGCCGGCATCACGAGGGATTGCCCGAAGCCGTTCAAGCGGTCGGTAATGGCCGGAGCGCAGATCATCATGGGTCCCCAACGGGTTCGCGGTAGCCCAAAAGGTTATCGCGGGCTCCACAAGGATCTGTGGTGGTCGAGCCAAGACTGTTACAGGTTCGGTAGCGGTTTGCGGCGGTCGAGAGATCGTCGCGGGCTGTGAGGAGATCCTGCTTGTCATAGGATCTGTAACAGTCGGGCAAAGGTCATCGCGGGCGCCGTAAGGGTTGATGGCAGCCGAAAGGTTGTCGTTAGCTCTGCAGGTCTCTGCGGTGGCCGGAGCGAAGGTCGTTGTAGGCTTCGCGTTTTTCGGACCCCGCGGACCGGCCGGCCCGGTTGAATCCCCAAGCACCGGCAAACAAAGAAGCGGGAGCTTTTGGCTCCCGCTTTGGCTACCTCATGTGGGACTCCGCGAACTGGATCATCCGCTTGACCATCTGGCCGCCGATGTGGCCGCCCATGCGACCGCCGATCTTGCCGCATTCCCTGGTGGTCATGTTCCCCCAGCCGACCTGCTTGATCCGGTCCGCCAGGCCGAGTTCATCGGCCACCTCGTACTTCCAGCGGTCCAGGGCCTGGTCGTAAGCTGGTTCCGGATTCTCGTTCCCGGACATCAACCCTAGTTCTTGAGCTACCTCGTACTTCAGGCGGTCCAGGGACGGTTCTGCACGTGGGACGAGCGTCTCACCCTGGTTTGCCCGACTCAAGGCATCTCCCCCTTTCTGAAGCAGCCATGATTATTGTCCCCGGCTGCTCGAGGGGGTATCATCGCCTGTTTTACCAGCGGCGGCGACGCGGCCGGAAGATCCGGAACAGGGCGCTCAGGATTAGGCCGACGATGGCGAACGGCAGGACGAAACCAAGAAGCGGCAGAGCCAGTGCGAAGAAGACAATGACGCCGACGACGCCTACGACGGCGACGACGATGCCGAGCGCGCCGCCGACGGCGAGGACCACGATCCCCGCGACGACGAATCCGATGATGGCCAATAACGCCGTGATCAACAATCATCCCCCCAGCCTGGTCCCCGGCCTGTCCGGTCGGGTCCTCCCCCTAATTGGCTGGGGGGGTGCCTTTTTCCTGCTTCGAATCAATGCATCGTCCCGTCCATTATCCCGGTCAACACCTGCTTGTCGCTGAGGGCCGGGGCGAAGAGGTCGCCCATGCGCTCGAAGCGCGCGAGGACGTTCCGGATGCTGAAGGCCTTGGGGTCCAGCCCGGGCAACTCGTCCCATCTCACCGGGGTCGACACGGTCGCCTCCGGCGTGGGGCGCAGGCTGTAAGGGGCGGCGATGGTCTTCCCGAGGACGTTCTGCAGGTGGTCGATGTAGACCCCGCGGCGCTTGGCCACCGTCCGCTCGCGGGTGGTCAGGTCCGGCCGGTCGGCCTGGATGAGGTCGGCCACCGCGGCCACGAAGCGGGCCAGGTCCGGGTAGGAGTAGAGGCGCTTGACCGGCAGGTAGATGTGAAGGCCCGTGGCCCCCGATGTCTTCGGGTACGCCCTCAGTCCCAGGCGGTCGAGCAGTCCCTTGATGATGAAGGCCACTTCGACCACCCACCTGAAGTCGGCCGGCGGTGACGGGTCGAGGTCGAAGATGGCGAAGTCGGGCCGCTCCGGTTCATCATACCGCGACAGCCAGGGATGGATCTCGATGGCCGCCTGGTTGGCCAGCCAGGCCAGGTCGGCGGCGTCCCGGGCGAGGATGAAGGCGATCGACCGGTCGGCCGACTTGGCGTAGAACTCGAAGGTCTCGACCCACGGCGGGGCGTACTCGGGGCAGTCCTTCTGGTAGAACCACTCCCCGTCGACGCCGTCCGGGTAACGGGTCAGGACCAACGGCCGGTCGGCCAGGTGCGGCAGCATGAAGGGGGCCACGCGGACGTAGTACTCGATCATGTCGCCCTTGGTGAAGGAAGGCGCCGGCCAAAGGACCTTACGCGGGTTGGTCAGGACCATCCGGCGCCCGGCGATGGTCACCATCTGTTCCTGGTTCAAGTCAGCGGACCTCCTTCCAAAGTACACTCTTCGGGCGACTTGTCCGGCCGCAGCCCGCGGTAGGTCGGGTGGCGCAGACGCCGCTCGGCGGTGAGCTCCGTGTACTCGATCTCGCAGGCCAGCCGCGGCTCCGACCAACGGGCGTGGCGCCTGATTTCGCCCGGGGCCGGGCTCGAGAAGGGCGCCGTCGCCCGCGGTGTCATCTGCGTCATCAGGCGCTTGACCTCCTCGGCGTCGAACCCCGTCCCAGCGTGGCCGACATAGACGAGGCGGCCGCCGCTGTAGGCCCCCAGGATGAGCGCCCCGAAGTGGCCGAAGTTGTGGCCGATGGTGTAGCCGCAGATGACGCAGTCCATTCGCTTGACGTTGCGGACCTTCACCCAGTACGGGCTGCGCCGGCCGGGCAGGTACGGGCTGAGCCTGGCCTTGGCCATCATGCCTTCAAGATCCTTGGCCACGATGGCCCGGTAGAGCGCCTCACCGTGCTCGGCGACGACATCCGAGATGATCACCCGGCCACCCGGCTTGAGGACCCGGGTCAGCCGTTCGCGGCGCTGGATCAGGGGCAATCCGGTCAGGTCGTCCCCGTCGTGATAGAGGAGGTCGAAGGCGACGAAATGGAACGGCCCCTCACCCCGGTGCAACCGCCCGAAGTCCGGCCGCCCGTCGTGCCACGAGATTATCTCCCCGTCGAGGATGGCCCGCTTGGCTTCCACCTGCCCGGCGATCTCCGCCAGTTCCGGGTAATGAGCGGTCATGTCCAGGAGGTTCCGGGTCTGCAGCCGCACCCGCGCCCCGGTCCCCCCGGGTCCGCCCGTCTCGACGAAGGCGACGCAACGGTATCCGTCCCACTTGACCTCGAAGAAATGATCGGGGGAATCGAACGGCCGGCCGACGGACACCGCCAGCATCGGCCGGATCGTGGCGGCGAAGAGGTCCCCGCCCCCGACCCCAGGTTCCGCGCCCTGGCTCAATGCGGCCCGCCCGGCTGCGGCGGCCCGCCGGCCCGCTGCTCCTCGGCCAGCCTCACGCTGGCCCTGAGGGCCTCCATGAGGTCCATCACCTTGGCCGCCTCGGGCTCCGCGGCGACGAAGACCTCGCGCCCCTCGATCTTGGCGTGGATGGTCTCCAGAAGGGCCCGGCGGTACTGGTCGGTGTACTTGCCCGGGTCGAAGTGCCCGGCCAGCGTGTCCACGAGGGTCTTGGCCATCTTCATCTCGTTCTCCACCACCGGCGCCTCCGCCGGCTGCAGACCCTCGAGGTCGGCCCAGTCGCGGATCTCGTCCGGCCAGAACATGGTGTTCATGGCCAGCACGCGGTCGTGGTAGACGCGGATCGCGGCCAGTGACTCCTTGGTCCGGATGGCCACCTTGGCGATGGCGATCCGGCCGGTCTCCTCCATCGTCCGGCGGAGCAGAGCGTAGGCCTTCAGGCCGCCCTCGGCGGGCTCGAGGAAATATGTCTTGTCGAAGTAGACAGGGTCGATTTCGACCAGGTCGACGAAGTCGAGGATGTCCACGACCTTCGTCGTCGGCACCGGGATGCGGTGAAAGTCCTCCTCGCGGAGGACCACATACTGGCTCTTGGCGTACTCGTAACCCCAGACGATCTCCTCGCGGTCCACCTCGCGCTGGCAGGTCGGGCAGAACTTGCGGTACTGGATCGGTGTCTTGCACGGCTCATGGAGGTAATGGAACTTCAGGTCCTTGTGCTCGGTGGCCGCGTAGAGCTTGACCGGGATATAGACCAGGCCGAAAGTGATGGCGCCTTTCCAAAGTGTTCTCATGTCCGAACCCTCCTGGTCCTAGCATGCCACTCAGCGGGCTCGGCCCATCGTCCGGCCGGCGATGCTCCGGACCATCTGCCGGAAGAGGTCGAAGAGCTTGCCCCAGAACGACTGGAAGACGGTCTGGGCCCTGACGTCCTGGGCGGCGACGAGCGGTACGGAGGCCACGTCCTCGCCGTCGAGGACGGCCACCAGTTGCCCGTAGGTGACGCCGGCCGACACCGGCGCGCGCAGTTCACCCTGGCCGTCGACGCGCGTCCGCAGGCGGCCCTCGTCGCCGGGGGCCACCGGGACGACGAGATTGTCGCCCGCCACCAGGGTCAGCCGTTCGCGGTCGCCGCCCGAGACGCGGACGGACCGGACGGCCTCGCCGCGGCGGGCGGCGGTCGCCGCCCCGAAACGCGTGAAACCATAGTCCAGGAGGGCCGCGCTGTCTCCCCAGATGTCCTCGCTGTCCATGACCACGGCCACGAGATGCAGTCCGTTGCGTGTGGCCGAGGCCACCAGGCACTTCCCCGCGTCATCGGTGAACCCGGTCTTGACCCCGTCGGCCCCCTCATACTCCCACAACAGGCGGTTCTTGTTACGCAAGGCACGGTCGACCTCGCGGCCAGGCCAGGCGATGGTCGTCAGCTTCGTGGCGACCACCCGGGCCACCGTCGGTTCCTGAAGGGCTCGTCCGGCGATGAGGGCGAGGTCGCGGGCGGTCGTATAGTGGCCGGGCTCGTCCAGGCCGTCCGGATTGCGGAACTGAGTGTCGGTCGCCCCGATGGCCTTCGCCTCGCGGTTCATCAGGATAGCGAAGTCGTCGACGCTGCCGGCGACGTGCTCCGCCAGGGCCACGGCGGCATCGTTGCCGGAGGTCAGGAGAAGCCCATAGAGCAGGTCCCGCACCGAGAGCGTCTCGCCCGCGGTGAGCCAGATGGTCGACCCCGGGGTGGCCGCCGCCCGCGCCGAGACGGTCACCGTCTCATCCAAGCCGGCCCGTTCGGCCACCACCAGCGCCGTCATTATCTTCGTCGTGCTGGCCGGGGCTCGGCGGACCCAACCGTTCTTCTCCCACAGGACCCGCCGGCTGCCAACGCTCATGAGCACCGCCGAGGCGGCGGTGATGGGCGGCGAGGACCGCACAGTCGCCGCGGCGGGAGTGGCGGGCGCTGATGATGTGGCCCGCGCCGCCGCCGGCTCCGACGGCGACGCGGAGGCCATGCCAAAGAGCGGCCCACCAAGCCAGACGAAGGCCAGGAGCCCGGTCATGACAACCGCAAGCCAACCTATCGGGATCGGGCTTCGTCTCGCCGTCGCTCATCCCCCCATAAGCCGCCGGACGGCCAATGGCCGTCCGGCAAAGGCTCCGGCAACCCTATCGCAGGCGGTCGGCGTGGCCCCGGAACAGCCCCCGCCCGGTCAGACGCGATAGTCCCGGGCCGGGCGCTTCACCGCCGGCGCTTCACCGCCGGCTCTCTGGGCCTCGTCAGTCCCGGCCAGGCCGCCGCCGGCCGACTGGGCGACACCGCCGATCAGCCCGCGCAACTCGCCGATCATCTGCGGGGCCACGTCGATGAGCCGGTCGAAGATGGCCCGCCCGTCGACCGAGAGCATCCGGACGCCGTTGTTCCCGACGACCAGGAAGCCCATCGGCTGGATGGTCACGCCGGCGCCGCTCCCTCCGGCAAAGGGCAGCTTGCCCTCGGACCCGCCCCCACTGTTGCCACCGCTGCTGCCACCGCTGTTCCCGCCATCGTCGCCACCGTCCTCGCCGTTGGCTCCGACGCCCGCGCCGGAGTACTCCCCACCGCCGGCGGCGAAGCCGAACGCGACCCGGCTGACCGGGACGATGACGTGACCGTCCTGGGTCTGCACCGGATCACCGACGATGGTGTTCACGTCGACCATGTCCTTGATACTCTCCATGGCCGTCTTCATCAGGCCTTGGATGGGATGCTCGGCCATTCAAACCACTCCTCGCCCGCACAGTCCGCCGCCGGTTGGTCCGCAACAGGCGCAACGCGGCGCCAATAATATAGCCTGCGCGGACCTTGAATATGCAGTCCAGGCTGGCCTCGAAGACCCTTCGGCGATAGTCCGGGAAGACCTTGAAGACCGGGCTGGCTGAGCCCTCCGGGAGGTTCCTCTGGAGCTGCACCGCCAGGGTGCCCAGGGCGGCCCACCCCACACCGGCCATGATGCCCGTGGAGGCCGCCTCCCCCGTGCCGATGGCCAGGTTGGCCTCGATGCGGGTGCGGACGGCCCGCGTCTCCAGGTACTCAATGGCTGCCCGGTAGTCCGCCACGGCCTGCCGGACTGTGTCCACCACCTCGTGGAGACGCTCGAGGCCTGCATGGAGGGTCATCACGGCCATGGGGTCCGTCCCCGCCGCGACCGCCTTGGCGCTGGCTACCGGTTCCCGCAAGATGTTCGTCGAACGGTAGACCGACCGCCCGCCGAAGCCGGAGACGACCACCTCCAGACCCCCGGAGAGGCCCCCCCAGCGGTAGTGAAGCCGGACCTCGATCCACTGGTTGAGCAGGACGGCGAGGGTCGCCGCGATGACGGCGGCCCAGACCAGCACGAGCGTCGGACCCACCTCCCCCCGCGCGTCCTAGTTTCCCCAGAAAGACGTAGTATCCCATCAATTGGTATGCGGATCAGGCACATGCGTACCCGGTCCATGACGTGTACATCGACGGCGCCGGCAGCTAGTATAAGCCAGCAAGAATGGGCCGTTGTTTTTTCAAAGAGCCTGTATCCCTCGTTGCATAGGGCATACAGGCTCTCACTGTTTCTGCTTCGGGCACCATTGACCCGGCCAGGATAACCGGCATCAATGGCTCTCAGCGTCTTGGCATTTGTTGTGTGGACTTAGTTGGTCCCAGCCAGACGTAAACCTGAAATGTCCCTGGCCAGCCCCGGGGCCCCGCTCAGCACCACGGTCGTAATACGTTCAGCATTTCCTGGTACCAGGTGGACTGTGGCACCGGGGAGGGGAACCACCCACCGCTCTGATTCAACGTGACACAGTTCGAGTCCAAGCAGGGCCGAGAGCGTCTGACCGCCAGCCAAAGGCTGTTGCGTCTCTATAATCAGATGGTTAATCCTCCATGATGACATCGGGAGTGCGGCCAGCCGCTGGTCCCCTGGTACCGCATACTCAATAAAGAATGGTAACCAGGCAGGGCCTCCTGTTAGCCCGGCCATCGCCCAGGTCCATTTGCCGCTTTCCTCCTGACGACCACGCCTCACTGGTTCTGCAATTGGCAATCCCGCGGCCCGCAACCGACCGACCACCGCATCGAGGTCTGCAACCTCTACCGCGAACGAGGTCACCCCGCCTCCGCCCTTAACTGCGTCCACTATTGAGAAAATGAGGTCAGGATACCGCTCCTGGCGCTGCGCCTGTTGTCGTTCAAATGCCAGCATGTCGTCAACACCGATTAGCTCCCAGTAACTGCGCCCGTTGCGACAGAAAGCAATCCGTGTGCCGCCGACCGAGTCAGACCCAACCAATTTCATAGAGAAGCCGAGATCAGTGTAGTCGCTCATTGCCGCAGCCAGGTCCGGCACATGATGTGTCAGGTGGTCAAAACGCAAATGCACCCCTCCTGGCAGCTTGGGTTCAATACGAGTAGTTGAAATCCCTGTCTGTATTGTGCCTGCTATTAGGCGATAGTAAGTATGAGCACTAGGCCGGGAGAAAGCATCATCGGGGCGTTGATGGTCGCTTTGCGAGAAAAAAGGATATTACGACAAGACGAAGAAGCCCGAGCCGCAGCCGGCCCGGGTCTTTCATTCATCGCTCGTCCTTTGGTTCCGCCTCGTCCGGGGGTTCGGCCGCCTCCGCCTCCGCTTTCGGCTCGGCTCCTTCCGCCGCCTCGCCCGGTCCCTCCGCGTCCTGCCCCGCCGCGGCTTCCGCGGACCCGTCCGCCGGGGCCGCGTCCTCGAGACCGGGCAGTTCACCGAGGCCAGCCAGCCCGAAATGCTCGAGGAAGAGCGGCGTCGTCCCATACAGGATCGGCCGCCCGATCCCTTCTTTGCGCCCGAGTTCCCTGATCATGCCGCGCTCGAGCAAGGTCGAGAGGGCCTTGTCGACCCGGACCCCGCGGATGGCCTCGATGTCGAGCCGGGTTACCGGTTGCCGGTAGGCGATGATGGAGAGGGTCTCCAGGGTCGCCGTGGTCAACGTGGGGAGCGCCGGGCCCTTGAGGAAGCGGTTGACGGCCACGGCGAACTCGGGCCGGGTCACCAGGCGATAGCCCCCGGCCACGGCCTGAAGCGCAAACCCCCGCCCCGTCCGGTCGTACTCCCCCGCCAACTCGTTCAGGAGAGCCTCGACCGCTCCCGCCTCGAGACCCAGGGCCTCAGCCAGGTTCTCGACGCGGGCCGCCGCGGGCGCCGCCAGGAGCAACGCCTCCAGGGCGGCTCTTGGGTTAGCCATCGGCTCATTCATTGGTTGACTCACGCTAGCACCTCTACTCGACGTGCCGGTAGTAGACGATCATCTCGCCGAAGGGCATCGGCTGCTGGACGATGACCCGTCGCAGCCGGATGAGTTCGAGGACGGCCAGGAAGGAGATGACGACGTTCAACCGGGACGGGGTGGGGCCGAGGATCTGACCGAAGCTCAGGCCCCGCCTGGACGAAGCCAGGCGGCGGAGGACCTGACGCATCTTGTCACGGAGGGTTATCTCGTCCCGCCTGATGGTCGCCGGCTCCTCCGGCACGAGGCTCTCGACCACCTGGCGGAACGCCGCCACGAGGTCGTTCAGGGTGACCTCAGGGGAGATCCCCGGCGGCATCGGGGGGAGTTCCGCGGGCGGCCGCCAGAATCGGAGGGCCTGAAGGTCTCCCAGTTCCTTCAGCCTCTCGGCCGCCTCCTTGTATCGCCGGTACTCGAGGAGGCTGGCGATGAGGGCCTCACGCGGATCGATGGCCTCCTCCTCGCCCTCGGCCGGCTCGGTCTTCTCCGGCTTGGGCAGGAGCATCCGCGCCTTGATGGCCAGGAGCGTCGCCGCCATGACCAGGAACTCACTGGCGACGTCGAGGTTCAGTTCCTGCATGGTCGCCAGGTAGGCCAGGTACTGTTCAGTCACCAGGGCGATGGGGATATCGTAGATGTTCAACTGCTCCTGCTTGATGAGATGGAGGAGGAGGTCGAGGGGCCCCTCGAAGGCGGGCAGATGCAGTTGGTACGGCTGGTCTCCCGGGGCTCTGTCCAAGGCTCGCTCCTCCGCTCTCTGAAACGGCAGCCCGTGCCCGCGTTCTCGACTAGATGCGCATGGCCGCGCGGACCTGTTCCATGGTGGCCGCCGCGACTCGGCGGGCCTTCTCGGACCCGGCCGCGAGGATCTCGTCGACCAGTTCGGGCCGTTCGATGTAGCGGCTCCGGCGTTCCTGCAGCGGGGCCATGACCGCCTGCAGGCGGGCGGTCAGGTTCCGCTTGCACTGGACGCAGCCGATCTGTCCGGCCCGGCAATCCAGTTCGATCTGGGCCAGCTCGTCCCGGCTGAAAGCGCCATGAAAGCTGTGGACGGTGCAGACCTCGGGATGCCCCGGGTCGCTCTTCCGGATGCGGGCCGGGTCGGTGATCATCATGTCGACCCGGCTCTTGATGTCCTCGGCCGCGGCCGCCATCGAGATGTCGTTACCGTAGCTCTTGCTCATCTTGCGGCCGTCGATCCCCGGAAGCATGGTCACCTGGTTCAGCTTGGGCTGAGGCTCCGGGAAAATGGGTCCATAGAAGTTGTTGAACCGCCGGACTATCTCGCGGGCCAGTTCCAGGTGCGGCAGTTGGTCCTCGCCGACGGGCACGAAGTCCGCCTTGAAGATGACGATGTCGGCCGTCTGCAGGAGCGGGTAGCCGAGGAAGCCGTATGTGTTGATGTCCTTCGCGGCCAACTGCTGCAGCTGGTCCTTATAGGTCGGCACGCGCTCGAGCCAGGAGACCGGGGTGACCATCGACAGGAGCAGGTGCAGCTCGGCGATCTCCTTGACCCGCGATTGGACGTAGAACGTGGACCGCTCGGGGTCCAGCCCGGCCGATAGCCAGTCCACGGCCATCTCGCGGATGTTCGCGCGGATGTCCGAGGTGTCCTCGTACCCCGTCGTCAGGGCGTGCCAGTCGACGACGCAAAAGAAGCATTCGTACTCGTCCTGCAGCCGGACCCAGTTCTCAAGGGCTCCCAGGTAATTGCCGAGGTGCAGCCGACCGGTGGGCCGCATGCCGCTCATGATCCTCTTGCGGGGCAAGGATACCATTCCTTTCATTGGCCACCGGCCTCAGAGCCGGGTGATGACCGCGGCCACCGGCCTCAGAGCCCGGTGATGACCGCGCTGACCCAGATGAGAACGCTGTTGACGGCGATGACCGCCGGCATCAGGACGAACGAGATGGCGCCGCTGATGACCAGGAGGATGAGCAGTCCCGGCCCGACCCGCTGCAGGTTGTCCAGGCCGCGCCTGGCCTGCCACGGCACGATGGCCTGCAACACCCACGAACCGTCCAGGGGCGGGATGGGGATGAGGTTGAAGACGGCCAGGGCGACGTTGAGCCACGCGGCCTCGGTGATGATTCCGTCGAGGGCCTCGGATAGGCCGTTGGGCAGGAAGCGAAGGGCCAACCCACGGCCGGTATAGATGACGAAGGCGAGAAGGAGGTTCATCGCCGGGCCGGCCAGGGCGACCAACATCGAACTCCGCCGCATGTTACCGCGCAGGTGCACCGGGTTGAACTGGACCGGCTTCGCCCAACCGAACCCGCCGAGAAGCATCATCAAAGTACCCAGCGGGTCCAGATGCGCCAGAGGGTCGATGGTCAGCCGGCCCATCAGCCTTGGCGTGTCGTCACCGAGCGCCGTGGCCGCGCGGGCATGGGCGTATTCGTGAAAACTCAGGGCGATGAGCAGCCCAGGGAGACTCAGGATGATCGATTGTAGGTCAGGAAAGCGCCCCATCGGCCGCCCCCTCTTGGCGTGAATGCGGGGACTCGAGAACCGCTCCGAGCCCCCGATAGCTATCCCTGATTATAACATAAAGGCTCCGGGGGCAAAAGCTGGAGGCGGTTCCGGCCAGTCCGGGACCAGCCCATGGACCTGGGCCAGCCGCTCGACCGCGGCCACCAGGTCTCCGGTCCACGACCCGCCCGCTGCTTTCGCGGCCAAAAGCGCGGCCCCGACCGCGGGCTCGAGACGCGGCCGCCGGAGCCTCACCGGGCCAATCAGACTCACCAGATGGGCCTCCAGGGGCGCCGTCAGGGCGGGACCCGCGCGGAAGGCCCCGCCGACGCCGAACACCTCGGCCGGCGTCCCCAGGGCCTCGCGCCCCGCCTTTCGGACGACCGCCGCGGCCAGTTCGGCCAGGTCCCGCGCCGCAGCGGCGAGGATGGCCCGGGCCATCTCGTCGCCGGCCGCGGCCGCGGCCGCCACGATCGGCCCCAGAGAGGCCACCACGCCCCGCCGGTCGGGCGCTCCGTAGACCCGCGAGACCACGCCCCGCAGGGTGTCCAAGCGCCACGCTTCCCTGATCCGCTCCCCGAGGACGGTGGCCGGGCCCCGGCCCTCCGCGTCCTTCAGCGCGGCGGACAGAGCGGCGGCCCCGATGGCGTAGGCGCTGCCTTCGTCACTGAAGACGCTGCCCCACCCGCCGGCGGTGAAGTGCCGGCCGTCGACGGTGATGGCCGCCGCTCGTGAACCGGTCCCGGCGACGACGATGACGCCGGATTCGGTCAGGCGCGCCCCGACCAGCGACGTCAGGTCTTCGCCAAGATTGAGCGCCGACCCGACCGCGAAAGGCAGCCCGTTCACGACCTCCTCGAGCACACCCGGCGGTCCGGGCATGCCGGCCCTGATGGCGGCCAACCCGAACCCCCCGGACGACTCGACCGGCCCGGACGGCGCGGATGGCGCGGTCGCGCCCTGAGCGGCTTCCAAGATGGCGTGGCGGAGCGATTCCACGGCCGTCGCCCGCGGCACGAAGACCGCGTTGGCCGGCCCGCCGCGCCCGACGCCGGCGCCGTGCCCGTCGACGTCGAGCAGGACCGCCGTCGTCTTCGTGCCGCCGGCATCGATCCCAGCCACCCAGCGTGTCAAGATCCCATCGCCTTTCTGCCGTTGACATAAAGCCCGTCCGCTGGCTATTCGCCCTCGCCAAGGCTAATAATCCTCCAGGGCAAGGTCATACTACTTCTGACGCTTTGAAACTCACGAAGAAGGAGGGAGCCCATGACGAACAGGAAATTCCGCCGCGTGGCGTTGGTCATCCTGGGCTTGGCGTCGGCCGCGTTGCTGGCCACGGCCTGCGCCAAGGCGCCGCCGGCCCCGCCCCAGGTGGTCGAGAAGCCGGTGGTCCAGATTCCGCCCCCGGACGTGGCCCCCAACGGTTGCGCTGACTGCCATAAGAAGGAGGGTGACAAAGACTACACCCTCCCAGCCGAGGCCAAGAAAGCCAACCCCAACCACGTCCCGCTCCCGGCGACGGCCACCGTGACCGACTGCGACACGTGCCACGGCGCGCCAGGGAAGAATGGGGCCAAGCCGTTCGAGACCTGGATCCACAAGGTCCACCTGAACTCGCAGACCTTCAGTCCGAAGCTGAAGGGGTACTGCAACTCCTGCCACGTCCTCAACGCGACCACCGGGCTCATCGACGTCAAGGGCCTGAAGTAGGCGGACTCCCGTCACTGCTGCAGACAGCGACCGCGAAAATCGGGGAGCAGAGGCAAAGTCTCTGCTCCCCTCATCATTCACCGTGGCTCGCCCCGGCGGTGGCGTTCGGCGACCCGCGCCGCGGCCTCGAACATCCGGTCCAGGGCCCGCTCGCCGGTCGGACGGTAACGCCGCCTGGCCTCCGGCAGCGGCCGCGAAACCTCCCTCAAGGTGGCCTGCCTGAGTTCTTCGAGGAAATCTTGCGATCCTTCGACAAGGGGCCTCTTTCGCCGCGCCATCCTGGCATCCCTCCCGCCGGCCGCCTTCGGGCCGGCATCCTCGTCTGGCGCTTATTCTCCCCGTTCGGCGCGGTCCTTAACGGCCACCTGAGCCCGCAATCGTTTGACCGCGGCGGTGAGCAGGACCGCGGTCTCCTCGGCCGCGACGAGAAGGCGTTTCGCAGCCGGATCCTCGGGGTCGGGGCAGGCCCGCAGGCGACGGCCCAGAGCCCGCGCCCGCCGCTCCAGGCGAAAGGCGGCCAAAAGGGCCCGGCCGGGCTCGGCGCGACCCTCGGTCACGCCGGCCGCCAGAGCCTGAGCCTGGTCGGCCAACCGGGCCAGAAGCCGGCTCATCTCATCCAGGTCGGGATGGCCCAAGACGCCCCCACTCCCCTCGGTCTTGCCTGTCCTTTCCCGGAAATCATACCCTTCCCGCGGCCGGGCGGTCAAGCCGCCCTTCGCCCCGCCCGGCCCCGCGCGGCCCCGACCTGCTCCCGCCGCCAATGAAAAGGAGAGCAGCGCTGCTGCTCTCCTAAAGCTTCACCATCTCAGCGTTGACCGGATGTCCTACCGGCGGGTCGTTGTCCCGGGGGTCGTCCCAGCAGCCGTCCGGGTCCCGGTGAAGGTGGCGGCGCCAACCGCGCCGGCCCCACCACCAGCCAGGCTCTGCTCGGCGATCTGGATCATGCTACGGACCATGTGGCCACCCACCGCGCCGCACTGACGGGCCGGAAGGTCGCCCCAGTACCCGTCCTGCGGGGGATTCACCCCGATCTGGTTCGCCACCTGATACTTGAAGTTATCGAGCGCGGGGCGAGCCCCCTGGACGAGAGCCTTGTTGCTCCTAGAGCCAGTGCCCATTCATGTCACCTCACTTTCCATTCTTTCTGGAGCTATGGTTCACCCGCCCCGCCGGTGGCATACCATGAACTTTTTCCCAAGGCTAGCACCAAGGCCCCATCTACGCAGGTGTTTCAAGCCCCGGAATGGTCGCCTTATGTCAACACGGGAATGCCCGACCGCGTTGGCAGCCGGGCTTCTTGCCATTCAGTACGGACTCCGCAGCCCTATGCGTGCAGCTCCTTCATCTCGCCGGTCTCCATATAGATGACCCGCTCGCCGATGTTGGTGATGTGGTCGGCGATGCGTTCCAGGCTCCGCGTGATCATCAACAGGTGGAGGGCCTGATAGACCAGCTTGGGGTCCTTCTCCATGAACTGCATCAGCTCATCGAAGAGGTACTTGTAGAGGTGGTCCACGTCGTCGTCGTGGCGGATCATCTGGTGGATGAGGTTCAGGTCCCGGGTGACGAAGCCCTCGAGGCTCTCCCGGAGCATCTTCTTGACCAGTTCGGCCATCCTCGGGATGTCCACCAGGGGCTTGAAGAGCGGCCGGTCGGCCAGCTTGACGGACTCCTTGGCGATGTCCACGGCGTAGTCTCCGACCCGCTCGACGTCGGTGATGATCTTCATCACCGCGGCGATGGTCCGGAGGTCCTTGGCCATCGGCTGCTGAAGCGCGATGAGCTGCAGGCACCGGGACTCGATATCCAGATTGAGGCGGTCGACGTCGTCGTCCATGGCGAGGACGGTGTCGGCCAGGGCGGCGTCGCGGTTGGCCAGGGCCTGCAAGGCCTTGTGGACCATGTCCTCGGCGACCATCCCCATCTTCAGCAGGTCCTTCTGGAGCACCTGGAGTTCCCGATCGAAACTCTCCCGCACGGACAAGCGGACTACCCCCTTGAAAACCGACCCTCTATAGTATGCCGCCCCTGAGGGCTTCCGTCTCACCCTGGCCGGCGGGTCGGTGGCCGGTCCGGGAGACGGGTCAGAGTTTACCTGTGACGTAACGCTCGGTGCGCGTGTCGCGTGGGTTGGTGAAGATCTGGCGGGTCTCGCCATACTCGACGAGTTCGCCGCTGAGCATGAAGGCGGTCCGGTCGGAGGCCCGGGCGGCCTGCTGCATGTTATGAGTGACGATGATGATGGTGTATTCCTTCTGCAGCTCCCGCATGAGCTCTTCGATCCGCAGAGTGGAGATGGGGTCCAGGGCCGAGGCCGGCTCGTCGAGGAGGATGACCTCCGGCTCGACGGCGACGAGCCGGGCCAGGCAGAGCAGCTGGCGGTTCCCCAGCGATAGCTCCAGGGCCGAGACGTTGAGTCGTTCGCGGACCTCGCCCCACAGCCCCACCGCGGCGAGGCTCCTTTCCACTATTTCGGATAAACGGGCCCGGTCCTTCAGTCCATGCACCTTCGGCCCGTAGGCGACGTTGTCCAAGATGGACAAAGGGAAGACGTTGGGACGCTGGAAGACCATCCCGACGGACTTCCGCAGCCGGGTCAGATCCTGCCGCCGGCCGTAGATGTCCGTCCCGTCCAGGGCGACGCGGCCCTCGACCCTGATCCCGGGGATGGTGTCGTTCATCCGGTTCAGGCACCGGAGGAGGGTCGATTTCCCGCACCCGGAGGGTCCGATGATCGCCGTCACCTGGTTGGCGTAGAAGGTCAGGCTGACCTTCTTGAGGGCCTGGTGCTGACCGTAGTAGAGGTCCAGGTCCTTCACTTCGACCTTGGGATGAAGTTCGTTGGGTTGTCGGATGGCCAAGAAGGCGCCCTCCTTGCCGGGCGTGGGGCCGGTCTAGCCGAAACGGCCAGAGATGTAGTCCTCGGTCCGCCGGTCGAGCGGCCGGGTGAAGACCCGTTGGCTCGGCCCTGTCTCGACCAGCTCACCGAGGTAGAAGAAGGCGACCCGCTCCCCGACCCGGGCGGCCTGCTGGGGGTTGTGGGTCACGAGGACGATGGTGTAGCGCTCCCGCAACTGCTTCAGGAGTTCCTCGATGCGCAGGGTGGAGATGGGGTCGAGGCCGGAGGTCGGCTCATCGAGGAGGATGACCTCCGGTTCCACAGCCAGAACGCGGGCGATGGACAGGCGCTGCTGCTGCCCGCCCGAGAGCCGCAGGGCCGAGTCGACCAGACGATCCTTGACTTCATCCCAGAGGATGGCGTCGCGCAGCCCTTTCTCGACGACCTCGTCGAGTTCGGCCTTCCTGGTCACGCCGTGCAGCCGCGGGCCGTAGGCGACGTTGTCGTAGATGGACATCGGCAGCGGGATGGGCAGGGCGAAGACCATCCCGATCCTCCGCCGGACCTCGGCCGGGTCGGTCTCCGGGCCATAGAGGTCGAGTCCGTCCATGTCCAGCCGACCGGTCATCCTCGTCCCCGTCAGCATGTCGTTGAGGCGGTTGAAGGCCCGGAGGAGCGTGGTCTTCCCGCTGCCCGTCGGGCCCATGATCGTCAGGAGGTCGTTCGGCTGGACCTCGAGGGTCACGTTCCGCAGGGCCTGCAGGTCCCCGTAATGATAGCTGAGTCCGTTCGCCGCCAGTTTGGGCGGACCGCCGTTGGTCATGGCCGCCCCCTACGAGTGACGGGCGATGAACCGCTGCATCAGCCAATAGGCCACGAAGTTCACCGCCAGGATTGAGATGACCAGAATGGCCGCCGTGCCGTAAGCGTTGGGCATCGAGATGCCCTCGCGGGCGAGGATGTAGAAGTGGACGGCCATCGTCCGCACCGGGTCCGTGACCGAGGTCGGCAGGCGCAGGGTGGATCCGGCCGTGAAGATGACCGCCGCCGTCTCTCCGATGCTGCGACCCATGCCGAGCATGACCCCGGTGAGGATGCCGGGCAAGGCCGACGGCAGGACCGCCCGGGTCACCGTCTGCCAGCGCGTGCCGCCCAGGGCGAAGCTGATCTCACGGTACGAGTCCGGCACCGCCCGGATGGCCTCCTCGGACGTCCGGATGATGGTCGGGAGGATCATCGCCGCCAGGGTCAGGGCCCCCGACAGGATGGACCACCCGAGGCCCAGGTAAATGACGAAGAACATGAACCCGAAGAGGCCGAAGATGATCGAGGGTACCCCGGCCAGGCTCTCGGCCCCGAAGCGGACGACCCGGGTCAGCGGCCCCGGCCGCGTGTACTCGGTCAGGAAGATGGCCGTGCCGACGCCGAGGGGCGTGGCGATGGCCAGGGCCAGGATGGTCAGGGCGAAGGTGCCGACGATGGTCGGCAGGATGCCCCCGCTGCGCCCCATCTCCGTCGGGGACTGGCTGATGAACGACCACGACAGGACGGGCAGGCCGTGGTAGAGGATATAGGCCAGGATGAAGACGAGGATGCCGAGAGTCAGTACGGCGCTGGCCCAGAGCACTCCGACAGCGACCTTGTGGGCGACGATGGCGCGGTTGTTCATGGCTTGGGGTTCACCTTGGCCTTGCCCCTGGCGGTGGTGGTGAAGCTGGCGAGAATAGACAGCAGCATGATGATGACGAAGAGGATGACCCCCGTCCCGAAGAGGGCCGCCCGGTGCGTCCCGGCGGCGTAGCCCATCTCCAGGGCGATGTTGCTGGTCAGCGTGCGGACCGGGTCCAGCAAGGAGCCGGGGACCATGGTGGCGTTGCCGGCGACCATGATGACGGCCATCGTCTCGCCGATGGCCCGGCCCATCCCAAGGATGATCGCGGCCAGGATCCCCGAGCGGGCGGCCGGCAGGAGGACCATGACGATGGTCTGCCACTTGGTGGCCCCGAGGGCCAGGGAGCCGTCGCGGTAGGCCTCGGGAACGGCCTTCATGGCGTCGTAGGAGATGCTGATGACCGTCGGCAGGATCATTATCCCGAGGACGACCGACGAGGCCAGGACGGAGAACCCGGGGCCGCCCAGGTGGGTGCGGATGAGCGGCACCAGGATGACCAGGCCCATGAACCCATAGATGACCGACGGGATGCCGGCCAGGAGTTCGATGGCCGGCTTGATCACCCGGGCCGTCTTCGGCGGGGCCACCTCGGCCAGGAAAATGGCGCAGGCCAGGGACAGCGGGACGCCGATGGCCAGGGCGCCGATGGTCACCCACAGAGAGCCCATGATCATCGGGAAGATGCCGAAGACGCCTCGCCCCGGGGCCCACTTGTGGCCGGAGACGAAGGCCCACAGCCCGGTCTTGGCGATGGCCGGCAGACCGCCGATGAAGATGAACACGGTGATCAGGCCGAGGACGCCGATGGCCGACAGGGCGACCACGGTGAGGACGCGCTCCACGCCGCGCTCACTGAGGCCGGCCCGCCGCCGCCCGCGCTTTGGGTGCCCTTCCCGGGTCACACGTCCTTCCTCGGACATGGGGTCGCCTCCAGGCCTACTGGCCGACGTTCGGGTCGACCGGCACCAGGCCCTCGCGGAGCAGTATCTTCTGCCCCTCCGGGCTCAGGACGTAGTCGATGAAATCCTTGGCCGTGCCGGTGGGCTCGGCCTTGGTCAGGAAAAGGAACGGCCGAACCACCGGGTACTCCTTGGACCTGGCGGTGGCCAGGGTCGCCTCCACCCCATCCAGCTTGACCGCCCGCACGCGCGGGTCAACGAGGCCGAGGGAGAGATAGCCGATGGCGTACGGGTCGCCGGCCACGGTCTCCCGGACCGAGCCGTTGGAGTCTTGGACGAGCGCCGCCGGGGAGACCTCGGCGTCTTTCATTATCATCTCGTCGAAGGAACCCCGGGTACCGGAGCCCTCTTCGCGGCTGATGACGGTGATGGCCTTGTCCGGGCCGCCGAGGTCCTTCCAGTTCCGGATGACCCCCGAGAAGATTCCGCGGACCTGGGCGCTGGTCAAGCCGTCGAGGTGGTTCGTGGGGTTGACGATGATGGCGATGGCGTCGTGGGCGATGGGGAACTGGTACAGGACCGCTTTCTCATCCGGCTTGAGTTCGCGGGAGGACATGCCGATCTGGGCCGCCCCGGTCTCGGCCGCTTGAATCCCGGCACTGGAGCCGCCACCCTGGACGTTGACGGACTGCTTGCCCCCCTTGGACATGTAGTCCTCGGCCAGAAGCTCGGCGAACGGCTGCACGGAGGTCGAGCCGGCCAGGGTGATGGACGCCCCGGCCGCCGGCGCGCGCCGGCAGCCAACCACGAGGCCTGTGAGGGCCACGAGGGCGAGCCCGGCGCAGAACCACCGCCAGGTCAGACCTCCCTTCCCCATACCAGCCACCCTTTCGACATGTTCTCCGAGCTGGGGTCCCGCCTAATTATAACCTGCTTTGGACAGGCCCGCCAGCCGTGGACAAAAAACAAAACCCGCGGGTCAAGGCGGGTTTAAAGGTTCGCCCTTGGTCAGCCGTTTTCCTCTCTGCCGCCCCCACTCCCGCTCCCGCTCCGGCCCTCTCCCCCGCCCTCTTCCCCGCCACCCTTCGCGGCCAGCTCCCGGTCCCGCTTGGCCAGGGCGTCCTGGTAGGCCTTGAGGATGGATTCCTCCCCGGCCGCGGACAGGACCCGGATCTGCTCCGCCTCCCAGTCCCGCTTGATGTTGCCGAACACCGGCAACCCGTCGGCCTTGCGGAAGACGAAGTAGCCGATGTACCCCAGGAGGATCCAGGCCGGGCCGGCGATCCGCCCGATACGGTGGGTCGCCACCACCAGGGCCCAGATGAAGATGCTCCCGAACAGGCCGAGGAAGCCCATGATGGGCACGGCCACGCGCCGGCCTCGGTAGTTCACGGTGACGTTGAAGGGCACCTTGTATGGACGCGGCGAGTATGGGTCGGCGAAGCGCAGGTGGATGAGGGACGTGAGGACCAGGATGTAGCCGGTCACGGCGCCGAAGGCGTACATGTTGGCCAGGGTGTCATAGGCATTGGCCGACAGCGAGGCCAGGATGACCTCGGCGATGGCGATCATCGAGAAGACCAGGATGGTCCGGTACGGCGTCCTGTGGACCGGGTGGATGGCCGAGAACCACTTCGGAAGCAGGCGGAAGTTGCTCATCGACCAGGTGATTCGGGAGTAGCCCATGACCCCGGTGTTGGCCGAGGCGAAGACGAGGGTCGCCGCCAGGAGGGCGGTGAACGGCCCGGCGATGAAGCCGATGATCGGGATGTGCTTGGCCAGGACGGCCACCGGGTCACCCTGATTGGCCGCGATGACCTGCCAGGGGAGGATCCCCAGGCTGAGGACGGAGAAGCTGAGGGCGTAGATGAGGACGGTGAAGATGAGGGCCAGCGACGTCCGGGGGACGATGGTCGCCGGGCGCAGCGTCTCCTCGGCCGCCTGGGAGATGGACTCCAGGCCGACGAAGGAGATGATGGCGATGGACGCCCCGTAGAGGAAGTCGTGCCGCGACGGGAACTGGTGGATGAACTGATAGGTGAAGAGCTCCGGGTTGAAGGCGAAGAGAAAGCCGAAGAGGATGATGACCGACTCGTTGACCATGTCGACGGCGCAAAAGACCTCGTTCATCCGCGATGATTCCCGGATGCCCCGCAGGTTGAGGAAGATGAGGAAGCCGATCCCGGCGATCGCTTCGATGGCCAGCCACGGCTGTTTCTGCAGGGCCGGGAAGAAGAAGTTGACGTAGCCCGCCGCCGACAGGGCGAAGAGCGACACGTCGATGGTGAAGTCGAGGAGCAGGGCCCAACCGGACGTGAAGCCGAGGAAGTCCCCCAGGCCGCGCAGGGTATAATACTGCCCCCCGCCGGCGACCGGGTAGGTCGCCGCCAGTTCCGTGTAGGCCAGGCCGATGAAGAGGTAGATGAGGCCGGTCATGGCGAAGGCGGCCGGGGTCCCCCCGTGGGCCGCCCCCATGACGAGGCCGAGGGCCACGTAGACGTCGGCCCCGACGTCGGCGTAGCCCCAGGTGAACGAGCCCCAGACGCCGACGGCTCGGCGGAGGCCTTCTTTCTCTTGCCCCGCGGTGACGGTCATGGTCTGCACGCGCTTCATGCCCCTAATGTGGCCGGAATGCCCGGCCGCTAAACGAACGAACGCCCGCCCCCACGAGGGGACGGGCGTCTCTGTTCAGTATTCGCGCCTCGATGTCTCTTTACTTGGTCTGCTGGAGCAATTCCTTTGCCTTAGCCGCGCCATCTCCGTTCGGATAGAGCTGCAGGTACAACTGGAAAGCTTGGGCCGCTCCAGCCTTATCCTTCTTCCCCTCCAAGAGGACGACGCCCTTGTTGAAGATGGCGTTCGGGAACTTCGGGTCGATCTTCAGGACCTTGGCGTAAGTGTCCAGCCCCTTGTCGGGGTCGCCCGAGTACCAGTAGGCCGTCCCGAGGTCGGTCATGATGTTCAGGTCGTTCGGCCTTAAAGCCAGGGCCCGCTCATAGTATCCTATTGCCGTCGTGAAGTCGCCCTGTGTTTTCAGGGCCTGAGTATTCAGGGCGTCGGCGAGGTCGTAGAGGGCCTGGGCGTCGTTCGGGTTCTTGGCCACCTGGGCCTGGAACGCGGCAATCTGCGCCGCTGGGTCAGAGCCTGTCTGGTTAGTCGGCGGCGCGGCGGTCCGATCGCGCACCCCCTCGATGGTCATCCCGATCATGATTCCGATGCCCACCGCCAAGAGCAGACCGACGGCGATGATGAAGATGAACGATAGGTTGTCCTGGCGCGGCTCCGGTCGCCGGACGGCGTACTTTTCCCTGTTTCTGTCGCGTTTGGACACCGTCGATTCCTCCGTGAACTCATAGTCGTTTCATTTTAGCACGCTGGAGGGTCTTTTGGGAAGCTGCGGAGGGTCAGACAATGAACTCACCCACAGACGGCCGCCATCTCCCCACCGGACCTGATTCGCCAGCCGGCCTGACCGTACGCCCCATCCGCATCGAAGACGCCGTCGACCTGAGGGACCACCTCTTCCCTCACCGCCCGGTGCTCGACGTGGTGGCCTCCGTCCAGAGCGGTCTGGACCGAGGCGCCACCGGACGAGAGCTCAGGCTGGTGGCCACCCTCGGAGGGCATGTGGTCGGCCATGTCCTCCTGGCCTTCCACACCCGCTCGTCGGAGCGCGCTCATCGGGCCTCCCTTGACGACCTCGCCGTCGGTGGTCCGTGGCAGCGGCGGGGGGTCGGCCGGGCGCTCGTCGAAGGGGCGAGCGCCGCCGCCCGTCAACGGCAGGCCCGCCTGCTGACGGTCAGCGTCCGCGGCGGCACGCCGGCCGAGGCCTTCTTCCGAGCCTGCCGTTTCAACGAATACGGCCGCCTGCGCGGCGGCCTGGATGACCCGTGGGGCGGCCCGTCCCACGACGAGGTGATGATGGTCAGAAACCTCTGACCGCGGGGAAACCGGGCGCCGCCCGACCGGCGCCTCGTCGCCACGCTCATCGGGGTCTACCTGCCGCTCGTCATCGCGCTGGCCCTGAACGCCGTCAGGGAAGGGAGTCCGTTCTTCCTCGTCTCCATGCTGGCCGGCATCGCCGGGTTCTATCTTGTGGGCTGGAGACGGAGCCGACCCGCCGCGAGGATGTGAGGTCCCCGTCACTTCCTACGGCCCTGGTCCCCGTCGTAGGGGATTGGCACATACTGCACCGACGGCCGCCGGGGCTGCGGCTGGGGATACAGGTCCATCAGCATATAGACCTCCGGGGGCAGGCCGACCGCTATCGGCAGGTCCATCCCCTTCAACTGCTCCGTGGTGATCGGATAATCGTGGGTCCACTGCCCGCGGGTCAACTCGTCGGCGACGCGCTCGGCCTCATCGGCCGGGCGCTTCTTCTTCAGGAGGTCGGTGACCGCCTCCTTGACCTGGCGCATGGCCTTCCTCGAGACGTCGGCCAGGATGAGGGTCTTGTCATCGATCTCGTCGGTCTTCTTGATCCGCGTCACCTCGAGGATCGAGGCCGCCGGGTAACTGCCGATCTGCGGGTCCACCGGCCCCAGGACGGCATTATCGTCCATCGCTATCTCGTCGGCGGCCAGGGCCAGGAGGGTGCCGCCGGACATGGCGTAGTGCGGGACGAAGACGGTCACCTTCCCGCGATGCTTCTGGATGGCCAGGGCGATCTGCTCCGCGGCCAGGACGAGCCCGCCGGGGGTGTGCAGGATGAGGTCGATGGGCATGTCCGCCGGAGTCAGGCGGATGGCCCGCAGGACCATCTCCGAGTCCTCGATGGTGATGTAACGGGCCAGCGGGAAGCCGAGGAAGCTGAGGGCCTCCTGGCGATGGATCATGGTGATGACGCGCGTCCCGCGCTTCACCTCGAGCTCCCGGAGAAGCCGCCACCGCGCCCGTTCGATGCGGCGCTGCCGCTCCCAGGGATACAGGAAGGTCCATACCAACAGGACGACCCAGATGATGTTCATCAGTTGGGCGAACACGGCCATCCCCCCATCGTGCCTTTGTGCGCCGGCGGCTCGCCGCCAAGCTCAAGTGTGCCCACCGCGCCGCCGAGCAAGCCACCACCGGAATACGCCGCCGACCGTCGGTGGGAGAATACCATCGACATCCGGCTCGTACCGGGCAGGCCAACGGGCACTCTTTCTGGGGGTGGTTGATCGATGGACGGAGGGTACATGGGAAAGCTTCTCTACGCCGATTTGACCAAGGGACGGACCCGCGAAGAACCCCTCGACGATGACTTCCTTCTGAAGTACCTCGGCGGATATGGGATCGGGGCGCGGCTCCTTTACGACCTCATCCCGGCCGGCGCCGACCCGCTCGGCCCGGAGAATGTCTTTGGCCTCATCACGGGACCTTTGACCGGGACCCCGGCCATCGTCAGCTCGAGGTATGAGGCGGTCGGCAGATCCCCACTGACCGGGGGATGGGGCGACGCCAACAGCGGCGGCGATTTCGGACCCGTCCTCAAGATGGCCGGCTATGACGGGGTCATCGTCACCGGCAAGGCCTCGCGCCCGGTCTATCTGGCCATCGAAGACGGGCGGGCCGAGATCCGCGAGGCCGACAGCCTGTGGGGGCTCGACACCCATGAGACCGAGGGCATCATTCGCAAGGAGATGGGCAAGGACACGGCCGTCGCCTGCATCGGCCCGGCCGGTGAGCAGAAGTCCCTCATCGCCTGCGTCATCAACGACCTCGGGCGGGCCGCCGGGCGCTCAGGTCTCGGCGCGGTGATGGGCTCGAAGAACCTCAAGGCCGTCGCCGCCCGCGGGACGAAGAAGATCCCCCTGGCCGACCCGGAGAAGGCCGCCGAACTCCGCCAGTTCTACCTGGCCCGCCTGGGCGGACCGCTTTACGACGTCCTCCACAACTTCGGGACCGCGGGGCTGGTCGAGGCCCTGGTGGCCGGCGGCGACACCCCGATCAGGAACTGGTCGGCGGCCGGCACCCAGGCCCTGCCGGGGGCGGCCAAGATCGGCGGCGACGCCCTCCACAAGCATGAGATCAAGGGCTACGGCTGCTGGCGCTGCCCCATCGGTTGCGGCGGCATCGTCTCCGTGACCGACGGGCCCTACAAGGTCGATCAGACCCACAAGCCCGAATATGAGACCCTCGGCACCTTCGGGGCCATGTGCGGCAACGACAACCTGGAGTCGATCATCAAGGCCAACCACCTCTGTAACCTCTACGGCCTGGACACCATCTCGGCCGGGAGCACCATCGCTTTCGCCATCAACCTCTTCGAAGAAGGGATCATCGACCAGAAGGACACAGACGGCCTCGAGCTGCGCTGGGGCGACCACGCAACGATCATCAAGCTCCTCGAGAAGATGGGCCGCCGCGAGGGCTTCGGCGCCATCCTGGCCGACGGCACCAAGCGCGCCGCCGAGAAGATAGGACGGGGGGCCGAGAAGTACGCCATCCAGGTGGGCGGTCAGGAAGTGCCGATGCACGACCCGCGCTTCGACCCGGCGATGGGCACGACCTACGCCACCGACCCCACCCCGGCCCGCCACACCCAGGGCTCGGAGGGCATGGTCCCGCCCGGGTTCGATATCCCGCAACGCGACCGCCGCAACTTCCAGGGTCGCGGCGAGGACCACCGGGCCATGTCCAACCTCATGCACGTCGTCAACAACGTCGGGATCTGCATGTTCTCCTTCCTGAGCATCGACTACCACTCCATGCCGGCCTTCCTGACCGCGGTCACCGGCCGCGACTGGAGCATGGGCGAGCTGCTCAGCATCGGCGAGCGGATCGAGAACCTCCGCCAGGCCTTCAACCTCAGGGAAGGAGTCAACTCCCGGGAATGGCGCATCCCCGGACGCATCGTCGGGCGTCCCCCGCTCACCGAAGGGCCGCTGGCCGGCGTCACCGTGGACATCGAGCGGCTGGTCGAGGACTACTTCGAGGTCATGGACTGGGATCTGACCACCGGCAAACCCAGCCAGAAGCGTCTTGAGCAGCTGGGCCTGGACGACATCGCCGACGACCTTTATGGCGGCCGGGCTGAGGTCTCCCACCGGCACCAGCACGAGCTGCACCCGGTGACCTAGGCCGATCGGGTCAAACCCCGCCGGCGGACGACGAAAGGGCCCCGCGCCATACAGCGCGGGGCCCGTTTGGCGCCCTCACCCCGGCCGCCCACCGACCGCCTCCCTCGCCCGGCGGGCCCAGGCCTGGTCGGCCAGGAGCGCCCGTCCCACGGCGACGAGGTCCGTCCGTCCCTCCCGGATGATCTTGTCGGCATATTCGGGGTTGGTTATCCCGCCGGCCACGCAGACCGGCACCCCGGTGATCGCCTTGATCCCCTCGGCCAGCGGGACGAAGTAGCCGACCTGCCCCTGGAGATGCGGCGGCCGTGACCCGAGGAGGCCGCCGGAGACATCGATGAGGTCGATCCCCTTGGCCACCAGGTGCGGCGTGGCGCACTGGGCGTTGGCCAGGTGCAGCCCGCCTTCGAGCATGTCGTCGGAACCGAGGCGGTATGACAGGCAGTAGTCTGGACCGACCCGCCGCCGGAGCTCGTCGACCACCTCGAGGGGTAGCCGCAGGCGATTGGCGGGGCTGCCCCCGTATTCGTCGTCGCGGTGGTTCGTGTACGGAGACATGAACTGGTTCAACAGGTAGCCGTGGGCCCCGTGGATCTGCACCAGGTCAAAGCCGGCCTCGACCGCCCGGACCGCCGCCGCCCCGAAGGCCCTGACGATATCCGGCAGTTCCTCGGCGGGAAAGGGGTCGGGGGCCTCTTTGTCGCCTGGGACGATGACGTCGGACGGGCCGCGCGGACGTCGCCCGATGACCGCCTCGGTGGTCCGGCTGCCACAATGGGTGATCTGGATGCCGACCAGCGAACCGGCCGCCTTGATGGCGGTGGCCAACCGACGCAGACCCGGGACCAGCGCATCGTCGTAGATGCCCAGTTGGCGCTCGCCTGCCCGGCCATCGCGGCGGACATACGAGTGCTCGACCATGATCAGGGCGACGTCGTGCCCCGCCCGCGCCGTGTAGTGCTCGATGTGGCGGTCGGTCACGCTACCGTCGGGCGGGGCCATGTTGTTGGCCATCGGCGGCATGACGATCCGGCTGGCGAACGTCAGCCCCTTCACGGTCAGGGGCGAGAACAGACCGGGCACCCGGACTCCTCCTCGCGCCGCCGGTGCAGGTAGGCCGCCCGCGCCCGGCGAAGTCTGAGACCCGCGGCGGCAACCCGGCCGACGCGGGTCCCGCTCTACAATACGCTGCCCAAAACCGAAGGAGTGTATTTTCTCGTGAGCACCCCGACGCTCGAAGAGCGCCGCCTGTCAGTCCTTCACGGGATGATCGGCGGAGGCAACCGCCGCTGGACGGCGGCCCTCCTTCGCGACTACGTGCCCATCAAGGACCTGGCCGAGCTGACCGCCCTCCTCGACGAGCTGAAGGCGATGGGGCTCGTCGCCGCGGTGGCCGACGGGCTTTACGTCCTCACCGACGCCGGCCGCCGCGAGCTCGGCCGGTCGTTCGGTTACTGAGCCTAGACCCTCTCGATGATCGTCGCCGTGCCCAGACCGAGGCCGATGCACATGGTCACCAGGCCGTAACGGGCCTTGCGCCGCTCGAGTTCATAGGCCAGGGTCATGATCAGCCGGGCGCCGCTGGCTCCCAGCGGATGGCCGAGGGCGATGGCCCCGCCGTTGACGTTCAGCTTGGCCGGGTCGGCATGATATTCCTTGGTCCAGGCCAGGGGAACCGAGGCGAAGGCCTCGTTGACCTCGTAGAGGTCGAGGTCCTCGAACTTCAGCCCCGCCTTCTTAAGGACCTTGGCGGTGGCCGGGATCGGGCCGGTGAGCATGATCGTCGGGTCGACCCCGACGACGGCCGTCGCCACCACGCGCGCCTTCGGCTTCAGGCCGAGGGCGCTCGCCTTCTTCTCCGAGGCCAGAAGGACCATGGCCGCGCCGTCGGAGATCTGGCTGGAGTTGGCCGCGGTGATCTTGCCATCCGTCTTGAAGGCGGGCTGCAGGGTGGCCATCTTCTCCAGGGAGGTCTCGCGCCGGATGCCCTCATCGCGGCTGAGGGTCACCGGTTGGCCATCGAAGGTCGTCTCGACCGGCGTCAGCTCGGCGTCCAATCGGCCGGCGTCCTGCGCCGCGGCGGCCTTCCGGTGGCTCTCCAGCGAGAACCGGTCGAGGTCTTCCCGGGTGAACTCCCACTTGTCGGCGATCATCTCGGCCGAGATGCCCTGCGGGACCATGAGGTACTTATCGGTCAGCTTCGAGCTGAACTCCCCGCCGTCGGAGCCCATGGCCACCCGGCTCATGGCCTCGACGCCTCCGCCGATGGCCAGGTCCATCTGGCCCGACATTATCTCCTGGGCGGCGAAGTTGACCGCCTGCTGGGCGGAGCCGCACATCCGGTTGATCTGGACCCCTGGGACCTCCACCGGGAAGCCGGCGATCAGGGTCGCCACACGCCCGACGTTGAACCCCTGCTCGCCGATGGGCGTGACGCAGCCCATGATGACGTCCTCGACCTCGGCCGGGTCGACCCCGGCCCGGTCGACCAGACGCCGCAGGGCCAGGCCGGCCAGCTCGTCGGCGCGGGTCTGGGAGAGCGTCCCGCGCCGCCGTCCGAACGGCGTCCGCAGGGCCTCGACGATGTAAGCGTCAGTTGCCATCCGCTGCACCTCCTTGAGTTAGAACGTGAATAGTTCGATGCCGCCCGAGACGTTGAGGGCGACGCCGGTGATATACTTGGCTTCCTCGCTGCACAGGAAGACGATGGCGTGGGCGATGTCGTCCGGCTCGCCGGGGCGCTTGAAGGCCGTCCGGGCGATCATCCGCTCCCGCATCTTCGGGTTCGTGAAATTGAAGGCCTCCGTGGCGATGACCCCGGGGACGATGGCGTTGGCGTTGATGTTGAAGCGCGCCCCCTCAAGGGCCAGTGTCCTGGTGAGGCCGATGAGGGCCATCTTGGTCGCCGAGTAACTGGCCTGGCCGAACCCGCCGAGGGTCCCGGCGACCGAGGCCATGTTGATGACCCGGCCCCAGTTCTGCTCCTTCATGATCGGCCAGACGGCCTTGGCGCAGTTGAACGAGCCGGTCAGGTTGACCCTCAGGTCCCGTTCCCAGTACTCGTCGCCCTGGTTCTCGATCTGGCCGACGTGGTCCAGGGTGGCCGCGTTGTTGACCAGGATGTGGATCCCGCCCAGCTCCTCCTTGACCCGAGCGAAGACCTCCCGGATCTGGGCCGGGTCGGTGACGTCCATGCGCATGGCGAAGGAGCGGCGCCCCATCGCCCGTATCTCTTCGGCCGTCTTCTCGGTGTAGACGACGTTGCCCGAGCGCATGATCTGGGCCAGCGGCCCATAGCGGTCGGTCCCCTCGTCCTGCCGGCTCTCGATGAGGATGTCGGTGATGACCACGTCGGCCCCCGCCCTGGCCAGGGCCAGGGCGTCGGCCCGGCCCAGACCGCGGGAGCCGCCGGTCACCAGGGCCACCTTACCCGCGAGGGAAAACATCTAGATCCCTCCCGTTCGGACATGTCCGGCCGGCCCCATCCGGGGCCGGCCGCCCTTCTTCTCTGGTCCTCCGCCTCAGCTGACGATGGCCTGGAGCTTCATGGCCAGGGCCATGTCGCCGGCGATGCGCAGGCGCCCGCTCATGAAGGCGGCCGTAGCGTTGAGCTTGCCGCCCACCATTTCCTTGAAGTCGGCCGAGCTCATGGTGATGATGCAGTTGGCCTTGTCCGGGGTGCCCTCGCTGAACGTCGCCTTGCCGCCCTCGACCTTGACCTGCCAGTTGCCGCCATCGTCACCGGTCAGGGTGAACTGATACACCGCGTTGATCCCCTGCAGCTTCGCCGGGCTCGCGGCGAGCCTTTTCTCCATCTCGGCGATGATCTCTCGGGTCGTAGCCATGTTATCGATTCCCTCCCATCATTTATGCCCCATGCCTCTTCAGGCCGGGGTCTTCAACCCGCGCGTCGGAAGGTGAACGTCCCGCCGTCAGGATCACGGATCAGACGGCCCTCACCCTCGAGGACCTGGAGGTGTCCGAAGGCTTCGGACAGCCCCAGGAAGAGCCCGCCCGGACCGAGGTCCGGGAAGAGGCCCTGGCAGACCTGGAAGACTGTGACCGTCGAGCCGGCGATGAGGCTCATGATGGCGTCTTTCCTGACTTCGTGGAAGGCGAAACGGGACCGGATGACCCGCCGGTGGTCGTGGATGGCCTCCCCGTGTCCCGGCAGGATGACCGCGAGGTCCATCCCCTCCAGACGCCGCAGGGTCTCGAGGTAGGTGGCCAGGCTGCGGTACTCGCCGCCATTCTCGCCGTCCCCCGGCTCCATCAGGGCGTTCGAGGAGATGTCCTTGAGCAGCGTGTCGCCGGCGATGAGGAGCCTGTCCTGCGGCCGCCACAGGCAGAGCGCGGCCGCCGAGTGGCCCGGGGTGTGGAGGACCGTGAAGTCTCCCACGCCGGTGCGGACGGTCTCCCCCTCCTCGGGGCAACGGTCGACGCGCACCGTCTGGCCGTAATGGGCCAAGAGTTCATTGACCTTGGCCGCGATGGCCTGGATGTCCTCGGGGACGCCCATGGTCCGCATCAGCGGCCGAAAGCTCTCCTGGCGGTACCGCCAAAACTCTTCGTGGTGTTCGAAGAAGTTCCTGGCCCCGGGGTGGACGACGACCTCCGCCCCGCTGGCCTCGACCACCCGGGCGACCTGACCGCAATGGTCCTCGTGCGGATGGGTGACGACAACCTGCCGGATGTCGGCGATGTCCGTCCCGTGCTCGGCCAGGCCGGCCAGGAGCCCGTCCCAGCCCTCAGGGGTCAGGGGCCCCACGTCGACCAGGGTCAGCGGGTCGCCCGGGATGAGGTACACGTTCACCGGGCCGACCGGGAACGGGGTGGGCACCTTCATTCGCTTGATCGAGGAGACCAGGGACATGTTTGAAGACCTCGGTGACATTGATGACATGGATGACCTCAGTGTTTGATCAGACCTTTGTAGAAGTAGTCCCAGACCAGTTCGGAGATCTCCCCGTGGGAGAGCGCCCCGGCCGGGTCGTACCAGCGATAGGTCCAGTTGCAGGCGCCGATGATGGAGAGGGCGGCCATCTTCGGATCGACCGGGCGGAAATCGCCTGAGGCCACCCCCTCGACGATGAGTCGCTCGAAGAGCTGGCGGTAGCGGCGCCCGCCCTCCTCCTCCGCCTCGCGCTGCTCGGCCGTGAGGGCCGCGCTCTCGCGGAGGAAGATAGTCAGCATCCCGAGATTCTCGGCGATGATCCGGATGTGGTTCTGGACCGCCTCTTTCAGTCGCTCGCGGGCAGGGCGCCGCGACTCGACGATGCCCTGCAGTTCCTCGACATAGCGGGCCAGGGCCCGGGCCACGATCCAGGCCAAGAGCTCTTCCTTGCTCGAGATGTGATGATACAGGCTGCCCTTCTGCAGGCCGACCGCATCGGCGATGTCCTGCATCGAGGTGGCGTGGTAGCCCTTCTCCTGGAACAGGCGGATGGCCGCCGTGAGGATCTCTTCCGATTTACCGGGGTTCACGGTCTCCCCTCCCCGAGGCGGACGACGCCCGCTTCGGCCAAGAGCTTGATTTGATCGTCCGAGTAACCCAGGCCCCGCAGGACGGCCGCCGTGTCGCGGCCCAGGGCGGGCGCGGGCGGCAGGGCGCCGGACGCCGCGGCCGAAGCCGCGTCTGGGGCCGCCGTCGGAGGGTCGGCCGCCACCGGGAAGGCGTCGTCCCTGGGCCGGCCGCGCGTCAGCGGGTGGACGGCCGCCTCGGCCGGTGACAGGACCGGGCTCAGGCAGCAGTCACCCCGGCGACCGAACTCCTCCCACTCGGCCCTGGGGCGGGAGGCGAAGAAGGCGACGACTTCAGCGATGAGCGCGGCCTGGCCGGGCGGCGGTTCGAACTGCCGGGCGACCCAGTCGGGGCGGCCGGCGCACTGACAGAAGGCCGCCCAGAACTTCGGCTCCAGGGCGCCGAGGGCCATCGCTCCCCCGTCCGCCGTCGTGTAGACGTTGTAGCACGCCAGGTTGCCGGCCAGGGGCAACTCCTCGTGGGCCGGGTGATGGCCGGTCGCCGCCCCCTCGACCCGTTGCAGCACACCCAGGACGCGTAGCCCGTCCAGCATGGCCACGTCCAGACGGCGTCCGCGGCCCGTCCGGAACCGCTCGACCAAAGCCGCCAGGATGGCGGTGACGGCCAGCATCCCGCCCGCGGCCACGTCCGCCAGTTGTAGCGGCGGCGGCAAAACGCGGCCGGCCCCGTCGGTGAGGTAGCTCAAAAGCCCCGAAAGGGCCATGATGTTCAGGTCATGGCCGGCCTCTGAGCGGTCGGCGTCAATCGCGTCGCCCGGCTGTCCGTAGGCCGTCAGTGAGCAGTAGATGAGCCGCGGGTTGGCCGCCGCCAGGGCCTCGTAGCCGAGCCCAAGGCGGGCCATGACCCCGGGGCGGAAGCTTTCCAACACGACATCGGCGTCGGCGGCGAGGGCGGTCAGGACCTCCCGCCCGCGGGCGTCCCGGAGGTCCACCGCCAGGCTCCGCTGCCCGTGGTGCAGATGCTCGAAGTAGACGTTCCCCCGCGGCCCGAACGGCGGCATCGACCGCATGTAGTCGCCGGCCGAGGGCTCCTCGACCTTGACCACCTCAGCCCCCAGCGCCGTCAGCATGGCCGAGGCCACGCCACCGGGCAGCAACCGGGAGAAATCAAGCACTTTCACCCCGTCGAGGAACAACCGGCCAGGCCCCCTTCTCGACGCAGTTCCTTTAGAGACCCAGTTCCTTGGCGATGACCTCGAGCATGATCTCGTCGGTCCCAGCGGCGATGCGGGAGGCTCGGGTGTCCCGCCAGAGCCTCTGAATCTCGCTCTCCATCATGTAGCCGCTGCCACCGTGCAGCTGCAGGGCGAAGTCGGCGGCCTCGAAGGCGACCCGCGTGGAGAAGACCTTGGCCATCGAGATCTCCTTGACCGGGTACTCGCCGTTCTGAACCCGCCAGGCGGTGGCGTAGACCATCTGCCGCGCCGCCTCAAGGGCCGTGGCGTGCTCCGCCAACCGATGCCGGTTGGCCTGGAACTTGGCCACCGAGCGCCCGAATTGCCGGCGCTGCGTGCCGTATTCGATGGCGAGGTCCAGGGCCCGCTGGCCGGCGGCCACGGCCCCGGCCGCGCCGATCAGCCGCTCCCCCTGGAGCTCCCACATGATGTGATAGAAGCCCTGGTTCTCCTGGCCGAGGAGGTTGGCGGCCGGCACGTGGCAGTCCTCGAAGACGAGTTCCGCCGTGTCCGAGCTGTGCAACCCGACCTTTTCGAGCTTCTTGGCCACGGTGAAGCCGGGCGTGCCCTTCTCGACGATGAAAAGGGTCAGCCCGGCCCAGTGTTCTTCCTTCGCGGTCCGGGTGACCACGACGGCGAAGTCGGCCCGGCAACCGTTGGTGATGAAGCGTTTCGACCCGTTCAGGACGTACTCGTCCCCGTCGCGGACGGCCATCGTCCGGATGGCGGCCACGTCCGAGCCCGCCTCGGGTTCGGTGATGGCCAGGGCGCTTATCTTCTCGCCCTTGATCGCCGGGACCAGGAAACGCTGCTTCTGATCGTCGGTGCCGAACTTGAGGATCGGCGGCGTGGCCATCTCCGTGTGGACCTCCACGGCCGTGCCCACGCCCCCGGCCTTCGCGCCGACCAGTTCCTCGGCCAGGACGATGGCGGTATAGTAGTCGCCGCCCTGGCCGCCGTATTCCTCGGGGTACCGGAGACCCAGGAAGCCCTGAGCGCCCAGCTTGCGGAAGACCTCGTCGGGGAACCCCCCCGCCGCCTCCCACTGGTCGGCGTAGGGAGCCAACTCACGCTCGACGAACCGGCGGACGGACTTTCGAAGCTGCTCGTGTTCATCGGAGAAGATGTAATGGCCCACGTCCAGCCCTCCCGGAATGATCCGGCCGAGGTTACGGCCGGGCAGGATGGTCTTCGCCGCCCCCTACCGACCGGTCGGTAGGTCCATACCAAGATTATAGGGGACTTCTCGTCCGACTGTCAACGCTTACCACAGTCGGGCTGAGCGTCCCCCGTCTCCCCCAGAAGCTCGGCCTCACCCGTCGGCCGGACCGGACTTGACCCGGCGGCTGATGGCCGGCAGGAACCGCCGGAAGTCGCCGACCACCCCGTGGTCGGCCCGGCCGAAGATGGGCGCGTCCGGGTCGCTGTTGACGGCGATGACCGTCGTTCCCTCGCCCACGCCCACGAGGTGCTGAAGGTCACCGGAGACTCCCACGGAGATGAGGACCTCCGGCTCGACCCGCTTCCCGCTCTGGCCGATCATCGCCTCGGCCGGGGCCCAGCCCTCATCGACGGCCGGGCGGGTGGCCCCCAGGGCCGCTCCCAGGGATGCGGCGAAGTCGCTGATGAGACGCCATCCTGAAGGGTCGCCGGCCCCCATGCCGCCGGCCACGACGAGGCGGGCGGTCTCCAGGGCGTCCGACGGAAGGGCCACGGGCGACGGGCCTCCCGCGACCACCGGATCCCGGTCCGAGGGCGCGGGCGCCTGGACGGCGATGACCTCCGGAGCCTTGGTCCTGCCTTCCGCGGGCTCGCCCACCAGCCCGGCCCCGGCGACCAGGGAGATGACCTGCGGCCCCGACCCCGGGCAGGCGATGGCCGCCAGCCCGCCGAAGGCCGGCACCAGGTACAACCATTCCCGACCGGACCACTCGACCGCCCGGCAGTGGGCCACGACCGCCCCTCCGAGGGCCACGGCCAGGCCGGCGGCCGCGTCGAGGGCGAGCTGCCCTTCCGGCACGAGGACGGCCCCGACCTCCGCTACTTCAGTCCGCGCAAGCATGGCCACCGCCGCCCGTCGCCCCGACAGGGCGTCGCCGAGCCCGGCCGGTCCATCCTCCCCGGCCCCCAGCGGACAGACGTATAGGCGGTCCGGCGCATACCCGCCGAAGCCCTCCGACGCCGCGGCCGGCGCCTCCCCTTCAGGCCCGAAGACCCACGCCGCCACCTGTCCGCCGGTCCTGGCGGCCATCGCCGAGGCGATGGCCATGGCGTCGCGGGCGGCCCGATCCGCCTTACCGTCCTTCATCCGGACCATCACCCAGATGTCACCGGCCATCGGAGAGCACTCCCTTCTCGGCGAGTACGGCCAGGACCCTGGTCGCGACTTCCTCGGGGTCGCCGCCGATGATGACCGCCCGCTTGGCGGTGGAAGCCGGGCGCACCTCGCGGACGACGGTCGGGGAACCGGCCATGCCGGCCTCGTCCGCGCGCAGGGCCACGTCCCCGGCGGTCCAGACGGTGAAGGGTTTGCTCCTGGCCGCGACCACCCCGGCGAACCCGGGCGATTTGGGCGGCCGGTCGAGCCGGTCGAAGGTCACCAGGGCCGGCAGGCCTGCCCTGACCCTCCCCTCGCGGCCATCCACGCGGACCTCGGCCTCGAACCCCCGGTCGCCAAGCGCGATCGACCGGCAGTGCGGCACGTGTGGCAGACCGAGCAGGGCGGCCATGGTCGGGCCGACCAGCCCGGTGCCGGCGTCCGAACTCTCAGCCCCGGCGAAGACGGCCCCGAAGCCGACCCGACGGCACGCGGCGGCCAGCGCCCGGGCCGTGGCCACGGCGTCCGAGCCGGCCAGGAGCCGGTCACTCAGCAGATAGGCTTCATCAGCCCCGATGGCCAGCGCTTCGCGCGCCGCGCCCTCGGCGTCGGGCGGACCCATGGCCACCGCGACGACCTTCCCCACACCGGAGGCCTTCAGGGCCACCGCGGCCTCCAGGGCGTAGCGGTCGGCCAGGTTGATGGTCAGGGGGACGCCCTGGCGCCGGACGGTCTTCCGTTCCGGGTCAATGGCCACGGACCCGCGGGACTTCCGCGGGTCCGGTACGGGCTTGATCAAAACGATGATGGTGAAGGGCTCCAAGGGCCGGGCCTCCTAGCCGGTCAGGGCGTGGCCGCGCGGGCGATGACCATCCGCATGACGTCCGACGTCCCCGCCGAGGGGATCATCAACTGCCGATCTCTCAGATATCGCTGGGTCGCGAACTCTTCCATGTAACCGTAGCCGCCGAGGACCTCGGCCGCCAGCTTGGCCGCGCGGATGGCCGCCTCGCTGGCGAAGTACTTGGCCGTGGCCATCTCGACGTCACACCGCTTCCCCTGATCCTTCAGCCAGCAGGCCCGGTAAGAAAGAAGGGTTGCGGCGTCGCGGTCGGTGACCAGGTCGGCCAGCTTCCACTGGATGCCCTGATAGCGATTGAGCGGCCGCCCCGAGACCTCGCGCTTGGCGGCGTATGCGCCGGCCGTCTCGACGCACGCCCGGAGCAGGCCCAGGGAGACCCCGGCCATGCCCGACCGACCGGCCTCGCTGATCGCCTTGAGGGCGGTCTTCAGGCCGTCGCCCTCGTTGCCGAGGCGGTTGGCCACCGGCACGAAGCAGCCTTCGAAGATGACCTCGCCGGTGTCGCAACCGAGGAGGCCGAGCTTGTGCTCCTCACGGCCGGGCTTGAAACCGGCCATCCCCCGCTCGACGATGAAGGCGGTGAACTCCTTCGGCTCGTCCTTGGTCTTGGTCAGGACCACCTGGACGTCGGCCAGGTGGGCGTTGGTGATGAAGACCTTGCGACCGTCGAGGACGTAGCCGTCGCCCTCCGACCGTTGCTCGAAGCGGGCCACGGTCTTCGTCGACGACGGGTCGGAACCGCCGCCGGCCTCGGTCACGGCCACGGTGGCCAGCCGCTCGCCCCTGGCGAGGGGCGGCAAGAGCCGCCGTTTCTGTTCCTCGCTGCCGAAAGCGACGATGGGCTCGACGCCGAGGTGGAAGACCTGAAGCGCCATGGCCAGAGCGGCCGAGACCCGGCCGATCTCTTCGAGTAGGATGAGCCGGGCGACGTAGCCCAACCCCAGCCCGCCATATTCCACGGGGATCGTCACCCCGAAGAAGCCGGCCTCACCCATCGGTTTGATGAGTTCCATCGGGAACCGGCCGGTCTTCTCCATCTCGGCTACTCGCGGGGCCACCTCGTTCTCGGCGAACTCGCGGGCGGCCGTGCGGAGCATCTCCTGCTCCGGCGTGAACTGAAAGTCCATCTGTCCTGAATCCCTCCCGGGGTTAGTCTTCCACCACGACCACCCGGGCCGGCGAAGCCTCGAGGCCCCTGAAGCGGAGTGGCAGCGTATACATGGTCACTTCTGGGCGGGTGATCTTCTCGACGTCAGTCAGGTACTCGACGATGATCACCCCGTTGCCCAGCAGGATCTTGTGCACGGGAAAGGTGTTGTCGCCCGGCTTGTCGGTCTGGAAGTCAATGGCGACCAGCGAGAAGCCTTGCTTGACCAGCCACTCGCCGGCGTCGGCGGCCAGGTACGGGGAGACCTGGAAGTAGTCTTCCCGGCCCCAGAACTTCGTCGTGTAGCCGGTCCGGATGATGACCCGGTTGCCCCGCCGGACCGGTTTCGGACAGGCCCGCTCGAGGTCGGCCGCCGTGATCGGCTCGAGGTTCTTCTTGCCGTACATGTCGATGACCGTCGTCGTCCCGCACAGGACCTCCAGGGGCACCTGCTCAATGGTCCCGCGTTCGTGGAAGAAATGCTTGGGCGCGTCGACATGGGTCCCGGCGTGCATGAAGACCACCGCCCGGCTCGCCGTCCGTCCGGCCGGGTCCACCTCCGGCGTGAGGACGGCCTTGAAGTCGGGCTTCGGGTACCAGGGTACCGGGAACACCGGCATTCCCTCGGTGAGATCCAGCGTCAGGTCGATGAGTTTCGTCATGGTGGAGTCTCTGTCCTCCTTCGTAAAGGTCGATTCGCCGATTAGATTAGCTTGGCCCCGCGCGTCGCCGGGCCGGCCGCCTTGGCGAAGAGGCCGAGGATGCCGGGCGGGACGGGGCGCGGGTTGGGGGCCGCCGGACGGGACAGGACCTTCTCCGCGCCGGCCACGTCCAGGCGGCGCGAGGGCAGGTCGATGGTGATCACATCGCCGTCACGCAGCTTGGCCAGAGGGCCGCCGACAGCCGCTTCGGGGGTCACCTGGCAGACGCCCAGCCCACGGGCGAAGCCCGAGAAGCGGCCGTCGGTGACCACGCCGATCTGCCCCTCCAGCCCCTTCCCGACGATGGCGGCGAGGACGGCATAGATATCCGGCATCCCCGGGGCGCCACGCGGCCCGACAAAGCGGACGACGACGACCTCGCCCGGTTTGACCACTCCGTTCTGCACGGCGGCCAGCGCCTCTTCCTGCGAGTCGAAGATCCGGGCCGGCCCCTCGTGGTGCAGGATGGTGTTGTCCAACCGGCGGGCCACCGAACCCTCGGGGGCCAGGGCTCCGCGGAGGACGGCGATGCCGCCGGTGTTGTAGACCGGGTTGGCCCGCTTCCGAATGACCTCGTCGTTGCGGCCACCCGGCGGCACGATCTTCGTATGGGCTTCGAGGATCGCCCCCAGCGACTTCCCGGAAACGGTCGGCACGTCCAGGTTCAGGCGCTCCCGGATCTCCCACATCAGCGCGGGCAAACCGCCGTGAGCGTGAAAGTCGGTAACGAAGTACGGCCCGTTGGGCTTCACGTTGACCAGGCACGGGGTGCTCTGGCTGGCCCGCTCGAAGGTGTCCAGGTCGAACCGGTCGCCCAGGCCAAGCTCGTCGGCCAGGGCCAGGAGATGCAGGACGCCGTTGGTCGAGCCGCCCATGGCCATCAGCGTGTGGACCATGTTCTCCAGGGTCTTCTGACCGAGGATCTGACGGGCTGTCAGGCCCTCGGAGACCATCTCGACCACGCGGCGGCCGGACTCCTTGGCCAGCCGCAGCCGCTCGCCGCTGAAGGCCGGGGCCGTCCCGGCCATCGGCAGGGCCAGGCCGCAGGCCTCCGTCAGGCACTGCATGGTGTTGGCGGTCCCCAGGATGGGGCAGGCGCCATCGGTCGGGCAGACGGCGTCCTCGAGCTTGAGGACCTCCTCGGGGCTGACCTTGCCGGCCGGCAGGGCCCCGAAGACGAGTTCATCGAGGTCCGAGAGGACGACGGCCTTGCCTTCGGAGTAGCCGGGGGCCATCGACCCGCCGGGGACGATGACCGACGGCAGGTTCAGCCGGGCGAGGGCCAGGAAAGCCCCGGGGGCCGTCTTGTCGCAGGCGATGACGGCGGCGACCCCGTCGAACATCTGGGTCTCGACCACGGTCTCGATGTCAAAGGCCAGGACGTCGCGGGCGGCCAGGTCGAAGTTGATGCCGCGCAGCCCAAGGACCGGGGTCGCGCACTGGGAGATCGCCCCGAACTCGAAGGGCGTCCCGCCGGCCTGCCAGATGCCGGCCTTGACCTGCTCGGTCACCGCCCTCAGGTGGTGGTGACCCGGGCAGACCTCGCTGAAGGTGTTGACGACCGCGATGAGCGGCCGGGAGAGGTCCCGGTCGGTGTACCCCATGCCCTTGTAGACCGCCCGCCGATGGGTCCCGCCGGCACCGCTGAAAGGCTCCTTGGTCGGCCACTTCCCCTCTGACAAGTCGCATCGCCCCTTATCCATAGATGTAGCCGGCCCCCCCGACCGCTCAGACCAGGTCGGCGGGGCGGCCGTTCACGGTTCCAGGATGACCTTGACCGCCAGCTTCTCCCGGTCCACGGCGGCCGCGAAGGCCCGGTCGACCTCGCTCAAGGGCAGCCGGTGGGTGATGAGCGGGGCCAGGTTGACCGCCCGCCGGCGGACCAGGCCGATGGCCGTCGGGAAGTCCCAGCAGTAGCCGGACGACCCGAGGAGCCCGATCTCCCGTTGGACGAAGATCGGCGCCTCCAGACCGACCTGCGGGTTCTCGAAGATGCCGATGAGGGTGGCCATCCCGCCTTTTCGGAGGGCCTTGAGGGCCGAGACCAGCGTCCCCTGAGCCCCCACGGCCTCGAAGGAATGGGTCACGCCCAGCCCGCCGGTGGCCTGCCGGATGTACTCGACCGGGTCCTCCAGCCGCGAGTCGACGACCTCCGTCGCGCCCAGGGCGGCGGCGACGGCCAGGCGGTCCTGCCGGATGTCGACCATGTAGACCTGAGCCGCCCCGATGGCCTTGCAGACGGCCAGGGTCAGAAGGCCGATGGGACCGGCCCCGAAGATGGCCACCTGGTCGCCCAGCCGGACGTCGGCCCGGCGCACGGCGTGGACGGCCACGGCCAGGGGCTCGATGAGCGCCCCTTCCGCGTACGAGAGCTCGGCCGGCAGGTGGTGCAGCCAGCGTTCAGAGGCCACGTAGTATTCAGCCAGCCCGCTCTGGCCCGACCGGTAGCCGTAGCTGACGTTGAGGCACCGGTTGTACTGGCCGAGGCGACAGTAGTGACAGGTGCCGCAAGGGATGACCGGCTCGACGACCACCCGATCGCCCAGACGGACCTGGTTGACGTCCGGCCCCAGCTTGACCACGTCCCCGGCGATCTCATGTCCGACCGCCGAGGGCAGCGGGGCGTCGGGGTGCTTCCCCCGGTACAGATGCAGGTCGCTGCCGCAGATGGCCGAGGCCCTCACCTTGATCAGGACCTCGCCCGCCCCCAGGGAGGGCATCGGTTTCGGCTTCAGCTCGACCCGCTCCGCCGCGGTGATCTCGGCGGCCAGGAAGGTGTCCGATTCGGCGCCAAGTCCGTCTTTAGTGGTCATCGTCATCCTCCACGATGAAGTCATCCTTCCGCCCGAAGAGGCGGTCCTTACCGGCCATCTCTCGAATCTCGTCAGTGATCAGGAAGATCTGCGGCGGGCAGCCGGGGACCCAGCATCCCTGGTCCTTGTTGGCCGCGCCCTTGAGGCACTTCCCGATGAGGATGTTCCGCTCGGGGTGGGCCGCGTCGTCGGCCGAGAGCCGGGCCGCCCCGGGGCCCATGAAGAACTTGACGTAGGGCAGGACGGCCAGGACCTCCTGGGCCTTGGCCCGGTCGAGGGCGATCCGCAGGCCCTCGCGACAGCCGGTGCAGGCCTTCCCGTCGACGATGCCGACGTTGTCGGGGTGGCTGAACGGGAAGGCGGCCCGCTTGAACGGCCTGGCCACGGCGGCTACCGGCTCCCCGACCACCTCGATCTCTTCCTCAGGCACGGCGAGCTTCAGTTCCAGGGCCCGTCGGAGGGCGTCGATCTCGTCCGGCGCGAAGCCCATCAGCCGGCCGGCGATGAGGTCGACGGCGGCGGTGTCGGTCCCGGCGACGATGACCCCGAAGTTCACCGGGGTCCCTCCGACCGGCCCGTCGCCCTCCATGGCCACGGTGCCGTCGGCCACGACCAGGGCCGGCCGAACCGCCTGGTTCAGGTCGACGATGCAGTCGACCAACCCCGTGTTGTGAAAGCGCTTCTTCTCCCGCGCCGGCATGGTCCCCTTGAGGTTCTTCATGGCCACGGTGATGCCCACGCCGGCATGCGTCTTCAGGACCGGGACATCGACCAGGAAATCGGCCTCCATGACCGTCCGGGCGATGCGGACCCGCTTAAGGATGACCCCGCCGGGGATGTCCACCGGGACATGCTCGTCGTCGTTCAGGTCGGCCAGGCCGGCCCCATGGCGGGCGGCCACCTCGGCCAGCCCCAGCCGGGCGAAGGCCTTCTTGGTGTCGAGGCCGACGGCCGTGGCCTCGGCGATGGTCAGCTCAGCCCGCGGGTTGGCCCGGCGGAGGGCCGCCAGGACGGCGTCGATCACCAGCGGACTGGTGACGATGCCCGTCTCCCAGCCGACATCGTCGGACGTGAGGTTGGGCTTGACCACGATCCGCTTGGCCGCGGCGGCCCTGTCGCGCCACCCGGCGACCAGCCCCAGGGCCTCGTCGACGGCCGCTCTGACCAGCTCGGGCGAGCGCGGGTCGGGCGTCCTCGTCACGGACACGGTCGCCTTCATCACTCCGCGCCTCCCCGGCTCACCGCGTCTCCCCGCCGGCTGGCGGCGGCGGCCGGCGACAGGACCCGCCCCGGGACCCCCGGGGCCAACAGGAAGACCATCTCCAGGCCATCCTCGCCGACCCAGGCCACGCAGTGCGGCACGCGTTCGGGCACGCAGACGACCATCCCCGGCCGGAGCGCGTATCGCTCCTCGCCGGCCTGCAGTTGCCCCTCGCCGGAGAGGACGTAGAACATCTCTTCCCAGCCCTCGTGGACGTGGGGCGGCCCCGACCCGCCGGCCGGCCAGTGCGACCGGCCGATGGTCAGCCGGCTCGAACCGCCCGCCTCCGGGTCCATGACGACCTGGATCTTCTGGGCCCCCAGCGGCACCAGCGGGGCCTCGTTCTCATGGGCGATGAACGGGACTCCCCCGGTCACCGGCCCCGGCGAACCCGCCTTCACTCTCGGCTTGGACACCATCCTGGTCGCCCCCGCCCTTGGAATGTCTGGCCTACGCTCGGCCGCAGACCCGCTCGACGATGAACCGGAAGTCCTGTTCGTTGAGGAGGCCGCCCTTCTCGTAGGACCGCTGTTTGATCAGCGGGACCATCTCGATGACCTGCTCCTCGGTGGCCGGCCGGCCGATCTTGGCCAGCCACAACTTGACCGACTCGGCGCCGCTCTTCTTCCCCAGGACGCAGGTGGGCGGCGCGTTGCCGAACATCTCCGCGCGATACGGGACGTACTCGAGCATGTCCTCGTCGCCACAGGCCCTGATCCAGCCGGAGACGATCCCCGACTCGAGGTTGAGCACGGTGTCGCCGATGAGCCCACGGTTCGGCCGCTGGCCGACGCCGGCCATCCGCAGGACCATCCGCGAGAGGTCGGTCATCTTCTCGAGCTTGATCCCGGTCTCGATGCCGTACATCATCAGGAGGGCCGCGGCGACGTCCTCATAGGCCGCGTTCCCGGCCCGCTCGCCCAGGTTGGAGACGGTCGTGTGGGCGACCTCGCAGCCTGACGCCAGGGCCATGATGGTGTTGGCCCCGCCGAACCCGAAGTCGTCGTGGAAGTGCGCCTCGAGCGGCACCTTGACCCGCGACCGGACCTTCTTGACCAGCCAGGGGACGGCGTGCGGGGAGAGCCCGCCGAAGGTGTCGACGATGGCCAGGGCGTCCATGTGGCCGTGCTTGGCCACGTTGGTGACCAGGTCGAGGACCCAATCGATGTTGGCCCGGCTCTCGTCGATGAGGAAGAAGACCGTGTAGAGCCCGAGTTCATGGGCCCGGGCGGTGGCCTTTATCGACAGGTCCATGGCCTTCTCCAGGGGCCACTGGTAGGCTTTCTGGATGAGGTGGTCCGACGAGGGGATCTCGACGACCACTCCGTCCACCCCGCAGTCGGCGGCCCGGTTGACATCGTCGATGACGCACCGGGAGAAGGAGAAGACCTTGGGCCCGAACTTCCGCTTGACGATCTCCTTGATGGCCTTCTCGTCCTGCGGTGAGACGGCCGGCATGCCGGCCTCGATCCGATCGACGCCGGCCTCGGCCAGTTTCTCAGCGATGCGGAGCTTGGCGTCGGTGTCGAAGACGATCCCCGCCTGCTGCTCGCCATCGCGCAGGGTGACGTCATGGAACTGAATCTTCTTCGGGAAGTTGAACCCCTGGGTCACTTCGGGTTCATAGTTGAAGGGGCTGACGAACCAGCGGTCGGTCTTCCATGGAGTCTTGGCCATCTTCAGGGGGCCTCCTTAGGCTCAGGTGATGAGGTACCGGACTTTTGTCACCGGGTGACCATGGTGATGCAATCCTGCGGGCACAACTGCGGGCACAGGCCGCAACCATCGCACTTCTCCCCGATCTCGTAGCGCTTGCCCTCGTGGCCGGTGGCGAAGTAGATACAGACCCGCTCGCAGATCCCGCAGCCGGTGCATTTCTCCTGATCGATCCGGGCCCGGACGACCTTCCTCCGGTCGACCTCGGCCATCGTCTTGACCCGGCCATGCAGCGAGCCGCGGAAATCAGCGAGGGTCACGTGGCCGTGGCGGTCCATCCAGGCGGCCAGCTCCTTGTTCAACCGGTCGATGACCTCGTAGCCCTGCATGTAGATGGCCATCGCCGTCTGGACCGTGGTGGCCCCGGCGAGGATGTACTTGACCACGTCCTCACCGTTGATGACGCCACCGCATCCGCTGATGGGGATGGACAGGTGCGGGTGGGTCAGGTTGATCCAATAGAGGGCGTAGTGGATGGCCCACGGCCCGCCGTGCCCGGCCGTGCCGCCGTGAAGGACGGGCCGCTCTGCCTCGACGTCGATATCCAGGCCCGGGAAGCGGCTGAACATGGTCGCCGCGTCGGCCCCGGCTTCCTCGATGATCCTCGCCACCACCGACGGGTCGGACATCTGCGGGGTCATCTTGGCGATGACCGGGATCCGCACCGTCCTCTTCATCAGCCGGACGTTGTGGTCGATGACCTCGGCGATGCGGTTCGTCTGGTGCAGGACGATGGCCCCGTGCGGGCAGGACAGGTTGAGCTCGATGGCGTCGGCCCCGGCCTCTTCGACCATCCGCCCCCACTTCGTCCAGGTCTCGTCGTCCAGACCACCGACGCTGGCGATGATGGGGATGTCGAGGGACCGCTTGGCCTTCCGGATCTCCTCGCAATACGCCTCGATCCCGTACTCATACCCCTGCTCGTAGGAGTAGAGCGTGGTCGACCGGTTGGTCCCGGCCTTCCGCTGGATGATGGCAAAGCGCGGGGTCGGACTGTTGGCCATCAGGGGTTCCTGGAAGACGGTCTTCATGACCACCGACCCGACCCCGTGGTCCTGGGCCCGCTTGAGCCGCTCGGTGTTGCCGGTGATCCCGGCCGAGGCGGCGATGAGCGGGCTCCTCAGTCTCAACCCGGCGAACTCGACCGACAGGTCTGGCACGAACGTTGCCTCCTTGAGTCGACGATGATTACCCAGCGGGGTACGTCCTCCCGCCCGCCGGTCAGGCTTCCGCGGCCTGAACGCCGAGATAGGCCGCCTCGACGCGGGGATTGCTGGCCAGTTCGGCCCCGGTCCCCTCGAGGACGATGTGACCGTTCTCGAGCACGTAGGCATGGTCGGCCACGGCCAGAGCCTTGCGGGCGTTCTGCTCGACGAGGACGATGGTCACGCCGCGCCGGTTGATCTCCTGGATCAGTTCGAAGACCTGCTTGACGATCTTCGGAGCGAGCCCCAGGGAGGGCTCATCGAGGAGCATCACCTTCGGCAGGGACATCAGCCCTCGGCCGATGGCCAGCATCTGCTGCTCGCCGCCGGAGAGGGTCCCGGCCGCCTGTCCGGCCCGCTGCTTCAGGATGGGGAACATGGCGTAGACCTCTTGCCGCGTGCGGGCGGCGTCGGCCCGCCGGCTGAGGTAGGCGCCCATGGTCAGGTTCTCGTCCACCGTCAGCGAGGAGAAGACCTTGCGCCCTTCGGGGACCTGGACGATACCCGCGGCCACGGTCAGGTGGGCCGCCGCCGGCAAGGGGCGACCGTCCAGGGTGACCTGACCCGAGCGCGGCCTGATGAGCCCCGAGATGGTGTTCAGGAGGGTCGTCTTGCCGGCCCCGTTGGAGCCGATGACACTGATGATCTTACCGCCAGGGACGCTCAGACTGATGTCGTGCAAGGCCTCGATCCGGCCATAGGCCACGTGGAGGTCCTTCACCGCCAGCATCATTCGAACTCCTCCCCGAGGTAGGCCTTGATGACGACGGGGTCCCTGCGGATCTGCTCCGGCGTGCCCTGCCCGATGGTCCGCCCGAAGTCCTGGACGTAGATCCAATGGCAAAGCCGCATGACGACCTCCATCCGGTGTTCGATGAGGATGATCGACAGGTCCAGCTCACTGAAGAGCCCCGAGACGAGGGCGATGAACTCCTGGACCTCGGCCGGGTTGAGGCCGGCCGCCGGTTCGTCGAGGAGGAGCAGCTTCGGCTCGCCGGCCAGAGCGCGGGCCAGTTCGACCCGCCGCTGCAGACCGTAGGGCAGGCTGCCGGCCATGTCCGCACGGTGCTCGGCCAGGCCCACCCGCTCCAGCCAGTGCAGGGCCCGTCCCTCCACTTCCCTTTCCGTCTGGCTGACGCCCCTGAGACCCAGCATCGCCTGGAGCATCCCGTACTTGGCTTGCCAGCTGTAGGCGATCTTGACGTTGTCGAGGACGCTCATGTCCCCGAAGAGCCGGATGTTCTGGAAGGTCCGCGTCATCCCCTGGCGGCCGATTTGGTGCGATCTCTTCCCGGCGACGTCCTGACCCTGGAAGACGATCTGGCCGCTGTTGCCGGGGTAGACCCCGGAGAGCAGGTTGAGGATGGTCGTCTTGCCGGCCCCGTTGGGGCCGATGATGCCGACGAGGTGGTTGCGGTTGACCACGGCGTTGAAGTCATCGACGGCGTGCACACCGCCGAACCTCTTGCACAGCCCTTTGACCTCGAGGAGGGGGGCCCTCTCCATTTCAGGCATCGGCGTCCGCGCCTCCCTTCTCGGCCACGGCTTTACGCCGGCCCTTCCCGGCGCCCGCGCCCGGAGGCCGTCTCCGGCTGAGGCCCTTGAAGGACAGCTCCCACCGGCCGAACAACCCGGCCGGCCGGAAGTTGATGATGAGCAGGATGATCAGACAGTAGATGGCCACGCGCCACTGTGACGCGAAGCGCAGCACCTCCGGTAACGCCGAGAGGGTGGTGGCCCCGAAGATGGCCCCGGTCAGGCTATCCCGGCCGCCGAAGAAGACCATGATGATCCAGACCGCCGACTGTGTCCAGCCGAACATGGCCGGCTCGACGTAGGTGGTGAAGAAGGCCGAGAGAGCCCCGGCGAAGGCCGATAGTCCGGCGCCCAGCAGGAAGACCTTCAGCTTGTGGTCGAAGGCGTTGATCCCCATGACCTCGGCGGCCAGTTCGTCGGTGCGGATGGCCAGGCAGTCCCGTCCGAACTTGGAGTAGCGGACGTTACGCACCAGCCACACCGCCGCGATCAGCGCAGCCGCCGCCAGCCAGGGCGTGGTCAACTGGGGGACGCCGGCGAAGCCCATGGCCCCGCCGGTCCACTTGACCGACTCGTTCATCACCGCCCGGACGGCTTCCCCGAAGCCGAAGGTGGCCAGGGCGAAGAAGTCCTGGCGGATCTTGAGGGTGGTGTATCCGATGAAGTAGCCCACTCCGAGGGCGAAGAGCACGGCCAGGACGACGGCCAGGGGGAACGGGACGTGGAAGGTCACCACCAACAGGGCCGACACGTAAGCCCCGAGGCCCATGAAGGCCGCCTGGCCGAGGGAGAACAGCCCGGTCAGGCCGGTCAGGATGAAGGTCCCCAGCACGCCGATGATGGTGATGGCGGTGAAAACCCCTACCGTTACGAAGTAAGACACGCTGTCCACCTCAACTGTGGTTGCTTGGACGGGGCTTGCCGAACGCCATGTGCGGTCAACATCAGGCTTTCTCCTTGAAGCTGACCCCGGCGAAGCCCTGCGGCCGCACCAGGAGGAAGACCACCATCAGGACGAAGATGACCGCCGGGGACAGCCCGGCGCCCATGACGGTGATGAGGAAGACCTCGACGATACCCAGGGCCAGGGCACCCATGGCCGCCCCGGTCAGGCTGCCGAGCCCGCCGAGGACGGAAGCGATGAACCCCTTGACCACCAGTTGCCCGATCTGCGGATAGAGCGTATAGGCCATGCCCAGAAGCACGCCCGACAGTCCGGCCAGGAGGCCGGAGACGAAGAAGGTGGCCAGAACGATGAAGTCGACGTTGACCCCCATCAGGTTGGTCGTGGTGAGGTCGTTGGAGGCGGCTCGGATGGCGATGCCGACTTTCGTGTAGCGCAGCGCCCAGGCCAGGACCGCGAAGGCGACGGCCGCGCAGACCATCATCAGGATGTAGAGGATGGAGATGCTGACCCCGCCGACCGTGAAGGAAGTCGTCCTGATCAGCTGCGGGTAAGTGAAGAACGACGCCCCGAAGAAGATGACCAGCACCTGCTCGAGAAGCATCAGCATGGTCACCGAGGTGACGAAGAAATAGACCAATTGCCCCCGCTTCTTCCGGATCGACCGAAAGGCGAGGAACTCGACGACAGAAGCGACGACGCCGCCGGCCAAGGTCCCCAGCAGCAGGGTCGGGAGCAGCGGCAGGTGGAGGTGAAGGGCGCCAAGGAAGCCCACGTAGGCGCTGATCCCGATGACGCCGCCGTGCGAGAAGTTGGAGAACTTGAGGACGTTGAAGACGAGGGCGAAGCCGACCGCGATCAGCGCATAGACCGCTCCCAGCGAGATCCCGTTGACCATCTGCTGGACCACGAAGCTGAAAGTGCTTGTTCCTTCCATGGTCGCTACCCTCTCCTAAAGGGACCGGAGCCGGGGGCAGGGCGTCGGGCCCCGCCCCCGGCAAAGGCCACACGGATGTCCTTACTGGGTCGGTTCCTTGTACTGGGTGAGAGTGGTCGGCTTACCGCCCTTGATCTGGAGGATGACCATCGGAAGCCCGACCGGACGGTGAGTGTCCGGCGAGATGGTCAGGGCCCCCTGGTAGCCCGCGTAGTCCTTGGTCTTGTTCATCTCGGCGGCCACCATGTCCGGGGTGACCTTCTTGTTGGCCGCGTAGGCCCGCTTGATGGCGTCCGCCAGCGCCCCGAAGGCGTCCCAACCGGAGTAGCTCTGGGCGATCGCGGCGATCCCCCACTTGGCCTTGTAGTCGGTCGCGAACTGCTGCAACTTGGCGTCGGCCGGGTCGACGCCATACGGGAAGTAGACGCCCTCGGCGGCCTTGGGGTCGGTGTTGCTCGCCGTGGCGAACGGGATGTAGGAGTTGTCGCCGAGGATGGTCGCCTTGATCCCGAGTTCATAGGCCTGCTGCAGGGAAAGCGGAATCTCCTGCGGATAGGTCGGCATGTAGATGGCTTCCGGCTGGGCCTTCTTGATCTTGGTCAGCTGGGTCTTGTAGTCCTTGTCGGCGGTCAGGAAGGTCTCCTTGTCGACGACCGTCCCGCCATGGGCGGTGACGTAAGCGATGAACGGCTCGGCCAGGGACACCGAGTAGGCGTTCTGCTGGTTATACAGGACGGCGAACTTCTTCAGCTTCAGCTCGTTGATGGCGTAAGAGGCCATGATTCGAGCCTGAGTGCCGGCCGAGTTCTGAGCGAGGAACATGTAGGTGAAGGGCTGGCCGGTCTTGGCGTCGGTGGTCGCCTTCTCGTCCATGAAGAGGCCGATAATGGGGACCTTCTTGGTCACGGAGATGGGGGCCAGGGCGATGCCCATGTTGGCGATGGGCGGGCCGAGCACGGCGAGGACCTTGTCCTGGTCGATGAGGCGATTGTAGGCGTTGATGGCCTCGTTGACGTCGGACTTGGTGTCATAGCTGATCATCCGAAGCTGCTTGCCGCCGATGCCTCCAGCCGCGTTCAACTTCTCGATATACATCTGGGCGGCGTTGGTCATCGCCACGCCGAAAGCCTTGTTCGGGCCGGTGAGGTCCTGGATGTTGCCGATGAGAATCTCCTTGGATCCACCGCTGCAGCCGGCGGTCAGGGCCATCACCGGGACCAACATAGCCACGACCAGAAACAGAGCCAAGCTCTTTCGCACGGTTCATCCTCCTTGTCGTTGGAGTCGGTTGCCGGTTCACTGATCTCGGGACTGACCGGGACTGAGAACGCATCGCGGTGCCAACGGTTGGCGGTGCGGACCACCTCCTCAGCTTCTCTGGCAAACCTCCGCAAAGAGTAGAACCAGTGAGGTATCTGACACGGTTTATGGCGATGCACACGGTTTATGGCGATGCACGGACTTGTCCACTCTCAGACGAAGCAAAGTTCGTGCCAATCCCGCCTGGAAACGAAAAAGGGCCACAGCACCGAGGGGTACGCCGTACCCCGCAGCCGGACCCTGGTTCTGGATGTCGGCCTAGCCAGACAGACCTGTGGACCGGCGGCCGCTAAACCGGGGCTCGCCTTGCCTTTGGTTCATGTCGGGTCTACCCGACATGTCGGGCTGTTCCTACAGTCCGTTATCAGTCGATGCCGAATCTTGCCATTTTTTCGTATAGGGTCGACCGGTGGACCCCCAGTCGCTTGGCCGCCCGGACCTTGTTCCCGCCGGCCGTGGCCAGGGCTTGGACCACGGCTTCCCGCTCGGCCCGCTCGACCGCCTCGGCCAGCGTCCCCTCAAAGAGCTGAACCGGAGTGGCGACGCCGGCCGCGGCGCGGAGGACCGGCGGCAGGTCTTCGACCGTGATGACCTCGCCCTCGGCCAGGTTGACCGCCCGCTCCACCACGTTGAGCAGTTCCCGGGTGTTGCCCGGCCAGGTGTACTTGCGGAAGACCTCCATCGCGTCCGGAGCCACGCGGCGAAGGGGGACCTGCATCTCGCCGCAGACCTTGGTCAGGTGCTTGGCGACGATCTCCGGGATGTCCTCCGGCCGTTCGCGCAGCGGCGGGACAACGAGGGAGACCACGTTGAGCCGGTAGTAGAGGTCGTTCCGGAAAGCCGCGTCGGCGGTGGCCTGCTTCAGGTCCCGGTTGGTCGCCGAGATGACCCGGACATCCACCGGGATGGGGCGCACGCCGCCGACCCGCTCGATCTCCTTCTCCTGCAGGACTCGCAGCAGCTTGGCCTGCATGTTCGGGGTCATGTCGCCGATCTCATCGAGGAAAATCGTCCCGTGCTCGGCCAGTTCGAACTTGCCCGGCTTGCCGCCCTTGCCCGCCCCGGTGAAGGCCCCCGGCTCGTAGCCGAAGAACTCGGACTCCAGCAGTTGCTCGGGAATGGCGGCGCAGTTGACCTTGACGAACGGCCCACGAGCCCGCTGACTGACCCGGTGGATGGCGTGGGCGAAGACCTCCTTCCCCACCCCGCTCTCGCCGAGGATGAGGACTGAGGAGTTGCCCCGCGCCGCTTTCAGGGCCACCCGCTTGGCTTCGCGGACGCCCTCGCTGCGGCCGAAGACGTCGTCCAGGGTGAAGCGGGCCCCGAAGATATCCTGCAACTGAGTCTCGTAATACTCGATCCGGCTCTCGAGCAGGTTGAGCCGGCCGACGAGCCCCTTGATCTCCTCCGTGCGCTGGAAGACCAGCTGGCCCATGGCCCCGATGATCCGGCCGTCGAGCCGGATGGGCAACCGGTGGCCGAGGATGTTCTGCCCCCTGATCCGCTGGACCACGGAGATCTCGGCGATGCCGGTCTGAGCCACCTGGTGCAGCCGCGTGTTCTCGATCACCTCGGTGACGTGCCGGCCGATGAGTTCGCGCCGGTCCTTGCCGAGGAAATCGCAGTACGCGCGGTTGATCAGGACGACCCGGCCGTCCAGGTCGACGACGACGATCCCCTCATACGAACTGTCGAGGACCCCGTCGAGGAAATCGGCTCGGGCCAACGCCGCCTGGAGTTCAGCCCTCATCGGATCGGGTCGCTTCGGTTTCGCCATGGTCGGACCTCCGCCGCCGGGAAGGCCGCCGTAAGGGAAAAGAAAACCCGGCGTTTCAAATATTACATAATATCTGAATTCGCCAGGTAAATCGCATTTTCCTGCTGGCCTGTCGGTCAAAACCGACAGGTTCTGTTGGAAGAAACCGACATTCCTCTCCGCGCCCGCGGGCGGGTCAGGCCGAACGCCGGGCGGCGACGGACCCGAGGATGGTGAAGAAGACCACGAAGCCGCCGAGGACGGCCAGCGACGGCCAGACGTCCGCGAGGCCCAGGCCCTTGACCATGATGTCCTTCATCGCCTGGTTGGCGTAGGTCAGGGGCATGGCCTGGCCCAGGGCCCGCAGGGCCGGGGTCATGTCCTCGAGGGGGAAGACGAAGCCGGACAGGATGGCCTGGGGGACGATGACCAGCGGGATGAACTGGACCACCTGCAGTTCGTTCTTGGCGTAGGTCGAGAGGAAGATGCCCAGGTTGACGCCGCCGATGGTCAACACGGCCTCGATCAGGAAGACCAGGGCCACGCTCCCGACGTAGTGGATCTTCAGGGCGTAGACCACGAAGACGAGGACGATGGCCGACTGGAGGAGCGCGAAGAGGGTGAAGCCGATGGTGTACCCCAGGACCATCTCCGCCGGCCGCATCGGCGAGGCGAATAGGCGGACCATCGTCCCCTGCGTCCGTTCACGGAGGAAGGAGACCGAGGTCAGCAGGAAGACGAAGAAGAAGGCGAAGAAGGCGATGAACGCCGGGGCCATGATATCGATGGAAGTGAAGGCCGAACTGCCGTAGACGTACTCCGTGTGGACGACCGGCTTCTGCGGGACGAAGGGCACCACTATCGGGGAAGGCGTCGTCTGCGGGGCCGAACCCCCTTGCTTGGGACCCGGCCCGATGACGGGCACGGGGGCCGGGCGCGGCACCGCCGGCAGCAGGGCCTGCGCGACCTTCCCGGTCATCGCCTCGGCCAGCCGGGTCAGGGTCGGGTTGGTCCCCTGGACGGCGACGGTCAGGTCGGGCGCGCGGCCGGCGGCCATGGCCGTCAGGACGTCGCCGGGGATGATGTAGACGGCCTTGACCTTCGCGTCCCGGAGGGCCTGCCGGTAGTCAGTGGTCTCAAGCTCGACGACTTCGAGTTGCCCGCCCTCGGTCAGGGCGGCCGTCGCCAGGCGCTTCACCTCAGCGTCCGGAGAGACCACGGCCACCTTGGGCGTGGCCAGTGGCGAGCGAAGGATCCAGACCAACAGCGCGAGCACGGCCACTGGGACGACGACGATGAGGGCCAGGGTCCGCCGGTCCCGGCCGAACTGCCGGATGATCCGGCCGACCACCGCGAAAACAGTCGTGAGGTTCATTGTCCCGCCCCTTTCCTCTGCGCATCGGCGAAGTACAGGAAGGCGTCCTCCAGAGTCGGCTGGCCGGAGGCCTCCTTGAGGTCGGCCGGCCGGCCGTCGGCCAGCACCACTCCGAACCTGACGAGGGCCACTCGGTCACACCGTTCGGCCTCATCCAGGTGGTGGGTCGAGACGATGAGCGTCGCCCCCATGCGGGCGAGGTCGCGGAAGTGGCCCCAGAAGGTCCGGCGCAGCTCGGGGTCGACCCCCACCGTCGGCTCGTCGAGGAGCAGGAGAGGCGGCTGGTGCAGCAGGGCGATGCCCAGGGACAGACGCTGCCGCATGCCTCCGCTGAAGGTCTCCACCGGGCGGCGGGCGACCTGGCTCAGTTCCACCAGTTCGAGGACCTCGTTCACCCGCCGTTCAGCCTTGCGGCCGGTCAGGCCATAGAGGGCGCCGAAGAACCTCAGGTTCTCCCGGGCGCTCAGGTCACCGTAGAGGGCGTCCTGTTGGGTCATGTAGCCGATGCGCCTGGCCACCGAGCGGTCGGGCATCCGCCGGCCGAACACCCTCGCCTCGCCCCCGCTCGGCCGCAGCAGGCCGGCCAGGATGCGGATGAGGGTGGTCTTGCCGGAACCGTTCGGTCCGATGAGCCCGAAGGTCTGTCCCCGGGGAATCTCGAGGTCCAGGCCGTCGAGGGCCCGCACGGCCCCGAAGTTCTTGCGCAGTCCGCTCAGAAGCACCGCCGATTCCGCCATGTCGGTCATCTCCCCTTCGCTGAAGCGTCGGATGGTACTGACTTCCAGGGATTGAGATTGGGGTCGGGATTCAGCCTGGACCCGGACGAGCCTTCGTCACGCGGCAGCAGCCCGCGAAGGATGACGTCCGAGATGGTGTTCACGACGAGCTCCCGGGCCTGCGGTCCGAAGTCCATGCCCATCAGAGACTGCCCCAGGAGCACGAGGAGCAGCGGCCCCATGATGGCCATGGGCACGAAGGCGGGGTTGATCGGGCGGATCCGGCCCTTGTCCATCTGGGTCGTGACGTACTCGCTGAGGGCTCCGAGGAGCCTAAGGGCGATCTCCTCCCTCAGCACCGCCGTCAGCTCCGGGTCGTGCCCGAGCTCGCTCAGGACGATCCTGAAGGCATACTTGGCCGGCGGCTCCTCCAAGGCGCGGAGGTAGGTGTCCATGATCTCGGGGATCACTTCCTCGGGCGGCCGGTCGCTCCGGGCCGCCTGGGCCAGCACCGCCGGGATCGGGCTGCGCTCCCTGATGACCGCCCGGAAGAGGTCCTCTTTCCCCTTGAAGTACCAGTAGATGGTGCCAGGCGTGATCCCGGCCTCGGCGGCGATCACGCGGCTGGTCGCGCCGCGATAGCCCTTGTCGGCAAAGACTCTCAGAGCCGCGTCGAGGATCGCTGTCCGTCGCTCCGGGTTCTCCCGGGCCTTCCTTGGCGCCACGAACGATTCATCTCCTATCCCTTAATCAAACGTTCAATTAAAGATTACCACCGGCCCTTTGGCCTGTCAAGGCCCAAAACCAAAAGGGGGCACCCCTGAGGGGCGCCCCCTGACCGATCTTCTTGTCTCAGTCGTCCGCCACGCCCGCGCCCGCCGCGGCCGGGGCGTACTTCTCAAACAGCTTTTCCGCCCGTTCGACGTTGAAGATACCGCAGACGCATGGCTGGGCGACCGTGATGGCCGCCTGATGGGGTGTCTTCTTGCCCTGGCGGACCTGGTCGATGAGGCGCTCGACGAGCCGCCGGGAGACCATCCCATGGCCGCACATGGTCACGATCTGCAGGACCTCCTCAGACGGGAGGGCCCCACGGTTCCCCCAGATGTCCAGGGAGAAGTTGATGGAGTGCGGCTGCAGGCCCAGTTCCTCGGCCAGCCCGACGACCTCGTCGGTCAGCCCGCTGAGGGTGATGGAGACCCCGAGGTCCAGGTCCTTGATCTGGCGGACCAGTTCCTTGATCTTGGCGCGGTCGGAGAAGACGCAGCGCACCCGGGGGACCTCGGCCAACTTGGCCTTGATCTCCTCGACCGTGGCCCCGCTATAGATGGTCCCGCACTCGTAGGAGCCGATGTTGACCGGGCCGAGCTCATAGACGATGTCGAGGATGCGGCGGAGCTTGTCGCCCGAGCCCTCATGGTTCACTCCGGCGGCCGGGGTGGCCAGGATGACGTAGTCGTTCCGGAGCGATTCGGCGCTGCCGCGCCGGTGCAGTGAGTGAGTCATCGTCGCCCCTCCTTCAATCGCTGGCCAGCGGCCGGCCAAGGCCCAGATTGACTTTGGCGTTCGGTCTCGGTTCGAGCCCCATCGCCCGGAGGCGCTTCAGCACGGGCAGGCTCCCGTCGGCCTCGAACCGGCTGATGAGGTCCAGCGAGAAGACCGTCTCGAGCTCGCCGGAGACGTCCCGCAGGGCGTCCAACACGGCTTCCAGCTTGTCCGCCGGGACGCTGAACTCGATGATCGCCGAGATCATCCGCACCCCGCGCACCTCGGGCGAGAACGCCCCGGTCGCGTGATCGTGCATGGACGTGAGGGGGTTCTTCTCCTCGAAGTGCACCCCCAGCGGCGCCAGGCGGCGCGTGACCTTCTCCACCTGGGCCAGGCTGGTCCCCAGGACCGGCCGGCCCATCTCGACGGCGATCCCGAACTCCCCGCGGCGGACCCGGCCGGTGACATCGTTGGTCTTGACCTCTTCGGTCCCCCGTCCCGGCACCTTGGTCACCTTGTGCGTGGTCGTCGGGTCGCTGAAGTACTTGGCCACCGCCCGCGGCCCGTCATACAGATCGGGCTGGTCGTGGATGGCGTGGGTCGGGCACTTCACCACGCGATGCCGCCCGCACGTCCCGCACTCGGCGCAGACGTCCAGGTCGATGGAGGCCTTCTTGCCGGCCAGGTTGATCGCCCCGACCGGGCAGTATGGGACGCAGATGCCGCAACCGTTGCATTTCTCCTGATCGATGATCATGCTCTAGGCCCCCTTCCCCGCCATCCGGGCCAACAACCGCGTGGCCCGAACGTGGTTGAAGATACCGCACGGGCACAGTTCGCCGATCCTACGAGCCGCCCGCTCCGGGCTGATCTTGCCCTTCCTGATGTCCTCGACCGACCGGCGGACGAAGCGGGCCGAGATCATGTGGTGCCCGCACATCGTCGTGATGGCCAGGGTGTCGTCGTCCGGCAGGAGGTCCCTGCGGCCCCAGACCCCAAGCGAGTAGTTGATCGTGTGTGGCTTCACGTCGGCCTCTCGGCAGGCCTCCAGGACCTCGTCGAGGAGGCCGCTGACGACCACGGAGATGCCCAGGTCCTGCTGCTTCACCAGTTTGAGGAACCTGGTCACCTGCTCGCGAGAGTTGAGGACCCCGCGGATCCTCGACCTGTCCCCGATGCGCTCCTTGATCTCCTGGGGCGAGAGCTTCAGGATAGAACCCGACTTGACGTCGCCCCAGTTGCTGCAGCCGACCGCCTCCGCGGCGTCGACGAAGGCCCGCGCCTTCGGGGCGATGTCCTTGTCGTTGATCCCCTTGGATTGGTACATGAGCCAGACGAAGTCGTCCTTGAGCGACTCCCGGTCGCCGTGGCGATGGAGGGTATGAGTCATGGCTTGCTCCTTTCGGTGGAGTGAAGGAGGGGTTCGGTCAGCCCGTCGCCGGGTCAGCCGGCCCGCGGGCGTCCCAGGCCGACGTTGACCTTGCCCCTTATCGGCCGCGGGAGCCCGGATTCGGAGAGCCGGTCGATGAGCGGGTGATGCCCTTCGTCGTCGACGCGGAGGATGATGCCGACGGAGAAGTACCGTGTCGATCCGGCCCTCGATGGCCCGGAGGGCCTTGATGACCTCCGGGAAGCGGTCGAGGGTCGTCTTCCCCTCGATGATGATCGAAAGCAGGTACTTGTGCCGGACCTCGGGGAGCATCTCGCCTGTGCGGAGGTCCTTGAGCACCTTGCCGAGAGGGCTGACATCCCCGGGTTCGAGGACCAGGCCGGCCGCGCAGACGGCCTTGGCCACCTTCTCGACGTCGCGCAGGAAGACCCCGACCCCCGGCCGGCCCATGTCGATGGCCACGCCGACCTCGCCGGGCCTGACCCGCCCGGTGACGTCGTTGGTCTTGGCTTCCTCCGTGCCGCGTCCGGGCACGCCGGTCTCGGCCGTCGTCTCTGTCGGGTCCGAAAGCACGTGACCGAAGATGTCGGCGAACGCCTCCAGCGGCCCTTTGTCGAGGGCCTTCAGCCGGCAGACCACGTTCCGAAGGCAGACGTAACAATCGGTACAGCGCTCAGGGTCGATCACGGCCAGCCGTCCGTCGAGACGGATGGCCCCGACCGTACAGTAGTCGACGCAGATCCCACAACCGTTGCATTTCTCAGCGTGGACAAGGATCAATGGGTCGCACCTCCGGTGGCGCTCCCCGGGGCCGAGGCCCGGCGGCGCTTGGCGAGGAGCCACCTCAGCACCGGATAGACCAGGGCGAGGAGCGCGATGACGATGATGGTGGCGGAGATCGGACGGGTGAAGAAGGTGGTCACACTGCCGTGCGAAAGGATGAGCGAGCGCCGGAGGTTGGTCTCCATCATGTCCCCCAGGACCAGGGCGAGCACCAGCGGCGCGGCCGGGAAGCTCAGCTTCTTCATGATGTAGCCGACGAGCCCGAAGGCGAGCATGATCCAGACGTCATACAGATTGTTCTGTAGCGCATAGACCCCGACGATGCAGAAGATGAGGATCAGCGGGTTGAGGATCCACTGCGGGATCTTCACGATCCTCACGAAGAGCGGGATGAAGGCCATGTTGAGGATGACCAGCAGGACGTTGCCGATGTACATGCTGGCCACGAGGCCCCAGACGAAGTCCGGGTTCTCCGTGAAGAGCAACGGCCCGGGGCGCAACCCGTACATCATCAGGGCGCCCATCATCACCGCCGTCGTCGCCGAACCGGGCACGCCGATGGTCAGCAGCGGCACCAGGGCTCCGACCGAGGCGGCGTTGTTGGCCGACTCCGGGCCGGCCACCCCCTCGATGGCCCCTTGGCCGAACTCCTCCGGATGCTTGGAGGCGCGCTTTTCGGCCGCGTACGAAAGGAACGAGGCGATGGTCGCCCCGGCCCCAGGCAGGACCCCGACCACGAAACCGAGCAGCCAGCCGCGGACGATCGCCCAGCGGCTCCTGACCCAATCCTCAGCCGTCGGAAAGACCTTCTTCAAGGTGAGGTCGGCCTTCTGAATCTCAAGCCTGGCAACGCTCTCGGACGACATCAGCACCTCGGCCACGCCGAAGAGCCCCATCGCCACGGGCAGAAAGTCGAACCCACCGAGGAGGTTACTACTCCCGAAGGTGAACCGCGGGTGGCCGCTCATGCTGTCCAGTCCGATCGTGGCCAGGATCAAGCCGATGGCCGCCGAGATGATCGTCTTCACCGGCGACTCGCTGGCCAACCCGGCCAGAGCCGTGAAGCCGAGGACCATCAGGGCGAAATACTCCTGCGGTCCGAAGGACAGGGCGACCTTGGCCAACCAGGGGGCGAAGAAGGTGAAGATGATGACGCTGCCGGTGCCCGCGATGAACGACCCGAAGGCGGCGATGCCCAGAGCCGCTCCGGCCCGCCCCTTCTTGGCCATCTGGTAGCCGTCAAGGGTGGTCATCACCGACGAGGACTCGCCCGGCACATTGATGAGGACCGACGTGATCGTCCCGCCGTACATGGCTCCGTAGTAGATCCCCGCCAGCATGATCATGGAGGTCGTGGGGCTCACGCCGAAGGTGATGGGCAGCAGGATAGCCACCCCGGCCGATGGTCCGATCCCGGGCAGGGCCCCGATGATGGTCCCGGCGATGACGCCGATGAAGCAGTACAGGAGGTTGAGCGGGCTCAGCGCGACCAGAAAGCCGGCCCCCAGGCTCTGAAAGACATCCATCGTCAGGCCTCCTTAGCTCAGGAACCGAGGACCCCCCAGGGGAAATCGACCCCGAGGAGTAGACCGAAAGTCAACCAGAAAACCACGGGCACCCCGACCCCCACGAGGAGGGTCTGGGTCCAAGGGGCGCGCCCCTCCGTCCGCACGAAGTAGGTCAGGAAGACCACCAGGGCCGGCAGTAGACCGATGAAAGCTACCAGGGCCACCGCGATGACGGTCCCGATGACATACTTGAGCACCCGCGCCCGGGCGGCGGGGTCTTCGATGAGCGGCTGATCGGCGACCCCGGCCACGCGCCGCCACACCTGAAAGGTCAGAAGCCCGGACGATACCAGCAGAATCAAGCCGTACCACAGCGGGGCGAAGCCCGGACCGGGCACACCTTCCTTGATGTAGTCGAGGGCCCTCGACAGGACGATCACCAGGGCCGCCATGGCCAACAGCACAACAGAGGCCAACTTCGCCGCCAGACTCAAGTCGCCGCCCCCTTCCGTGACGGATAAACATAGGGCGGCCCGGCCTCCCCCGTCGGGGAGGCCGTCCGCCCTTGTCGCGTCTTACTTGATGACGCCGAGTTCCGTGAGGGCCGCCTTGTAGAGGTCATTCTGCTTGGCGACCGCGTCAGTGAAGGTCTTGGAATCCATGAACGTGCCGACAATCATGTTCTTCTCAACATAGTCCTTCGTCCACTTGGTGCTCTCGGTCATCTTCTTGAAGCCCGCTTCAAGGGCCTTCAGGTCCGATTCCGGGATTCCGGCCGGGGCCAGGACCCCGCGCAGCTGCAGGAAGGACACGGTGTTGAAGCCCAGTTCCTTCATGGTGGGCACGTCCTTCAGCCCGGCAAAGCGGTTCGGCGAAGCGACCGCGATGGGGACGGCATCCCCCGACTGGATCTGCCCGAGGGCCTCGCCGGGGTTGGCCCAGGCGGCGTCAATGTGACCACCGAGGAGGTTGGTCATGACCTCGCCGCCGCTGTTGAACGGGACGTAGTTGAACTGGATGCCGGATTCTTTCTCCCAGAGATAGGTGACCACCCGGTCGTCCGAGGTCATCCCGGTACCGCCGATGTTGACGCTCTTGGGCTTGGCCTTGAGCGCGTCGACCATATCCTTGGGTGACGTGATCTTGGAGCCCTTCTTGACCAGGAGGACGTAGCCGTCATAGGCGAGACCGGCGACCATCGTGAACTTGGTGTAGTTCAGGTCGGACTTGTTGATCAGGGGTGTGGTCCAGAAGCTGGAGCTGACCGTACCCAGATAGTACGGATCGCCCTTCTTCTCGGCGATGTAGGCATAGCCGACCGCGCCGCTGCCGCCGGCCTTGTTCACCACGGTCATGGGCTTCTTGAAGATCTTCTCGGAGTCGAAGACCGCGGCGATGCTTCTGCCGAGGATATCGCTGCCGCCGCCGGCGCCGAACGGCACCACGAATTCGATGTCCTTCTTGGGGTAGCCGCCGCCAAGGCTGAGGTTACTGCAACCGGACGTCACGACCAAGGCCAAAAGGACCAGGGCCGAAACCACCGACCAAAGCCGATAGCGCAAGAAAAAAACCCCCTTAATGCTGGCCCTTTTCGGATAGGACCAGCCGTGTGGGGGGATATTTCGCCTTCCGCCCTATTTTTCCCTTCTCAAAATCTTTAATCTTTCAGAACTAGGGGTTCGTCCCAGGCGACCCGTGGACGCAGATGCCCGAAGGCGGCGGCGTACTGGGGACCTTTGGCCTCCTCCTCGTGTTTGAAGTAGACGTAGGCGTCGCCGACGTCAAGAAGGCGCCGGACATAGTCGGCCCAGCGGGCCAGGTCCGCCTGCGAGTAGTCGGCACCGCGCAGGCGCAGATAGGCGAACCCGGACCACTCCGCCATGCGGGCCGCGGCCTCCATGGTCGGCTCGTCGACGGGCATTCCCGTCCCGTCGGCCAGGCAGAAGCCGGCCCTGGCCGCCGCCAGCTCCTCGAAGGTCTCGGGCACGTACCAGGAGGCGTTTCGGAACTCGAAGACGGCGCGGCGACCGACCGGCGGGAGGATGTCCAGGAAGTCGCGCAGACGGCCGTCGCGCTTGAGGTTGGGGGGCAGCCCGAAGAGGACCGGACCGAGGCGGTCGCCGATGAACCCGACGCGGTCGAGGAAGTCCGAGGTCTCCTCCTCCGCCCCGCGCAGGCGCAGCTTGTGGGTGATGCTGCCGCGGGCCTTGAAGGCAAAGACGAAGCCGGTGGGCGTCTCGTCGCGCCACCGGCCGAGAAGGTCCGATGCGGGGAAGCGGTAGAAGGTCGAGTTGATCTCGACGCTGTTGAACCGGGCCGCGTAGAAAGGAAGCATATCCTCCCCCCGCATCTTTGGCGGGTAGAAGGAGCCGATCCATTCCTTGTAGCTGAAGCCCGAGGTGCCCAGAAAGAGCCGTCCCATGGGTCTATCATGCCCACCGGGTCGGGCTGGCCGTCGGACCGTCAGGCGCTCTGCTTCCCCCGCCTGGCCCGTCCGGGCGCGGCGCTGATCCGGTAGACGCCGGCGATGATAGCCGCCCCGCCGGCGACGGTCGCCGCGGTCAGGGTCTCGCCGAGGAGGACGCGGCTCAGGGCGATGGTCACCAGCGGCTGAAGATACAGGAAGCCGGCGGCCAGGCTCGCCCGCACATACTTGAGGGCGTAGTACCAAAGGAAGTAGCCCAGGGCCGAGCAGATGACGCCGAGGTAGATGACGGCCGCCCAGGTCTTCGCGTCCAGGTGGACGCCCCCGCGGAACTCGCCCACGTAGACAAGGGCCGGGAGCATCATCAGCGTCCCCAGGGCACCGACCCAGGCGGTGACGAAGAGGGCCGGGCGTCGTTGCAGCACGGACCGCCCCAGGGTCGTGAAGACCGACCAGGCCAGCGTGTTCGAGAGGATGTAGAGAGCACCGATGAGGTCCTCGCGCCCGGCCGCCAGGCTAAAGCGGCCGCGGGTGGCGACCACGATCGCCCCGGCGAAGGCCAGGGCGATGCCGGTCACCCGCCGCGGACCCAGCTCCTCGCCGAGGAAGAAGCGGCCGAGCAGGCTCGTCCAGACCGGGGTCAGGGTGATGAGGAGGGCCACGTTGGTCGCCGTCGTGTGACGGATGCCGGCGAACTGCAGCCAGAAGTAGGTGGTCACGCCGAGCAGGCCCAGGACGAGGAAAGACGGCAGTTCGGCCAGGGTCAGCCGTTCACCCCGCAGGTGGTAGCCGATGATGACGGGCACGAAGACGAGGCAGGCGACGAAGAAGCGCAGGGCCGCCAGGCCTATCGGGTCGATCTCGAAGAGGGCGATCTTGGCCGCCACGAACGAGCCGCCCCAGGCCAGGGCGCAGATGGAGAGGGCGACCAGGGGGCCGGCGGCGGGACGGGCCGGGGGTGCCGGGCGGGCGGGGATGCGGCGCCATGGCGTCGGACGGGGATCCGCCATGTCAAGCGACCTCGGGCGGCGTGCGGCGCCCGTGGGCGGTCGACCGGGCCAGGGTCTCCAGGTAATCGTAGATGACCTTGGACGACCGGGCGATGAAGTCATCGCCCTCGTTACCCGTTACGTACTTGGTCATCACCGTCAGGACGTACGGACGGTCGGCGAGGTAGATGACGGCCGCGTCGGCGGCGGCCCCGTCGACGTTGCCGGGCTTACCGGCGACCGCCAGGTCGGTCGGGAGGAGCTTGCGGATCGGCTCGTCCTTGGGCTTGCGGAGGATCCGCAGGACCTCAGCGGCGTCCTCACAGGAGATCGGGCGACCGGTGTGGTGCTCACACTCGTGCAGCGACGACATCAGCTTCATCAGCTCCCGCGGCGTGGCCACGTTCTCCTCGCCGGCCCGCACCGCGGCGTCGTCCATCATCTTCCGGGCCAGGGTCGTGTGCTCGAGGCCGAGCTCCCGGAAGAGGGCGTTGACCTTGTTCATCCCGGCCCGCTCGATGCAGATGTTGGCGGCCACGTTGTCGGAGACGACGATCATCAGGTTGGCCAGGTCCTTGAGGGTCAGCGAGACCGGGTCGTCGGCATGGGTCAGGACCCCGCTCCCACCGACGCGGTCGGCCGGGGTGACGACGATGCGCTCGTCGAGCCGGCAGCGTCCCTCCCCCGCCGCGCGGATGAGCTCCACCAGGATGCCGACCTTGATGACGCTGGCCGTCGGGAAGACCTCGTCCGGGTTGATGAGGACCTCGCGGCCGCTGGCGAGGTCCCGCAAAGCCAGGCCGACCACGGCCGGGAACTCGTCGGCCAAGAGGTGCAGCCGCTCTTCTATCTTCCGCCAGAGAGTGCGTTCAGGCACCGGGCCCCCTCCTCTCAGGACTCACGACGTCAGTTCCGCGCCCGCGGCCCAAACCCTTCTTTCGACATCCTCTCGACATCCTTTCAACAGGCGGCAGGAAACGCCGCCGCCCCGGGCGAACTCCGGGTCAGTTCCTGGGAGGTGGTATCGCTGACTGAACGATTCCGGTTCGGCTCGGTCGAGGCCATCAACGGCTCGAACGGGGCGCGGTTCCCCTTCTGCAACTCCATCCTGGTCGGTGGCCGGCCGGCGGCCCTCATCGACCCCGGCGCCGGCCCGGCGGCCCTCGAACCGCTAGTCGAAGGCGTGGGCGTGGTCCTCAATACCCATTACCACTTCGACCACATCTCCGCGAATCATCTGTTCCCGCGGGCCCGCCTGCTCATCAACGAGGTCGAGGCGGCCGACTTCCGGTCCCGGGCCGGGATCGCCGGTCGGCTCGGAGTGTCGGTGGCCTACGGCCCCGACGGCGTGGCCCACTGGCTGGACGACGTCCGGCAGCCGGGCGAACGCCCGCCGGCCGTGACTCCCCATGCCCGCCACGAGTGGTGGCTCTCGACCGGCCGCGTCGACGGCACCTATCCCTTCGACCGCGAGTTCGACCTCGGGGACACGACCGTGGTCATGGTCCACACGCCCGGTCACACGGCCGGCTATTGTTGCCCGTACTTCCCCCACGAGGGGCTCGTCTACGCCGGTGACTATGATCTTACCGGCTTCGGCCCGTGGTACGCGGGGGCTGACGGCGACCCGGCGGCCATGGAGGCCTCCGCCCGCCGGCTGGCCGAGCTGGACGCGGCCCACTTCGTCACCGGACACCAGGAGGGGGTCCTGGGCCGAGCCGAGTTCCTGGGCCGCCTGACCGATTACGTGGCGGTCATCCACCGCCGCGATGACATTTACCTGGCCCTCGTCCGTGAGGGCCGGGACTTCACGGGCATCATCGAAGCCGGCGTTCTCTACCCGGCCCGCTACCACGGCGATCCGTGGGTAGCCATGTGGGAGCGCCTGACGGCGGCCAAGCACCTGGCCCGCCTGCGGGCGGCCGGCTGGGCCGTGCCCCCCGTGCCGCCGGAGTTCGACGGGGCCGGTGGAGCCCAGGCGTGGTCCGCCGGCGTCTGAACGGGACTCGTCCAGTCTCAATAGGGCCAGCGGGCCCCGCGGATCATCGCTTCATACGTGTCGATGGCCGGCAGCCCCAGGCGGCGGGCATCGGCCACGACGCGCTCGTAGTCATAGGGAACGCGGATGAACTCGACGCCGAGCTCGCCTTGCCCCGCCTCAATGAGGGCGCAGGACGCCCGGCGGTCGCCATCGAAGGGTTGGCCGACGCTGCCCGGGTTGATCAACGCCCGGCCGCCGATCCAGCGCAGGTAGGGCTGGTGGATGTGGCCATAGAGGACGGCGTCGGCCCCGCTGTCGCCGAAGAGTGAGAACAACCTGGCCTCGTCCGCCCACGGGTAGACGAGGTCAGTCGTGTTCTCGGGACAGGCGTGGACGAAGTAAAGCCGCACGGAGCCGGCCTCGATGGTCGCGTCGAACGGCAACTCGGCCAGCCAGGCCCGGTCGTCCGCCGACAGGCGTTCATTCGCCCAGTGGTTGAACTGGTCCGCGTCGGCGAACGCGGGTACGGTGAAGCCCGGGTGGCCGATGGCCCCCGCCAGGCGGTCCTCGGACGTGCCGCGGATGACCAGCGCGTCCAGTCCACGGATGGTCCGGACGACCTCTCTCGGGTGCGGCCCCTTGTAGGCCAGGTCGCCGAGGACGACGTAGCGGTCCGGCTGCCTGGGCGCCAGGGCGCCAAGGACGGCCTCCAGGGCCGTCTGGTTTCCATGGATGTCGGCGATGATGGCTAGTCTCATGGTCATATTCTCTTCGCCACCCGCCCTCTGAAGTCATGCCGCCATGTGACGGCCGTCATTTCGCCGTGCCTCCGCCGCGGGTAAAATAGCCTTGGCTGGAATCGGGGGCCCATCGGGGACCCACGGTGAGGTGACCCTGCAATGCGCGGCCCGACCAACTCGTCGAAGGAAACTTCCCCTCGGTCGAGACGACCGGCTCTGCCCATCCCACGCGAGCACGGGGCCTACGGGATCCTTCTGCAGCCCCTTCTGATGGGGCTCTTCGTCCTGCCGACGCCCGGTGGGACCGCCTTTCCCTTCGGCGCCGCCATGGCTCTGGCCATTCTGGCAGGCTTCCTCGCCGAGCCCGGCCTGGAAGGGCTACTGGCCAGCCGCGGGCGGGACCGAGCGGCCGTTGCCTGGACCCTGGGCCTGACCGGGCTCGGTTTGGTCCTCGGGATGTGGCTCCTGTCCGCCGGGCGCTGGTGGCTCATCGCCTATGGCGTCCTGGTGCTCGTCGCTGGAGCGGCCCGTTGGTGGCTGACCCGTTCGGGCCAGAGCCACTCGGTCGTCGCCGAGTTCCTCGGGGTCGTCGGTCTTACCGCCGCCGGCCCGGCCGTCGTCTACGCCGCGTCCGGACGCCTCTCCGCGGCCACCTTCTGGTTTTGGCTCATCCTCGTGCTCTACTTCGCCGGGCCCATCTTCTATGTAAAGATGCGCGTTCGGCAGCGGGCCCGCCGCCAGACGGCCGGCACGGGAACGCCCCGCGGGACCGCGACCCTCGGCCCTTGGGCCGGTGCGACTCTCGCCTATCATTGGAGCGCCTTCATCCTCGTGACCATCCTTGCCTGGCGCGACGCGGTCCCCGGGGCCACCCCGCTCGCCTTCCTGCCCTTCCTGGCCAAGGCGACCCTCACCGCCCTTTGGCCGCCGCGCCCGGAGCGCTTCGACGTTCGACGCCTCGGCTGGACCGAAGCCGCCCTGGGCCTCGTCTTCGCGGCTCTGATCATTGCCGTCTATCGCTTGAGATAGGCCCCCCGTTTAGAACAGCGCCAAATGGGAACCCCGCCGCAGTCTCGCGGCGGGGTTTCGCTTTCACCCTACGTCTTCCGGACGGTACCTCACCAGCCCGCGGTTCTTCATCACCAGTTCCTCGCCCAGGCGACGGCCGGTGGCCCGGTCGAAGGTCACGCGGTACAGCTCGTTCTCGCGGTAGAAGGCCTCGCCCTCACGGGTGAACCGGTGGGCGCGCTCCTCGATGTGATAGCTCTCAGGCAACAGCTGGTCGGATCGCAGTTCGCCCATCAGGTGGGTGTCCGTCATCCACATCCTGACCTGGAAGGTGCAGTCGGTGGGGTTGTCCAGCTCCAGGTCGAGGTAGTTGTTGAAGACCGTGGCCCCTGAGCCATACGGGAGACCCGCCGGTCGTCCGGGAACGGGTCGAACCCGTGATGGTGCCTCTCCGCCACGACCAGCGGCGAGTGGAGGGCCATCCAGTGCAGGTGATTGCTGAGTTGGCACAGGCCCCCGCCGATACCGGCCTTGGCCTCGCCCTTCCACAGCACCATGCCTTCGGCGTACCCCCTGCGGGCGCTGGCCGGTCCGATGGCCCGCCAGAAAGAGAAGCGCCGCCCGGGCGGGATGATGATCCCGTCCACCCTGGGGACGGCGAGCCTCAGGTTCCGCACCTTCCCGAGTTGCAGGCGGAGGTCGCTCGTCCCGAGCTTGCGGATGAGCGGCGACTCGTGCCGCTTGACCAGGTGCGGCAAGGACTCCGGGCTGCGCCGGGCGGCATAGTCCCGCTTCCTGAGGAGCCACCGGCCGCGGCGGGCCAGGCGATGGGCCGAGACACTGGCGGCATAGAAGACAGGATGCCGTTCACTGAGGGACATGGCGGAACCTCCCCGCGTCCCTATGGACACCCTGCTTAGACAGTTCGATATGGGGAAAAGTTCCCGGTCAGTCCCCGGCCTTCCCGGCCAGGATCTCGCGGGCCCTGGCGCCGCTCTCCGCGTCCAGCGCTTTCCGGGCCAGCTCGGCCGCCCGCGCCGCGGTCATCCCGCGGATGGCCTCCTTCAACAGCGGCAGCGCGGGGGCGTTCATGCTCAATTCGTCGAGGCCGATTCCCACGAGGAACGGCGCCGCCTCGACCATGCCGGCCATCTCCCCGCACATGCCACACCAGATACCGGCCGCGTGGGCGGCCTCGACGGTGCGGGCGATCAGCCGCAGGACGGCCGGGTGGAACGGGTCGTACAGGTAGGCGACCTTCTCGTTGACCCGGTCGGCGGCCAGGGTGTACTGGATGAGGTCGTTGGTCCCAAGGCTGAAGAAGTCGACCTCGCGGGCGAGGATGTCGGCGGACACGGCGGCCGCCGGGGTCTCGACCATGATCCCCACGGGGATCGCAGAGCCACACGGCTTTCCCTCGGCGACCAGTTCCTCGCGCGCCTGGGCCAGGGCTGCCTTGGCCTGGCGGACCTCATCGACCGTGGCCACCATCGGGAACATGACCAGGATGTGGCCGTGGGCGGCCGCCCGCCAAAGGGCCCGGAGCTGCGTCCGGAAAAGGTCACGCCGCTGCAGGGAGATGCGCAGGGCGCGCCACCCGAGGAATGGGTTGGCCTCGCGCTCGAGACCCAGGGCCGGGACCTCCTTGTCCCCGCCGATGTCCAGCGTCCGGATGATCACCGGCCGCTCACCGAAGGCCTCGGCCACGGCTCGATAGGCCTCGTACTGTTCGTCCTCGCCGGGCACGGTCGACCGGTCGAGGAAGAGGAACTCGGTCCGGTACAGGCCGACCCCGTCGGGGCCGTGTTCCAGCGCTGGGCCGGCCTCGCGCGGGTGCCCGATGTTGGCCGCCAGCTCGACCCTTCGCCCGTCGGTGGTCTCGGCCGGCAGGTCCCTGAGCCGCTCGCGTCCGCGGCTCCGAGCGGCCGCCGCGTCGGAGCGCCTCCGGTAATCGGTCAGCAGCCCGGTTTCGGGACTGCAGACCACCGTTCCCTCGCCACCGTCGACGATGACCGTCTCGCCCTCATGAACCCTCGCCAGCAACTCCCCTGTCCCGACCACGGCCGGTATCCCCATCGCCCGGGCCATGATGGCCGTGTGCGACGTCGGTCCGCCGGCCTCGGTCACGAAGGCAAGCACCATTCTCCTGTCCAGCTGGGCCGTGTCAGAAGGGGCGAGGTCATGGGCGAAGACGACGCCGGGCGCGCCGGACCCGCCCCCGCCGATGCCCTCGCCAATCTCTCCCGTACGGCCCTCCCCCGCTCCCCCCTCCCCCGCCGGGTGAAGCAGGTTCCGGATGAGCCGCTCGCCCACGTCGCGAACATCGGCCGCGCGGGCCGCGAAATACGCGTCGGCCAAGGCGGCCAGGGTCGCCGCCTGTTCCTCGATGACCTCGGCCACGACCGCTTCGGCGCTCCGTCGCCCCTCGCGAACGCGTTCCTCGACCGCGTCGACTATCGCCGGGTCCTCGAGGAACAGCAAATGGGCCCGGAAGATGGCCGCTGTCTCCTCGCCGGTGTCCCGCTCGGCGCGCTCCGCGATCGCCTCGAGTTGCTGCTTACTCAGGCCGACGGCCGCCCTGAACCGCTCGACCTCGGGGCCGACGGCTTGCTCATTGAGCGTCCTCTCCTGGATCGTCAACGTCGACTTCCGAAAGATGGCCGCCGGGCCGATGGCGATCCCTGGCGAGGCGGCCGTGCCGCGATAGGTCTGCACGATTCCTGCTCCTTTGGGTCAATCTCTCCTGAGAGCTTTCCCCGCCCTGACTCCGGCAGCCGCCCGACCGTCCCGCACAGCCTCGCGGCCGTTGACGAAGACGTGCCTGATGCCCGACGGCCGCTCGCCGGTGCGGGTCAGCGTGGTGTTGTCCTTGATCGTGTCATAGTCGAAGACGGTCAGGTCGGCCCAGTTGCCTTCCTTGATCGTGCCCCGGCCGGTCAGTCCGAACCGCTCGGCCGAGCGCCCGGTCATCTTGGCCACCGCCTCCTCCAGCGTCAGGAGGCCCAGTTCCTTGTGATACCTCTGGATGACCCGCGGGAAGGTGGCGAAGGCCGCCGGGTTCGAAGCCCCCCGGCTGGTGACAATGGCGTCCGTCTCGACCAGGTTCAGCGGGTGGGTCAGGACCTTGCGGTAGGCGCTGTCGTCCTCGGCGTCGCCGCTGTACTTGTGCAGCAGGCACAGGGCCTTGCCCCGGCTGACCTCGCTGACCTTAAGATAGGCGTCGAAGATCGAGAGACCCATGTCCCTGGCGATGTCCCCGAAGAACTGCCCGTTGTACTTCTCCATCTCCGGGTGGCCGCCCCACATCACCTGGATGTCTCCGAAGCTGAAGCCCAGGGCCCTCAGGATGAGTCCGGCCTGGACCCGCAGGGCCGCGCGAGCCCATGGGCTCTGGAAGTTGCGCTCGATGTTCCGCAGGAACCAGGCCGGGTAGACCACGTAGATGGTGGTGTTTCCGCAAAGGAACGGAAAGCTGTCGATGCCCACGTCCACGCCGCGGGAGCGGGCCGCGTCGACCATCGCCAGGGCCTCGTCGGCCATGGGCCAGCTGGTCCGGCCGACGAAGATGAAGTGCGAGACCTGCAGCCGGGCGCCGGTCCGCCCGGCCAGTTCGAGCATCTCCCGCAAGGCCCGCAGGTTGTGCGGCCGGTCGAAGGGCTTCGCCGGGTAGGCCCCGGACAGGCGGGAGTAAGCCTTCAGGTGGACCGTCACCAGGCGCCCGCGGGCGGCCGCCACCCTGGCCAGCCGCTCCAGCTCCGGCAGGCCGGTGAAGATCCCCGGCTCGTAACCCAGCCCCAGAGAAAGCCCGAAGGACCCTTGCTCGAAGGACTCGGCGAGGGTCCCCTCCATCTTGGTCATGGTGGCCTCGTCGGGCGGGGCATGGTCCGCGCCGACGAAGGATGTCCGCATCGTGCCGTGCCCCGAGAGCATGGCCACGTTCATCGTCACGCCCCGCTGGTCGAGCGCCCGTAGATACCCGTCCATGGTCGGCCAGGCCAGATCGAGGGGCCGTTCGGTGATGAAGTCCAGGTGCTCGCGGATGGCCCCCAGGTGCGGCGACCCCGGGGCCAGCGGCGCCGGCGAGAACCCGCAGTTGCCGGCGACCACCGTGGTCACTCCCTGCTCGAGGAACGGCGCCAGGATGCGGTCGTGCTCATGCAGGGGTAGGACCCAGTCAGAATGGGAGTGGACGTCGATGAACCCAGGGGCGACCGTGAGCCCGGTGGCGTCGAGGACGCGCGCCGCCCCGTCGGCCGGGCCGTTGTCCGCGGGGGGCACCTGGCCGTCACCTTCGGTCCGCCGGCTCACCGTGACGATGCGGCCACCCGCGACGACCACGTCGCCCCGGAAGGCCGGGGCGCCCGTCCCGTCGACGATGGTCCCGTTTCGGATCAAGAGGTCGCAATCCACGGCACTCCCTCCCCGTCAGCCTATCCCGTTAGGCCCATCTCATTTGGGTAGATCCACGAAGAGCATCCCCGGGACGCCCAGGGGGAACGTGGCCAGGGGCTCGCCCCTGGGCGAGACCGCCATCGCCCCGCCGAAGGACCAATCGTCCTCGGCCCGCATCCCGGCCAGATAGTTGGCCATCAGGACGGTCGTGCCCGTCCGGGCCGCCCGCTGGCAGTAGGTCGGCCTCTCCTGCTTGTCCCACCGGCCCTGGTTGTAAGAACAGTCGTCGAACGACCGGGCGAATGGGAAGAGTAGCCAGTCGACGCCCAGCCGCTTGGCGCGGGAGGTTATCTCATCATCGAACAGGTCGCCGCAAATGAGGAAGGCGAAGGCCCCCAGGGGCGTGCGGACCGTGGGGATGTCGCCGCCTTCACGGTAGACCGCGGCGTCGGCCCGCGGCCCGTGCCAGTGCGGGTCGATCCGGCGGTACTTCAGGATGACCGACCCGTCCGGACCGATGAGGACGGCCGAGTCGTACAGCGTCTCGCCCTCCCGTTCCAGGAGCCCGGTGGCGATGTGGATCGAGTGCCGGCGGGCGGCCCCGCCGAGTCGCCGCGTCACTGGTCCCGGGATCGTCTGACCCAGAGGCAGGTCATGCTTGGGGTCGTCGTTGTTGAGAAGGCCGGTCGATGCGGCCTCCGGGAAGAGGACGAGCGCGGCCCCCTTCTTGGCGGCCTCACCAGCCGCCCTTTCCATCGCCCTGAGGTTGGCGCGGGGATCGGGCCCGATTCGGTTGACGACCATGGCCACTTTCACGGAAAACCCTCCATCCTTATGGTTACCTTCGGCGCCGCCCTCGGGGGTTCCTCCACACGGCCCGAGTCCAGGCCCCCCCCCCCCCCCCCCCCCCCCCGCCCCGCCCCGCCGCCCGCGACGGCCCCCGCCACCAC
>JAJYMC010000044.1:0-76126 GCA_021787335.1 Bacillota bacterium | reverse complement strand
CCCGGGGTGCCCCCCACCCGTCCGAGCCCCGGCCCCCCCCCCCCCCCGCATCAACCGGACTGACGGGGTCTCTAGAAATCCCGCCAGCAACACCCCGCCCTCCGGCATATCCTGGATTGTCAGGAAACCGGAGGAGGAACGAAAATGGACGAGATTCCTCAGCATGACCCACCCCCCGGCGACGACGAGGCTCGGAGCCTGCAAGTCCCGACCGTCGACGGCCTGCCGTACTTCGATTTCGGAAGCCGCAACCTGCGCCTTAGAAGCCCTTTTCAGCGCGGGACCGACGTCAAGATCCTGCAAGTCCTGCTCAAGTTGGCCGACCAGTTCGAGCCCGGCCCGGTCGATGGAATCTTCGGTCCCCGGACGGATCAGGCCGTCAGGCAGTTCCAGAGCTACTATGGCCTGGCCGTCGACGGGATCGTGGGCCCCGACACGTTCTGGACCCTCGGCCAATCCACCGGCCGGTACCTGGGAGGACAACCGCGCTTCGGGAGCCGCACGCTGCGGCAGGGGATGAGCGGGGGCGACGTCACCGTCCTCCAGAACCGGCTCAACATCGCCGGCCAAACGCAGGCCGGCCCGGCCACGGGCTTCTTCAACGCGGCCACCACCGTGGCGGTCAGGGCCTTTCAGACACGTTACGGCCTGACCCCCGACGGGATCGTCGGCCCGGTGACCACTTACAACCTTAAGCTCCGGACCTGGCTCGGGGGCCACAATCTGTCACGGGGCTACAAAGGGGTCGACGTCAGACAGCTCCAGCGCTGGCTCAACTCGATCAATGAGGTCGCGGTCGTCGCGGTCGACGGCTTCTTTGGGCCGTTTACGGAAAGCGCCGTCCGCGCCTTCCAGAGCTTCAACCACATACGAGTCGACGGCATCGTTGGCCCGCAGACCTTCAATACCCTCGGCCGCTATACGAACGAGATCGGGCTCGATTCGGAGGGGCGGATCGTCTACCGTCACCTTGACCTGGCCACAGGCGCCTACTCCATCATCAGTGTCAAGCCGGATGGGTCGAACTCCATCAACCTGACCGGTCCCCTTCCGGTCATTCCCGGGTTCCCGCAGTGGTCGCCGGACCGCCAATGGGTCGCCTACTGGGCCGATGACCAGAAGTTCTACGTCGTGCCGGCGAGCGGCGGGACGCCACAGGCGATTGACACCGGGGTCACAGCCACGGAGTTCTCCTGGTCGACCGACAACGTCACATTGGCCGTGGTCAAGCTGGACGGCATTCACCTCGTCAACCGGGTCACCCTGGTCGACACCTTCCTGGTCGCCGGCGGGTTCCCGGCCTTCTTCCCCTCGGGGACGCGCCTCGCCTTCGCCGGCGGCGACGACCTCGTCCTGCAGGCCATCAACACCGACGGGACCGGCCTCGTCACCCTGGACTCCGAGACGCCGCCATACCACAACGTGGCCATGTCGCCCGACGGCACCAGGATCACCTACACGACGCCGGGCGCCAGCATCTCCTTTGTCATCATCTTTGACGTCGCCACCGGAAGTCGACTGTCCGTGCCACCCGGGCCCCAGGGCAAGGACTACTGCCCGGCCTGGTCACCCAACGGCAAGCTGGTGGCCCTGAGCGCCACCGACTTCCAGTCCGGCCGGGGCTTCTTCGGCATCATCAGGATCGCCGACAAGTTCGCCAGGATCGTCTTCGACATCGCCGAATCCACCTGCTTCTCCGGCTGCTTGATCACCTGGGGCCCGAACAGCGACCGCGTCGCCTACGCCTCCGGCTGCACGGCGGCAGACCCCTTCGCCGGAACCATCTACTCCGTGGGGCTCTTCGCCTCCGCACCGGTCCAGGTCGTCCCCGGGGTCCGCAACGATGCCGCCGACTGGACCCCCGTGCCGTCGACGCCCTGAGCCGCCGGACCCCGCGCCGGTAACGGCAAGGCCCCGCGGCGGACCGCGGGGCCGTTCCTCGTCCTTGCGACCTTATCTTCCGTTTCACTCCGGCCGAGCGCCCTTCGGCAGTTTCCCCACCCCGGCCATGTAGATGACGAACTCGTCCTCACCGTCGGCGCCCACCACCGCGTCGATGGCCTCGTCGTCGAAGGCCCCGACGACGCAGGTCCCAGCGTCGACGGCCTGGACCGCCAGGTACAGGTTCTCGGCCACGTGCCCCGCGTCGAGCAACAGGTAGCGGTAGCCCCGGTCATGGTAGCGCCAGTACATCCGGTAGACCACGGCCACCCAGATGAAGGTGACCGCCCCGTCGACCACGAACCGCTGGTTTCCGCTGGCCGTCAGGACGCGCTCGGCGACGTCCCCGCCCATGTTCACCGCCACCAGCTTGTGCGGGATGGCCAGATAGCGATAGAGTCCGGGCTTGAGCCCCTCGACGTTGTTGACCAGGAGAAAGGTCTCGAAGGCGTGGCGGGAGCCGGCCGACGGCACGGTGCGCAGGGTCGCCGGCCTGATGGTCACCTGCTTGACCCCCTGGGTCGCCCACAGGAGGTAGGACAGTTCAGCGAGGGTCAGGGGCTTGTCCGCGTAGCGGCGCGTGCTGACCCGCTCGCGAAAGGCCGTCGTCAGGTCGATGGGCTTCACCTCAGCCTCGGTCGGAGCCGGCAGGTCGATCAGCGGCGTCGACGGGTCGACTGGTTTCTCGAGGGGCGGCTGCGGTCTGCCCTGGCTCTGGTCCGACGGCCCCATATATTTGTACTTCGTCTTCTCCATGAACTCACGTCCGATAGCGCTGTGCATCGTGTCTACCTCCAGAGTGACTGAGATCGGCTACATCATCTATTCTGCGCCATCTGGCCCCGTCCCTGTCGGACCGGGCCTCTCGGCGACCATCAACCAGCAATCGACCATCCGACCCTCGTACCACTCGTGGGCCGGGAGCCGTTTCACCGCCCTGAAGCCGACCTTCTCATAGGCCCGGATGGCCCGGGGGTTATCCACGTGCGGGTCGACGACCACGCGGCGGGCTCCCCGCGTTTCAAAGAGGTGGGCCAGCATCAGGCGCAGGGCCCCCGTGCCGAGGCCTTTCCCCCACTTCTCCGGCACGCCCAGGAAGAGGTCGAGGCCGTAGACCCCGTCCGCTTCATCCAGCCCATATTCGGGGGCGTCGGCCGGGCCGACCGGGTAGAACTGGATGTACCCGATGGGGGACCACGCCCCGACGGCCGTGCCCTCTTCGATGATGCACGGAACCACCGGTCCACCCTCGGCCCGTGGGGCGTACTTCTCCCGCACCAGCCGCTCATCAAACGGCCGATCGCGGCCCTCGTAGAACTCGAGGACGCGCGGATCGGTCAGCCAGCCGGACATCAACGCGACATCCGCCGGGTCGTTCGACATCCGGCGGATGCGCAGGTTTCCACGCTCAACGGTGATCTCGGCCAAGGCTTCGCCTCCGTCCCGGGCTTTGCCTCCTCCCCGGGTCTGCTCCTATCTTTCTGACCGCTCGCCCGGAACTCCTCCCTACTTCACGATCCACCCGAAGACCACGGCCTCCAGGGCGGCAAACCGGCCGGCGATCCGGTCGCGCGGAATGACGCCCCCGCCGTAGGACTCAGGCGGCAGGTCGCGGTTGTCGCCGAGGACCAGGACGTCATCCGGGCCCAGGCTGAACACCTGCCCGTCGAGCCCAGCGGCGCGGCGGTCGCCAAAAGCGTAGGGTTCCGAGTAGTTGTACCCGTCAATGATGACGGTCCTCTGTTCAAACTGAACGTTGTCGCCCGGCAGGCCGATGACACGGACGACGTTGAACCGCCCGGTGGCCGGGATCAGGACCAGGCTGCCATGCCGCAGGCCGGCGTCGTTGCCGCCGAACAGCGCCAGCTGAAAGCCGGAGCCGGCGGTGAAGGCGCGGTCCCACTGGCTGTCGGCCGGGATCCGCGCCGACATCGGGATGAACCCGGCCGCGGTGACCTGGTTGGGGCTGACCGAATGGAGGAAGAGCGCCATCACGACCGGGGTGACGAAGAGGGAGGCGATGAGGATCGGCCAGGTCTCCCCGTTGAGCCCATACGCGTAACGGATGGCCTTGTACGAAAGGACCAGGGTCCAAACGGCGACGCCGAGGCTCCCGAGGATCAGCAGCAGCACTGAGGCCACCCCGTCAACGCTGCCGGCCCGGGCGCCGACGGCCGCCCGCATGGTCAGGATGAACGGGACAGCGGCGAGCAGCATCGGCAAGCCCGCATAGCCATAGAACTTCTGCAGGGTGGTCAGGCGCTTACCCCTGGCCCCGAGGACCCAGGCGAGGCCGTGGATGGCGGCCGTCAGCCCGGTCCACCAGAGGACCGCCAGGGGCAGGTCCAGTGCGACCAACGCCGAGATGGTCGGCACCTGCGGAAAGAGTACCTCACTCATGCAGAAGACCTTGGCCAGGGCGGCCAGGCTACCGATGACGTACGGCAGGAGCAGGGCCCGCCTGTCTTCCGTCTCCTCGAGCCGCCGGAAATACCGGTCGGGACTGACGATGACCTCCCAGAGGGCTCGTAGGACGCTCATATGATCACCCTCCTCACCAAGGCCGCCAACCAGGTCAGGATGCCGGGTACGCCGATGGCCACCTGCACCAGCAGGACGAAGATCAAGGCCACGGCCAGACCCAGGGCCTGGACCGGCCGCGCCATGAGGCAGGCCCAGGCCGCCGCCACGGCCGGCGGCGCGGTGCGCCGCGGGCGGCTCGCCTTCGCCCTGGCCGTGTCGCTCACCTTCGCCCAGAAGCTTGCGTCGGGCTCGGGCATGCCTGCCCTGATGATGACCTCTTCGACCGCGTCGGCTCGGTCTTCAGGGTTCATCGCTCTCCCTTCCCTCCTTCAGCCAACCGGACAAGGAGCCCCGTAGGACCTTGCGGGCCGCGTTCAGCCGGGACATGACCGTCCCGATGGGGCAGTTCAGGGCCTCGGCTATCTCCGTGTAGCTCAGGTCGGCGTAGATCCTCAGGGCCAGAGTCACCCGGAGGGCCGGCGAGAGCCGGGCCAGCGCGACCGCCACGTCCCGGCGGAGGCAGACCTCCTCGCTCCCGTCGCCCTGGGCCAGGCCGCCCAACGCCGTCCCCGCGAACTCCACCCGCGAGAGCCGCTCGGGGTCGGTCGGGTGCTCCCACTGCTGCCGGCTCTGGAGCCAGGTGATGGCCACGTTGGTGGCGATGCGGCAGAGCCAGGTCCGGAGCGACGCCTCGCCCCGGTACTTGGGGAGATGGCGATAGGCCCGGATGAAGGTCTCCTGGACGAGGTCCTCGGCCTCCTGGCGGCTGCCCACCAAGCGGTAGATGACCCGGTAGACCACCGGACCGTGCTCCCGGACGATGGCGGAAAAGTCCACGTCATCCACCGGCACCCGCCTCCACCACCTAAAGACCCATGGGTCGGACGTTTTATTCGCTTCTCCAGCGGCCGCCCGCCCCCCTCCTGGAACAAAGCCGAGCCGGCCACGGTCAAATATGGAGGTCCGTACGAGCGGTCAAATGTGAAGGCCTGGACGAAAGGAGTCCTGACATGGGCCATCCGACGTACCACGACCCCCACCTCCACCCCCACCATGACCCCAAGACGCACCGCTACCTCCACCTCGTCCCCCCGCTCGCCCTGGCCGGGCTGTACTTGCTAGTGAACTTCGTCTACCGGCTCGTCCCCCGTTCGCTCGACGGCGTCCGGGGGGTGCTGCAGGTCTCGGTCATCGCCGCGGCCGTGGCCATGTGGCCCCTCCTCGTCCCGCGGGCCGCGAAAGCACGGCTCCTCGCGGCCTCGGTGGCCACCCTCGCCGCGGCCCTCTGGCTCGTGCCGGTCTGGGCCGGCCACGGGTGCTGGTCACCGGACCTGGCCTCTCTTTTCCTCATGTTCGTCAGCGGCCTCGGCGCCTCCGTCTCGGCGGTCTGGCTGCTGCCACCCGGGCTGAACCGGCTGGCCCCACGGTGGTCGTCCATCATCGCCGCGGCCCTCATCATGGCCTTGATCGGCACCTTCATCTGGGTCTGGCCTCGGGGGACGAATCTGGCGCTGTCGATGGCCCACGCCCCGAAATCCGCGGGGTCCGATCCTGCCCCGCGAGTCGTCTGGAGCCTGACCCGTTGGTCGGACGTGCTTCGCCGGTTGGCCCCCTCGATGGTCCGCCAGACCGAACCCCAGCCGCTGGTCACCTCGGTCGGGCCCGGGCGGGTTCTGGTCATGAACTCCGCGGCTCAAGGCGACATATGGGACGTCACCAAGGGCTCCCTCCTGGGGACGGTCAGCCCGCAGCCCCCGGCGGGCCTGTACCGGCCGACGGCGGCCTCCGCCTGGCGGCGGATAGCGGTGGCCGGCGACCTGTGCGCTTTCGAGAGCGGCAACTGGACTTCGGTCGTCTCTCTGGCCACCGGGAAGGCCGTCGTCGACCTGGAGGCCGTCCCGGTCGGCAGCCTGGTCCTGGCCCCCGACGGACCGACGGCCCTGGAGGGTCAGACCCTCACGCGATATGACGCGCAGGGCCGCCCCCTGTGGACGATCGCCCTGACCCCGCCTGTGTCGCAGCCGGACCCGACGGGCTCCGCCCCGCTCGCCTACGGCCCCGACTATGCCGACGGCCCCGTCCGTTTGGCGCCTGTCGCCGAAGGCTACGCCTGTCTGCTCTCTGACAGCCTGACGGTGATTGCCGAAGGCGGCCGGGTCGTCAGCCGATACGGCTTTGGTCAATCGCTCATCCTCCGGACGATGACCGTGTCGCCCGCTGGCCGCGTCGTCTACGTCGCCGCCTTCACCGCTGATGGTCACCCGGTTATCCTGGCCCTGTCCAGCAACGGCCGGTTCTGGCGAAAGGACCTCAAACTGGGCACCAACAGCTTCGACTGGCTGGCCCTTCCGTCAGGGCTCGTCCTCTCGTACAGCTGGTCGGAGGATGCGGCCGGCAACTCGCCGCCTGCCCCGGACGTCGCCTCCGAACGCCGGGACGTCCTCGAACTACTCGACGCCCGCACCGGCTCCGTGCGGTGGTCGCGCCCCAGCCCGGCTTCGCTTCTGACGGCGTTCCGCGAACTGGACGGCGACCTGCTGGCGGTGACCTTTGAGGACGCCCGGCGGCTGTCCGTCGTCGATGGCCGAGAGGTCTGGCGAATTGAAGTCCCCGGGGTCGACTCCTACCAGCCCCCGGTACGGACGGGCGGCCTGCTCATCCTCCCCGGACGGCCAATCCGCGCCCTGGCCCCGGACACGGGTCGGGTGGTCTGGACCCAGGCCCCGCCTGGCAGCAGCCTGCGCATCGCCGGGGACGCTGACTACCTCTACGTCGTGACCTCACGCGGCATCGCCGTGATGAAGCCGGAGCCGTGAGTTTTCGCGAACCGCCCGCCGTGGCACACTAGACGTGAAGACCACGGCGGGGGGAACGTTCATGTCCCATCACCTTCGTCCGAGAAAGACAGGCCTGGGCGTCATCGACGGGATCATGCTCGGCCTCGGCAGCGTCGTCGGGGCCGGGCTTTTCGTCGCCACCGGACCGGCCGTTCGCCAGGCCGGGCCGGCGGTCCTGCTCGCCTTTGCCATCGGCGGGGTCGCCCTGGTCGGCGTCCTGACCGGCCTGGCCGAGATGGCCGCGACCAACCCGGCCACCGGCGGACTCAGGACCTACGCCCGCGAGGCCTTCGGTCCCTGGCTCGGGTTCGTCATCGGCTGGATGTACTGGAGTTCCGGCGTCCTGACGATGTCCAGCGAGGTGACCGCGGCGGCCCTCATCGCCCATCTCTGGTTCCCCCACGCCCCGCTGTGGGCCCTGAGCATCTTCTTCTCCGTCGTCATCACAGCCGTCAATTTCATGGACACCCGCGGCTTCGGGAAGGTCGAAGACGGCCTGGCCGTCGTCAAGGTGGCCGCGCTGGCCGCCTTCACTCTCACCGGCGCCTACTTCCTGACCCGGGGCGACGGCGCGGGCCTGCGGGCCATCGCCGCCGAAGGTCCGGGGCTGGCCCGCTTCTTCCCGACCGGCCTCCGCGGCCTCGGGGCCTCGATGCTGATGGTCATGTTCGCCTATGCCGGGATCCAGGTCGTGGCCATGGCCGCACCCGATACCAAGGATCCGCCCCGCACCGTCCCCCGCCTCATCCGCGGCCTCATCGTCACCGTCCTGGTCCTGTATCTCTCGGCCTTCACCGTCCTTCTTCTGGTCATCCCCTGGCGGGAACTGACCCCCGGGGTCAGCCCCTTCGTCCAGGCCGTGCAGCGGCTGGGCCTGACCCGCATCGACGGCGTCTTCGCCCTGGTCATCCTGACCGCCGCGTTGTCCAGCCTGAACTCGGCCCTCTTCTCCGTCTCACGAATGTTGCGGGCCCTGGCCCTCGACGGCGAGGCGCCCCGTGCCTTCGCTCGCGAAAGCAGGCTCGGCGTGCCCACGTGGAGCACCGCCGCCAGCGGCGTGGTCCTGGCCCTCGCCGCCCTCGTCGCCTACATCCTACCGCACCAGGCCTACGTCCTCGTCACCAGCGCCAGCGGCTTCATCGCCATGTTCAACTGGACGGTCATCGCCCTGACCCACATCCGTTACCGCCCCGTCCTGATGCGTCGTCGAAGCGGCGGGCTCGTCTACCGCGCCTGGGGCTATCCTTACCTCAGTCTGCTGACGGCGGCCATCGCCATCGGCGTGCTGCTGACGACCCCGCTCGTCCCCGGTCAACTGCCCGGCCTGATCGTCGGCACCGCGCTGTTCGGGCTGGTGAACGCGGTCTATGTCCTTTTCATCCGAAAAAGGTCTCGGCCAGCTTAGGGCCCTTCGAAAGTCAGTTGGTGACCGCCGTCGGCCGCTAAAGCTGGTTTTAGGCCATCTTGTACAAAGTAATTGGCCAAGGCTCGCCGCCTCTCTCCCAGGCTTGGCCGCTCTTGACAGCTCGCCCGGAATGATGTAAGCTATTCCCATAAGTACATCTGTCTTCAAGTCTACGATCGCTTAATCCCCGAGGCGCCGGTCGTGGCGTAAGGGGAACGGGGGACCCAGGATTTCAGGGGTGAATCGCGTCGTCGCGTAGGGCCATGCCTGCCGGCCCGAACCCGTCAGCTAACCTCGTAAGCGTGGGATGGGCGGTCCATCTTTTGTCCGTCGTCAGACGGCTTTAGCATTGCCGTACCCCCCCACGAAAGCGATTTCGCGGGGGGTTTTGTTTTCCCCGCAACACTCCAAAGGAGGTGCACATGATGACCAAGAGCACGCGTCTGTCGGAGTTGCTCGACCGCTTCGGGCCTTCGGCCTGGTTCGCTTCGCGAAAGCGCCGCCCGCTCAGCGTGGCCGTGATGGGGGCCGGTAACGGGGGTCTGGCCATGGCGGCCGACCTGGCCCTGGCCGGTCACCGGGTCCGCCTCTACAATCGCGGTTCCGAAAGGTTGGCTCCGGTCTTCGCCCGAGGGGGCATCGAGTTGAGCAAAGATGGCCCCGCGGGCGAGAACGGGGAGCCCGTGTTCGTCCGCCCTGAACTGGTGACGACCGACCCGGCCGCGGCCATCGGCGGGGCCCAACTGCTCATGGTGGTGGTCCCGGCCATCGGCCACCGGCAGATGGCCGAACGGTGCGCCCCTCATTTGACCGACGGTCAGGTGGTCGTGCTTAACCCGGGACGGACTGGCGGAGCCCTCGAGTTCAAGGCGACCCTTGAAGCCGCGGGGTGTCGGGCCGACGTGGTCGTGGCCGAGGCGTCGACATTCCTCTTCGCGGCTCGCGCGGTCGGGCCCGCCCGCGCCCGGATCCACGGGACCAAACGCCGGGTGACTTTCGCCGCCCTTCCCGCGTCCCGCAACCCTGAGGTGGCCGCCCTCCTCGATCGCGCCTATCCCGGCCGCTTCGTGCCCGCTTCGAGCGTCCTCGAAACCAGCCTGGAGAACATCGGGGCCGTCTTCCACCCCGCCATCACCCTGCTGAACGCGGGGCGCATCGAGGACGACCCAACCGGATTCGAGTTCTACCGCCAAGGCGCCTCGCCGTCCGTGGTCCGCATCATCGAGGCCGTCGACGCGGAGCGCTGCCGGATCGCCCTGGCCCTGGGGGTCCCCCATGTGACCGCCCTCGAGTGGATGCGCCGGTCGTATGGGGTCAACGCCCCCGACCTGCTTGGCGCCTTGCGGGCCAACCCAGGGTACGCCGGGATTCCCGCCCCTTCCGAACTCCAGCACCGGTACCTGACCGAGGACATCCCAGCCAGCCTGGTCCCGATGGCCTCCTTGGGCCACCTGCTCGGCGTGCCCACCCCGGCCATCCGGTCCCTCGTCGATCTGGCCTCGTCGATGCACGGATTGGACTACTTCACCGTGGGTCGCACGGTGGAGCGGCTTGGGCTTGACGGCTCGAGCGTGGCTGAGATCATGTCGCAGGTCCTCGAAGGGAGCGAGGTGGCCTGATGGGCAAATCGAAGACCATCGTCGCCGCCGCCGTCGGGGACTGCGTCCATGTCGCCGGCGTTCTCGGGTTTCTCCGGCTGGCCGAGGCGCAAGGGTTCGCCGTGTCCTTCCTGGGACCGGGCGTCCCCGTCAACAAGCTCTGCGACGCCGCCATTGAGGCCGACGCCGACTTCATCGCCGCCAGTTACCGGCTGGGGCCGGTGGCCGGCCGCCAGATCGTCCTCCAGCTCATGAACCGGGCCGAGACCGACCCCGCCCTGCGATGGCGGCGCTGGGTCTTCGGCGGAACTCCGCCCGTCGCCGCGTTGGCCCTCGAGGCGGGGCTTTTCGAAGCGGTCTTCTCGGGCGAGGAGGATCTCGACGAGGTCATCAGCTACCTGAAACGGGCCGCGGCTTCCGACGCCCCCCTTCCGGCGGCGTCCGCGGCGGGGGCCCGGCCGGCCGAGCCAGAGCTGGTGGGACTCTCCCTCCTCCAGCGGATGGCTCACAAGAGCCCCTATCCCCTCCTGCGCCACCACTTCGGCCGCCCCTCCGTGGCCGAGACGGCCGAGGGCATCCGCCAAATCGCCGAGGCCGGCGTCCTCGATATCGTCTCCATCGGTCCCGACCAGAACGCCCAGGAGTCCTTCTTCCACCCGGAAGATCAGGACCACGCGCAGGACGGGGCCGGCGGGGTGCCTCTCCGCGAGGCCGGCGACCTGAAGGCCCTTCACTCGGCCGCCCAGGCCGGCAACCATCCCCTCCTCCGCTGTTACAGCGGAACGCGTGACCTCCTCCAGATGGCCCGGTTGCTGTCGGAGACCATCCATAACGCTTGGGCGGCCATACCCCTCTTTTGGTACGACGTCCTCGACGGGCGTAGCGAACGGCCACTGATCGAGGCCATCGCCGAGAACCAGGCGGCCGTCGGTTGGCACGCCGAACGCGGGCTCCCGGTCGAGGTCAACGAGTCCCATCACTGGAGCCTGCGGGACGCCCCCGACGTCGTCGCGGTGGCCGCCGCCTACCTGGCCGCCTATAACGCTCGCGCGCTCGGGGTCCGCGACTACATCGCCCAGTACATGCTGAACACCCCGCCGCGGACCACGGCCCGGATGGACCTGGCCAAGATGCTGGCCAAGATTGACCTTATCGAATCGTTGGCCGGGACCGATTTCCGCGTCTACCGGCAGGTCCGAGCCGGGCTGGCCAGCTTCCCGCCTGACCTGTCGTTGGCCAAGGGCCAGTTGGCCCAGGCCACGGCCCTGGGCATGAACCTCAATCCCCACATCGTCCACGTGGTCGGCTATTCCGAGGGCCAACATGCCGCCGGACCCGCCGAGGTCATCGAGTCCTGTAAGATCGCCCGCGGGGTCATCCGTTCAACCCTCGAGGGGCTGCCGGACTCCGCCGCCGATCCGGTGGTCCAAGAGCGCCGGGCGGAACTCAAACAGGAGGCCGCCGTCCTCATCGAGGCCATCCGGCGCTTGGCCCCGGCCGGCGTGGCCGACCCGTTGACCGACCCGGAGACGCTGACTCGTGCCGTGGCCCTCGGCTACCTCGACGCCCCTCACCTGAAAGGCAACCCCGCGGCGGCCGGCCGGGTGGTCACCCGGGTCATCGGCGGGGCCTGCGTCGCCGTGGACCGTGACGGCCGGCCGATGTCCGAGGAGGAACGGCTCTCCGAAATCGTTAAGGGAGGCGTGGCTGATGCGAATATGCGTCCTGCATCGGCCGTTCCGGAACTCGGAATGGCAGACCCGCTTCACCGGCCAGAGTTTCCCCGATGACGCCATAGAGGAAGCCCGGCATCATGCCGACGCCATGGCCGCCATCGGCCACGAGGTCGAGCTGCTCACTTGGAGCCAGGACCCGAGGGTGAACATCGGCCGTCTTCAGACCGGGCGCTACGACCTGGTCGTCAACGCCTCTTCGTTGGCTGAGGTAGCTGCTCTCGAGCTCGTCGGCGTGCCCTTCCTGGGCTCCGGCCTCAACGTCGTCGCCCTTGACAAGGCGACGCGCAAACGGCTGTGGCGGGAGTCCGCCGTCCTGACTCCTCGGTTCGTCCGGGTGGATGACCCCGCCCAGTTGGACGAGGCCTCGCTACCCCCCTTCCCCCTCTTCGTCAAGCCCGTGCGGGGCCGGGGCAGCTCGGGGATAACCGATGAGTCAATCGTCAACAACCTTCAGGAACTCGAACGGGCCTGCCGCCGGGTGGTGACCTCCCTGGGGCAGAGCGCGCTGGTCGAAGAGTACGTCCAGGGCCCCGAGGTCACCGTCGGCCTGATTGGCAACGGTGACGGCCTGACCGTCCTTCCGCCCCTGGAGGTCGAGTACTTTGGGGCCAAGACCAACACCTATGAGCACAAGCAGGACCGCGAAGTCTTCCATTGCCCGGCGCGATTGGACGAAGAGGCCATGGCCAGCGTCAGGCGGGCGGCCGTGGCCGCCTTCCAGAGCCTCGAGGCCCGGGATTTCGCCCGCGTCGATTTCATCTACAGCCGCGAGTGGGGCCTGCCGTACGCCCTCGAACTGAACACCTTTGCCGGCCTGCAGATCCTCAGCGGCGATGAACGGCACCTCCATTCGAGCTACATCGGGAAGATGGCCGAGAACCTGGGATGGACCTCGGCCGACCTCTTCCGCCGCCTGTTGGCGGCGACCGAGAAGCGGCTGGCCGCCTGACGTTGCTGGAATCACTTTCCTTGCCGCTCAACCTTTGACAAGCCACCTCTGGCAGGTTAAACTGGTAATACAAGCGAATATCCGATTAGCGATCGCTGAATCCCCGCCGGGGCTTCCGACGGGGAACGGGGGAACCAAGCACTTGGGGTGAATCGCGCTTCGGCGCGTAGGGCAAGCCTGTCAGCCCGAATCCGTCAGCTAACCTCGTAAGCGTGGGATGGGCGGACGGCGTTGCCGTCTCTTCCTCTGGCGTCGCCCGACGCGGCGGGAAGAGGTCTTCTTGGACGTATCAGCCCCCCACGGACTTACGAGTTCGTGGGGGGCTTCGTTTTTCGTGGCCCTTCCGCGTCAGTCGGCCTGCTTTATCCGGCGAAAGCAGTTCCAAACCGATCAGGAGGTGGCCCATGAACAGAGGATCAGGCTTCATCCCACGGGTCATGCACCGCTTGAGACGGATCTGGCTGGGAAACCAACATGACCAGCATCCCCTGGCCGTGGCCGTGCTCGGAGCCGGCAACGGCGGCCTCGCCATGGCCTCCGACCTTGCCCTGGCCGGCCATCGCGTGAGCCTCTTCAACCGCGGCGAGGAGCGGCTTCGCCCCATCGTCGCGGCCGGGGGCGTCTCACTGGTGGACAGCGGCCCGGAGGCCGGCCCGCCGATGCTGGCCCGCTTCGAACTGGTCACGACCGACCCCGGGGCGGCCATCGAGGGTGCGGAGCTATTGATGGTCGTCGCCGAGGCCTCGACCTTCCTCTTCGCCGCCAGGGCCGTGGGGCCCGCGCAGGCCCACATCTACGGGCGGAAGAGAAAGGTCACCTTCGCCGCCCTCCCGTCCGCCCGCAATCCGGAGGTGGCCGCCCTTCTCGAACGCATCTACCCCGGCCGGTTCGTTGCCGCCTCGAGCGTCCTCGAGACCAGCCTGGACAACATCGGCGCGGTCTTCCACCCGGCCATCGCTCTGCTCAACGCGGGGCGGATCGAGGACCAGTCGAGCGAGTTCGAGTTCTACCGGCGCGGCGCCTCGCCCTCGGTGGTTCGAGTGATTGAAGCGGTGGACTCCGAACGTTGCCTGATCGCCTCGGCCCTCGGCGTCCCCCACGTCACCGCCCTCGAGTGGATGAAGGAGTCCTACTCCGTCGAGGCCGGGGACCTCCACGGCGCCCTTCAGGCCAACCCGGGCTATGACGGAATCATGGCTCCCAGCGGGCTCAGCCACCGTTACCTTACCGAGGACGTCCCGACCAGTCTGGTCCCGATGTCCTCCCTGGCCCGACTCCTGGCCGTCCCTTCCCCGAGCATCGATTCCCTCATCGACCTGGCTTCGGCCATCCACGGCGTCGACTACTTCGCGACCGGGCGAACGGTGGAGCGCCTCGGCCTGGACGGGGCCGGCGTCGATGACATCCTGGCCCATGTGGCCGCGAGGAGGTCTGTGGCATGAACAAGCGAACCATCGTCGCGGCGGCGGTCGGCGACTGCGTCCATGTCGCGGGAGCCCTGAGTTTTCTTCGCCTGGCGGAGGCCCAGGGCTTTCGAACCATCTTCATGGGCCCGGCCGTCCCCGTCGACGCCCTCTGCGACAAGGCCCTCGAGGTCGGGGCCGACTTCGTCGCCGTGGGCTACCGGCTGGGGCCCGAGCCCGGCCGGCGGATCCTCCTGCACCTCAGGAAGCGCTGGGAGACGGAACCCGCGCTGACCCGCCTCCGCTGGCTCTTCGGCGGCCCGCCCCCCGTGGCCGCGGTAGCCCGCGAGATGGGGATGTTCGAGGCGGTCTTCTCCGGCGAGGAGGACCTCGACGAGATCATCGCCTACCTTAGGACGGCGGCCGACCCCGAGGCCGTGCCCCCGCCGCCGGGCGGCGGCCTCCATTCGAGCGTCGACCTGGCCGGGCTCGACCTGCGTCACAGGATGGCCCGCAAGAGCCCGTATCCCCTGATCCGTCACCACTTCGGGTTGCCCACCGTGGCTGAGACCGTCGACGGCATCCGGCAGATCGCCGAAGCCGGGGTCGTGGACGTCATCTCCATCGGCCCGGATCAGAACGCTCAGGAGTCCTTCTTCCGCCCGGACGAGCAGGATCCCGAGCAGGATGGCGCCGGCGGGGTGCCCATCCGTTCGGAGGACGACCTCCGAGCCCTGGCGGCCGCGGCCCGAACCGGCAACCACCCGCTGCTGCGCTGTTACAGCGGCACCCGCGACCTCCTGAGGATGGCCAGGGTCCTGGCCGACACCATCGACAACGCCTGGGCGGCCATCCCTCTGTTCTGGTACAGCGCCCTGGACGGCCGAAGCGATCGCCCGCTCCGTGAGGCCATCGCCGAGAACCAGGCGGCCATCCGCTGGAACGCCGAGAACGGCCGGCCGGTCGAGGTCAACGACCCTCACCAGTGGAGCCTGCGCGACGCGCCCGACGTGGTCGCCGTGGCCGCCGCCTACCTTGGGGCTTACAACGCCAAGGCCCTCGGGGTCAAGGAATACGTCGCCCAGTTCATGCTGAACACGCCGCCGCGGACCACGGCCCGCATGGACCTGGCCAAGATGCTGGCCAAGGCGGACCTCATCGAGAGCCTCGCCGGCCCTGAGTTCACCGTCTATCGCGAGGTCCGCGCGGGCCTCGCCAGCTTCCCGGCCGACCTGGACCTGGCCAAGGGGCAGCTGGCCCAGGCCACGGCCCTCGGGATGGCCCTCAAGCCTCACATCGTCCACGTCGTCGGCTACAGCGAGGCCAGCCACGCGGCCGGGCCGGAGGTGGTCATCGAGTCCTGTAAGATCGCCCGCGGGGTCATCCGCTCGACCCTCGACGGGCTGCCGGACGCGTCCGCCGATCCCATCGTCAGAGGACGCCGCAGCCAGCTGAAGGCCCAGGCGATCATGTTGCTCCAGGCCATCAAGAAGCTGGCCCCGGCGGGTGTCCCCGACCCGCTGGCCGACCCGACGACCCTGGCCCGCGCCGTCGCCCTCGGCTACCTCGACGCCCCTCACCTGAAGGGCAACGCCAGCGCCCGCGGCCGGGTCGTGACCCGGATGGTCTACGGCGCCTGCGTGGCCGTCGACCCCTGGACCGGCGAGCCCCTCGCCGAAGAGGCCCGCCTGGCGCGGCTCCGCCCGGTCGGGCGCGGGAAGGGCGCCCGCGGTCAGGCGCCCAGTTGGTCCCCGGTCGCGATTCAGTTCAGCCGGCAGGCCCGGTTCGGTTCGTCAGGAACCGATTCCTGACCTCAACGCTCCGGACCGTATCGCTCAAAGGGCCTCTTCGCCGATGGACAGCTCCTTCAGCTTGGCCGGCGTCGGGGCCCCGGTCTCCGGGTCCCAGCCGGCGAGGTGGTAGTAGAGGGTCAGGGCACGCTCGAACGTCTCCCGGTCGATGTGCGCCCCCTTGGCCGGACCGTCGGGGAGGCCGCTGAAGACGCGGGCGGGCAGCCGGTCGTCGGCGCGGGTGAAGCCCTCGCGAGCGTTGAAGGCGCGCATCAGGTTGATCCGCCGCTCGCCCACGCGCATCAGCTCGTCCAGCGAGGCGTCCCAGCCCAGACCGGCCCGGCACAGCTCGAGGACATCATCCGGGCCGTAGAGCTGCCAGGCCGGACCCCAGACGAACTGGCACAGGCAGAGGGTGTCCATCATCGAGTAGAAGCACTGGGTGGCGTGGGCGAAGCGGACCTTCTCCTCATCGAGGGCGAAGTTGTCAGGCTCGCCGCGCCACTTCCCGAGCCGGGCCAGACGCTCGCGCTCGCGGCTGTCCGGGGGCATGGTCAGGACCGGGTCGTGCTCGCTCGACTGGTGGTCGGCCCCGAACGGGTTGACCGCGTAGACGAGCCCGACCGACGGCTTGTACTGCGGCATGTGGGCCGGCAGTTCCTGGCCCTTGACCGTGACCGAGCTGTCCTCGGCGCCGCGGCCGAGCTTCCTCGCGGCCCGCAGGCTGCCCTCGGCGAGGAGGTCGCCGACGCCCTCGCGGTTGGCGATGAGCTCGATGAGCTTCAGGACGGCCTCGCCGTCGCCGAAGCGCGGCTCCAGGCCGCCAAGGTCATCGCCCAGGTCGTCCTTGGAGAGGATGCCCTTCTGATAGGCCTCCATGGCGAAGGCGATGGTCCCGCCACAGGAGATGGTGTCCAGACCGTACATGTTGCAGAGCTGGTTGGCGCGGGCGACGACGGCCAGGTCGCTCACCCCGCAGTAGGAGCCGAAGGACGCGGCCGTCTCGTATTCGGGCCCGCCGTAGCGCGGGTCGACCAGGCCCGGCACCTCGACTACCCGCTTGCACCGGACCGGGCAACCGAAGCAGGTCTCTCGTTCCTTGAGGATGGTCGCGGACATCGTCGCGCCGGTTATCTTCTCGGCCCCCTCCGGGAACCAGCCCGCGGAGAAGTTGCGGGTCGGCAGGAAGCCGGCCTGATGGTGGCCGAGGAGTTCGCCGTCGGTGCCGTCGCGGCCGAGGCCGTCCATGCCGGCGTTCTCGGCCATGCGGCGCTTGGCGTCGGCGGTCAGGGCCCGGAGGCGCCCGGGGTCGGCGGCCTGACGGGCCGTCGCCTTGCGGACGACCACCGCCTTCAGGTTCTTCGAGCCCATCACCGCGCCCATCCCGTTGCGGCCGTTGGCCCGGGTGGCCCGGCTCAGGACGCAGGCGAAGCGGACCAGCCGCTCGCCGGCCGGCCCGATCTGGGCGACCTCGACCGGGTGGCCGATCTCGGCCCGGATGAGGTCCTCGACCTCGCCCGTGACCTTGCCCCACAGATGCTCAGCCGGCCTCAGCTCGGCCTTGTCCCCGTCGATGAAGAGGTAGACCGGCCGCGTGGCCCGGCCCCGGAAGACCACCGCGTCCCAACCGTTGGCCCGCAGATAGGCCGGGAAAAAGCCGCCGCCTTGGCTGTCGCCGAGGGTCCCGGTGAGCGGGCTCTTGGCGGCGACCACGAGCCGGCTAAGGCCCGGCGCCCCCAGGCCGGTCAGCGGAGAGACCGCGAAGACGAGCATGTTGTCCGGGCTGAGGGCGTCAACCCGCGGCTTCAGTTCGCGGGCGATGAGGTAGGCGGCGAGGGCCGAGCCCCCGGGATACAGCCGGTAGGTCTCGGACAGCAGGACGCTCGTCGAAACCGTGCCGCGACTCAGGTCGACCTCGAGCACTCTGGCTACAGGGAATGGCTTGGCTGCGGGGAAGGGTTTCATCTGGACTCGCGGCCTCCTCGGGATGACTGTCGAATCAACTATTCCACGCGGGCCCCGATTTTCCCCGCCGCCCGGAGCGGCGAGGCCGCCGGGGAAAAAGAGCGGGAGCGGAAAAGGAGACCGCCCTCGGGCGGTCTCCCTTTGTGGTGCGTCTGGATCGGTCAGGGTCAGGGCGCGCTCATCACGTCGAAGACCCGGTCGGCGAAGATGACGCCGTTGCCGGTGGCGTTATCGCCCCAGCTGACGTTGTTGTAGCGATAGACGCCGGTCCGCGAGCCGGCCGGGAGCGGCACGGCGGCGCGCTCGAGGATGAGCTCGGCCCTGGAGACGCCCTCGCTATACACGAAGTCGCCGACCGATGGGTCTTTCTGGAGCATCAGGGCGACGAGGCCGGTCACGTGCGGGGTGGCCATGCTCGTGCCGGACAGGTAGTAGTACTGGCTCGGCACGTTACTGTTGGCGTTGGAGCCGTAGAGGGCCTCATCAGGCGGATGGGCGGCGCCCGGGTTCAGATAGGGTCCGACGATATAGGAGCCCGGGGCGAGGACATCCAGGTCCTGGTTCGCGTTCAGGGACCGCGAGCTGAACGGGGCGACGTAGATGTCGTTGAGGTTGTAGGGGTCAGCCAGGTCGGCTTTCCGCCACCAGGAGCCGGAGGTCGTGAAAGGAACCGCGCCGATGGCCCCGACACCGATGGCTTCCTTATATGCGCCGGGCCAGTGCATGCCGCCCATGCCCGCGTTGCCGGCGGCCACGGAGTAGACCACGCCGGCCTCCGCGCCCTTGCGGAGGGCCCTATAGATGAGCTGAGACGGCCCGCCGCCAAGGCTCATGTTGACGACGACCGGGGCGCCGGTCTGCTCCTTGACCTTAATGGCGTAGAGCATGCCGGCGGCCACACCCGACCAGAAGCCGGAGCCCTGATTGTTGAGGACCTTCACCGGGACGACCGTGGCGTTGGGGGCCACGCCGTCGAAATGATAGAGGTTCCAATAGTTGAAGCCGAGGATGGTGCTGGCCACGTGGGTGCCGTGGCTGTCGGTGTCGGCGTCCCAACCGTTGCTGCTCGAGTTGTCACCCGAGTTGCCGGGGAACGACCGGGCAAGATTGGCGTCGACCCGAGCGGGATCGAAGTAGTCCTTCCAGTTCGGGACGAGGCCGGTGTCGAGGATGACGACGTAGACGCCCGTGCCGTCATAGTTGACGACCCGGTGCGGGGCCTCGGCGCCGGAGACAACCCGGCCGTCGGCCACGTTCATGAGGTCGAGGTCATACTGGACGTTGTAAGTCAGGCTCTCGGCCTGGGCGATGCCGTCCTCTTCGATGAAGCTCACCCCAGGCAGGGCGGCGATGGCCTTGGCCTCGCTGCCGGTGGCGGTGACCGCCATGGCGTTGATCTCGTTGAACACGTAGTGGGTCGCTCGGGACAGCGATTGGACCTGGGCCAGCGTGGCGGGGCTGATCGGCCCGTCAAAACCAACCACGAAGCGCTGCGGGTTCTCGCTGGCGGCCGCCGGCAGGCCGAGGGTCAGCGCCACGGCCAACACTACGGCGAGAGCGAGGACCCTTCTCTTCCCCATCCTCATGAGCGGAAACCTCCTCTTTCTTGAGACCTCCGGCCGGAAGGTGGGACCCGCGTTTCAGGCCCAGCACCCGGCCGGCCCGCGGGCATCCTCCGCGGCTTGGCGGAAGGTTTCGACAGCCTGGGAGCTTTTTCCTGCCCGCCCAGCTAAAGGCCGGGAGGCTTGGACGTCGACCATGGAAAGCCTAGCTCCGATGGTTCCTGAAACTGACGAACGAGGTGGACTCTGAATGGCAGGTCACAAGTTTGACTCTCACCACGGGGGTTTCCTCGATCATCAACTGCGGCACCTGATGATCCCGGTCGAGAAGATCATCGAGGAGGTCGCTCCTGGCGCCGCTGAGACCTGGGCCGACGTCGGCTGCGGGACCGGGTTCTTCACCCTACCTCTGGCCTCCCGCGTGGCCCACGTCAAGGCCCTGGACATCAGTGAGGACATGTTGTTCAAACTCCGGGCCAAGCTCGAGGCGGCCGGCGTGACCAACGTCGAGCCCCAGCGGTCGCTGGAGAGCCTCCTGCCTTTGGAGGCCTCCTCGGTCGACGGCGTCATCATGGCCTTCGTCGCCCATGAACTCGCCGAACCCGCGGCCTTCATGGGCGAGGTGGCCAGGTGCCTCAAGGACAACGGACGGCTGGTCATCGTCGAGCACGCCCGGGTCGTCAGCCCGGGGCCGCCGATGAGCGAACGGCTCGAGGAGGACCAGGTCGACGCCTGGACGGCGGACGCCGGGCTCTTGAAGGGCCGCTCCTGGCAGTTCACGCGGGCCGTGGTCGGATGGGAGTATGTCAAGTCCCGCTGAGCAGGAAACCGCGGGTCCGACCGGGAAACCTCCCCTCGCCAGCCCTTAGGCAAGCAGGCAAAGGGGATGCGACCATGTCGGAAGCCCGCGGATCCGCCATCGCCACGGACCGGCTTTTCCACTACTTCTTCCGCCCCGAGGAGCTGGCGAAAGCCCTCGACGACATCCTGGCCAACGGGCTCCTGCCCCTCAGCGCCCGCCCGGACAGCGAGCGGTGGAAGCTCATCCAGCAATATCGCCCGGGCTTCTACGAACTCCTCTACGAGCAGTTCGCCCGCCCTGTCATCGACAAGCCCTACAGCAACTCGGGCGTCTTCCTGACCCCCATCGATTTTCGACGCCTGGCCGGCCTGTCGGCCGACGCCGACCGCATGGCCACCCTGCCGCGCCTGGCCGTCCCCCTGTCGGCCATCGACCCGGCGACCGCGGCCGTCGGCTATGTCGACCTGGACGACCAGCCCCACCCGTACCCGCTGAGCGAGGACAGCCTGAAGCAGCTGGCCGTCGAATGGCCAGCCGAGCGCGTGACCTCGCTCTACGGGCGCGACCGCAGCAAGATGTTCTACCACGTGCCGCAGGTGGCCGTCTACCAGGAGGGTGGGGTCAGGGTCAAGGCGGAATGGCTGGAGCAGCCACAGAGCTGAATCGAAAGAAAAAGCTCGCCTCTCCGGCGGGCTTCCTTTTTTGCCGACTTCAGCATGGGGCAGACCGTGAGTCAGAGCCGGGCCAACCGCTCCCAGACCTTCCGCGACAGCGTCCGCGCCCTGGCCCGCAGCCGGGCCTCATCGAGGCCGAGGACGCGGCGGTCACGCATGACCGGTTCGCCGTCGACGATGGCGTGGCGGACCTGCCCGCCCCGCATCCCGAAGAGCAGGTGGCCCCAGAAGTTGCCGGCGTCCAGCGGGGTGTATGGATCATAGTCGACGACGATGAGGTCGGCGGCGTGGCCCGGGGCCAACGCCCCGAACCGTCCACCGAGGAATTCCGCGGCGACCTGGCCGTTGGTCTCAAGGAGCATCCGCTGGACCTCCGCCCAACCCACCGACGGGTCGCGAGCGGCCAGCCGGTGGACGATATTGGTGGCCGCGGCGGCCTCGAACATGTCGGTCGTGAAGCCGTCGGTCCCCAGGCCGACGCGCACCCCGCGGCCGACCATCTCGAGGGCCTGGGCGATGCCCACGGCGTTGCCCATGTTCGACTGGGCGTTGTGGGCGACGATGACCCGCGACGACTTCAGGAGGCCGATGTCCTCGGGGCTGACATGGACGCAATGGGCGGCGATGGACTTCGGGCCGAGCACACCGAGGTCGCCCAGCCGCTTGACGACGCTCTTGCCATAGCGGCCGGCGCTGTCGGCGCCGTCCTCGGTTCCCTCGGCGACATGGATGTGGCAGCCCACACCGAGCTTCCCCGCCTCGCCGACGGCCCGTTCGAGGGTCGCGTCGGACAGGGTCATCGAGGCGTGCAGGCCCACGCAGCCGGCCAATCGCCGGGGGCGGCCCGCCCCGCCCTGGCCGCCTTCGCCGCCGTCTCCCCGGCCGCCTTCCCGGTCACTGTCCCCGCCACCTTCCCGCTCGCCAAGCGAGCGGATGAATCGGACGTTCTCCTCGATGCCCTGGGCGGCACGCTGCGGGCCGTCGCGGTCCGAGACCTCGTAGCAGAGGCAGGCCCGCACCCCGACCTTGCCCGCCGCCTTGGCCTCCTCGTCGAGGCTCCCGGCGATGGCGTTCGGGCTGGCGTGATGGTCGAAGACGGTGGTCGTGCCGTTCTTCAGGCCGTCGATGAAGCCGAGGGCCGCGCTGACGTAGACATCCTCGGGGGTCAGGGCCCGGTCCAGCTTCCACCAGAGGCTCCGGAGGATCTGCAGGAACGTCCTGGCCGGCGCGCCCGGCACGGCCAGGCCGCGGGCGAAGGCCCCGTAGCCGTGGGCGTGGATGTTGACCATCCCCGGCATGATGACCCCGCCGTCCGCATCCAGGAAGCGGGCCTTCTTGTATCTCTCTTGGAGGGTCCTGGTCGTCCCGGCGGCGACGACGAGGCCGTCCTCGGCGGCCACGGCACCGCCCTGGATCACCCGCGGTTCCTCGCCCAGGGTGACGAGGCGTCCGTTCCCAATGATGAGCATGTCTCAGCCCTCCTGTCTTGCCCTTCTGATGGCCGCGGCGACGCGCGCCCGGTCGGCCGGCAGGTCGTCGATGTCGACGCCGACCGCGTCCCGGATGGCGTTGATGATGGCCGGGGCGGTCGGGTTCATCGCCAGTTCGCCCATGCCCTTGGCCCCGAAGGGCCCACCGGGTTCCGGCTTCTCGATGATTTCCGTCTCCATCTCCGGCGCGACCCCGACCCCGGGCACCCTCAGCTTGAGGAGATTGTCGTTGACGATGCGGCCCCGGTCGAGGACGAGGCCTTCGGACAGCGCGTAGCCGACGCCCATGACGATGCCGCCCTCGAGCTGACCCCTGACCCCCTGCGGGTTGATGATCCGGCCGGCGTCGTGGGCGGCCACCACCTTCAGCACCTCGACCTCGCCGGTGGCCTCGTCCACCGCCACCAGCGCGGCCTGTGTCCCGTAGCTGTAGGCGAAGTGCACGTCCCAGAGGCCCGGGTCGTCGCCGGGGGCCTTATCGCCCGTCTCCCGCAGGGCGTGGGTGGTCGGGGCGACGTAGAACCGCTCGGCCTCGAGGGTCAAGCCGACGTCCCGGGCCTTCGCGGCGATCTCGGTCAGGGGCACCCGCCGCGGGGACCCGTCGTCCCCGAAGACGACCGAGTCGCCCGCGATGCGGATGGTGTCGGGCTCGGCCCCATAGGCTTCCGCGACAAAGGCGGCCAGCGTCTCCCGGAAGCCCTGGGCGGCCTGGATGACGGCGTTGCCGGTGATGTAGGTCTGGCGCGAAGCGGTCGTCTCCTCGCCGTCGGGGCAGAGGGCCGTGTCCGAGGACAGCACGTCGACGAGGGCCAGCGAGGCTCCGGCGACCTCGGCCGCCAGTTGGGCCATGACCGTGTCCGAGCCCTGGCCGATGTCGGTCGCCCCGACCCGGACCACGAGCCGGCCCTCGTCGGTCAGACCGACGACCGCGCCCGCCCCGTCCTTCTTGCCCGCCCCGATGCCGACGTTCTTGTAGGCCGAGGCGACGCCGACGCCGAGGCGCTTCCCCGGTCGGGCCGCCCCGGCCAGCGCCAGGGCCCGCAACTCCTCGATCCTGGGCGCCACCGCGTCGAGGGTCTCGAGGTAGGCCGTGCCCGGCCCGAGGATCTGGCCGGTGATGGTCGCTCCGCCCTCGACCAGGGCGTTGCGCCGGCGCAACTCGACGGGGTCGAGGCCGAGCCGGCGGGCGAGCTTATCCATCTGGACCTCGGCGGCGAAGGCCACCTGGGTGCTGCCGAAGCCGCGGAAGGCGCCGGCCACCGGGTTGTTGGTGTAGACACCGACCGATTCCGCGTGGACGTTGGGGATGTCGTAGGGGCCGGCGGAGACCACCGCCGACCGGAAGACCACCGGCTTGCCCAGCGAAGCGTAGGCCCCGGTGTCGGCGACGATGTCGGCCTCCACGGCCACCAGACGCCCGTCGCGGGTCGCCCCGTGGCGCATATGGATGCGCTCGGCGTGCCGCTTGGTCGACATCCGGACGGACTCCTCGCGAGTGAGGACCATCTTCACCGGCCGGTTCAAGCGCAGCGCGGCCAGGGCGCAATGGATCTGGACCGTCGGCTCCTCCTTGCCACCGAAGGCCCCCCCGGTCGGGGTGAAGATCACCCGCACCTTGTCCTCAGGCACGGCCAGCGAGGCCGCGATCATCTCGCGGAAGTTGTGGGAGCCCTGGCTTCCCGTCCAGACGGTCACCCCGCCGTCGGCCTCCGGGACGGCCACGGCCGCCTCCGGTTCGAGGTAGGCGTGCTCGACGGCGGGCGTCGTGTAGAACCCGTCGACGACCACGTCGGCCCGGGCGAGGGCGGCCGCCGCATCGCCCTTACGGACCTCGACCCGGTGCATCACGTTGCCCTCGTCGTGGAGCTGTGGGGCGCCGTCGGCCAGAGCTTCCTCAGGCGAGAAGACGGCCGGCAGCGGACGGTAGTCGACGCGGACCTTGACCAGAGCGGCCTCCGCCTGCCGCACGGTCTCGGCGAAGACCACCGCCACCGGGTCCCCGAGGTGCCGCACCCGGTCGACGGCCAGGACCGGCTGGTGCGGGACAAGAAGGCCGAAGGTCTTCCGTCCAGGGATGTCGGCCGCCGTCAGGACGGCCAGCACGCCCGGGCAGGCCCGGGCCTCGGCGGCGTCGACCGAGAGGACCTCGGCGTGCGGGTGCGCCGAGAAGAGGAGCTTGCCGTGGACCATGCCAGGGTGGGTCAGGTCGGCGGCGAAGATGGGCCGGCCGGTCACCCGGTCGAGCGCCCCAGCCCGCGGCGCGGCAGTCCCGACGACGCGGGTGTGACGCGGGGTCGCGACACCGGGTTCAGTCGCAAGGCCCTCGGCCGTTGCGCCGCCCACCTCCCCGCCCTCCCCGCCCTCTCCGCGCATCCGGGCCGCGGCCAGGCGCACGGCCCGCAGGACCGCGGCGTAGCCGGTGCACCGGCAGAGGTTGTGGCGCAGGGCCTCGCGAACCTCGGCCTCGCTTGGGTCTGGGTGCTTCGCCAGGAGGGCCACCGCCGACATGATCATCCCCGGCGTGCAGAACCCGCACTGGACCGCCCCGGCGTCGATGAACGCCTGCTGCACGGGGTGCGGCCGACCGCCCTCGGCCAGTCCCTCGATGGTCAGAACCTCGGCCCCGGCCGCCCGGGCAGCCCTGACGACGCAGGAGCGACGGGCCTCCCCGTCGACGATGACCGTGCAGGCCCCGCAGTGTCCCTTGCCGCAGCCGTTCTTGGCCCCCATCAGTCCGAGCCTGTCCCGCAGCAGGTCGAGGAGAGTCTCACCCTCCTCGACCTCGACGCGGACCGGCCGTCCGTTGACGGTCAGGTCGATGGGGCTCGTCATGACGCGGCTCGCCCCGCCGCGTCCTCGGCCGGCCCGACCCGCAGGGTCAGGCAGTCGTCGACCGGGCAGGTCGTCGTGCAAAAGCCGCAACCGACGCACTTATCCTCATTGACCCGGGCCAGCCGGTCGGCCCCGAACTCCATCGCCCCGTGGCCGCCGTCGCGGCAGGCGACGTAGCAGACGCCGCAGCGGATGCACTTGTCGGGATCGACGTGGGCCCGCACCCTCGCCCCCCGCGGGAGCTGGGAGTGTTCGACCACCTTCGGCAGGGCCTTCCCGATGAGCTGCTCCACCCGGTCAAAGCCCTTGTCCTCGAGGTAGTTGGCCAGGCCGTCGATCATGTCCTCGACGACGCGATAGCCGTGGCGCATGACCTCCGTGCAGACCTGGACCGTCCGCGCCCCGACGAGGAGGAACTCGGCCGCGTCTCGCCACGTCGTCACCCCGCCGGTGGCGCTGACCGGGATGTCGACCTTGCGGGCAATCTCGGCCACGCACCGCAGGGCGACCGGCTTGATGGCCGGCCCCGAGACGCCGCCGTAGGTCGAGTAGCCGCCGACGTTCGGGTAAGGCACGAAGCTATCCAGGTCCACGCCCATCAGGCCCTTGACCGTGTTGATGGCCGTCACCCCGTCGGCCCCGCTGCGCTTGACGGCTTCGGCGGCCGCGGAGATGTCGGCGATCTGCGGGGTCAGCTTGATGATCACGGGCACGCGCCTGGCCGCCTCCTTGACCCACCGGGCCGTCTTCTCGGTCAGCTCGGGGTTCTGCCCGACGGCCGAGCCCATGCCCTTCTCGGGCATCCCGTGGGGACAGGAGAAGCTGCACTCGATGAGGTCCACCCCCGCCGCCTCCAGGCGCCGGACGAGTTCCTCCCAGTGCTCCTTCTTGGCCCCCATGATGCTGGCGGCGACGACCTTCCTCGGGAACTCCTTCTTCAGCCAACGGACGTCCTTCTCGACCTGGTCGATGTGCCGCTCCGAAATGAGGTCGATGTTCTCGAGGGCCGCCAGACGTTGCCCATCGAGGTCCAACCCGGTCATCATCGGGTAGACCAGGCTGACCTGTTCCGACTCGACCGAGGTCGTCTTCAGGATGGCCCCGGCCCAGCCGGCCTCGAAGCCCCTGGCGACCATCTCGGCGTTGTCGGTGGGCGGCGCCGCGGCCAGGACGAACGGATTCTCGAACCTCACCCCGCAGAAGTTGACCGAGAGATCAACGGCCATTACCCATTCTCCTCTCGCGAATCGTCGGCCGCCGCCCCGGCGGCCTTCTTGCCTTCGGCCACGGCTCGGACCACGGTAGCCCCGCCGCTCCGCAGGTCCCCGGCGACGAAGACCTTGGCGTGCGAAGCTCGGCCGCTTTCGTCGGCCACCGGGCGCCCGCCCGCGTCGGCCTTCAGCCCGAAGGACTCGACGACCTCCCGGTTGGGTCCCTGACCGAGGGCCATGATGACCAGGTCAGCCTCGATGGTGAAATCCGAACCGGGCACCGGCTCCGGGGCCGCCCGCCCCGAGGCGTCGGGCGCTCCAAGCCGCATGCGGACGCACCGCACCGAGGCGACCGGTCCGCCCGTGCTTTCGCCCTCGAAAGCGACCGGCTGGGCCAGCCAGACGAACTCGGCCCCGGCCGCCAGGGCGCCACGGTACTCGCGCGGCCAGGCCGGCATCTCCCGGGCCGTCCGACGGTAGACCACGGTCACCCGCGCGGCCCCGGCGCGGGCGGCGGTCACCGCCGCGTCCATCGCCGTGTTCCCGCCACCGATAACGGCGACGCGCTTCCCCTTCAGATCAGAGACGTCGGCGCGGCGGGTGGCGGCCAGGAAGTCCTCGGCCGGGACGATGCCCTTCCGTTCCTGTCCCTGGACCTCCGTCGACCTGCCGCCGCCGAGGCCGGCGGCCAGGATGACCGCGTCGTTCTCGGCCAGCAGCTTCGCCGCCGGGATGTCCCGACCCACCCGCACCCCGGTCCGCAGCTTGACCCCAGCGGCGACGATGGCCGCGATCTCGGCCGTGACCACCTCCGCCGGCAGGCGGTACGCCGGGATGGTCGCGTCAAGCTGACCCCCGGGCTTGTCCCCCGCCTCGAGGACGGTGACGTCCCAGCCGCGGGAACGCAGCTCCCACGCCGCCGCGAGACCCGCCGGGCCCGCGCCGACCACGGCCGCCCGCTTGCCCTTTCCACTAACCGGCGCCGCCACCCTAGCCCTGCCCGCTCCTCGCTCCCACGCCAACCGCTGCAGGGCGCCGATGGGGATCGGCCGCCCGAGGAGCCGGGACGAGCACTCTTTCTCGCAGAGTTCCTCAGTCGGGCAGACGCGGGCGCAACTCCCCCCGAAGACATTCGCCTCGCGGATGACCCGCGCCGCCCCCCGCCAGTTGCCGCTATGGACCTTCTTCACGAAGGCCGGGATGTCGACCCCCGCCGGGCATCCCCTGACGCACGGCGCGTCATGACAATAGAGACATCGTCCCGACTCGGCCGCCGCCTGCATCGGCGACCATGTCTCCTGGGCCTGCTGTCCGCTCATATGCCCTCCTTCTGCCCCCTCCGGGGTGTCCTTGCATAACTATCCAAGACCTTATGCGCTTGGTTGCATATAGTCGGTCCCGGTGCGTCTCGCGGCCCTGTCCAGCATCTCTGACGAGACCCGGTTGGCCCTCTGGACGATGTCCTTCTCGTCGGCCTCCGTCAGCCGACCCCCGCGGACGACCACCCGGCCGTCGACGATGGTCGTGTCGACCACATGGCTGTCGCCTGAGGCGACGATGGCCGCCACCGGGTCATGCCGGCCGCCGGCGAAGCCGATCTGGTCGAGGTCGATGAGGACCAGGTCGGCGGCCATCCCCTCGGCTAGGTGGCCGATGTCGTCCCGCCCGAGGACCCGCGCCCCGCCGACGGTGGCCAGGCGCAGGACGTCCTCGGCCCTGAAGCCGCGGTCCCCATGGGCCAGCCGGCTCAGCAGATAGGCCTGGCGCATCTCGCCCCACATGTCCGAGGAATCGTTGCTGGCCGACCCGTCGACCCCCAGCCCTACGGCGGCCCCCGCGGCCAGCAGTTCCGGGCCGCGGCAGACGCCCGAGCTGAGCTTCATGTTGGAAGACGGGCAGTGGCCCACCCCCGTCCCCGTCTCGCCCAGCCGCTTGACCTCGTCATCATTGAGATGGATGGCGTGGGCGAACCAGACGTCGGGGCCCGTCCAGCCGAGTCGCTCCATGTACTCGAGCGGCCGGCAGCCGAACCGGTCGAGGCAGAACTTCTCCTCGTCCTTGGTCTCGGCGAGGTGGGTGTGGGCCCGGAGCCCCAGGGCTCGGGCCAGCTCCACCGTGCGCCGCAGCAGTTCCGTGGTGACCGAGAACGGCGAGCACGGGGCCAGAGCCAGTCGGCACATGGAGTAGCGGGCCGGGTCGTGATAGGTCTCGGCCAAACGGCGGCTGTCGGCGAGGATGTCCTCCTCGCTCTGGACGACCTCGTCCGGCGGCAGCCCGCCCTGACTGCGGCCCAGGGACATGCTGCCGCGGGTCGGGTGGAAGCGGATGCCCAACCGCCGGGCCGCCCTTATCTCGGCGTCGATGAGGCCGCCGGCGGCAGGGCCGTCGCTCGGGCCGGAGCCGGCGGCGCGCCCCCCCGGGCGCGGGAAGACGTAGTGGTGATCGGTGGAGGTCGTGCAGCCGGTCTTGAGCAGCTCGCCCAGACCGACCAGGGCCCCGACCTCGACCGCCTCAACGTCAAGCTCCCGCCAGACCTCATAAAGCTTGACGAGCCACGGGAAGAGCGGGATGTCCTGGGTGGCCGGGATGTTCCGGGTCAGGGTCTGGTAGAGGTGGTGATGGGTGTTGACGAGGCCGGGGATGACGACCTTCCCCCGACCGTCGATGACCTCGTCGATGGGTTCGCCGGACGACAGGGCCTTCTCGCCGACGCCCGGGCCGATGGCCGCGATGGCCGGACCCCGGACCAGGATATCGGCGTCGCGGAGCCGCTCGCCGCGCTCGTTCAGGGTGATGACCCAATCGGCCTTGACGATGAGCAGGCTCATGAGGCCGCTCCCCCCAGTCGCTCCAGCCCGCGCCGGACAAGGGCCCGGACCATCGCCAGGCGGTACTCCGCCGAGGCCCGGACGTCGTCCCGCGGGGAGACCTCGCCGACGGCCGCCTCGACGGCCTGGGCGATGGTCGCCTCATCGAGGTCCCGTCCCATCACGGCCTCCTCGACCTTGCGGGCGCGGATGACCGTCGGGGCCAGGTTCCCGAAGGCGATGGCCGCGGTCAGGCAGCGCCGCGGGGCCGCGGCGTCCATCTTCAGCTGGAAGGCCACGCTGATGACCGAGATGGCCAGGGCCTTGCGCTGGCCGAGTTTCAGGTAGCACGAACGCTCGTCGGCCGCCCGGGCCGGGACGACGATGTGACCGAGAAGCTCATCGCGGCGGCGGGCTGTCGTCCGGGGGCCGGTGAAGAAGTCCGCCATCCGCACCCGGCGCTCACCGGCCTTGGACAGGAAGACCAGCTCGGCGTCCATGGCCAGGAGGGCCGGCAGGGCGTCGCCGGCGCGGGAGGCGGTGATGCAGTTGCCGCCGATGGTCCCGAGGTTCCTTATCTGCGGGGAACCGATGGTCGCGCAGGCCTCGGCCAGGAGCGGCGTATGGGCCCGCGTCGCCGCCGACTCGACCACCTGGGCGTGGGTCACCAGGGCCCCGAGGCGCAGGGCCGCGGGGTTCGCGTCGGTGCCCTCCTCCCGGATGACCCGCAGTTCCTTGAGCCGTGAGATATCGAGGACGCGCGCCGGGATCTCCCGGCCGCTGCGGATGCGGATGACGAGGTCGGTGCCGCCGGCCAGGACGGCCGTCTCCTGGCCGTACCGGGCGAGATAGTCGAGGGCATCCGGGAGACTGGCGGCGATGTGCAGCTCGAAGGGGTTCATCGCGCCACCCCCTTCCCCGACGCCGCGGATGCCCGCGCCGCCTCCATGGCCCGCCAGACCCGCTCCGGCCCGGCGGGCAGCTCGCCCACGTCCACGCCGACGGCGTCCCGGATGGCGTTCAGCACGGCCGGCGCGGTGGGGATCATCACGTGCTCGCCCAGACCCTTGGCCCCGTATGGGCCGGCGGGGTCGGGCACCTCCACGTTGATGCAGGTCAGGTCGGCCGGCATGTCGAGGGTCGTCGGGACCAGGTACTCGCTGAAGTTGCGGGTCCGCACCCGGCCGTCCTCGCGGAGCTTGAACTCTTCCATGATGGCGTAGCCGAGGCCCATGTGCAGACCGCCGCCGACCTGTCCCTCGATCATCAGCGGGTTGATCGCCTTCCCGACGTCCTGGGCGGCGACCATCCGCAGGACCTCGACCGCCCCGGTGACCGGATCGACGGCCACCTCGGCGGCCTGGGTCACGTAACCGTAGGTGATGTGCGGGTTGCAGGCCCCGGTCTCGGGGTCGAAGTCCGTGGTCGGCCGGACACGCTGGGAGTCGAAGGTATACTCGGCCTCGACCTGGCGCTTCCCCGGCGCCCGCTGGGCCATGGCCAGCCGGCAGGCCTCCATGACCGCGTTCCCGGAGATAAAGGTGTGACGGGAGGCCGACGAGCTGCCCGCGTTGGGCGTGCGGGTCGTGTCGACGCCGTGGACCTTGACCCGCTCCACCGCCAATCCGAGCCCCTCCGCGGCGACCTGAGCCAGCACCGTGTGGACGCCCATCCCGACTTCGGCCGCGGCGATGAACAGCTCGGCCCGCTCCGGCTCGCCCCGCTCGTCGAGGGCCACGGTCACCCGGGCCGTCGACCGGTCGTGGAAGCCGAAGCTGTAGCCGATGTTCTTGAAGGCCGTCGCCAGGCCCAGCCCGCGGCGCCGCCCGTCGGGCAGCGGGGGCAGGTCCGGCCTCACCCAGCGGTCCCCGTCCTGCCGCCAGCCGGCGGCCGAGGCCGCGCGCCGCAGGGTCTCCTTGACCCCGACGCCCGGCGGCACCGGGGAGCCGGTTGGCTGGATGGAGCCCTCGTCCCAAAGGTGCCTCAGGCGAAAGGACACGGGGTCCTCGCCGAGGGCCCGGGCGAACTTGTCGATGTGCTGTTCATAGGCCACCGGCGGCTGGGCCGTCCCGAAGCCGCGCATGGCCATGGTCGGCGGGTTGTTGGTGTGGACGACGCAGGCGTCGATGGAGACGTTCGGGATTTCGTACGGCCCGGTGGCCACCGACACGGCTCCCGGCACGACCGCCTTGGACGATGACGAGTACGCCCCGGCGTCGGCGATGAGCTCCACCTTGGCCGCGGTCAGGCGCCCGCCCTTGGCCCCCCAGCGGTAGCGCATCGTGAACGGGTGCCGCTTGCCGTGGCAGCGCATGGACTCCTCGCGGGTCCAGACCATCTTTACCGGGACCTGGGTCCTGAAGACGGCCAGGGCCACCATGATCTGCAGGGAGATGTCCTCCCGCCCGCCGAAGGCGCCGCCGATGTACGGGACGATCTCGCGGACCCGCTCCGGCGGCAGGGCCAGGGCGTTGGCGATCTGGCGGACGTCGTCATGCGGCCACTGCCCGGCGACGACGACGGTCACCCGCCCCTCCTCGTCGATGTAACCCAGTCCGGCCTCCGGTTGTAGGTAGGCGTGCTCGACCAGGGGCACGTGGTACTCGGCCTCGATGACCAGGTCGGCCTCGGCCAGGGCGGCCTCGACGTCGCCGTGGCGCACCTTCCAGCGGGCCATGACGTTCGAGGCCTGGCCCGCGTGGATGAGCGGGGCGTCCGGGGCCATGGCCCTGATCGGGTCCAGCACCAGGGGCAAGGGCTCATAGGTCACCCTGACCAGGTCCCGGGCCTGCTCGGCCAGTTCCTCGGTCTGGGCGATGACGACGGCCACGGCCTCGCCCGTCCAGCGAACCACGTCGGCCGCCAGGACCTGCTGGTCCGACTCGATGAGTCCGAACTCGTTGCGCGGGACGTCCCGGCTGGTGAGCACGGCGACCACGCCCGGGAGGGCGGCCGCCGCGGATGTGTCCAGCCCGGTGATGCGGGCATGCGGCTCGCCGGTCCAGACCACCTTGGCGTGACACATGCCGGGCTTGGAGAAATCAGCCGGGTACCTGGCCCGCCCGAGGACCTTCTCTAGGGCGTCGACCCGGGACACCGAACGGCCGACGGACCGCGTCTCCGGCCGCGCCTCCGACCTCGTTTCGCTCACCGGCCCTCACCCGCCTTGGATGAGCCCGTGGCGGCGCCGGCCGCGGCGCCCCGCGCGGTACTCGCCGGGCCGATCTTTCGCGCGGCGCCCTCGACCGCGTCGATTATCTTGAAGTAACCCGTACACCGGCAGAGATTGCCGGACATGGCGGTCTTGATGGTCTCCCGGTCCGGGGCCGGGTCGGCGTCCAAGAGGGCCTTGGCCGACATGAGCATCCCGGGCGTGCAGTAACCGCACTGCACGGCGCCGTGTTCGAGGAACGACTCCTGGAGGGGGTGCAGCTTCTTCCCCGCGGCCAGACCTTCGACTGTGGTTATGGCGTGCCCGTCGGCCTGGAAGGCCATGACCAGACAGGACAGCACGGCCCGGCCGTCCATGATCACCGTGCACGTGCCGCAGTCCCCGGCGGCGCACCCTTCCTTGGTCCCGGTCAGGCCGAGCCGGTCGCGAAGCACCTGGAGGAGGCTCAGGTTCGTACCCACCCGCAACTTGTGCCGCCGGCCGTTGACGATCAGTTCCACGTCGACTTCTTTCAGGTCCACCGCCCCCTATCTGCGTTGAATGGTCCGATGGCTCAGGAAGGTTTGACGACGATGAGGCCGAGATCAGTCAGCTTGAGTTCGGGGACCACCGGAAGGGCCAGGAACGACATGGTCATGAAGGGGTCGAAGTCCTCGGGCACGCCCAGGGTGTGGGCCTTCTCGCGGACGCGCCGCAGGGCCGCGTCGACCTCCTCGACCGGGCGCATGGACATCAGGCCGGCGATGGGCAGGGGCATCGTGCCGAGGATGCGCTTCTTGGCCACCACCGCCAGGCCGCCGCCCATCTCGGCGACGGCGATGACCGCCAGGAGCATGTCTTCGTCATCGACCCCGAGGACGACGATGTTGTGCGAGTCGTGGGCCACCGACGTCGCCAGGGCGCCCTCCCGCAGGCCGAAGCCCGAGACCAGGCCGACCCCGACGTTGCCGCTGGCCCGGTGGCGCTCGACGACGGCCAGCTTCTGCAGGTCGTGGCCTGGGTCGGCGACGAAGGCCCCGTCGACCACCGGCGCCTTGACCCGGAGGTGCCTGGTGACGATCTGGTGCGGGATGAGGCCGATGACGTCGGCCTCGGGGCCGGTCGCCGGGAGGCGCAACTGCTCGACCCGCGGCTCGGCCATCCGGACGGTGTCGGTGACCATCTGGTCGCGGTACTCGGAGACCTCGGCGACCATCTTCCCGCCCTCGGCCGCCAGCCGCCCGTCCTGATAGACCTGGAGCGGCCGGAACTCCCTGAGGTCGGCGAGGACCTGGAAGTCGGCCCGGTAGCCGGGGGCGACCGCGCCCAGGTCGCGCAGGCGGAAGTACTCGGCCGCGTTGAGGGTGGCCATCTGGATGGCCGTCACCGGGTCCAGCCCTTCCGCCACGGCCATCCGCACGGCGTGGTTGATATGGCCCTCGCGGAGGAGGTCGTTGGGGTGCCGGTCGTCCGTGACCAGCAGGCAGCGACGGGCGTCGGCCGGCGTGACCACCGGCAGGAGGCTCTTCAGGTTCCTGGTCACCGAGCCCTCGCGGATCATCAGGCGCATCCCGCGCCGCAGCTTCTCCAGGGCCTCGGCGGGCTCGGTCGACTCGTGGTCCGAGCCGATGCCGGCCAGGACGTAGGCGTTCAGTTCCTTGCCGGTCAGGCCCGGCGCGTGCCCGTCGATGATCCCGCCACGGAAGGCCTCCAGCTTGTCGAGGAGGTCCGGCCGCCGCCCGGTGACCCCGGGGACGTCCATCACCTCGCCCAGGCCGAGGACCCGCGGATACGACCTGAGGGCGGCCAGGTCCTGCGCGCTGAGCCGCGCCCCGCTTGTCTCCAGCGGGGTCGCCGGGACGCACGAGGGCAGCATGACGTAGACCCGCAAGGGCAGCCCCTCGGTGGCCGCCAGGATGTAGTGGATGCCGGTCACCCCGGCGACGTTGGCGATCTCATGCGGGTCGGCGACCACCGCCGTCGTCCCCAGCGGGACCACCGTCCGGGCGAACTGGGCCGGCGTCACCATCGAGCTTTCCAGGTGGACGTGACCGTCGATGAAGCCGGGGCAGACGAACTTCCCCTGCAAATCTACTTCGCGGTCGGCGTCATAATCACCAAAGCCGACGACGTACCCGCCGGACACGGCGAAGTCGGTCTCGATGACCTCCCCGGTGAAGACGTCGACCAGCCGCGCGTGGTGGAAGGCGACATCCGCCCGGCGGCGGTCCATCCCCACATCGATGAGATCCAGATGCATGGGAACTCCCCCTAGCCCGCCGACTGGACCTGATGGACCTCGCGCGCTTTGGCCCGGGGCAGGTAATGACCAGCCCCGGCCTCGCCGACGAAGGCCCCGTCACGGTAGACGACCTGCCCCTTGGCCATGGTCACGACCACGCGGCCGCGGGCCTTGAGCCCTTCGTACGGCGTGTGGTCGCCCTGGGAATGCAGCTCCCCGGGCGTCACCGTCCACTCCGCGTCGGGGTCGACGATGACCAGGTCGGCGTCGGCCCCCGGGCCCAGCCGGCCCTTCTCGGCGTACAGGCCGAACAGGGCGGCCGGGTTGGCCGAGGTCACCTGGGCCAGGCGCTCCAGCGACAGGCGCCCTTTGGCCACGCCCTCCGACAGGAGGACGGTCAGGATGAGCTCGGTGCCGCCGACCCCGGCCGGCACATCAAGGAACGACGCGGCTCCACGCGCCTTCGCCGCCAGCGGGAACGGGCAGTGGTCGCTGGCGACCGTCTGAATCTCGCCCTCGGCCAGCCCGTCCCAGAGGGCGTCGACGTCGGCCTGCTTGCGGAGGGGCGGGTTCATGGCGAACCTATAGCCGTCGGGGCGAGCGCAGACCTCGTCGGTGAAGGTCAGGTAGTGCGGGCAGGTCTCGGCCCAGACCAGCAGGCCGCGGAGCCGCGCCTCCCTTATCTCCTCGAGGCCGGCCGCCGTCGACAGGTGGAAGACGTGGAGCGCCGTCCCGGCCTGCTCGGCCTGGCGGCAGGCCCGGGCGATGGCCGCCCGTTCGGCCTGCGCGGGGCGCGCCGCGGCGAAGAAGGGCATCGCCGTGTGGCCCGCCCTGGCCAGCGCCGCCGTGGCCGCGTCGACCATCTCATTGTCCTCGGCGTGGACCCCGATCAGGCCCCCGCTTCTCCGGGCCGCCTCAAGCGCACCGGCCAGCGTCCCGTCGCCGGCCATCAGGCCGCGAGCCTTGTAGGCCATGTACAGCTTGAAGCTCGTCACCCCTTGCCCGATCAACCCGGGGACCTCGCCGACCGCCGCCGGCTCGATGAGCACCCCGTGGAACCCGTAGTCGATGACCGCCCGCGAGGCCTCGCGGAGCCGCTCGGCCAGGGCCGCCGCGACCGTCCCGCCCGGGGCCGGCGTGACGAAGTCGATGACCGTCGTCACCCCGCCGCAGGCCGCGGCGATCGTGCCCGAGTGGAAGTCGTCGGACGTGGCCGTGTCCCCAGAGGTCAGGCCGAAGTGCGTGTGGGCGTCGATGAGCCCCGGGAAGACCAGCTTCCCGCGGGCGTCGATGACGTCCGCGGCGACCGGTCCGTCGACCGAGAACTGCCCGGGCTTGATCAGCCCGTCCGCCGAGACGGCGGCCACCCGGCCGTTGCGCACGCCGACATCGGCGCGACGCGACCCGGACGTGGACACGACCGTCCCGTCCCGAATCACCACGTCATACAGAGACATTGTCTTTCCTACCCCCTTGGCTTACGGCCGGCCGCCCATGGTCAGGGCCATCACCGCTTTCTGGACGTGCAGCCGGTTCTCGGCCTGGTCGTAGACGATGGACTGCGGACCGTCGATGACCTCGTCGGTGACCTCGATATTACGGTCGGCCGGGAGCGGGTGCATGTAGACCGCCTCCGGCGCGGCCAGACGCATCCGCCTGTCGTCGCAGCACCAGCCCGGGTACTTCCGGATGAGGGCCAGGCCCTCTTCCTTGTTGGTCGTCACGGCCAGCGGCCCCCAGCTCTTCGGGTAGACCACGTGGGCGCCGCGGAAGGCCTCGTCCATGTCGTGGACGACCTCGAACTTGGTGCCGGCCCGCTGCGCGTTCTCGCGCGCCTGGGCCTCGATCTCCGGCATCAGCTTGAACTCGGGCGGGTGGGCCAGGGTCACGTCGAGGCCGAGCCGCGGGGCCATCAGGACCAGGCTCTGCGGCACCGAGATGGGCCGGACGTAGTTCGGGGCCGAGGTCCACGAGACCACGATCTTGCGGCCGCGGAGGTTGGTCCCGAAGCGCTCACGGATGGTCATCATGTCGGCGAGGATCTGGAACGGGTGATAGATGTCGCACTGCATGTTGAAGACCGGGACCCGCGAGTGCTTGGCGACCTCGCGGAGGTACTTGTGGCCCTCGCCGAAGACCGTGTGCCGGACGGCGATGCCGTGGCCGTAGCGGCTCAGCACCGAGGCCGTGTCCTTGGCGTTCTCGCCGTGGGAGATCTGCAGCCGGTCCGGGGTCAGGTCGTGGGCGTGCCCGCCAAGCTGCGTCATGCCGGCCTCGAAGGAGTTCCGCGTCCGGGTCGAGTGATCGAAGAAGATCATGAAGAGGGTCTTGTCCCGCAGGAGCCGGTGCGTCTTGCCCAGGGCGAACTCCTTCTTGAGGTCGGCGGCGACATCGAAGACGGCCTCCAGTTCAGAGTCGGTGAAGTCCATGTCGGTCAGGTAGTGACGGCCTCTCAACAGCGTGCTGCTCACGGTCGGTTGCCTCCTCGGATGCGCGACTTGGGTCTCTCCATGTCCAGCCTCTTCGGCCTTACCTCCGCTTCGCCAGCTCGTCCGCGGCGACCGAGGGGAACCAGGCGTAGAAGGCGGCCGCCTTGACCAGCTGGTCCTCGGTCACGAACTCGCGGACGGTGTGGGCCAGGACCTCGTTGCCCGGCGCGTAACCGATGGTCGGGATGCCGTGGACGCCGGCCAGGGCCACGCCGTCGGTGCTGAAGACCCACTTGCCCAGGGGCGGCCTGGCCCCGAACAGCTCCTCGGCCGCGCGCAGCCCGGCGACGACCGCCGGGTGGTCCTCCGCCGTGACCCAGGTCGGGTACTCCTTGGGCATCCGCGTCGGGTGGCCGGTGTGGCTCTTGGTGTCATACTCGAGCAGCGCGACCTCGGCGCCGGCGGCGCCCACGCGTGGGCCCTTCCCCGGCGGGTCCGGCTCCCCGAGCCCGGCCACGATGGCCCGGACCTCGTCCAGCGACGATTGCGGCGTCTCGCCCCAGGTCATCCTCCGGTCGATGACGATGGCGCACTCGTCCGGGACGACGTTCAGCGAGCCCGACTTGCTCTCGATCCGGGTCACGGCGATGCTGCCCCGGCCGAGGAACGGGTCGTCCTTCAGCCGCGGGGCCAGGCGCTGGATGCCCTCGAGGACCTGGCCCATCTTGTAGACGGCGTTGTCGCCGCGCTCCGGGGCGCTGCCGTGGCAGGCCCGGCCCTTGACGACGACCTTCATCTCGCAGCGGCCGCGGTGGCCGCGGTAAATCTGCAGGTCCGTGGGCTCACCGAGGACCGCCAGGTCCGGCCGGCGGCCCGTCCGGGCCTTGAGGTGCTCGACGAAGCGGCCGGCGGCGAAGCCGTCGCAGTCCTCCTCCTGGACCGTCCCGACCACGTAGAGCGTGTAGTCCTTGTCCAGGCCAAGCTCCTTGAGGACCTTGCCGCCATAGACCATGGCCGCCACGGCGCCCTTCTCGTCGACCGTCCCGAGGCCGTAGACGCGGCCGTCCTCGACCTTCCCCTGGAAGGGGTCATAGGCCCAGGCCGTGGGGTCGCCGATGCCCACCGTGTCGATGTGGCCGTCGTACATGATGATCGTCGGACCCGAGCCGACGCGGCCCACGGCGTTGCCGACCTCGTCCCGGTAGACCTCGTCGAAGCCGGCGCGGCGCATCTCCTCGAGGATGCGGTCGACCACCCGGCCCTCCTGACAACTCGGGCTGGGGATGGCCACGATGTCCCGCAGGAAGCGGGCGATGTCGGCCCGGTAACCCTCGGCCCGGCGGACGATCTCGGAGGGGATGCCCCCACCCGCCCTGTCCGTTGGACCTATCTTCCCCTTAGTCTCAGCCGTCAATCGCGTCCTCCCCCTTCTCCAGCGTCGGCCACGGAGGCCTCGGCGACCGCCCGCCCCAGGCGGAAGACCCGGCGCGGGCGCCCGCGCGTTCCCGCGCTCTCCTGCCCCACCTCGACCACCAGCCCGGCCTCGCGCAACTTGTGCAGGAGGCGGTGGGCCGTGCGCAGTCCCACCCGGAGCCGCGGGGCCAGGTCACGGGCGGTGAAGTCGCGGTCCAGCCCGCCCAGGGCGGCCAGGGTCCGCTGCAGGGTGGCCGCGGCCGTGCCGAGTTCCCCGGCCGCCACCAGCAGCGGCCGATCCGTGTTGCGGATGCGGTAGGCCAGCGCCCCCGGTCCCAGCGGCCCGATGAGCCGCTTGTTCTCCAGCATGACGAAACAAGCGTCGCCCCGGCCTCGGACGGACTCGACCAGGGCGGCCCTGGCGTTGACCCCGGCCTCGCCGGCGGTGGCCCCGAGGCCCACCCCGACGCTCATCTCCAGCCCAGCCTCGGCCCGCCCGGCCACGAGGGGCCAGTGGCGATAGAGGTCGGTGGCCCGCTCGAACCGGGCGCGGGTCGCGAAGAACTGGAAGTCCCCGTCGTCCAGGTCCACCAGCTGACCGTCGAACTCTTGGACCTGTGAGCGCAGAAGCTCGCGCGCGCTGAGCCGCGAGCGGTTCCCTTTCGACAGCGAGCCGCCGCCCGCGGCCCGCGGCCGGACCAGCCCGACGACGATCTGCGCCCCCCGGGCCCGCGCCCCTTCGGCCGCGTAGAGCAGCTTCTCAAGGGCTTCCCCGAGGGCTACCCGCGACGGCACGAGCCACGAACACGGCAAACCCTCCGCCCGCAGGCGGCGATAGACTTCGAGGATGCAGGTCAGGGCGTGCGTGGCCCGGCCCTCCGCGGCCGCCCGGCGGTGGAAGGCCGTCACGTCATCAGACGAAGGGTCGTCGCCCGGCGCCCGTCCGCCCGGCGCCCGTCCGTCCGCCGGCACAAAGACCTCGACCGAGTCCAGGTGCAGTTCGAATTCGCGGTAGGTGACCTCGAGGACGCCGCGGTCGAGGCCGTCCAGGCTCACCCGCCGCAGTGAGTCGCGGTCGGCCACGGAGAAGAGCGGCGCATACAACCACATCGGGGAGTAGGGCACGTAGGCCGTGGGCACGGCCGCGTCCAGCGCCGCCGACGCTCCGCCCGTGGCCCCCCGCGTCGCCCGCCGGTAGCCGATGGGGCCCGTGAAGAGGACCGCGCCCGCGCCGATGGCCCGCGCGTATAACCCGGCGGCCTGGTCGACCCGCTCGTATGGCAGCCCCCAGACCTCGACCCCGCTGAACCCCCGGCCGAGGTCGGTGACCTCGGCGACGAGGTCGGCCGGTCCGATGACCGCGACCCTTATCAAACGTCCGTCCACGTCAGAACCCCCGTGCCTCGCGCAGCCGCCGGTCGAACAGGGCCACCTGCTCCTGGTGGGCCTCCCACCACTCCGGGCGGCGCTGCGCGTTCAGTTCGTCGACCGACTTGCCCTGCTGCTCGACCCAGGTGTAGTACTTCAGGTTGTGCCAGCGCTGCCGGTTCAGCCAGTCGCCCTCCTGGACCCAGTCCAGCTTGACGCCATGGAAGGTGCCCTCGAAGTAGGCGGCCGCCCGCGGGCGGTTGATGGCCCCGTATTGCTTGGCCATCTCGGCCATGACCGACGGGTAGCGGTCGATGGCGTCGGTGGCCACCGTGACCACGGTCTCCTTCGGCCCAAAGCCGTAGAACTTGGCCGTCTTGATGGCCCCGAGGATGTTGGCCACGCCCGAGATGCCGAGGATGGTCGACAGCCGGTCGGCCTGCTCGGCGCTCAGGCCGCCGTCCTTCGTCAGGTACTCGCGTCCGGCCGGTTCGGTCAGGAGTTGCAGCCCCTTCTTGGCGGTCAGGTCGTCGATGCACATCACCGCGTCCATGTTCAGGACGTTGTGGATCCAGGTGACGTGCTTGTCCCCGATACCCTGTATATCATGAGAACCATAGCCGTTCATGAACAGGGTCGGGCACTGGACCGGCTCCAGGCCGACGCTGCGGCAGTCGGTGAAGACCTGCTTCAGCCGGTCGCCCGCGGCGATGGTCCCGGCCGAGCCCATGGCCGAGACGAAGGCCGCCACGCGCCCGTTCCCGAGGCCCTGGCCCTCCAGCTCCCCGACCGCTTCGGCGACGCTGTTGCCCGTGACGTAATAGTGGAAGCGGTAGTTGGCCATCGCCTCGAACTGGTTGAGGACGCGGATCTCGCCCCGCCGGGCCAGCTCCTTGCAGGCATCGTAGATCTCCTTGACGTTGGACTCGCTGCCCGGCGTCTTGACCACCTTGGCCCCGTAGGCGGCGATGCGCTCGAAGCGCTCCTGGCTCATCCCCTCCGGCAGGACGACCACCGAGGCGTAGCCCATCCGCGGTCCGACCCAGGCCCCGCCGATGCCGTAGTTGCCCGTCGACGGCCAGACCAGGGTGTGCACCCCCGGCTCGATCTCCCCGGCGAGCTGCTTCTCCATGGCCACCGAGTAGGTCGGCCCGACCTTGTGGCTGCCCGTCGGGAACTCCTTCCCGTAGATGACGACGATGTTGGCGTCGACGCCCGTCAGGGCCTTCTCCAGGACGACGTAGCGGACGCGCCCCTTGGCGTCCTTCCAGGTGATGTTGAAGAGGTTGATCGGGTCCAGCGGCGCCTCCTTGAGGGCCTTCAGGGCGCGGGCCCGCGTGTCGGCCGGGACGCGCTCCGGGTGGAGCATCTCTTCGAATGTGGGACCGTAGACGCGCTCATTCATCGATGGCTCACCTTCCTAACGGACCTTGTCGGCCTTACCCCGCGGGCCTGTCGGCCTTTCCGCGCGGGCCTATCGCCCTTCCCGGTCGTAGGTCAGGCCGAGGGCGCCTGGGGCGGCCGACTTGCGGAGGATCGTCTCCCGGGTCGAGACGATGAGGACGGCGATGGTGAAGACATACGGGAGCATCTTCAGGAAGAACGACGGGATGACCACGCCGAGCGCCTGCAGGCGGAACGTCAGGGCGTCGACGCCGCCGAAGAGGTAGGCCCCGGCCATGGCCCGGACCGGGTCCCACATGGCGAAGATGACCAGGGCGACGGCGATCCAGCCGCGCCCGGCGGTCATGTTCTCGAGCCACGAGGGGGCGTAGGCCAACGAGAGGTAGGCCCCGGCGGCCCCGGCCAAGAGCCCGCCGGCGACCACGTACACGTAGCGAGTGACGGAGACATTGATGCCGACGGCGTCGGCGGCCGCCGGGTTCTCGCCGACCGCCCTCAGGTTCATCCCCGGGCGGGTGTGGTAAAGGAAGAACCAGATGGCCGGGACCAGAAGGTAGGTCAGATAGACCAGAGTGTCCTGCCGGAAGAGGATCGGTCCGACCACGGGAAGGTCGCCGAGCCCCGGCAGGGCCCAGGTCTTGAAGGTGGCCTTGGCCGGGATGCCGACCATCGACTTGCCGAGGTAACCCGATAGGCCGGTGCCGAAGATGGTCAGGGCCAGGCCGCTGACGACCTGGTTGGCCCGCAGACCGACGGTGAGGAAAGCGTGGACGAGGGCGAGCAAGCCGGCGGCGCCCATGGCCGCCACAAGGCCCAGCCACGGTTGGCCGGTCCTGACCGTCACGCCGAAGCCCGCCATCGCCCCGACCAGCATCATCCCTTCGATGCCGAGGTTCATCACCCCGGCCCGTTGGGCCAGCACCTCGCCGAGGGCGGCGTAGAGGAGGGGCGTGCCGGCGGTCACGGTGGCCGTCAGGATGGCGATCCACATCGATTCCATGGGCTCACTCCCCCACGGCCGGACCCCGCGCCGGCCGGTCGACCGCGGTCGACCCGGCCCGCCGGGACCCAAGCTTGAACCGGTAGTTGATGAGGATGTCCCCGCCCAGGACGAAGAAGAGGATGGCCCCCTGGAGCATCGAGACGGTCGCCGCCGGCAGACCGCTGGTCTGAACGGAGTAGCCGCCGACGAGCAGGGCGCTCAGGAGGAAGGACACGCCCACGATGGCGACCGGGCTGAGCTTCGACAGCCAGGCGACGATGATCGCCGTGTAGCCGTAGCCCGGGGAGATGCCGTGCTGAAGTCGATGGGTGATCCCGCTGACCTCGGCCATCCCGGCCAGACCGGCCAGCCCCCCGCTGATGAACATGACCAGGAGGATGTTCCGGGCGATGTTCATCCCGGCATAGCGGGCGGCCAAAGGGGACTCGCCGATGACGCGGATCTCATAGCCCCATCTGAGGCGACGCAGGACCAGGTACAGGCCGGCCGCCGCCAGGAGGGCGAAGACCAACCCGAGGTGGACGCGGGTCGACCCGAGGACCGGCAACTGGGCGGACGGGCTGAACGGTGGGGTCAGCGGGAAGTTGTAGCCCCGCGGGTCCTTCCAGGGTCCGTAGACCAGGTAGTCGACCCAGTAGATGGCCACGTAGTTGAGCAGAAGGCTGGTGATGACCTCGTTGACCCCGAGGTAGGCCCGAGGGATGGCCGGCAGGAGCCCCCACAGGCCGCCGGCGGCGGCGCCCGCCAGGACCATCGCCGTCAACAGGAGCGGTCTGGGCCAATCGGGGTGGCTCAGAGCGACCCAGCTCGCGGCGAAGGCCCCCATGTAGAGCTGGCCCTCCGCCCCGATGTTCCAGAGCAGCATCCGGAAGGCCAGGGCCACGCCCAGGCCGGCGAGCATCAGCGGGATGGCCTTGACCACCGTCTCCGAGACCCCGTAGCGGCTCCCGAAGGCCCCGGCGAGCATGGCCGAGTAGACCTTGGCCGGACTGTATCCGGTGATGGCCAGGAACACCGCCCCCAGGGCCAAGGCCAGGACCACCGACAGGGCCGGGACCAACACGGTCAACAACGGAGACGGCGTGGGCCGCTTCTCCAAGCGGACGAAGCCCTTCCGGTCCCCGGTGCCCTTCAGGCCGCTCATGCCGCTCAGTCCGCTCATGCCCTTCCCCCTCTCGCGCCGGCCATCAGGAGGCCGATCTCCTCGACGTCGGCCCCCTCGGCCGGCATCTCGCCCATGATCCGGCCGTCGCAGATGACCGCGACCCGGTCCGAGAGCCGGAGGATCTCGTCGAGGTCCTCGGAGGCGAAGAGGATGGCCGCCCCCGACGCCCGCTGGGCCAGGAGCATCTGGTGGATGGCCGCCGTCGCCCCGACGTCCAGACCGCGGGTCGGGAGCATGGCCACGATGAGCTTCGGTCGGGCCGAGATCTCCCGGGCCAGGAGCAGCTTCTGGAGGTTGCCCCCCGAGAGGAGCCGCACGGGCGAATCCAGACCGGCCACCTTGACATCGAACCGCTCGACCAGTTCCGTCGCCCGGGCATGGATGGCCCTGGGCTTCAGGAGCGGGCCGGAGCATATGGCGGGCAGCCGGTAGTCTTTGAGGATGACGTTGTCATGGACCCCCAGGCCCGGCACGAGGCCCATGCCCAGCCGGTCTTCGGGGATGTGGCTCACGCCCGCGTCGATGATCTCCCGCGGGGAGCGGTTGGTCAGGTCGGCGCCGGCGATGAGGACCTTGCCTTTCTCGACGCGACGCAGACCGGTCACGGCTTCGGCCAGTTCCCGCTGGCCGTTGCCGGCCACGCCGGCGACGCCGACGATCTCGCCGGCCCGGACGGTCAGGGACACGTCGCGCAGGGCGGGCAGGCCCTTGTCGTTCTGGACGTGGACCCCGCGCAGGTCGAGGACCGTCCCGCCGCACTCGACCGCTTCCTTGGGCTTTTCCGGGGAAAGCTCGCGTCCGACCATCAGCCGGGCCAGTTCGCGCGGGTTGGTCTCGTCCTTCGGGACCGTGGCCACGTTCCGCCCGTCGCGGAGGACGGTGATGACGTCCGCCGCGTCCATGACCTCTTCGAGCTTATGGGTGATGAAGACGACGGCCTGCCCCTGGTCGGCCATCCGCCGCAAAGTCCGGTACAGCTCCCGGGCCTCCTGCGGGGTCAGGACCGCCGTCGGCTCGTCGAGGATGAGGATGCGGGCCCCGCGGTAAAGCGCCTTCAGGATCTCAACCCGCTGTTGCTCACCGACGGACAGTTGCCAGACCTTGGCCCCCGGGTCGACCCGCAGCCCGTATCGCGATGACAGCTCCTCGATCTTCCGTTGAATCTCCCGGCGACGGTAGACGAACCCCAGCGAGCGGTCGCCCAGGACGACGTTCTCGGCCACGGTGAACGGGCGGACCAGCCGGAAATGCTGATGGACCATGCCGATACCGAGGGCGATGGCGTCGCCCGGCGACCGCAGAACCGCCCGCCGCCCATCGACGCTGATCTCGCCCTCATCGGGGCGGTACAGACCGGTGAGGACGCTCATCAGCGTGCTCTTACCGGCCCCGTTCTCGCCCAACAGGGCGTGGACCTGGCCGGCGCGGACGGTGAGGTCGACCCGGTCGTTGGCCAGCACGCCGGGAAAGCGTTTGGTTATCCCCCGCATCTCGACCGTGTTCGTCATCGGTCAACCCCCAATCGGTCCGCCCCCAATCGGCCATCCAGGTCCGGCCGGTCACCGTCCGGCCGGGGCGGGACCCCGCGACCGCGCGGAGCCCCGTCCCCCAGCCGTTTCAGCCCATGCCTACTTGCTCGGGATGGTCCCGTCGATGCCCTTGACGAACCAGTCCATGTTCAGAATCTGCTCGTCAGTCATCTTCTCGCCTTGCTTGACCCGGACCGTGCCCTTCTGGTCCTTGAGCGGGCCGGCGAAGACGACCAGCTTGCCCGACAGGATGTCCTGCTTCTTCTCCTCGACGAGCTTCCTCACGTCCTCGGGGACCGCGTCACCGAAGGGTCCGAGGTCGACCACGCCGTCAGCCATGGTCCCCCAGTACTGCTCGGGCTTCCAGGTGCCGTCCTTGACCGCCTGGACGACCTTCACATAGTACGGGCCCCAGTTCCAGATGGGGGAAGTCAGGTTGGCGTGGGGAGCGTACGACCGCATGTCGGAGTTGTAGCCGATGCCGTACTTGCCCTTTTCCTCGGCCGCCTGCTGCGGACCCGGGGTGTCCTGATGCTGGGCGATGACGTCGGCGCCGGCCTCGAGGAGGCTCTTGCCGGCTTCTTTCTCGGCCGCCGGATCATACCACGTGTTCGTCCAGACCAACTTGACCTTCGCCTTCGGGTTCACCGAAAGCACCCCGAGGGTGAAGGCGTTGGCCCCGCGGATGACCTCCGGGATGGGGTGGGCCGCCACGTACCCGAGCACGTTCGTCTTGGTCATCTTGCCGGCCACGATCCCCGACAGGTACCGGGGCTGCTCGATCTGACCGAAATAGGTGCCCACGTTGGCGGCCGTCTTGTAACCCGAACAATGCATGAAGATGACGTTGGGGTACTTCTGAGCCACCTTGATGACGTAGTCCATGTAACCGAAGCTGGTGGCGAAGATGACCTTGTTGCCCTTCTCGGCCAGTTCGGTCAGGACCCGCTCAGCGTCGGCCCCTTCGGGCACGCTCTCGACGTAGGTTGTCTCGACCCAGGGGAGCTTCTCCTGAAGGTACTTCCGGCCGCGGTCATGCTCGAAGGTCCAGCCGGCGTCGCCGACCGGTCCGACGTACATGAAGGCCACCTTCATCTTATCTGCATCCTTCTTCGTGGACTTGGAGCCCGAGCTGCAGCCGGGAACCAGGAGCGCCAGGACCAGGAGCACGCTTAGCACGACAAAGAGCTTCTTGTTCCTGAGCATCCAGTCACCCTCCAGTGTCTGAGAAGATTCGGAGCCGGGCCGGTGAATCAGCCGTCTCGGGTCGAGCCCTTGAGGTCAGGTTCTTTGGAATCGCGGAACGCCGGGATCGCGGAACGCCGGAGCCGGAAAAGGTCGACCCTTGTCCTGTTACCCCCCCTCCGCCCTCGCCCCCCCTTCACGCCAGCGCCCGTTCCAGCGCGCGCAGGTCGGGGTCTATGTGGATGGGCTCGCCGGCGGCCTTGAGGCTGTTGGCCACGTCCTTGAGCCCGTTACCGGTGACGATTCCAACGACGACCTCCTCGGGCCGAATGAGCCCCGTCGCGCGGGCCTTCGCCAGGCCGGCGAAGGACGCCGCCGCGGCCGGCTCGGCCAGGACGCCGGTGGTCGTGCCGAGGGTGCGCATGGCCGCGAGGATCTCGGCGTCGGTGACCGTGAGCATGTCCCCGCCCGAGGCGCGGACGGCCCTGAGGGCCTTGACCGGGTTGCGCGGCACACCCACGGCGATGCTGTCGGCCAGGCTGTTCTCGGGCTCGGGGGTGAGGGCCTCGGTGCCCGCTTTGAAGGCGCGGTTGATGGGCGCGCAGCCGACCGCCTGGACCCCCAGGAGCCGCGGCACGCGGTCGATGAGCCCGCAGGCCTGGAGGTCGGCGAAGCCCTTGCCGACCCCGGCGATGGTGCAGCCGTCGCCGACCGAGACCGCCACCCAGTCCGGGACCTGCCAGTCCATCTGCTCGGCGATTTCCAGGGAGACCGTCTTCTTGCCCTCGACCAGGTACGGGTTGAGGGCGGCGTTGCGATTGTACCAGCCCCAGCGGTCGATGGCCGTGGCCGAGAGCCGGAAGGCGTCCTCGTAGTTCCCCCTGACCATGACCACCGTCGCCCCGAACAGCAGGAGCTGAGCCAGCTTCCCCTGGGGGGCGCGTTCCGGGACGAAGATGACGCTCCGAAGACCCGCCGCCGTGGCGTTTCCGGCCAGCGACGAGCCGGCGTTGCCGGTCGACGCGCAGGCGACGGTCGTCGCCCCGGCCTCGATGGCCTTGACCACGCCCACCGCCGAGGCTCGGTCCTTCAAAGAGGCCGTCGGGTTCTGGCCGTCGTCCTTGACGTAGACGGTCTCCAGGCCGATCGCCTCGGCGAAGCGGTCGGCCCGATAAAAAGGAGTCCACCCGACGCGGAGGTTGGGCCGCGGGGTGGACGGGTTGATCGGTAGTAAAGGAAGGTAACGCCACATCGAGAGGTTGCGGTCGGAAGCCAGTGAGTCCCGGGTGAGGTCGAGGCGGACCCGGTCGTAATCGTAAACAACGTCGAGGATGCCGGAGTCGCCGCACGCCGGGCAGGTCAGCGCGGTCGGGGTGGGCTCGTAGGTATGGCCGCAAGAGATGCACCGGAGCCCCACGACGTGCCCTGGCATGGTCTTCCTCCCCGTGGGTGTCGCTAATGTGTCGGTTAATCCCTTCGGCGACCTACTCCTTTTTCCTGCCAGATTGTGCCTGGGAGAACATCTTTTTCCGGTCCGGCCCGCCGCCCCGGAGCTGACGGTGGACGGCCACCGCCAGGCAACCGCCGAGGAACCCGAACAGGGCGTGGCTCGCGGCCGACAATCCCAGCCCGAGGGTCAGGAAGTACTGGGGCACGCCGAGGATCCTCCCGGCGACGTAGATGGCGACCAGCTTAGTCAGGTGGGCCACGGCCCCGTAGAGCCCGACCGCAAGGTAGCTGGACCACCGCTCGCCGAACAGGCGGACGAGGAGGTCGATGGTCAGCCCCGGGAAGAGGTACTGGAAGAAGACCAGCGGACCCTCTTTCCCCTGCCCCATGAGCGCGGCGAGCAGCCCGGCCACCGTCCCGACCCAGGTGGCGGCGTAGCGCCGCGGCACCAGGGCGCGCCCGACGATCATCACGGCGATCCAGACCAGGCCCGTGTGGCCGGGGACGTGCAGGTCCACCCGGAACAGGAGCTTGAAGACGGGGATGACCGCGCCGAGGAAGGACAGGAAGATGGCGTCCCGCAGGGTGAGGCCCCAGACGTAGGGGCGGTGGGGGGCGACGGCCTGGGGGCTGGCAGCCTGGTGGCTGTCGGCTTGGGCGCCGCCCGGGCTAGTAGCGCTTGACGACTTCTTTATCAACGATGCGCCACCGCCCCGGGGTCGCCGCATCCTTCGCCTGCGCCCGGATGATCAGCAGGGCCGCCAGACCGTCGAGGAGGATCGGACGGAACCACTCGCCGACATCGATGGAGTCACCAGCGCCGGCTTGCCGTCCTCGCCAACGTTCAAGAAGCGCTCCACCCCGCTCTGGGCGAGGATCTCGGCGGTAGTGTGGACGCCCGTCATCTCCCTGATTCCCCGCAGCCACAGGAAGCGGCCGTCGCCGCCGGAGTGCCTCAGGCCGACCGCGGCCAGGGCGCCGATGACTCCACCGTTGGTCCCGCCGTGGCCCGAGAGGTGAAGGCCCGCTTCCCCGGCCGTCCGGTGCGCCTCGTCGGTCGTGAGGACCCTGGCCTTGGCCGACTGGCCGAACCGGACGACCGCCTCGGCCACCTTGCCAGCCTCGGCCACGCAGAGCCCCGGGTCCGAGCCAGACGCGGCCCGCTCCCGCAGGAACCGCCCGGCCGCGGCGGCGACGGCCTCCGGGCCGGCCTCGGAGCGCATGGTGACGCAGGCCGAGCTGTTGTGCGAAGTGTAGGGGATGTCCGGGTGGACCAGCAGCTGGTGCCGGGTCACCGATAGCGGTGTCCCGAGCCCAGCCGCCCGCAGTTCCTCAGCCAGCGTGCGGACGAGGTGCCCAGTGCCGCGGCTCTGGAGGTTGTCCGTGTCGTCGATACCTACGTAGATCGTCATTGGTCACTTCACCTCTATGGTCGTGACGTCCCGGACCCAGCTGTCCTTCGGGATCTTGGGCCCGGCGAGCTTGCACGTGCCGCGGTTGGAGAGGTCGAGGACGACCGTGTCATCGGCCTGATCTGCCTTCAGGGTGTAGGTCTCCTTCCAGGCCCCCGTGACCGTGACCTCCGTGTACTTCTGCACCCCGGCCGCCTTCAACACGTCGGAGAGCTTCGGCCCCTCCTGCGTCTTGTCGTCGGCGACGACCTTAACCGCGGGGAGGGCCTTGATGTCGTTCAGGGTCAACGTCTTGAGGGTCTTGCCATTGCTCTGGACGGTGATCGAGTAGGTGCCGGTGGTGCTGGAGCCAGAGCCCGTGCCCGCGCCCGCACCCGAGCCGGCCTTGGCTGAATCAGCCGCGGCGGGGGCTTTCCCGCACCCGGCGGCGGCCACGACGACCAGGGTCAGGGCAACCGCCAACGCCAGGGCCACAACGGCGGGCCGGACAACACGATGGGCCAGACGCGGCGCACGCTTGCGCTCACCACGTCTGACCCAAACAAAAGGAAACAGCGACATATACCTCTCTCCTTTCCAAGTGGGAGGCGTGGCCGTTTCCAGCCGCACCCTGTCGGCCTGGCACCATACCGTAGTGGCTACAGGTGGCCAGGCTCGGAGAAAGCCGATTCCGCTGCGCCCTCGCGGGCGCGATGCGGGGCTATGCTTTTCAGATGTTCGGCGCGAGGCGCGGGATTCCTCCGAGTCCTCCCCGCGAGCCCAGGCTTTCTATCAACGCCGTGCGCCGTCAGCGCGGAAGCCCGTCGAGCGCCGGTCTCGGGAGACATTGACGACCACAGAAGCCAGGTGCGTGAAGGGCCGCAGGATCGGGGTCAGTTCCTTGACCGGTGAGAGGGGTTTGAAGTGGACCCGGCCCGGCTCGTTAGCCACGTTGCCCGGACAGACGTCGCGCTCCTCCCCGCCGACCCCGACCCGCAACCAGGTGTGGCCGCCGACGCCCGCCGGCTCCTCGACCCCGTGGACGACCTTGCGCGGGAAGGCGACCCGCGTGGCGTAGACCAATCGTGACCTGAACCCGAGCCGCGTCAGCAGTAGGTTCAAGGCCAAGGCCTGCTGCTGGCAATAGCCCATCCCCCGCTCGAACGCGCGGGGCGCCGTGTCCCACGGGTTACGGCGCGAGTAGGTGAACTTGCGGGCGACCAGCCTCTGGGCAAAGGCCACCAGGGCCCAGCCAGTCAGCCCCGACTCACGACAGACCCGTTCGGCGTCGGCCAGGGTGATCACGCCATCGACCGTCGTTCGGCCCTCCCGGGGCAGCAGTCGGCGGCCCGGCAGGGTCAGCAGGTGGAAGAGGAGGGCCAATCCCACGATGAGGACGGCGACGATGGAGGCGATAGGCCAGAGCACGACTCCCATCAGTCTGGTCATCCAATCCGTCCGAGAAGACTCGATCCGGTGCCGCCTGCGGGTCGCCCGTTATCGCCGCCGGCCCGCCTGGATCCGCGTTTGCAGTAGGGCAGCTTACCCTTGCGAGCGTGCTTCTCCTTGCATGGCTCGCAGCGCCCATGATTCTCGCACTTCGTCTTCGGGCAGTTGCAGGTGTCGAGTCCGTTGTCGAGCAACTCTGGTCCCTCAGTTCATCAGGATAATTTCTATACTGGGCCTCGCATGCTTTTCGCAGCGAGGCCCCGAAAATCCTCCGGTGAGTCGACATCGGCCAGCACCGCTTCATCCGAGGCCACCTCGATCACCGCTTCCGGGTGCCGACGGATGACCGAGCGCCCGCCCTCGTCGCCCATGACTTGAGACAGTTCATCGAAGAAGCCGCGTCCGAAGAGGACTGGGTGGCCGCGGTGGTCGTCGTGGACGGGCACCACGATGGCCGCGTCAGCCGCAGGCCGGCTGCCCGGGCCTTGGGCCGCCTCGAGCCGGGCGACCAAGGCGTTGATGTGGTCCGCACGGAGCAACGGCTGGTCGCAGTTCACGAAAACGACACCGCTGAGTCGCCGGCGGCCGATCCCACTACCGAACGTTGGGGACGCGGCGGCCTGCCGCAGTGCGGCCAGCCCGACCCTCAGTGACGACGACTGGCCGCCACGGTCGTGGTCCTCATTGACGACCACCCTGAGCCGGTCGCCGGCTTCGCGCATCAGGGGTTCCAGAGCCGATCTGACCTCATCGGCCAGATGGCCGAGCACGACGACCACCGGGCCGACTCGGGACGCCAGTGTCTGCCTCACTGCGCGAACCACCAGCGGTTCTCCTTCCCAGAGCAGGAGCTGTTTCGGTGCGCCCATTCGGGTTGATGCCCCGGCCGCGAGGACGATTGCCGCCACGGCCGGCCCGGCGCCAACAATCCCGACGACCGTCGGCCAACGGCGACAAGAGGTCAGGAGCACCCGAGGCGCGCCTCGTTCCAGCAGCCGCTCCCCGACCTCTCTCGCCACGTCTAGCTGCTCAGGCCCATCCACCTTGTTGATGACCGGCACCAGGATAGCGCCCGGTGGGCGCCCCTTGCCGCAGCCCGCTTCGTGCCATAGGCCGGTGGCGATGACCTCAGACGTGACGGCATCCCCCGGCGCGTGACCGGTTAGCTGGGCTAGGCGCTCCGGTCGGTGGACATGGGCGGCGTCGAGCGGCATGCCGATTGCGTCTATCCCGGCCACCGCTACTACGGCCGTCGTCGATGCCGGGATGACCGGCTCGTGGGCCCCCGGCGCCTTGAGGGGTTTTCGGCCCGCTCCGTCCGCCTCGACCAAGATGGCCAACTTCGGGAAGAGGCGGGCGATCTCATCTATCCACTCTGGCGGGATGCCGGCGAACTTACGTCGGCCACCGGACTCCCCATCTAGTCGCGTCCCGATGACCAGCAATTGCCCCGGTGCCCTGCCCTCCACAGCCCGGATGGCCTCATCGAGGCTGTTGACCAGGACCAGGCGCGGCCCTAGGTCCTCCCCCACTCCGCCAATCAAGCTTGGCGCGCCCACGGGAAGGTCCTGCGGGCCGGGCTCCAGCATCTTGGTGGTTGCCGTCACCAGGACGCTGTCGGGCCCCCATCGCTGGGCCGCCTCAATTGCCAACGCAAAAAGGAGGCCGGTCTTTCCACCCGCCCCCGTGAAGGAAACGACGCTACCCGGGCCGACGCAAAGGGCCTCAATCAGTTCAGGGCCCTGCGCACTCACACCAGAAGCCCCCCGTGACCATAGGCGGCCGCGTCCTCAGGGCCAAGCCGCTCCCCGGCAAGGATACGCGGGAGGATGAGGTCGAAGAGGCCGCGTCGCCCGGTCAGGAGCCCAGCCGGGATCCCGACGACAGGCGTCTCGTCGGCGTAGGCGACAAGGGTCATCGCCCCGGGAGACACCGGCGCCCCGTAGAACGCCACTTCCGCGCCCGCCTGGCGAATGCCGTCAGGAGTCGAGTCGTCGGGCGACATACCGCCCGTCACCAAGATGAGGTCCAGCTTCTCCGCCAGCATCTTGCGGACGCCCGCGGCCACATCGGCCGCTTCATCCGGCACAATGACCACCTGCGAGACCTCGCTACCGTAGGCCGCCAGACGCTCGCGCAGTAGCGGGCCGAAGGCATCCTTGACCCGGCCTTCACAGACCTCTCGGCCAGTCACGATGATGCCAGCATTCAGCCGGTGGAACGGGAGGATGCTCATCAACGGCTCTCCGGCTCCGATTCGCTCAGCCGCCACCAGCCGCTCCTCGCTAACCACAAGCCCAAGCACCTTGACCTTTGCGGCAAAGTTCCCCCGCTTCAGGGGCGAGTTGTCCGCCCGCGCCGCAATGAGGAGCTCACCTACGGAGTTGACCCGAAGCAACCGCACGGCGTCCACCTTCAGCAGTCCGTCCTGTGTCGCGCGGACGTCCGCCCAAGCCTCGCCCGGCATCTCCACCTCGAGCCCGGGCCCGGCCGCCAATCTTGCCAGTCGCTGAGCCGCGTCATCCTCATGGACCTCGCCAGGCTCCAGCTCGAGGACCTTGACGGCCGACTTGCCAATCCGGCGGAGGGTTTCGAGGTCCTCATCACGAATGACGTGCCCGCGCCTTAGGACAGCCCCTTTGCGCCCGCCCGGCACTACCTCCGTGAGGTCGTAGCCGAGAACCAGGCCGAGGGAGTCCCGTACGTCCACACTCCTTGCCTTCACGTCTGGTCGCGCCCCTTTTCTCCCGTGGCGCCGCCGGCGTCGGTCTGATCGACCGGAGGTCTGCCCCAAAGCAGGCACATGACAGCCTCGAGGACTCCGCCCGCGACAGACCTTGCCTTATCGGAAATGCGCCAGGCGGTGTCAGGCTCACATCTCGGGTCGACGTCCCCGATCTTCTGACCGCCAGAGACGGGGGCTCCGTCGCGAAGCAACCCCCGCAGAATCCCCGGAATGGCCGCCTTGATAGGTACGCGCTCGGCCCCGGCGGCTATCTCGGCCACCGACTGCCCGGTCACCACACTGGTACCGATTCCGGCTAAAGCCCTCAGTGTGCCATCCGTAGGCGCCCTAAGAACCCGCTCCACGGTGAAGCCGCCAATCTCCCCTGGGACTCCTGTAAACTCTCGTGCGCAACCGCGATAGATGACTTGCCCCAGGGAATGGCCGCGGGCCGTTTCGACCACGGCATGCACGTCCAGGCCGGCAGTGAAGCCCGGGCCCAGGCCGATGACAACATCCGCGTCATTGATCTTGGTCCCGAGGTTCCTCTTGGCCATCCTAGCATCGATCAGTAAGGTGGCGGGGACTTCCGAGGAAGCGGTGCCGTCAGGGTCAATGACCAAAGGGATCGGCCCATTGGAGACGAGGCCCTTTGCGAGCATACGTAGAGCCTGTTCAATAGACAGGCGAACCGCCGTCACTTCTTCGACCGAAGTGGTCCCCTCGAAGACGCAGTCAGAGAAGGCCACCGTGCGCCTGACTGCCCTTGGTTCGGGTAGCTCCGTCATAATGATCCCAAAGCCGGCGCGGTACAACCGGTGGGCGACCCCGGTTCCGATATCGCCGGCTCCCTTTATCAGAATGAGTGGGCCTTCTTTCGAGCCGGGGTGCCAAGCATGGACGGACTCGGTCATCGCCTCACCCTCTCCTTGGCGGCTGCTTGCCCGTAGGCCAGTCCGAGTGACCGTCCACTCCCGCCGCGCCGCGCAGCAGTGACCTCTGCCAGAATCGCCAGGGCGATCTCGGCCGGGGTCTCGGCCCCGATGTCCAGTCCGATCGGAGCGTGGAGTTCGGACAGGGCAGTTTCGCCCAGGCCGGCGGTGCGAAGTGTTTCGAACACCCCGGCCACGCGGCGCCGGCTGCCAATCATGCCGACGTAGCCCGCCCCGCGGCCAAGCAGTTGACGGACGCACCCGAGGTCGTGGCGATGGCCGCGGGTCACGACCACGGCGTAGGTTCGGCTATCGAACCTCATGCCCGCGAGGGTTTGGCCGAATGGGGCGCATATGGTGCGGACGCCATTCGGGAACCTGGTCGGGTCTGCGAAGGCTGGGCGGTCATCGATGACCGTAACCTCTAAATCCAACTCCCGGGCCATTCGGCATAGGGGGACAGCAATATGCCCGCCGCCGCAGACCAGAAGGTGCGGCGCCGGGGCGTAGTCTTCAATGAGGGCGGTCCTCTGCTCTCCTCCGACGGTCTGCGTTATGAACTGAGGGGTGACTGCTTTAGCAGGCGGCACGGCGGCTGAAAGGGCCGCCGTTTCCGTTTCTCCCATGCCGGCAAAGGCTGAGCCGAAGTCGGCCTGGGCGGCTATGACCCCCAGAGCGCTCTTCGGATTGATTCCGGTAAGTAGGCGGACGGATTTTCGTTCCCTGCCCGCGCGGAGAAACACTTCCAAAACGGGTACCATCTCCCGCCCCCAGCGGGCAACGACAACCTCCATCGTCCCCCCGCAGGCGGCCTCGGCTTCTTCAGTGACGTCCTCGGTCAGCTCCACCCGGACGAGCCGGGGCTGGCCATCGTCCAGGACGTTGCGGCTGGCCTGGATGACCTCAGCCTCACCGCACCCGCCGCCGACGGTCCCGATGACCCGGCCGTCGCGGGTGACGGCCATGCGGGCCCCGGTGGAACGTGGCGTCGAGCCCCTTGTGCCTACTACTACCGCAACTGCGACCCGCTCACCACTGACAATAACCTTCCTGATCTCGTCCAGATGGGTGTCCAGTGTTCGGTCACTTCCTTGGTACCATATAGCAGGAACAGTCCAAAACTGCATGGAATTTCCTTCTGCAAGATCAGCCCTGGCTCCACAGTCCGTTGCCTCCAAGCATACAAATCCCACATCACGAGGAGGCTCTTCATCTTGAGTACCGGTTTAACCTTTAAGGCCTTAGTGGTACCTGATGGCAAGTTGGGGGCATATGCAAAGCAGCGGCGCGTCGATGCGATCAGCGAAGCAATCAGTTGGCCGGGTCAACAGGCTTCGCCAGCGGCGACATCCCTTCTAGCCGTGGGCGAAGGCCCGATTCTGAATGAGATCTGGGGTAGGGACGAGTATGTAGTCTATCTGGCCAAACCTGGCAAAGAGGCTGTGCCCAATTACACCGGGTGTAGGGATCGTGAAGGACACAGTACGAACAACCCTAACGACATGCTCCCGTGCGTCTATAAGAACGGGGTTCCCTTCGGTAAGAACCTCTCCTTTGGAGACATCTTCGATGAATTCTTTCACCTAGGGTCAGCAGATTCCGCTGCCTTGGAGCTGATGGGATGTCTGCTTTTCCGAGCTGCCTTTATGCTCGACCATAAGGAGGTATCGTCTGGCGAATGGCGGTACTTCCCCCCGCCCGATGTCGTAGCCGAACTCCAACGGCGGACTCCCCAATTGGCCGATTACCCGATTGATGTCTTCCTGCATCTACTAGAGGCCATATCATGGAATGAAGATGTCAAGTACCACACTCTAGGGTATGAGGTGACTCGAAACCACGTGGGAAGGGTGAATAACCTATTGACGTGCGTTCATCTCATAGCTGTTCATCTCAGGCGCGTCAAGTTCGGTGATTTTGCCGCAGCCCTCGTGAAAGGCCGGGGCGTGGGTGCAATTGGCCAAGCCAAAGCCAGGGAAGTCCTTCCCGGGCTCACGCATTCGACTTCCTCGTTGTTCTGAGCTCTCCCTGTTCGCCAAGAACGAACCTTTGCACTCGGCGGGCAACCTTAGCCGGGTCTTTCTTTATCTGGCATTCCCATGCCACAACGACTTTCCAGCCAGACTTCCGTAGCTCACGTGTCTTGCGCCTGTCACGTTCTCGGTTGAGTTCAAACTTCCGTAGCCAGAAACCCGAATTGCTCTTAGGTGCGGATGGCCCGCAATGTGGACACCGATGCCAGAAGCAACCGTTCACGAAGACTGCGACCTTAGGCCCCGGATAGGCTATGTCGGGCCTGCCCGGAACGTTGCGCAGGTGCAGACGGTACCCAGCAAGCCCTATGCCCCTGAGCGCTTTGCGGAGCATGATTTCTGGGCCCGTGTTGCGTGCCCCATTTGCTTTCATCACCCGGGAGACTGCCGGCGAGGTCGCTCGCGGCGAGGGGCAGAGCGGTCTCTCAGCCCGTTTCGGTCTCAGGGCGGGGCGGCTTGTCGTGATGTCCGTCATGTTGTGTCGCCGGCCTCTCCCAATCCTCAGCCCGGTTTCCCATCAACGTCTTGATTAAGGATCTTCCCAATCCTCTGGATGATTCCCACGACGAGAGCATTGCCCATACAAAACGCCCGCCAGGTGTCAGTCATTCCATCTGTCCATCCGTCGTCGAAGCCGTTCAACCGTTCTAGCTCAACCGGTGTTAGTCTTCGATATCGTCCATCTTGGGTCAAGACGATATGTTTGAACCGAGAAGGGGAGCGCCCTCCTTCTCCGGTCACGACGGTCCTCGAAGGACGGTCAGTTGGGTCGGGGAAGGGAATTGCCCCCTCCGAATAATGGTATGTGATCCCGCTCCCATTGTGGGAGCGTTCCTCATTCTTGGCGCCCTTTAGGCGTCGCCATATTTGCAGCTGTTGCTCGGGTACATAGAACTCCTCGGGAACCGCCTCATCGCTCTGCAAGACGTCTCGCAGTAGTGTTCTTTCCCCGGTGTAGTCCGGTACGAGGTCTACGGTCCACACCTTGCGGTCGAACATGAGCCCCGCATTCCTAAACGGCTTTGACCCTTCGCCAAAGGTCCGAGATATCTTAACTAAGTCCTTAGGGAGACTCATGTTGGGAGGATCCTCTTCAAACAATGTTGGGTATATCGCTCTGGTCGGGTGCGCTGGGAAAGCCCGTGCCAGCACCCCTGTCCTTGTCAGTATGTCATACGGGTTAGTCGGTCGAGGGGTGGCACCTTTAATGCGTCGTCCCACCATGTACACGCGCCGTCTCTTCTGCGGGAATCCATAGTCTGCCGCATTGATGACCCTCCACTCCACCGCATATCCCAGTGTTGCCATGCTGGATAGCATTATAGCGAAGTCCCGGCCTCTTTGCTTTGTTGGTGATTTGAGGAGCCGGTCAACGTTCTCAAGGAGGAAATATGGTGGCTTCCTGTCGTTAAGGACTTTATGAATCTCCCACCAGAGAACCCCTTTCTTGCCCTCAATGCCCTTGGCATTGGTGGTTGCCACCGAATAGTCCTGGCAGGGAAAGCCCCCGACCAACAATTCGTGGGGTGGAATCTTCATGCCCTCGCCACGTGACCATTGCGTGACCTTGGCTATGTCTTCACAAATGTGCCCTCTACGGCCGAAATGCCTGACATAGCAGTCAGAAGCGTGCTGCTTTTTCTTGCCCGGCTCCCACTGGTTGCTCCAGACAACTTTCCAGTCGCCTCTAGTCTCAAGGGCCAGCCGGAAGCCTCCAACCCCTGCAAACAGTTCCACAACCCGCTTCTGCTTGGCCTTTGGGCGCTTGGCGCCCCCTGCCTTCGGGCTCATCGCCTAGGTCAGCCTCTCCCTTCGAATCTCCGGGCTAATCAAAGTGTTTTCGAGACTGAAACCCGACCTCCTGCAGTCGAGATTGCCCCTCGTGAGTAACAACTTACTGTCCACCCTCGAACTCCCTCTTCGCTCGGGCCAACAGGCCCGGGCTTATCACTATGTCCAAGGCCGTGGCGGCCATGGCCTTGACCGACTTCATCAGGGCCTCGTCGCCGGCCGCGGAGCAGGCGAAAGCGGCTAGCTCGCGGCTGTGCCCGGGCGTGCCCTTGGGCCCGATGCGCGGGTAGGCGTTGGCGGCGGGCACCTTCTGGCTCACGTCGCCAAAATCGGTCGAGCCACCGGAGGGTTCGGGGTCGGTCAGCATGGTCTCGCCGAGGCGGCGGTAGTGGTCGCGGAAAACGTCGCCGATAGTCCGGTTGACCTTGCGGGCATCGTAGCCCTCCGCCTCTACGAAGGACACGGTGGCCCGGGTGGCCAGACCGGCGCCGTTGGCGCACTCCTTGACCCGCTGGACCACGTCCCGCACGCCCTCGCGGGTGCTCGCCCGCAGGAGGTATTGGACCTCGGCCTCTTCGGGGACGATGTTGATGACCGAGCCGCCCTTGGTGATGAGGCAGTGCATCCGGACGTCCGGGCTGACGTGCTGGCGCAGGGTGCTGACGTTGACGTAGGTCTGGACGACCGCGTCGAGGGCGTTGATGCCCAGGTGGGGGCTGCCGGCGGCGTGCGACGGCTTGCCCTTGAAGTTGATGGTCAGGGTGGTCGTGGCCAGGCTGGCCCCGCCGATCTTCGAGTCGCCAGTCGTCGGGTGGACCATCAGGGCCGCGTCGACGTCGTCGAAGAGGCCGGCCTTGAGCATGATAATCTTGCCGCCGCCGTCCTCCTCGGCCGGGCAACCCATGACCGCGATGCGGCCGGGCAGTTCTGGGTAGGCTTCCTTGAGGACGATGGCCGCGCCGATAGCGGCCGTGCCGATGATGTTGTGGCCGCAGCCGTGCCCGACGTCGGGCAGAGCGTCGTACTCGCCGAGGATGGCGACCGTCGGGACGCCCTCGTCCGGCCCCTCCCCCGCCACACTCTTCCCCGCCCCGCTCCCTTGCCAGTCGGCGCGGAAGGCGGTCTCCAGACCGGCCACGCCGCGCTTGACGGCGAACCCGGCCTTCTCGAGGGCCTCGGTCAGCCAGGCGCTGGCCTTGAATTCCTTGAAGAACAGCTCGGGGTTGGCGTGGATACGGTGGCTCAGGTCGACCAGCTCGGCCCGGTGCTTCTCGGCCACCTGGTCGATGGCGGCCAGTGCGGCGCTCCTTCGGCTATCGTCCATTGGGCTGCCTCCTCGGGGTCTCTGGGGATTCGCAGCTCATGTGAGGCTTCCGGTTTCAGTAATTCGCCCTCGACCCGCCGGCGTCCTACCTGGCAGGCTCCAATTCCCCCACCTTCCACCATTTCTCGGCCAACCCGCCGGGGTCGGTAGGAGCTTCTCTATGCAACGGCGAATAAAGTGTTCTGGGTTTACAGACCAATCCCAGCTGAAAGCAAAGGGGAGGTTGCCGTCGTGGCCGTGCAAAATAAAGCCATCAAGCTCGTCACCGCGATCCCGGGGCCGAAGTCAAAGGCCCTGACCACCGCTAAGGAGAAGGTGGTTGCTGACGCTCTGTCCCTCCACGTCCCGGTGATCATCAAGGAGGCGCATGGCGCCCTGGTCACCGACGCGGACGGGAACGTCTTCATCGACCTGGCCGGCGGCCTGGGTTGCCTGAACGTCGGGCACAGCCATCCGAAGGTGGTCAAAGCCATTCAGGATGCGGTGGCCAACTTCACCCACACCGACTTTTCGGTGATCCCCTATGAATCGTACATCACGCTGTCCGAGAGGCTGATCGCCCTGGCCCCGGTCAAGGGCCCGAAGAAGGCCGCCTTCTTCAACTCGGGCGCTGAGGCCGTCGAGAACGCGGTCAAGATGGCCCGCAAGTTCACCCACAAGATGGGGATCATCGCCCTGGAGGGCGCCTTCCACGGCCGGACCAACATGGCCATGTCCCTGACCAGTAAGGTCAAGCCATACAAATCCGGCTTCGGCCCGTTTGCCCCGGAGATCTACCGGGTGCCGGCGCCCTATGTCTACCGCCGCCCGGACGGGATGTCGGAGAAGGCTTATGTCAAGTTCTGCGGCGATGCCCTCGAAAAGGCCCTCCTGATCCAGGTCCATCCGGACGATTGCGCGGCCATCATCTTCGAGCCGCAGCAGGGTGAGGGCGGCTTCATCCCCCTCCACCCGGACTACCTCAAGCGGATGCAGGAGATCGCCCGGAAGAACAACATCGTCCTCATCGCCGACGAGATCCAGTCGGGCTACGGCCGTACCGGTACCTTCTTCGCCTGCGAGCAGTTGGGCGTGGAGCCAGACATGATCCTGGTCGGCAAGTCCATCGCCGTCGGCCTGCCCATCTCGGGCGTCATCGGGCGCAAGGACATCCTCGACGCCCCGCCGGACAGCACCATCGGCGGCACCTACGTCGGCAACCCGGTGGCCTGCTCGGCGGCCAACGCCGTCCTCGACGTCATCGAGGAGGAGGGCCTCGTCAAGCGCGCGGCCGAGCTGGGCAAGGTCATCCGCGACCGCTTCGTGACAATGGCCAAGAAGCTCGAGGCGACCCCCGGCTCGAAGCTCTTCATCGGCGACATCCGCGGCCTCGGGGCGATGATCGGGGCCGAGTTCGTCAAGGACACCACAACCAAGGAGCCCGCGGCCAGCGAGGTCAACGCGATCATGGCCAAGGGCATCTCCCGCGGCGTCATCTCGGTCAAGTGCGGCATCTACGGCAACGTCCTACGGATGCTGATCCCGCTGGTCATCCCGACCGACGTGCTGAACGAGGCCCTGGACGTCCTGGAGCAGGTGGCCCTGGAGGTCGCCAAAGGCTAGGAATACTGGATCCCACGTGCTCCTAGAACGTTGAGCCGAAGAGTGGCCAAAGTCCACGAGGTCGGCTCAAAGTTTGGGCCCCTAGGAGCGTGAAGCCACCGATTGCGAGGAGGGAGCTCCTTGAAAGGGTCAAGGCGGAAAAGTGTTTCACCACCACAAGACCTTGCAGCCGAGCTGGCCAAATTAACTGACAAGCTCTCCGAGGCTGATCCGAAGGACAGGGTGTGGCAGCATGTCGACGATTTTATCAGTAGACTCGCAGAACTCAAAGCGCAGAAGAGCGCAGCCCTAAATGAACTCCAACTAAGGGATGAGACCATTGCTCAGGCCCGGTCTTTGGTGACTAACTTCCTCGAAGGCAACGCGGATCGGCTCAAGTTCCACGAGCTAAACTGGCCTCAGGCATTGGCCCCAGCGAGCGAATCAGCATTAGGTCTTGATCAAGCGGCTCTGGTTATTGAAAGTCTGCCGAACTTGGACAACCTGTTGGCCAAGTATGAGGACCTGTTCCAGAATAGGCCTCTGACTCGCACGGGGTTGCGGCAGCAAAACGCCGACCTTGAAGAGATTGAGGCCAGGCTAGTGGCGGCGTTCACTGATCTGGTTCGGCGGCTCTCGGGGGCGCCCGAGCCCCCACACTCAGACGGCAGCACGTCTCCTGGGCTTTCTGCCACTACGAGCGATCAAGACGAATTCACTCCAGAGGAAACGGAACAAGAAGCTCCACCAACTGGCCTCTCGGAAGATACGCAAGACCTGGGCGGTAAGGAAGCTTCGGTGATTCCAGGAGTAGCAACAGATGAACTGGCCTGTAATACTGAGCCCGCAGCTCCAGTTCCCAGTACTCCCGAAAGACCCCTGAGTGAAGATAGCGCTCAGTCGCCGGCCGAGGAGTTGGCTCCGAACCAGCCACCATCCGAACCTAGTGCCGCTCCTGTCGAGGAGTTATTCTGGCAGAGTGTTGCCAAGGGCGACCTCGCGACGGCTTTCTGGTTGTCATTCACCCAGGGAGAGGAAGCTTGCCGAGTTGCTCCTCCCTGGATCGCAAGAGCGTGTTTCCTGGCTTCCATGGTCAAGTCGCCTGGGGACGACGCCAGCAACGAGTTGGCTACAATCATCTATGAGCGCCCTTCGCCTTTGGCGGACCCCGCCTTCTCGGGAAGCGGGTTGGCTTCCGAGGAGGCACAGTTGCTAGTAGTCCTGGCATCGCTCCGGCCATCTTTGATGGCGCCTGAGACTGGCGCCTCTTCGTGGTTGGTTGAAGGGGGCCCCCCCGAATTGCGTCCTCTGCTATCTGCAGTCCATGATTTCTCGTCAACTGGAGTATCCCTGAACAAGGCTAGTGTCCACGGCAACAAGAGCAAACACATGGTCGAGCAGACCTTGACGGACAGCGTAGGCCAGGCTAACAGATGGCTTACCGTGCAGAAGAACAGCCATCTTAGGTATCCCCCTGCAGCCAAAGTGGTTCATCGTTTGGCGTCGGAGACCACAGACATAGGCCGTGCGGCCTCTGCAGTTGCCTTGGATTCACGCGACCAGATAGCCTTTGTGCGGGGCGTTCTGAAAAGTCGCTTGTCGAACCACACATCAATGGGTGAGGTTATCACTGAGCAGACCAGACTCTCAACACACGGCCCCACGGTTCCCCGAATAACGGGGCCGATCCTTGAGACCTTGCTCACCCGGCTGGAAGAACTGGCCGGCATCATCGAGCGATGGGTGGACGGTGTCGAATCTGATCAGACGTTGAGACCTGACTGGAGAGACCAGCAGGTGGCCCTGTTTAGGAGTCGCTTTCTGCAGGCCTGGCATGAAATGGGGGACCGCACGGAAACGGGTTCCGTCTCGCTGCCTCTAAGGGCGCTAAGAGACTCGGTCTGGGAGCAGTTACGGGCTATCGCCGCTGAGCTTCAGTTCGAAGCTAGCTCCGAAGCTGGCTCTGAGGTCAACGCCCTTGACTACAAGCGTTGCCTTGTTGCTCCTCTGCTGGTCCTTGACCACGCCCCCGTAAACCCTGACGGAAGTGCTCCGTCCGGCATCGGCCCGGATACGCAAGAGCGTTGGCCGAGGCGCTGCTGGCCAAACCGGACCCGCGCGCGCTTTTCTCCAGGCATATGGCCAATAGGGATTTCCTGTTGTGTCGGTTGGTTCTTGATCTCCTTCCTGGCGAGAACGCGTCAAGCCTAAGGGCGTCAGTTCAGGACGCTCAGACAGAAGCTTCCCAGACCTTCAGACTCCGCCTAAACAGGGTGCGCAGGGATCTTGAGGATGCGATGATAGGCCATGGCTTGACCGAAACTGAACGTGCTGGTTTTGAAGCTCGTCTTTTGGACCTGGAGAGGCGCGAGCGCTCTGCTGACCCTCGTTACGGCCTTTTTGAGGCTGAACTATCACGTGTGGCAGAAGAGCTTGCGGAGCACCGCCGCAACCGCTCAGCGCACTTGCGGGAAGTTATTAATAAGTTGAAGGCTGCCGTCGAGCAGACCGAAGGTGAGATTAGAGCACAGTCCGCGGAGTTCATCGAAGGGGCTCTCAGGGCTCTTGAGAGAGAAGACCTTGCCCTCGCAGAAGAGTACACTACTCTTATCGAGGGAATCTTGAGATCCAACCGGCTGGCCACGAAAGAGCCGGAATGGACTGGAGTAGACGAGTTCGAGCGCTTTCACAAGTCCATCCCAGAGCTTATCAAAGCTCTCGATGATGACGACCGAGCCGGGAAGAAACACGTAAGAAAGAAGCTCACCGAGGGTGGGAAGATTCCGGGTCTTGACATGAGTTCGATCCCGGGTGCTCGGTATAAAGAGATTGCCGCAGCGGTTGACGCGTTCTACGGGCTGAAGGGAACGCATGGGGCTGTTGACCCGCGAACGGACTGGACAGGGTCATTGGCGGCCATTCTGCGTTACCTAGGCTTTGTATCCCCCCGAGTCACGAGGAAGAACACCCGCCAGTCGTACTGGCATTACTCCGCGGAGATGTCCGATGGGGGGTTCTCGCCTCTGCCTCAGTTCGGCTCTGATAGGAAAGGCGTTTATGACGTTCTGGTCGTTTGGGACAGGCCAAGCGCTGATTCCCTCGGTCAGTTGGTCCAAGAGGCCGGCCTTAACGGCAGATCCCCGGTGGTGCTCTTCATGGGAAGGATGCCTCTGCGCCAACGTGAGGACTGGGGTGCTTTCTGCCTTCGTCGTCAACTCACAGTGCTCTTGGTCGATGAACTGCTGATATATTACTTAGCCAGCGTCAGGTCGCATCGCTTGGCCCCGTGCGTTGCTTGCTCTATGCCTTGGGGTTACGTTAACCCGTACACGCCGTTTGGTGCCGGAAATGTCCCACCTGAGATGTTCCGTGGTCGCTCTGACGTCATCTCAGACCTGTGGGACCCCAACAGAACGGCTATCATCTATGGAGGAAGACAGCTGGGGAAGTCAGCGGTTCTTCGTGCCGTTGAACGACGGTTCAACCGGCCGGAAGCAAGGCAGTTCGTATTCCTCAACGATATCAAGAACCTCGGTGACCCTGAGGGCAATCATCCCGTTTCCGAGGTTTGGCAGCACATTAAGGAATGGGCTGCTAGTATCAAGCTTGTTGATTCCAAGGTTCTTGATACCGCCAATAACGTTTCTACCGAAATGCTTCGAGCGCTGGCCAAGTACCCCGATGCCAGGATCCTTATCCTCCTGGATGAAGCAGACAATTTTCTAAAAGCCGACGCGAAATCCGATTTCATTGTTGTTCAACAGCTAAAGAAGCTGATGGATAGTTCTGAACGACGCATCAAATTCGTTTTCTCGGGTCTTCACGGCGTCCAGCGTTTCTGTTCCATTCCCAATCACCCGTTTGCGCATCTGCAGAGCGTCAACATAGGCCCCCTAGAGCCCGATGAAGCTTTGGCCCTCGTCAGGGAGCCGTTGTCAATGCTTGGATTCGAGTTCCAGGACAACGATGCCATTTACCGCATTCTCGCCTACACGAATTATCATCCGGCTTTAATCCAGCATTTTTGCTCCGAACTGGTAAAGGCCAGAAGGAACACCTCTCCACCATACTCCTTGACGTTAAAGATGATCGAGGATGTTTACAGAAATCCAGAGGTCCGCCAGGTCATGCGGGAACGGTTCGAGTGGACGGTAGCACTCGATCCCAGGTACGAGATGCTCGTTTATGCTATGATCCTGGAACAGTCCTCAGCTGGTGATGGCTACCGTCAGGAAATGCGTGTTCGGGATATTCTTGATTGCGCTCGTCAATGGCAGAATCAAGGTGGGTTTCTTGACGGAGCTACCCCAGAGGAAGCCAAGTCCTTGCTTCAAGAGCTGGTAGGGCTTGGCGTCTTGATCTGGCAGGAGGAAAGAGCCACTTTCCGGCTGCGTAACGCTAACGTCGTCCGTGCCTTTGGATCAGAAGATGACATCTGGGACAGAATTCAGGAGCTTTCTAAGAACGTCAAACCCGTTGAGTATGATCCGCGCAACCTCAGAGCGGATTTGGACATCAAGGCCGGCACATGGTCTCCGCTAACTCTAGCCCAAGAAGGCGCATTGCTGAAAGGACAAACCGGGGTCGGGCTGGTTTTTGGCTCTGAGGCCCTTGGGTTTGGCGATCTACCTCTCAGGCTAAAGCGGCTGGTGTCAGGGCCCGGCGAAGGGACTGACTCAAGTCTAGTTGTGCTTCCACCGGAATGTGTATCGGTTGGTGGGGTGCAGTCATTCCTTGAAACCCGAGTGTTCAACCATGATAGCGGGAAACACGTGCTATCTATTAACGGCTCCCACCTTTGGTCTTTTGACAAGTCACCCGGCCAAGCGCTCCTTGAAATACAAGCGTTGCTCCGGAAGCGGCGAGCGAAGCATCGGACGGTTCATTGCGTCTTTACCTTCGACGCTGCTGCCACGAGCCGGTGGTTCAGTCGCCCCGAACCTGAACGAAGCGCCGATGAAGACGCCATCGATGCGGTTGTTACTTTGGGCCTATGGGACTCAAACATGGTCGAGCGCTTCATTCGTGCGAGCTCATTGCTCGATATCGGAGAGGTGAAAGAGAAAATCGCCACTGCTACGGGAGGGTGGCCGTTCCTCGTTCAAGAGCTTTTCAGGAACCTCCATAAAGAGTACGGCAAACGCTTGGACCACGTGGACCCCCGGAGGGCAGCAGACCAGCTCGGTGCTAAGCTCAAGGCCGATGAAGATGGCGTGGCTACAAGGTTCCTTGAAGCAGCCGGAGCCCTGAAAGGGACCTATGCCGATGACATTCTGAAGCTAGTGGGTACATTTGAGACACTGGATCCTTCAGATGTGACCCCGGAGAACCTGGGTCGTTCGGAAGCCAGCCTGGAAACCATCGCCTCCGAAATAGAGTACCTCGCCAGATTGGGGCTCTTGACGCTTCAGCAGGGAGTCTTGACGGTAGACCCCACCGTAAGGAGGGCCTTGGGTCTGTGAGTGGTGCCTTCTGGGAATCCATGGACCTTCCCGGAATCCGTCTGCATTGCACAGTGATTGCCGATGACCTGTGCTCGGGCAGAAGTGTGTTTTGGGTGATGCCCGAACAAATCGCCGTAGCGCCGATGGTAGATAGCGTGGTAGAGCAATGCGTGGGAAGAGATCGGTCTGTCAAGCGATTCGACACTGTTGACCCGGGTATCCGCTCATTGATACCCGGACTGGCATTGTGCCAAAGCCTTGGCCTCGACGCGTCCGATCTTGCCGACTGTTCGCCCGCATCCCTTATAGGACATCCAGAGTTTCCGGATATAGTCGTGATTGAGGCGCTAACTCCTACGGGTGATGTCGAGCTACAGCGATGGAAACGGTTTGTTGGAGAGTGGAGCCGGGCGGCCACTTTGGTGGAACCGCCCTTTAGCCAGAGAGCTTTGCTTATAGTCGCTAACAGTGACTCTTTCGGCGTGCCCACGGACGATGTTCGTCTCGCAGTTCGTCGCTTGTGGGGGCACCTATCAGGTCTTGACTTGGAGCTCTTCGCTCGCCGGAGTTCGGGCGGCCAATCGGGTTTGACCTCTTGGCCTGGGATGGTTGGCCCGGAGCTCGCTGGAAGCGACTTGGGATTGCTGGATGAGCTTCTTTCCAATCCCCCATGTGATGGATCAGTGCTGGATAAGCTGCTGACGGACTATGGGACGCGATTGGGTTGGACCCGGGGCCTCTTGACCCGACTGAACGCAGCTAACGTATTGGATAGTGGGTACTGGCGAAGGGTTAAGGCCCAACTGGCGCCACCAGTCGAGGCGGAACCCTTATGGCGCATTGGAGCCCTGAGTTACACGCCGGAGAGCGGGATGGAGCTTCATTCATCGGCAGCCGCTCTGTTGGAGCGGCGTGACATTATCGACCACCGGATTTGGAGGGGTGAGGTCCGGATTCTGATGCCCCTTCTCGATAGTCTCCGGCGTGACATATGCGCATACCTGACACGTCAGGTTGGACCGGGGTGGGTTGACTACGCCGCCGCGCTCCACCCCGAGGACATTCAAGGCACCCCGGAGCGCCCACTAACCCAATTCGGTCATTTGGCCAATATCGCTGTTTCAACATCCCTGCCATTGAGAATTAGGCAGAACTTGGCCAATCCACTTCGGTTTATCAAGGACATTCGAAACAGCTTGGCTCACTTCGCGGCCATAGGCCTCGCGGATTTTGACCGCGTTCTCGATGTTGTCAAAGCCCTTGAGCCTTTGAGATAATGCAACCCCGCCCGGCTTATCGGGCGGGGTTCTCTTATACTCTGGGTGTTCGCTTGGTGGTATGGTTCCCCGCATACCATCAACAGCGCTCGCCAACCACAGCGGATCACCACGTCAGCAGAGCCGGATCACTCATCTACCGCTCACCGGTGACGAGTTAAGCCCCCACTCCCTCTCCACCAACCCCACCGCCCCGCTCGGGCACCGCGCCCGGCAGAGCCCGCAGCCGTAGCACGCCCGGGCATCAACGGCCATCACCCCGCCCACGTCGCGCATGGCCCCGAACCGGCAGACCTCGACGCACTCGCCGCAGCCTGCGCACAGCTCGGGCTCGACCCGGGCCACGTATTCGGACTTGAACATCACCGTCGCCAGGTCGAAGGTGTGCTGGGCGCGGTAGGCCAGGCAGTCCTGGTCGCAGTTGCAGACGGCGCCGATGAACGGGGTCAGCATCGTCCAGACCGAGTGGACCTGGCCCTCCTCATCGAAGCGGCGGACGGCCGCCTTGGCCTCGTCGGCGCTCAGCTCCTCGAGCCCGTCGCGGTAGGTCGAGTGCGGGTCGAGCAGGGGCGTCAGGTCGGCCCCCAGGGCCAGGCAGTAGCGCAGCTCCTTGCCGGTCGTCAGCTTGCGGCAGACGCAGGTCAACCGGGTCACCGTGCCGACCCGGTCGATGATCGCCTCGACGTCCTCGACCGGCAGGACCTGCCCGAAGTGGATGGACTTCTGGCGCGGCTCGACCATCCGGCGGAGGAACTGGTACGGCCCCGGAGCCATCCGCCGGGCGGTCCTCAGGAGCCGCTCGCCGCGCATGTGGTTGCGCTCCAGGCGGTCGAAGAAGTTGCGGATGTACTCCTCCCGCTTCGGGTCATGCAGCAGCTCGCGGGAGTAGTTCTCCATGTTCTCATACCACTTCTTGCCCTCGCCGTGCTGGGTGCAGAACTCGCACATCAGGCCTCACCCCCGAGGGGCGCTTCCTCGCGCCCCACTCTAGCTTTCCCTGGATTCACAGGTGCCAAGGACGCGCCCCGCGTCCATCTCCAGAACCTGATCGGCACGGGCCAGGACGGCCGGGCGATGCGAGACGATGAGCCAGGTGGCGTCTTGCTCAAAGGCACGGGCCCAGAAGAGCTGTTCTGTGTCGTCGTCAAGGGCGCTCGAGACGTCATCGCAGACCAGAAGCTCCGCCTCGCGCACGAACATCCTGGCCGCGGCGACTCGTTGGACCTGACCGCCTGAGAGCCTCATGCCCCTCGCGCCGATGACCGTCGCCAGGCCCGCTGGGAACTCTGCCAGGTCGCGTTCGAGAACCGCACCGTAAACGGCCCGGTTCAACTGAGCCGCGTCCGACGGCCAACCGGAGCGGATGTTGTCCTCGATGGTCCCGGAGAGCAGTGTCGGCACCTGCGCCGTGTAGACCGCTCGCGGCGGTACGAAGAACGTCGCCGGGTCACGGACCAATTCGCCGTTCCAACGCACTTCCCCTCGCTCCGCCTGGAGCAGCCCAAGGAGTGTCCGGACCAGGGTCGTCTTGCCGGACCCGAGGCGGCCGGTGATGACGGTGACCGTGCCCCGCTCCAACTTGAAGGAGACATCGGTGATACCGCGCCCACTGTCCGGATGATGATAAGTCAGGCCGCTCACCTCGAGGCACCGGAGCCGGTCCGGGGGGCGAAGCGTCCTCTCTTCAGCGTCGGTTGGCCGGCCGACGGGGTCTCCCCCTCTTCCGTCCACCGGCGACCTGGTCGTTCCGCCCCGGGGCAGCCGGAGGTGCTCCACCAACCTGGCCGCCGGTTCCCCCTGCAGCATGTCCGTTAGCCGTCGCACGCTCACGCCCGACTGCCGGTAGGTATTGATGAGCCAGCCCAGGAAGCCCGTGAAGTCGCTGACCTGCATCAGGTAGGTCGAGAAGAGGGCAAGGTCGCCGACGCTGAAAGAGCCGGCGCGCATCTGTGTGGCCGCCACCAGGAGCACCAGGCCGGCGCCTAGGTCGGCCGTCTGCCTGAAGATGGCGTCGACCCACAATCTCTGCAGGGCGTCCCGGACCATCGCCAGCCGCCGCTGGTCGCTCAGCCGGCGGAGATAGGCCAGCATCAACTCCTCGGCCGCGGCCACCTGGATGGCCTGCACCGACGAGAAGACCTCGCCAATGGCCCCGGTCACCCTGGCGGTGGCCTGGCGGCTCCGTTCGCGGACGCCGGTGAGCTGGGCGCGGACGGCATGGGCGACGGCGATGACCACCGTGATGGGTATGAAAACAAACAGCGTGACGCGAGCATTCACCCGGAGGAGAATCGCCAGTCCCCCCGCGGCGAAAAGGAAGGCGGCCGCGGAGTCAAAAACCAGGTCGGCCGCTTCAGCGGTGTTGAGGACGTCGTCTCGAAGGGTCGAGAGGGCCTCGCCGACCGTCCCCGGCAGAGCGCGGGCGCCTGGGCGGCGGAGAATGCTCATCATCAGGTTGTGCCAGAGAAGGGCGCGGAAACGGAAGCGCTCCTGCCCGTTGGCTATCGAGGCGACGAAAACGATGCCGGCCCGGGACACGCCCAGGGCGGCCGCCAGGGCGACGATGGCCGGCAGGCCGAGCCTGGCCGGCTCGTTGCCCTGCAGTAGGATGAAGAACTCCCGGGCCAGCAGCCCGGCGAAGAGCGGCCAGGTGTGGAAGAGCAGCCAGCAAAGGGCATCGCCGGACCACCACCAGGGCTGATAGGCGATGAGCCTTCCGATGAAGTAGCTGGTCGGCGGGGACGCGGTCCGTCTCATGAGTCCAACGCCTCCTCGAGCCCGGCGCGGCGCAGGTGATGGAAGCGCGACGCTGGGTCGGCGGCCAGTTCGTCCCGGGCCCCATGCTCAATGACGCGGCCGCCTTCCAGGATGAGAACATCGTCGACCAGCCCCACTGTTGCCAATCGATGGGCGATGATAATCACCGTCCGTTCCTCGAAAAGCCGCTTCATGGCCCCGCCCAACAGCTCCTCGGTCACGGGGTCGAGCCGGCTCGAGGCCTCGTCTAGGACGACCAGGCCGGGATCCCGCAGAAAGACGCGGGCCAAGGCGAGCAACTGCGCCTCGCCGGCCGAGAGGGCGGCGGCTGAGACTGGAGTATCCAGACCCCCGGGCTGTCGCCGGAGCCACGGCCCCAGCCCAAGCTGGTCCAGGATCTCGCTTAACCGCGCGTCGGGGACCCGTGGGTCGAAGAAGGTCAGGTTGTCCCGCAGGCTGGCCTGGAAGAGCTGCACTTCCTGCGTCACCAGCCCGACCCGGGAGCGCAGGGAGGCCAACCTGACCGTGGTCAACGGTACCTGGCCCACGACCACCTCACCGTCCTGTGGGTCGTACATCCTGAAGAGCAACCTGGCCAGGGTGGTCTTGCCGCTGCCCGTCCTCCCCAGAACGGCAAGCCGCCGGCCGGCCGCTACGCTGAAGGAGACCCGGTCCAGGGCCCGTTCCTGCCCCTCGTCGTAACTGAAGTGGACATCACGAAAATCGACCGTGAGGGCACCGGACGGGATGGCGGCCGTCCCATCGACGACCCGCGATCGGACGGCCAGGAGTTGCCCGATGCGGGCGATTCCTGCGTCCGCCTGCTGCAAGTTTTCAAGCTGCGAGCGGATGGTCTCCAGGGGTTGCGCGAGCAGGGCCGTGTAGGCGAGGACCATGTAAACGGTCCCGATCGGCGCCCGCCCGAGGCGATAGAGCAGCCCGCCCAGGCCGTAGGCCAACGCGTCGCCAAAGGCGAAGATCATCAGGGCAACCGTCCAGACGAGATTCTCCCACACCTTGGCCCGCACGGCCACCGGCAGCCAGCCGCGCAAATGCCCGATGAGCCGACCCCTCACATACTGGACGGCGCCCGACGACCGGATGTCTTCGGTGGCCGTCATCAGTTCGCCAAGGAATCCATAGAGGCGGGCGCCGCGTTCGCGCGTTTCACGAAGGGCTGGCCCGGCCAGGCGGCGAACCGCCCCGAAGATAGCGAACGCGCCGGCGCTGAACAACGCAAAAACCGTGCCGAGGACGGGGCTTTCAACGAATAGTGAGACCAGGATGCCCAAAAGCAGCAAGGCACCGCCCAGCAACTGACCGGCGAAGCTTGATAGGAAACCGGCCAGGTCGTTGACATCGCCGTCGACCCGCTCGATGAGCTCGCCGGGTGTCCGGGTCTTGTGGAAACCGCCGTCCAGACTCAGCAGATGGGCCGTCAGGTCCAGGCGGAGGGCGTTCGTGGCCACCCAGGCCACCTGTTCACTCCAGTAGGCGGCGAGCACCCGCAGGACCTGGGCGGCGCCGGACACGGCGATGAAGAGGGCCGCCAGACGGTGGAGGGAGTCCGCTGGAGCTCCTCCCACCGCCGCATCGATGAACCCGCGGACCACCCGCGGCCCGGCCACCTGGAAGGCCGTGCTGATCACCAGTAGGAGGCCCATCAGCGAGGCCTGCGGGGCCTGCGGGCCCAGGTAACGAAGGAGAAGCTGGCCGTGTCTGTTCAACTAGTCCGCACCCCGCCCCCAGCCGGCGGGCCGCCCCGCCGCTAATTTGCCGCCGGGAGCCAGTATAACGAAGGATTCATGACACCCGCTGTCATATTCACCTGATAGGATGAGGGAAAATCACCGAGAGGTGGAAGACGATGCGGGCCGACCGGCTACTGTTGATCATGCTCTTGCTTCAGGTCAGGCGACGGATGACGGGCCGGGAACTGGCCGAGCGGCTGGAGGTCTCGGAACGCACCATCCACCGAGACATGGAGGCCCTCAGCGCGGCCGGTGTGCCGGTCATCGCCGTGCGAGGCGCCGGCGGCGGCTGGACGCTGCCGGAGGGTTATCAGACCAACCTGACCGGCCTGAACCAGGATGAAATCAAGGCCCTCTTCGTGGCCGGCCCTTCCCGTCTGCTGTCGGACCTCGGTCTTCACGACGCCGCCGAGGGTGCGTCGATCAAGCTGCTCGCCGCCCTCCCCTCCGCCCGCCGCCGGGACGCCTCCTTCATTCGACAGCGGATCCATCTCGACGCCGCCGGCTGGAGTCAACCCGATGAACGCTCCTCGGCCCTCCCCGTCTTGCAGGACGCACTCTGGCGTGACCGCCGGGCTTACCTGACCTATCAGCGGGACGGCGGCGAGAACGTGGAGCGTCTCGTCGACCCGCTCGGCCTCGTCGCCAAGGGCAGCATCTGGTACCTGGTCGCGGCGGTCGAAGGTGAAATCCGGACTTACCGGGTTTCTCGGATGCGGAACGCACGGGTGGCCGACGAGCCGTGCCGCCGGCCGGAAGACTTCGACCTCGCCACCCACTGGGCCCAAGCATCGCGGGACTTCATCGCTAACCTGCCGCGCTATCCGGCACGGGTACGGGCCGCCCCCGACATCCTTCCGCGCCTGCGGCTGGCCGGGCGGTTCGCCCGGGTCGAGTCCGTCGGGCCGCCAGCGGGTGATGGCTGGTCGGAGGCTGAGATTCGCTTTGAGACTCTTGAAGAAGCCGGTGAGTACGTCCTCGGCTTCGGTGAACGCATCGAGGTGCTTGAGCCGGCCGAGCTTCGCCAAGTGGTCATTCAGAAAGCGCGGGCGGTCCTTGACTTCTACGCAGACAGGAATCCCAGGTGACGCGTAAGTCTCAGGGCGTCGCCGCCAGGGCGCCTGGTTTGGAAGGAACTTCCGCCTCCACCCGCGAAGTCCTGCCGCATAATCCTGCCGCGTAGCCCAGAACCCGCAAGGGGGGCCAGGCGATGGCCGTCGTCGAGGTCCGCGATATGGTCAAGACCTACAACTCGGTCCACGCCGTGGACGGGGTATCCTTCACCGTGGAGAAGGGCGCGGTCTTCGGGCTCCTGGGGCCGAACGGCGCCGGCAAGACGACCATCATCGAGAGCCTGGTCGGTCTGCGGCGCCCGGACTCGGGGACGCTGTCGGTCCTCGGGCATGACCCGGTCCGTTCGCCGACGCCGGTCCGGGAGAAGGTCGGCGTGCAACTGCAGGTGACCTCGCTCTTCCCGCGCATCCGGGTCGTGGAGGCCCTGAGCCTCTTCGCCGCCCTCTATCCGAGGACGCAGGACCCGGACGGGCTGCTCAAGCGGGTCGGCCTCGAAGGCAAGCGCCGAGCCGCCGCCCAGAGCCTCTCCGGCGGCGAGAAGCAGCGGCTGGCCCTGGCCCTCGCCCTCATCAACGACCCCGAACTCGTCTTCCTCGACGAGCCGTCGGCCGGCGTGGACCCGCTCGGGCGCCGGGCCATCTGGGAGATCATCCGGGAGCTGCAGTCGGCGGGCAAGACCGTCTTCCTCACCACCCACCTGATGGACGAGGCCGAAAAGCTGTGCGACGAGGTCCTCTTCCTCGACCGCGGGAAGTGCGTCGCCAAGGGCCCGCCGGGCGAGCTCATCAGCCGGCGCGAGGCCGAGAACCTGGACGACCTCTACGTGAAGCTGATGCAGGGGAGTGGCGCATGATGGCACGGCGTTATCTCCGGGCGACGGCCGCCCTGACCTGGGCCCAGACCAAGCTGATGTTCCGCGAATGGGCCACCGTCTTCTGGTCCCTGCTCTTCCCCGTGCTCATGGTGGTCGTCTTCGGCGGGATGTACGGTAGCAAGCCGCGGCCCGAGTTTGGCGGCCTGAGGGTCCTCGACCTCTTCGTCCCCGGACTGGTCGGCATTGGCGTCGCCTCGACGGCTTTCTACCAGGTCGGCGTCGGCCTGGTGAACCTCCGCGAGCGCCAGGTGCTCAGGCGGCTCCGGGTTTCGCCCGTCCCGGCCTGGTCCATCGTCGTCTCCCAGATCGTCCCGGGTTACCTGATGATCCTCCTGATGGCCGTCGTGGTCTTCGCGGCCGGCCGCCTTTTCTTCGGCATCGCCCCCACCGGCTCCTGGCTCGCCATCTTCGGGGCGACGACCCTGGGCGCCCTGAGCTTCCTGGCTCTGGCGTTCCTCCTCGTCAGCGTGGTCAAGTCCTCTGGGACCGCCAACGCCTTGGCCACTGGCCTGAACATGTTCATGATGGTCTTCTCGGGGGTCGTCGTGCCGGTAGCGGTCATGCCCGAGGGGTTCAAGCTCATCACCAGGTTCGTGCCCCTCACCTACCTCGTCGACCTCCTGCGCGGGGCCTTCCGCCCTGGGTCGGCCGGCGGCCTGCTGACGCCGCTCTGGGTCCTGCTCGCCTGCCTCGTCGCCGGTGTCGCCTTGACGAGTCTGCTCTTCCGGTGGGATTGAGAAGACTCGGTTCCGCCCAATGAGCCGGCGCACAGCAAACAACCGGGCCTCGGAAGGCCCGGTTGTCTGGTTCCTTCTCGATTGGTCGGTAACAGGCCCGACCGCTCACGGCCCGACCGCTCACGGCCCGTCCGCTCGCGCTCAGCCCCTCAGGGGCGGGTTCCGCTCAGTCCCCTGACTGGTCGCCCGACTGGTCTTCGAACTGCACCTGGTCGGTGTCCGGGGCATTGGAGCCCTTCTCGTTCTCGATCCCCTTGGCGCCCTTCTCGTCCTCGGCGCCGTCTTCGTGCTGGCTGTCCTGGGCCAGGACCGTGCCGTTGCCGGCGTCGATCTTCAGCTCATGGACGCCGTCGGTCGCCTTGACTTCAACGCTGTAGACGACGTTCCCGTTCTCGTTGTCCAGGTCGACCTTGACCACGGTCCCCGGGACGGCCTCCAGCGCGGCGGCCTTGGCCTGCTCGGGCGTGATCTTGGCCAGCGCCTGGAGGGAGGCGGCTTCCGCGGCCTCGCTTGCGGACTGGTCCCCGGCCCCCTCGGCCGTCTTGCCCGCCTCCGTCCCGTCGGCGGACTTGTCCTGCGGGTTCGGGGCCTGTATGCTGGAGGTGTAGGACGGCTGGTCGCCTTGGTCCTGAGTCCCCTGCTCCGCGGCCTCGCTCACCTGGGGCGCCGCCGATACGGGTGCCGCCGCCGGCGTCGGCGTGGCGGCCGTGGCCGGCGAGGCGTGGGCGGTCACGAGGCCCATCCCGACGGCCCCTCCGAGCACCATCACCCCAGCCAGCGTGTAAACCAAAACTCTCTTGCGCATGGTCATCCTCCTTGATGTCCTTCCAGATTGGCGGCGTATGTAGCCGTCAGGGAACAATATACCAGTCGTCCATGAAGAGGGCCTTAGAGCAAGATAAGAAAACGATTAGAGACGGATGGGGGAGTCCGAGGGGGCTATAATCCCTCCGACTTGAGTCGGGGGATACATGGACCCCCTCGGAACCCCACTTGTGGCACCCACTTCCTCGCGAACACAGGTTCTGTGGTATCGTGATGGTATGAAGCACGAAGCGTGGAAGTCTACAGGGAACTGCGTCTACGAGACATGGTATCATGTCGTGTGGTCTACAAAGTATCG
>JAJYMC010000048.1 GCA_021787335.1 Bacillota bacterium | reverse complement strand
GTACACAACCCGCCCCAGCGGCCGAAAGGTCGTGGGGGCGGGCTTTTCGTTGCATGGGTGACGCCTTTTCATTGGAGGGGTTAACGTGCTCGACATCAACTACATCCGGGAGCATCCGGAGGAAGTCAAGCGAGGGGCGGCCAAGAAGCACTTCGAGGCGCCCGTCGACGAACTCCTCGACGTCGACCGCCGGCGGCGCGAGGCGCAGCGGCGGGTCGAGGACCTGAGGGCGGAGAAGAACCGCCGGTCCAAGGAGATCCCGGGCCTGGCCGCCGAGGAGCGGCAGGCGGCCGTGACCGCCATGCGCCAGGTCGACAAGGACCTCAAGGAGCTGGAGCCGGAGCTGACCCGGCTGGAGAAAGAGTTCGACTCGCTCATGCTCCAGATCCCCAACGTGCCCGCGCCGGACGTCCCTGAGGGGGCCGACGACCGGGACAACGTCGAGCTCAGGCGCTGGGGCGAGCCGCGGAAGTTCGACTTCGAGCCCTTGGACCACGTCGCCCTGGGCGAGAAGCTCGACATCATCGACTTCGCCCGCGGGTCGAAGGTCGGCGGCAGCCGCAGCTACTACCTGAAGAACGAGGGGGCCCTCCTGGAGACGGCCATCCTTCGCTGGGCCATGGACCATCTGGTCAAGAAGGGCTTCGTCCCCATGGATGTCCCGATGCTGGTCAAGCCGGAGGCCATGTTCGGCGGCGGCTTCCTCCCCGGCGGGGAGGACAGCGTCTACACCGTCGACACCGGGCAGGACCTCATCGGCACGGCCGAGGTCTCGCTGGTGGCCTACCACGCGGGCGAGATCCTCGACGAGGCCGAGCTGCCCAAGCACTACGCCGGGTTCTCGGCCTGCTTCCGCCGGGAGGCCGGGGCCGCCGGCAAGGACACCCGCGGCCTCTACCGGGTCCACCAGTTCTACAAAATCGAGCAGGTGGTCATCTGCCGCAACGACGACGAGGAGTCGCGGCGCCAGCACGACCTGCTCCTCGGCAACTCGGAGGAGTTGGTCCAGGCCCTCGGGCTGCCCTACCGGGTGGTCTACGTCTGCGGCGGCGACCTCGGGCGGCCGCAGGTCCGCAAGCATGACCTCGAGACCTGGATGCCCAGCCGCAAGAACTACGGCGAGACCCATTCGTGCTCGACCATCCACGAGTTCCAGGCCCGGCGGTCGATGATCCGCTACCGGGACAAGGACGGCAAGGTCCGCTACTGCCACACCCTCAACAACACCGCGCTGGCCAGCCCGCGCATCCTCATCCCGGTCCTCGAGAACTACCAGCAGGCCGACGGCAGCGTGGCCATCCCCGAGACGCTCCGCCCATACATGGGCGGCCAGGACGTCATCCGGCCCAAGGGGGCCAAGGAATGAGCGCGCGGGAGCCTTCCACGACCCCGCCGGAGGCGTCGCCCTTCACCTACGATCTGCACAACCACTCGACCTTCTCCGATGGGCAGCTGACCCCGGACGGGGTGGCCGCCGTGGCCAAGGCCAAGGGGTTGGTCATGGGCCTGACCGACCACGCCCTGATGCACGGGAAGCTCCGGTCGGCCGCCGACTTCACCATGTACTACGCGGCCGCCGACCGCAACCTGCTCCTCCGCGGGCTCGAGGTCGACCTGGGCATCCCCCTGACCTGGCCGGTCCGCGTCCTCCAGGAGGCCGACTATCTCATCGGCAGCCTTCACGGACTGACCCTCGACGGCCGGGACCACCCCTTCATCGAATACTTCAACTACCGGCTGGGCCTGCAGGACCGCTACGAGCTGCCGGCGGCCTTCGCCGACCGCGCCCGTTTCCTGGACGCCTGTCTCGCGGCCTTCAAGAAGGGCCTCGACGACTGGCCCATCACCATCGTCGGCCACTGCACGCTGCTCCCGGGGGTCGAGCGGGACCTCCCGGCGGACTGGGTCGACGCCCTCATCCGTTTGGCCGTGGACCATGGGGCGGCCATCGAGATAAGCGGGCTGTGGCACGTCCCGGACGAGTCCTTCCTGCGGCGGGCGCTCGAACTCGGAGCGACCTTCTCCTTTGGCAGCGACGGGCATACCCGCGGGACCGTCGGCGAGATCGGCTATTGCCGGGAGATGGCCGAGCGGCTCGACCTCCCGGCCGGCCGCCTGTTCATCCCGAAGCCCAACCGCCGACGCTAGGAGGCACGACATGAACGGACAAGGACCAGAGAAGAAACGGGTCATCGGCGTCCTCACCGGCGGCGGCGACTGCCCCGGCCTGAACGCCGTCATCCGGGCCGTCGTCAAGTCGGCCGTCTCGGCCGGCTTCGACGTCGTCGGCATCGAGGACGGTTTCAAGGGCCTCATCGAGAACCGCATGCGCAAGCTGGCCGTCAAGGACGTCTCCGGCCTGCTCCCGCGGGGTGGCACGATCCTCGGGACGAGCAACCGTGACAACCCGTTCCGGTCTCCCGTCGAAGTCGCCGGGGAGACCGACTTCCGCGACGTCTCCAACGGGGCCATCGCCAACCTCACCGAGCACGGCGTCGAGGCCCTCATCGTCATCGGCGGCGACGGCACGTTGTCCATCGCCCGCGACCTCTCCCGCAAGGGGGTCAAGGTCGTCGGCGTCCCGAAGACCATTGACAACGACCTCTCGGCCACCGACGTCACCTTCGGTTTCGACACCGCGCTGGTGACCGCGACCGAGGCCCTCGACCGACTGCACAGCACGGCCGAATCGCACCACCGGGTGATGGTCCTCGAGGTGATGGGGCGTTACGCCGGCTGGATCGCCCTGGAGGCCGGGCTGGCCGGCGGGGCCGACGTCATCCTCATCCCCGAGATCCCCTTCAAGATCTGGAAGGTCGTCGACAAGATAAAGGAGCGGCGGGCCTACGGCAAGCGCTTCAGCATCATCGTCGTGGCCGAGGGGGCGGCCCCGGCCGGGGGGCAGATGGTCGTCCGCAAGATCGACCCGCTCAGCCCGGACCCCGTCCGCCTGGGCGGCATCGGGGCGCAGGTCGGGGCGGAACTCGAGGAGCTGACCAAGGTCGAGACCCGGGTCATCGTCCTCGGGCACCTGCAGCGCGGCGGTTCGCCGACGCCCTTCGACCGCATCCTGGCCACCCGCTATGGCACCGCCGCCGTACGCCTCGTGCAGGAGGAGCGGTTCGGCGAGATGGTTGCCCTGCGGGGCCAGAGCATCGTCTCGGCCCCCATCGACGAGGCCGTCGGGACGCTCCGCCGGGTGCCTTCCGACAGCGAACTCGTCGCCACGGCCAGGGCCGTCGGCGTGAGCTTTGGAGACGGCGAATGACCTTGACCGAATCTTGACAGGGCGCCCAGATTTACTTGAACACCTTCTGGTAGATTGAAGGTACCGGGCAAGACGCCCGGCCAACGACGCGAGGGAAAACCATGGCTGCCGCGCCCCGCATCCTCATCGTCGAAGACGAGACCAAGCTGCGTGAAGCCGTCGCCGAGTATCTCGGGCGCGAGGGTTTTGCCACCCTTACCGCGCCGGACGGCGACACCGGCCTGAGGATGGCCAGGGAACAGGCTCCGGACCTCATCCTGCTGGACCTGATGCTCCCGCGGCTCGGTGGAACCGAGGTCATCAAGCGGCTTCGGCCCGGGTCCACCATCCCCATCATCGTCATCACCGCCCGAGCGGACGAGGTCGACCGGGTGGTCGGCCTCGAACTGGGGGCCGACGATTATGTCACCAAGCCATTCAGCCTGCGCGAATTGACGGCCAGGATCAGGGCTGTCCTCCGGCGGGCCGGCGGGGCGGGTGGAAAGGCCGGGCCGGACCGCCTCGAGCGCGGCCCGCTGGCCATCGACTTTGACGCCCGCACGGTGGCCGTCGACGGCCGGCCGATCGATCTGACCCCCACGGAGTTCGCCATCCTCGGGGTCCTGGCCCGGCATCCCGGGAAGGTCTTCTCCCGCCTGCAACTGCTGGAGGCGGCTTTCGGCTACGCCTATGAGGGTTATGAGCGCTCGGTCGACACCCATGTCCGTAACCTTCGCAAGAAGATCGAAGCCGACCCCTCGGAGCCCCGGTTCATCGGCACGGTCTTCGGGGTCGGCTATAAGTTCACGGGCGGGACGGGTGACGTCCGATGAGCGCCCGCCGGCTCTTCCCCCGCCGGATGACCCTGGCCAGGCGATTGACGTTGTCCTTCATCGGCGTCGTCGTGGTCAGCGCCACTCTCGTCGGTCTGGTCTCCAGCCTGGCCACCCAGCGGCTCTTCGCCGGGTACCTGGTCGGGCAGCGGGACGCGCGCCTGGAGCAGGTCCAGGCGACCCTGGCCGGCTATTACGCCGTCAACGGCAGCTGGGACGGTGTCCAGACGATGATGTCGACGCCCGGCTGGGGCGGCCTGGGCCGGATGGGCTTCGGCCGCTACCGGAGCTGGCCAGGGGGTCCCCCGTTCGGCTCCTTCGGTTCCCAGACGCTGACCCTGGCCGACCAGGACGGCCGGGTGGTCGCCACGCTGGCCCCCGAGGGCAGCGGCGCCCCGGCCGTGGGCACCGTCCTCAGCCGCGCCACGGTCGACGGTGGGCGGCCCATCGTCGTCGGCGGCCAACGGGTCGGCACCCTGGTGACGGGACCCCGGGCCGGCCTGAGCGCCGTCGACAGCGACTTCGCCCGGTCCGCGCTGATCATCTCGGTGCTGGGCGGGCTGCTCTCGGCGGTGGTCGCCGGGCTGGTCGCCGTATGGCTGGCCAGGCGGCTGACCCGGCCGCTGGATGTCCTGGCCACGGGGGCCCACCGGCTGGCCCAAGGGGACCTGGCCCACCGCGTCCCGGAAGACCGGGGTGACGAGATCGGGGACCTCGCCCGCGCCTTCAACTCCCTGGCCCGTAGCCTCCAGCGCAACGAGGAGTTGCGCCGGAACATGGTCGGGGACATCGCCCACGAACTGCGGACGCCCCTGGCCATCCTCCGCGGTCAGCTCGAAGCGGCCCAGGAGGACGCGGCCGCGCTTCGCCCCGAGGTCCTGCTGTCCCTGCAGGACGAGGTCCTGCGGATGACCCGTCTGGTCAACGACCTGCGGGAGCTGAGCCTGGCCGAGGCCGGCCAGTTGCCCCTGCGGAAGGAGCGCCTCGACCTGGCGGCGCTGGCCCGCGCGGTGGTCGGGGTGATCGGCCCCGAGGCCGAGCGGCTGGCCATCGACCTGCGGGTGGAGGAAGCGGCCGGGGTTCCACCCGTCGAGGCCGACCCCGACCGGGTCAAGCAGGTCCTCCTGAACCTGTTGACCAACGCCCTGCGCCACGCCGGCCAGGATGGCCGGGTGACGATCGACGTCGTCCCCGGGCAAGGACCAGGGGGGCACGGCGCGGAAGGCGGCCCCGCGGCCGTCGTCAGGGTCACCGACAGCGGTCCCGGCGTCCCGACCGAAGACCTGCCCCACATCTTCGACCGCTTCTACCGGGCCGACCAGGCCCGGACGCGGGCCGCGGGGGGGACAGGCCTGGGCCTGGCCATCGTCAAGGGCTTCGTCGAGGCCCACGGCGGGGCGGTCGGCGCCGAGAACGTCCCCGGCGGCGGGGCCTGCTTCTGGTTCTCGCTCCCAGTGAGCTAGGCCCCCCGGAAGGTTGGGCCGCCGAAAGCCGGGCAAGGTTCGTTTGCTCCCGGGCGTAGCAACCAGGTCTGGCGACCGGGTCATCGTCATGGACGCCGGTAGGATCGTGGAACGCGGCCCAGTCAAAAGGAGATTACTTCTTTCCCCCTCTTAATAGGCCGAGATGTGCTGGGGAGAGTTGGCGTGACCCAGGATCGAGAGCGTAGAGCTCCACCCTGTTGCCCCATTTGCGCCCCAGAAAAAATGGGCCGAAGAATTCGGCCCAAGTTTGTTACACCACCAAGCTAGGCGGTCGCCCACGATTGAGGTTGCTGCTCGCAAAGGATCTTCTTGATGGATGGTTCCCGCTAGGGCAACGCGACACAGCCGCTACCGCTTGGATTCGTTATGGCCGGGTCGCAGCCACCACCACCTAACTGGCCGGTGCAAGCATTGGTATAGCAGGAACCGCTGCACCCTCCGTAGCAAGTATCGCTACAAGTTGTGCAGCCATATATCGAGACCTCGCATGTGTACAACGGACCCACCTGTGGTCCAGTCTTGGAGATAAGGTACATGTTATTCACCTCCTTTATGGCGCCATTGACCTAGCAGGTGGCTGTTGCGACGACCAATCAACTGCGGAGCGTTAGAGAAGGTCAAGGGTTTGGCCCTAATTTCACAAATCCAGTGCACGTAGCAGTGCAGGAACCGCTGCATCCGCCGTAGCAAGTATCGCTACAAGTTGTGCAGCCATTTGTCGAGACCTCGCATGTGTACAAAGGACGCACCAATGGTCTTGGAGATAAGATACATGTCATTCACCTCCTTCATGGCAACCTTGAGCTAGCAAGTGGTTCTTGCGAGGCCAATGACTGTAAAGGCATTAGGCAAAGTCAGGAGGAATGGCCACGGCTATGTGGGGTTGGCACGAGCAGAGTCAAGACTTGGCCGTTGCTCCAGCAAACTAGGGTCAAGAATCTCGCGCGGTACACCCATGTGACGAATTCTTCCTTGTTCCAGAACCAGCACCTTGTCGGTATGCATGATGGCTGAGGGGCGGTGGGAGACAAGGATGATATTATGGCCAGGAGCTAACTCCTTTAGAGTCGTCATGATCTGAGCCTCAGTTTCGACGTCAACAGCCGATGTAGCCTCGTCGCATAGCAGGATAGGGGATCTCCTCAATAGCGCTCTTGCCAAAGCCAGCCGCTGCCGCTGTCCACCAGACAGGCTGGCTCCCCGATCTGACAACACTGTTTCGTACCGCTTTGGGAAATCTCTAATGAATGCGGCGGCTCCAGCGAGCTCACAAGCTCTTTCGACCTCAGCTGGAGTCGCCTCTTGATTCGCCAAGAGCATGTTCTCCAAGATCGTCGTGCGAAAGAACGCAGGTTCCTGGTGGACTACAGATATGGCCCTCCGCAAGCTCTTAAGGTCAACGTTTCGTATATCCTGCCCATCAATAAGAATCATGCCGGTCTGTGGCGTGTAGAGTCTGGACAGAAGGTTCAGGAGGGTCGTCTTACCACTCCCGTTCGAGCCCATTAGCCCCGTGATTTGGCCGGGTTCGAACTCGCATGTCACTCCGTCGAGGACCCGTGGCCCCCCATCGCCATAACTGAAGCTCACATTACGAAGGAGAACCCTGCCCCTAAGAACCCTTATCGGATGCCCCGTGACCATCGACGGATCCTCAGAATCCTCATCTAGCAGGGAGAACAACCTTTCTAGAGACGGAGAGAGCTCGCCTTTCAGTCTGACAAACCCAGTGAGATCCTTCAGCGCGGAGGAGAGTTGCGCGGCGTACATTGTAAAGGCTATCAGTTCCCCGATAGTGAGATCACCGGTCGCGATTTGCCGTGCGGCGAACCCCAGAATGGCAACGGAACCTAGACCTCCAATAACCAAGTTGCTGAGGCCGGAACACGCTTGGGTGACGGTTATTGACATCGACGCAGCCCAGAGGTCCTTAGCCAATTCCGCAAAACGCCGAACCCGGTCTTGTTCTAGTTGTAGGCTTTTCACCTCGCGGTTTGCAGCCAAGGTTTCTTGAACGAAACCAAAATAGCGGTCAGACAATTGTCTTAAAGCCAGATTGAGCCTCTTGAGAGCCCTGCCAGACACAGATGAGGTTGCATAGAGGAATGGGATTATGGCCAACTGCACGACTGAAAGAAGAAATGACAGTCTGAAAATCAGGACAAGGATAACGACCGTCCGTATGGACTCAGGCACTAGGCGTAACAGATTGCTCAATAATGCGTTAAGTGCGCCTACGTCATTCTCGATTCGCGACAGGAATTCACCTTGCTGCGTAGTGTCGTATCTTCGGGCAGGCAGCGAAATGACCCGGGTGTAAAGATCTTTTTTTGCCCGCCACGCAATACGACCTGTCATGCTTCCCAGAAGATAGGTTTCCATTAGGCTTTGAAGTGCTTGAAGCAACAGAATACCAAGGACCGCGAGGAGCAGAGAATAGACTAGTTTCAAGTTGCGGCCGACGACCGCATCAAGTGTTCGTCCCAGAAGCCGGGGATAGAGAACGGACAAGACCATACCTAAAGCTGCGATCAAGACAATACTCGCACTTGACCAAGAAAAATCGCTGCAATATCGAATAGACCTGAGAACAAGTACGTTGCTCCTATTCGTCGTACCGTTCGAAGAGTAACATGCTCTGGTCCGCAATCTTGCCATGCAACTCAAGACCCACCTGCGGCGATAGGCAAATAGACAGTGACTGCCTTCGTTTGGAAGTTCACACTCCAGCTCCCGACAGCCGGGTTTTCCCATCCGTGGTCACGACATACACCCTCCCACCAGTGCCGCATATCCCCCTCGACTGAGGTGGAGTCAGCCACTAGGCGGCTATACAAGTCATTAGATGTCTTATCCGGCAGGGTCGCCAATGTTCTAGCCAAGCTCATCAATGCCATTCTTCGATCATAGATCCTCTTCAGAGCTTCGTTTTCAGGTTCAGTTATAAAACCCAAACTCAATTCCCTGGTCTCTTCTCCCATGTTCCTTCAGAACCCCTTTCATAGCGCACCCGCCCCCACTAGGCGGGTCCGCGAGAATAGCCGTTCAAGAGGGTCCAAAAGCTCATCCTTTTCAGCCACGCTCACCCAGTCCGGACCTACCTTTTCTATCTGACGTGCCATCCAAGCGCTAACTCGGAGTTCAACCAATCCGGTAGTGCACTGTGCCTTCGAAGGGACGTTCATCTGCAAGGTATACTTTCTCCCGAGATAAAGGCAACGTCGACAAGAGAAAGCTTGGCAATCTTGGCACAAAGGAGCTTTCTTTCGCGTGCACATCTCGACCTTGTTCATGTCTATCCCGTCAACTGGAGTTCCAACAAATGACCCCTTATCTTCGAGATAAAACGCAGGGCATAGATATAGACGCCCATTGGGCGCGAGAGTTAGACTGCTCACGCCGGCGCCGCAGTCCTCTGGTTCTCCAAGCTCAAAGCGGTCGGTTATAGCACTAACTTCCTTTTTTATCCCCGCGGAGCGTAGCGACAAGAGTTTTCGCGCCACAAGTTTCAGTTGTTCTTCGTACATGACAAGGTCATGCGGAGAGAGGGATCCAGGGTCGCGGAGAACAAGGTTAACTCTGCGGGATTGGTCCAATAGCTTGCTTGTCAGATCACCAATGGCCGGAATCAACCCATTGTCGACGATAAGTATGCTTGTGTCTGTTGAGACTGAGTCCTGGACGGTATTCTCATGAACTGCGATTTCCGAATCGGCGCAGGCCTTATCACCGCTCACGATGTGAAGAGGATCATACGGCGAAGGGATTAATAACCTCTCTCCAGACTTTGAATGAAGGATGACCGGTCTGAAAAACTCGCGCTCCGCGAAGCGGAGTCCGGCTATAAGGTGCGAAACATCGATCAAAGTGAAATCTGTGCTCTTGTTCTCATAGGAACAATGAACTACTGCATCATCTGAAGCCATAATGAAGAGATGCCTAAGCCATTTTCCCTGTTCTTGCTGCGGGCGACGCATTCCAGTTTCTCTGGCCAGTCTACCCCAATAGTACTCGTTCGCTCTTATTCTTGCTTTGTGCATCCTGCATATTGCGGTTGATCTATGGTATATGGTTTCGGAAGGTGCAGAATCATAGTTCCACCCTTGACACCATGTGCATCCAAAGGCTATTGGACATTCAATACATTCTTGTTTGCTTTGGGCCAAGAGAGTCAAGGCTTCAAAGGCCCTGATCTTGTCCTGGTCGAAGCCGCGATCAATGTGGCCGACAGTGTATCCATTCTTGTTATTCAGGGAGTAACCGATAAACCTCAAGCACGGGTACAGCGATCCGGTATGGTCGACGGCAATGGACCTTCCGGCTCCGCATGCATTAGAATAAAGATACTCTCTCTTATTGGGGAACCCAATCGTATCAGTGAAGAAAGTACATCTGACCTTGTTCCAAAGCTTATTGTCTATAACGTAATCCGCCAATTCCTTTAACTGTACTTCTAGTATCTGGTCGTCGCCCGGCTTCCAAACGTCTTCGTAGACGACGTTAGCGGGTACATCTCTTAAGCCGAGGTTCCAAAGATGAACGATGCTCTCGTAAAGGTAAGGCAAGTCATCAGAGGCAACGGTTACTTTGGTGACCGCTTCGGGGAATTGCTGGGACCATAACCTCACGCTTCTAATAACATCCTCATAGGAACCGGACCCGTCCGGGTATACTCTGTTCGCGTCATGTTTGGCTTTGATCCCGTCAATGGTCAAGCCAAAGTTTACCTTTTCGCGGTTCTTTGCAATGAACGTCTGAACTGGCTTGCTGTCATACAGTACTCCATTTGTACTCATGTTAATGAGGTAGCGGTCTTTCCATTTGTGGTTCCGCCTGTACGATTCCACCTTGATATAATCACAGATTTGATCGATAAGTTGTATTTCTAACAGCGGTTCGCCTCCAATAAAGTCCCATACCACGGAGTCTTGAGGGAAGTCTTGTGAGAGAAAAAAGTCCACTGCCCTTCGCGCGGTGTCAAAACTCATCCTTCCATGAGCGTTCTTGTGAGTTACATAGCAGTATTTACATGCAAGGTTACAGTTCTGAGTTACGACAAAGGTTAGGTATCTTGCTCCTCCGTCTTCGAACATACGTCGTCGAGTCCCAAATACGTAATTCGGGCCAGAATCTAACATCCTAATGCCTCCCAACATCTGTGCCGGAGCCTATTTTATGCCAGGGTTTCGACACCATCAGTGCCAGTTCCTTCAAGGGAAGAGCGATTAGAGTTCGACAGGAAGGGCTGAAATCCGACACAGCCCACATTCCTTCCCGCCAGCCAGTGAGAGATGTGCAGACGCTGACCGTCGACGGCCGGTCGCCTGACCCCGACCGAGTTCGCCATCCTCGGGGCCCTCGCCCGGCACCCGGGTATGGTCTTCTCACACCTGCAGCTGCTGGACGCAGCCTTCGGCTACGCGTAGGAGGGCTACGAGCGTTCGGTCGACACCCGTGTCCGCAACCTCCGCAAGAAGGTCGAGACCGACCCCTCAGAGCCGAGGTTCATCGGCACCGTCTTCGGAGTCGGCTACAAGTTTAAGGGCGGGGGAGGTGAGGGACGATGAAGGCACCACGGCCTTTTTCCGACTCACTGTTCCTGCGCCGGATGAACCTCGCCCGGCGGCTGACCCTGTCCTTCATCGGCGTCGTCGTGGTCAGCGCCACCCTCGTCGGCCTGGTCTCGAGCCTGGCCACCCAGCGGCTCTTCGCCGGGTACCTGGCCGGGCAGCGCGACGCCCGCCTCGAGCAGGTCCAGGCGACCCTGGCCGGCTACTACGCCGCCAACGGCAGCTGGGAAGGCGTTCAGACGATGATGTCGACTCCGGGTTGGGGAGGCCTGGGCCGGATGGGCTTTGGGCGCTACGGCGGCTGGCCGGGTGGGCCTCCGCATAGTCTCCTCGGGTCCGAGACGCTGACCCTGGCCGACCGCGATGGCCGGGTGGTCGCGACCCTATCCCCCGAGGGCGGTGACGCCCCGGCCGTGGGAACCGTCCTCAGCCGAGCCGTCATCAACGCGGGGCGTCCCATCCTCGTCGACGGGCAGCGGGTACCCTGGTCACCGGGCCCCGGGCTGGCCTGAGCGCGCTCGACAGCGACTTCTCCCACTCGGCGCTGGTCATCTCGGTCCTGGGGGGCCTCTTGTCGGCCGTCCTCGCCGGGCTGGTCGCCGTCTGGTTGGCAAGGCGCTTGAGCCGGCCGCTGGACGTCCTGGCCGCCGGTGCCCACCGGCTGGCCCGGGGAGAGCTGGCCCACCGCGTCCCGGAGGACCGCAGTGACGAGATCGGGGACCTCGCCCGGGCCTTCAACTTCCTGGCCCGCAGCCTTCAGCGCAATGAGGAGCTGCGGCGGAACATGGTCGGCGACATTGCCCACGAGCTCCGGACGCCCCTGGCCATTCTCCGCGGCCAGCTCGAAGCGGCCCAGGAGGACGCGGCCGCGCTGCGTCCGGAGGTCCTGCTGTCCCTGCAGGACGAGGTCCTGCGGATGACCCGTCTGGTCAACGACCTTCGGGAACTGAGCCTGGCCGAGGCCGGCCAGCTGCCCCTGCGGAAGGAGCGCCTCGACCTGGCGGCCTTGGCCCATTCGGTGGTCGGGGTGATCAGCCCCGAGGCCGAGCGGCTGGCCATCGACCTTCAGGTCGAGGAGGCGGCCGGCGTCCCGCCGGTCGAGGCCGACCCCGACCGGGTCAAGCAGGTCCTCCTCAACCTGCTAACCAATGCCCTGCGCCACGCCGGCCAGGATGGCCGGGTGAGCATCGACGTCGTCCCCGGGCAAGGACCAGGGGGGCACGGCGCGGAAGGCGGCCCCGCGGCCGTCGTCAGCGTCACCGACAGTGGTCCCGGCGTCCCGCCCGAGGACCTGCCCCACGTGTTCGACCGCTTCTACCGGGCCGACCAGGACGCGGGCCGAGGGGGGGACCGGCCTGGGACTGGCCATCGTGAAGGGCTTCGTCGAGGCCCACGGCGGGGCGGTCGGGGCCGAGAACGTCCCGGCCGACGGAGCCCGCTTCTGGTTCTCGCTCCCGGCGGGTTAGGCGGCCCGCCGCCCGGATCTCGGTTCGACGCCCGCCATCGCACCTGAAACGCCCCAGTTACCGGGGCGTTTTTTAACTCTTCCAACCTATTAGAAAGAACGCAGGATTCCGGAACCTGGGAGCGAATTAGATAATTTGTGCCAATTATGCCCATTACCCGCATTTCTACAGGGCTTCAGCCCGGCGGGAAGCTCACAGGGGGTGAGAGTGGGGCGACCTGGTTTCCGTCGCGATTCGGGGTGTGTTAGGTTTCGGTCTTTTGCCCACGTTTCCAGTCCTTGTTTCCTGGGGACGGAACCGCCGGAAAGCTCGGAAGCGCAAAGACCGTCTGAAACGCGCGCAAGCCCGTGAGGCGAGGCTCGTTCTTAGGCAAGCAAGACAAGCGAAGCAAGGCCCGACGGCTTCCGTTCGGAGAAGGTCTTCCGAAGGAGGTCGAAGGAACCATTGTCTAAGAAACTCATCGCCATCATGCTGACTGTGGCCGTGGCCCTCTCGCTGGGATTGGCGGGCTGCGCCAAGAAGCCGGCCGGGGTTGGTGACCTGGCCAAGGATCAGACCCTCCGGTTCAACGTCGGCGCCGAGCCGGAGACCCTCGATCCGGCCCTCCAGACAGGCATTCCAGAGTTCAATATCGGATCCCAGATGTACGAAGGCTTGACCAGAATGGACGGGAACAACAAGCCTTACGCCGGCGTAGCTGAGAAGTGGGATATTTCGTCCGACAATCTGAAGTATACGTTCCACCTGCGCAAAAACGCAAAATGGTCCAATGGCGACCCGGTCACCGCGAAGGACTTCGAGTGGTCCTGGAAGAGGGCTCTCGATCCGCGGACCGGGTCTCAGTATGCCTATCAGCTGTATTACATCAAGGGCGGCAAGACCCTTAACGAGGTCGACGCCAAGGACGAGGCGAAGATCAAGCAGCTGTCCGACGCCCTCGGCGTCAAGGCCACGGATGACTATACCCTCGAGGTTACCCTCGAGGCCCCGACCCCGTACTTCCTCGGCTTGACCTCGTTCCCGACCCTCTATCCCGTCCACCGGGCGGAAGTCGAGAAGTTCGCCGACAAGTGGGCCACCAAGCCGGAGCAGTTCGTCACCAACGGCCCCTTCAAGATGACGAAGTGGGTCAACAACCAAGTCATCGAGATGGAGAAGAGCAAGACCTACTGGGACGCCAAGAATGTTCCCCTCAAGAAGCTGATGATCTATCTGATCGACGATCAGAACACCGGGCTGACCATGTGGGAGAGCGGCCAGACCGACCTCGACAATAACGTGCCTGTGCAGGAGATCGACCGGTTGAAGAAAGAGGGCAAGCTCACTACGCTGCCCTACCTGGGCACCTACTACTACTCCTTCAACGTCACCAAGAAGCCCTTCGATGACCCGCGGGTTCGCAAGGCCTTCGCCATGGCCATCGACCGCAAACTCATCACTGACCAGATCCTCAAGGACGGGCGGTTACCGGCCTACGCCTTCGTTTGTCCCGGCATTCCGGATACCGAGGCTGGCAAGGACTTCCGAGCTGTCGGCGGAGACTACTTCAAGGAAGACATCGAGGCGGCCAAGAAGCTCCTGGCCGACGCCGGATACAAGGACATGAAGAAGTTCCCGAGCTTCGAGATCATCTATAACAGCAGCGCCAGCCACAAGGCCATCGCCGAGGCCATCCAGGAGATGTGGTCCAAGAACCTTGGCATCCCCAAGGAGAAGGTCAAGCTCCATGTGGAAGAGTGGAAGGTCTATCTGGAGACCAGGGACGCTCATAACTTCCAGGTGGCGCGGGCCGGCTGGATCGGCGACTACGTCGACCCGATGACCTTCATGGACATGTTCGTCACCAACGGCGGCAATAACGACACGACGTACTCCAACCCGAAATTCGATGAGTTGATCAATACGGCGAAGATGTCGGCCGACCCAAAGGTCCGGATGCAGGCCATGCACGACGCCGAGAAGATCCTCATCGGCGATGACATGGTCGTCGCGCCCATCTATTACTACGTCAGCAACTGGCTGATGAAGCCCTATGTCAAGGGGCTCGCCATCAACACCATCGGCGGCGTGGACTTCAAGAACGCCTGGATTGAGAAGCACTAGAACCTGGACATCGCGTCGGGGAGGCGGTGCGGGCCCGCCATAGGGGCCTGCCCGCCTCCCTTGACGCGGGTGGGGGAGGGAAGCTCTTGGCCCGTTACATCCTGCAGCGAGTGTTCGCCGCCTTCGTTGCTCTTTGGATCCTCACCACCGTCACCTTCGTCCTCATGCACGCCATTCCCGGGGGACCATTCACCCGGGAGCGGAACGTGCCCGAGGCTGTAATGCGGAACATCGAGGCCAAATACCATCTGGACGACCCGCTGTGGCAGCAGTATCTCGATTACCTCGGTGGGGTCGTCCGGTTCGACCTGGGTCCGTCCTTCAAGTTCCAGGGCCAGACGGTCAACGACTTCATCCGCCGCGGCTTTCCGGTCTCCGCCGAACTGGGCATCATCTCCATCATCCTGTCCATGGCCATCGGCATCCCGGTCGGGATCATCTCGGCCCTGCGCCAGAACAAGTGGCAGGATAATGTGACCATGCTGGTGGCCATCATCGGCGTGTCCGTGCCGAGCTTCATCATCGCCCCGCTCTTGATGTACGTCTTTGCCCTGAAGCTGCGCTGGCTGCCGCCGGCCATGTGGGGCAGCTGGCGGCAGGTCATCATGCCCGCGGTCGCCCTGGCCCTCCTGCCCCTGGCGACCTTCTCCCGGCTGATGCGCTCATCGATGCTCGACGTCATCAGCCAGGACTACATCAAGACGGCCCGCGCCAAGGGCCTTTCTGAGCTCGCGGTGACCTGGCGGCACGCGGTCAAGAACGCGGTCATGCCCATCGTCACCTACCTCGGCCCGCTCATCGCCGCCATCCTCACCGGCACCTTCATCATCGAGCAGATCTTCGCCATCCCGGGCCTCGGCCGGCAGTTCGTCTGGAGCGTCAACAACCGTGACTACACGACCATCCTCGGGCTGACCATCTTCTACGGGGCCTTCCTTCTGCTCATGAACCTCGTCGTCGACATCATCTACGGCTTCCTGGATCCGCGGATCCAGATTGCCGGGCGGAAGGATTGAAGGCCATGAGCGTAGCCAACGGGGTCAACCCGGGGGTCTTCGGGCCCGTTCCGGAGAACGCCTTCGAACACGTCGGACCGGCCCCTGAAGAGCAGAACCTCATCGTCCGGCCGCCGACGACCTATTGGCAGGACGCCTGGCGCCGGCTGAAAAAGAACTTTCTGGCCATGTGCGGCCTGTACGTCATCATCCTCTTCATCGCCCTGGCCATCTTCGGCCCGATGCTGACCGGCTATACCTATTTCGGCCAGGTGCTAACCGACGCCAACAAGGCGCCCAGCCTGGCCCACTGGTTCGGGACCGACCACCTCGGCCGCGATGAGTTGACCAGGGTCCTCTATGGGGCGCGCATCTCCCTGTCCATCGGCATCGTCGCCAGCGTCATCAACCTGGCCGTCGGAGCCCTCTACGGAGGCATCTCCGGGCTGGTCGGCGGGCGCACCGACAATGTCATGATGCGCATCGTCGACATCATCTATGGCATCCCGCTCCAGCTCGTGGTCATCCTCCTGATGGTGGTCATGGGCTCGGGGTTGCTCAACATCTACGTCGCCCTGGGGCTGGTCTACTGGCTGGGGATGGCCCGCATCGTCCGCGGCCAGGTGCTGGCCCTCAAGGAGCAGGAGTTCGTCCTGGCGGCCCGGATGGTCGGGGCCGACCAGCGGCGCCTGCTCCTCAGGCACCTGATCCCGAACGCGATGGGCCCGATCATCGTCACCCTGACCCTGTCCATCCCCCAGGCTATCTTCACCGAAGCCTGGCTGTCCTTCATCGGCCTCGGCGTGGCCGCTCCCCAGGCCTCCTGGGGCGTGCTGGCCTCGGAGGGCGTCGGCGGGTTGCGTTCGTACCCGTGGCAGACGTTCTTCCCGGCGGCCGCTATCAGCCTGACCATGCTGGCCTTCAACTTCCTCGGCGACGGGTTGCGGGACGCCCTCGACCCGCGCCTGCGGCGCTAGGGGGTGGCGGCCTTGGACAATCTGCTCAGAGTCCGCGACCTGAAGACCTCGTTCTTCACCTACGCCGGCGAGGTCAGGGCGGTCGATGGGGTCAACTTCGATGTGGCCGGCGGTGAGGCCGTGGCCATCGTCGGCGAGTCCGGTTGTGGCAAGAGCGTCACGGCCATGTCCCTGCTGCGACTGATCCCCGAACCGGGCAAGGTCCTCGCCGGTTCGGTCGAACTGGCCGGCCGCGACCTCGTCAAGCTCAAGGAGCGCGAGATGCGGCACGTCCGGGGCAACGACATCAGCATGGTCTTCCAGGACCCGATGACCTCGCTGAACCCCGTCCTGACCATCGGCACGCAGCTCATGGAGGCCATCCGGCAGCACCAGAAGGTCGAGAAGGACAAGGCCCGGGCCCGGGCCATCGAGACCCTGGAGATGGTCAAGATCCCGAGCGCGGACAAGCGGCTCGCCCAGTACCCGCACCAGCTCTCCGGGGGCATGCGGCAGCGGGTGATGATCGCCATGGCCCTCTCCTGCCACCCTAAGCTGGTCATCTGCGACGAGCCGACGACCTCCCTCGACGTGACCATCCAGGCCCAGATCATCGAGTTACTCAAGGACCTCAAGAAGGCCACCGGGATGTCGATCATCCTCATCACCCACAACCTGGGCGTGGTGGCCGGCCTGGCGACTCGGGTCATCGTCATGTACGCCGGGAAGATCGTCGAGTACGGTCCGGTCAACGAGATCTACGGAATCCCGCAGCATCCCTACACCTGGGGGTTGCTGAGGTCGGTGCCGCGCCTCGACGCGGCCGAGAAGCGCCGTTTGGTGCCCATCTACGGGCAGCCGCCGGACCTCCTCAAGCCGCCCGTGGGCTGTCGCTTCAACCCTCGGTGCGACCACGCCATGAAGATCTGCCGTGAGCAGGAGCCACCCTTCGTCCCGGTCAACGGGAACGGGCAGCACCACGTGGCCTGCTGGCTGCAGCACCCCGCCGCGCCCGCCGTGGCCGGCTTCAAGAAGGGGGTGCCGGCATGAGCGGCGGAAACGGCCATAACGGCCAGGCCCTCGTCCGGGTCGAGCACCTCAAGAAGTGGTTCCCGGTGGCCGCCGCCGGCCTGTCGTTCGGCGCCTCCCACGAATGGGTCCAGGCCGTCGACGACATCAGCTTCGAGATCGCCAAGGGTGAGACCCTCGGCCTCGTCGGCGAGAGCGGCTGCGGCAAGACCACCGTCGGACGGACCGTGGCCCGGCTCTACGAGCCGACCTCGGGCAAGGTCGTCTTCGACGGGCAGTCCATCTACGACTTGCCGGCCGAGGAGATGCGCCGGGTGCGCCGGAAGATCCAGATGATCTTCCAGGACCCGTACGCCTCGCTGAACCCCCGCATGACCGTCGGCGACATCGTCGGGGAGCCCCTCGACATCCATGGCCTGGCCAAGGGCGACGCCCGTAAGGAGCGCATCTATCAGCTCCTCGAGACGGTCGGCCTGAGCCGCGAGCACGCCAGCCGCTTCCCCCATGAGTTCTCGGGCGGGCAGCGGCAGCGCATCGGGCTGGCCCGGTCCCTGGCCGCCGACCCGAGTTTCATCATCTGCGACGAACCCATCTCGGCCCTGGACGTGTCGATCCAGGCCCAGGTGGTCAACAAGCTCCAGGACCTCCAGGAGAAGATGGGCCTGACCTACCTGTTCATCGCCCACGACCTGGCCATGGTCAAGCACATCTCCAACCGCGTGGCCGTCATGTACCTCGGCAAGATCGTCGAGATAGCCGATGGTTTCGAGCTTTACGCCCACCCGTCCCATCCCTACACGACGGCCCTCCTGTCGGCCATTCCCATCCCCGACCCCACGGTCGAGGAGGAGCGCCGCCGGATCATCCTCGAAGGCGACGTGCCCAGCCCGATCAACCCGCCCAGCGGCTGCCACTTCCGGACGAGGTGCCGTCTGGCCAAGCCGGCCTGCTCGGAGAAGGAACCCGAGCTGACCGACCGCGGCGCCGGCCACAAGGTCGCCTGCTGGGTGGCCTGAGGAGAAGCACCAGCCGGACGGCCGCGCTGAACGCCAGTCTAACCGGAGCCGCCCCCGAAGATGGGGCGGCTCCTCTTTTTGAGGGGTTCGCTTGGGGGGGTGTCCGAGTTTTGAACATCTTTTCCTCAAAATGTAAAGAGGTCCCCCCGCCCAACCGATATCACGGTCGACAGGCATTTGGGGGAGGGGAAGGATGCCTTTGGCGAACGATAAGATCTTTTACGATCAGGAAGAGACCTGTCCCGTCTGCCAGAAGACGTTCAACGCACGCAAGGTCCGGCGGTCCATGTGCATGGTCAGCAAACGCGACACGGACTTCTGCGTGACCTATCAGAACGTCAACCCGAATCTCTACAGCGTCTGGGTCTGCCCGCACTGCGGGTACGCCGCCTCCGACGCCGCCTTCGCCGAGGTCACCCCGGGAGACCAGCAGAAGCTGGCCAAGGGCCTGGCCGAGATGGGCTACGCCGGCATCGACTTCAGCGGCGAGCGGGACGCGAAGAAGGCCGTCGCCGCCTACGAACGGGCGGTCAAGTGCGCTGAGATCAGGGGTTCCAAGAACAGCGTCTTCGCCAGTCTCTACCTGAGGACGGCCTGGCTCTATCGAGCGGAACACGATCCGAAGGAAGCCGAGCTCGTCAAGAAGGCCCTCGAGGCCTACGAGAAGGCCTTCAACAGCGAGCCGATGCCCATCGGCAAGATGAGCGAGGTCGCCGTGACCTACCTTATCGGCGAGCTCCACCGCCGCGTGGGCAACCCGGCCAAGGCCGTCCAGTGGTTCAGCCAGGTGGTCTCGAACCCGAAGGCCCGGATGGAGCCACAGATGCTACAACTGGCCCGGGACGGGTGGCAGGATTCGCGCGACGCGGCCAAGAAGCAGCCCGCGGAGCCGAAGGGGACAGCCGCCGCCGGGGAGGCCGGCGCGGCCGGACAGGAGGGCGCGGCCAAGCCCGTCACGGCGCCGCCGGCCGCCAAGCCGGCCGTCGCCTTCGTCTCGACCCAGCCCGCCCAGACTCCGCCGGCGCCGGTCCCGAGCGGCCCGAAACTGCGGGCCAAGGTCGTCTCCGTCCTGACCATCTACGCCGACCAGGCCGAGTGGCTGAAGAAGGTCTCCAGCGCCACGCGGGTGGGCAAGAAGCGCCTCGATTCACAGGCCATCGTCCGGGCCCTCCTGGACTCGGTCATCCACGTCGAGCCGAAGCTCCTCAAGGGACACACCGAGGAGGAGATGCTCGGACTGTTCAAGGCGGTCCAGGCCGGACGGCCCGCCCAGCCGGCCGGAGCGGCCAGGGGGGCCATTGCCACGAAGACGGCGGCCCAAGCCCGCGAGGCGAGCAAGGTGGCCGGAGGAACGGCTTGAGCCGAGCGAGCCCGGAAACGATCCGGTGAGAACATGAAAAGGGCAGCCCCCGATGGATCGGGGCTGCCCTTGTCGTTCACCGTCCGCGGAAGAGCCGTGTCCAGGCCCCGCCGGCCTCGTCACGGCGCCGCGACTGCCACTCGGCGTCGGCTCGGATGAGGTCATCGGTCAGGAGGATCGCCCAGGCCCGGCGGGCGGAGACGATGAAGCGCGGGTCGAGGCGTTCGAGGTGCCCCTCGCGGACGAACGGACAGATGAGGATGCCGTTGTCGTCGAGGAGCATGGTCAGTCGCCCGTCCGGAGTAAGATATGGGGCGAGAGGGAAAGTCCTGCAGGCGAACGGCCGCCGGTCGCGGGGGCAGGGCTTCGTACAGGCGACGAAGAAGAAATCACCGTGCCAGGCCGGGCAGAACTCGTAAGCGTCGGTGGAATGGGACTCCCAGCGCAGCCAGTCCTCGTCGCGGGTGAACATGACCTCCTCGCCGGGCAGGAGGTACATGCCGGCCCCTTTCTCCCACTCGGTGCAGCACTTGCGGTCGCACAGCCGACCGCAGTCCTCGGGGAGCGGGGTGACCTGGTCGAGGAGCTCGTAGACCTGGCGGAACTGTTCCTTGCTGAGCATGGCGGTGGCCTCCGTGATGGTTGAGGCGCGTGGATGATGAGTCGGGCGCGGGCCGTCGAGGCCCGGCCGGGGAGGGGACCGGACAGTGGCTCAGGCATACAGTCGCGAACGTCGGGCGGTGCTGGCCGAACAGCTCAGGGAGAAGGTCCCCGGGCTCGAGCTGGTCGTCGACGCCCCGATGAGTGAGCACACCTCGTTCCACATCGGCGGCCCGGCCGACATCCTGGCCGCCCCGGCCGGCGAGGAAGCCCTGCGGCGGCTGCTCCTCTGGGCTCGCGACGGCGGCGTGCCCCTGACGGTCATCGGGCGCGGGACGAACCTTCTGGTCCGCGACCGGGGTGTCCGCGGCCTCGTCGTCCGCGTCGGCCAAGGCCTCGACGGGACCGAGGTCAGCGACTCGGTCATCAGCGCCGGGGCGGGCCTGCCCCTGGCCGAACTGTCCCGGCTGGCGGCCGCCCGCGGTCTGGCCGGACTGGCCTGGGCCTGCGGCATCCCCGGTTCCCTGGGCGGCGCGCTGGTGATGAACGCCGGGGCTTACGACGGTGAGATGAAGGACGTGGTCAAGCGGGTCGAGGTCATGCGCCCGGACGGCACCCGGGCCTGGCTGTCGGCGGCCGACCTGGACTTCGCCTACCGCCACAGCGCCCTGCAGGGCGCGGACCTCGTCGCCCTCCGCGCGGAACTGGGGCTCAAACCCGGCGACCGGTCGGCCATCGAAGCCGAGATGGCCGAGTTCGATCGGCGGCGGGCCGGGAGTCAGCCCCTCGAACTGCCGAGCGCCGGCAGCGTCTTCCGGCGCCCGCCGAATCACTTCGTCGGCCCGACGATCACCCAGGCCGGGCTGCGCGGGGCGCGGATCGGCGGGGCCCAGGTCTCCGAGAAGCACGCCGGCTTCATCGTCAACCGCGGCGGGGCCACGGCCGGCGACGTCCTGGAGCTGATCGAGCGCATCCGGGCGGAGGTCAAGGCCAAGTTCAACCTGGACCTCGTCCAGGAGATAAGGATAATCGGTGAAGGATGAGCGAACTGACCGAGGGCGGCGCGCCGCCCGCACGTCCCAGGCCCTACCTGACCTACACCATCCTCGCCGTGAACGTCGTCGTCTGGGCGGTCACGGACATCCTCGGCCGCGGCGACCCCAACGCCCTCATTCGTTTCGGGGCCAAGTACGACGTGCTCATCTGGTCGGGTCAATACTGGCGGCTGATCACGCCCATCTTTCTCCACGCCGGCCTGATCCACCTGTTGCTGAACAGCTACGCCCTCTATAGCCTGGGCATCGGGGTCGAGCTGCTCTACGGCCGGACCCGTTTCCTGGTCATCTACCTCGTCGCCGGGCTCATCTCCACGGTGACCAGCCTCATCTTCAGTTCGAGCCTTTCGGTGGGGGCCTCGGGGGCCATCTTCGGCCTCTTCGGGGCCTTCGTCTACTTCGCCCTGGTCAACCGGCGGCGCATCGGGCCGGGCGTATGGTCGGCCATCCTCCCGCCGCTCCTGATCAACCTCGGCTTCGGACTGGTCAACCCGGGCATCGACAATTATGCCCACGTCGGAGGACTCCTCGGTGGGCTGGGAATGAGCTATATCGTGGCCCCGCGGGCGGCCGAAAAGCCATGGCGCAAGGCCCTGACCTCGGCGGTCATCGCCGCCGCCTTCATCGGGGCGGTCGCCTTCTCGCTGCACCCGCCTCGCTCCAAGTGGTTCTATGACTTCATGGCCGGGAACAAGGCCGCCGAGGCCGGCGACTATCAGACCGCCGAAGGGCTCTATAAGGCCTCGGCCGCGGCCAACCCGGAGAACGCGGCCGCCCACTACAACCTGGCCATCGTCTATGCCCGGACGGGCCGGCCGGACCTCGCCAAGGCCTCACTGAAGCAGGCTTTGGCCGTCAACCCGGATTACCAGCCGGCCAAGGACCTACTGAACCAGCTCGGCGGCCCGTGAGGCGAAGTGTCGCTGCCGCCTGACGTAGGTCGTGTGGATAAGGGCGTAGCGGACGAAAAGGTCGAAGGTCATGGCCGCCCAGACGCCGATGACGCCGAGGCCGAGGTGACGGCCGAGGAGGAAGGCGAGGGGCAGGCGGACGAGCCATAACCCGGCGAAGGCGATGAGCATCGGGCTGCGCGTGTCGCCTGAACCGCGGAGGGCGCCGTTGAGGACGCCGCCAACCTGTTGCGGCAGTTGGGCCAGGCCCATCAGCATCAGGTACTTGGCCCCGAGGGCGACGACCGCGCGGTCGTTGGTCAGAAGGCCCATCACCGCGGCGGGGAAGAAGACCAGGACGGCCGCCGTGACCAGGGTCATGTAGACCGCCCAGCGAGCGATCTCGGCCGTGTAGCGGCGGGCCAGCTTCGGGTCTCCGGCCCCCAGGCTCTGGCCGACCAGCGTGGTCGAGGCGATGGCGAAGCCCGCGGCCGGCATGTAGGACAGGCCCTCGGCCTGCAGCCCGAGGGTGTGGGCGGCCAGGGCCACCGTGCCGAAGCTGACGATGAGGATGGTCAGCAGGATGGCCGCGAACTGCCAGGCCAGCGATTCGGCGGCGGCCGGGACGCCGATCCCGAGGATGCGGCGGAACTCGGCGAGGTCGGGGCGCCATGAGGCGAACGGCCTGACGCCGAAGCGCGGACCCGGTGTGAAGAGCAGGTAACCGGCGATGACGATGCCGGTGCCCTGGGCGATCAGGGTGGCCGCGGCCGAGCCGCGCACGCCGAGGGCCGGGAAGCCCAGGTGGCCGAAGATCAGCAGGTAGTTGCCGATGACGTTGACGATGTTGACGAGGATGGCGATGACCAGGGGCGTGCGCGTGTCACCGGTGCCCCGCATGATGCTCCCGATGACCAGGGTGAGCATGGTAAAGGGCACGCCCCAGGCGACGACGCGGAGATAGCCGACGGCCAGGCCGAGGACGTCGGCGGTCGGGTGGAACAGGCTCAGCAATCGAGCCGGCGCGGCCAGCACAGCGGCGGTGAAGGCGACGATGCCGAAGAGGGCGACGAGCAAGGATTGCCGCGCCGACTTCTCGGCCGCGTCCTGGCGCCCGGCCCCGTATGCCTGGGCGACGAGGACAGTCGCGCCGACCGTGACCGCTTGGGACAGCGCCCAGACCGTCTGCAAGAGACGCTGGCTCAACCCGACGGCGCCGATGGAGGTCGCCCCGAGCCGGCCGACCATGGCCGTGGCGACGATGCCTACGGTGAACTGAAGGACGCTTTCCATGGTCGCCGGCCAGACCATGCGGAAGATGCCCTGGCGCATTTGTCGCTGCGTCGAATCCACGAGTGGTGCCTCTTTTCCGGCGTGAGCCACGACCAGTATACCACGCCCGAAGGGGCGCGAGAAGAAGCCCCGCCGCCAGAACGTTGGCGCGCGGGGCTTTGTACGTTGGCCGGCCCGAGCCGCGAAACCGTGGCGGGCGTTTTTCGTTCGACAGGGCCGGTCGGCGGAAGGGAAACGGAGGGGGTCACCGAAAGCTGCCGGCCGTCCTTGCGAGAGGGGGATGGCCACTTGAGTTTCTGGTTCCCGTTCGGACCGGACGAGGCTGGCCGAAGACCTTCGGGGGTCCGCCGGGCGATGGGGGTGTTGCTCATCGCCGGCGTGTGCCTGGCCGCCGCCTGGGGCGTGGCGGCCCTGGCCGGCGGCGGGTGCGGCGCCGTTCGGCCAGACTCGCGTTTCCTGCTCATCTCGGTGACCGAGACGGACAGTGGGGTCCTGCGGACGGCCGTCGTTCCCGGGTTGGCGCCGGCCCTTGCGGTGGCGCTCGACCCGGAGGGGCGAAGGCTATCCGTGGCCCGCCCGGATATGGCGCCCCGCGGACGCTACCGGGCGTTGGTCCGCCTCCTGATCGAGGACCTCAGCGTGCCGTTGGATGAGGCGCTCCTGCCCGTGCGACGGCTGCCCTGGCGGTATGACGTGGGCCGGCCCATCGGCGGGGCGGAACGGATCGATCCGTCCGGGCGACTCGCCCGCGGACCGCTGGCCCTGGTCTCGGTGGATGAGGGTGGGGCGGCCACCTTCGAGCACCTCGGACGCCGCTTCACCCTGCGCCCGGGCGAGAGTTACGGCCACCTATGGGTGGAGGTCGGGGGTGCCGTCCGCGACCTCGAGCCAGGCGAGGAGTGGCGGCTCGCCGTCGATGAGACCCTGGCCGGTCGGGCCCGCGCCACGCGGCTGATGGTCACCAATCACGGCTGGTGGCTCAGGAGTGAACTGCAAGTCCGATGAGCGGAGGGGAATGACGTTGCGTCCTCGACGGATGGGCCCGGCCTGGGCTCGGACGGTGGCTCTGGGTTGCGTCGCGACCCTGCTGGCCGGCGCGCTGGTGACGGCTGGCGGAACGATGGCCGCGGCGGGAATGAGGGAAGACGGGGGCCGGGCCGCCGGGGGACAGACCACGGCCGGGGGCCGCCCGCCACTGGTCTACGCCGGCCCCGAGGGCTCCGGCGGGGCGTTGCTGGACCGCCTGCGGGCGCAGGGTTACGAGGATGGCCGGGACCTCGTCATCCTGGCCGGGGGGGACCGGGACTACGTCCTCGAGGCCGCCGACGTGGCCGAGGCCATCCGCCGGGCGGCGGATAGCGGTGGGGGACGGGTCAACGTCATCGCCGTCGGCGCGTCCGGGCTGGCCGCCCGGTTGGCCCTGTTGGTGGGGGAGGACCCCGTCCCCGTCCGGACGCTGGTCATGGTCGCCCCACCCAACCGGGGCTCGTTCGCCGCGACCGCCCTGCGACTGGCGGCTCAACTCGAACGCCAGGTGGCCTTCCGCGTCGCCCTCGGCCGCCTTCCGGCCGGCGAGAGGCCGTCCGACCCCGACCCCATCGACGAGGCGGCCTATGTGGCGGCCCGCGCCCTGTCTGTCTATGAGCCATTGGTCGTCCGCTACTTCCGGGAGGACAAGCTGTCCTCGGAGGGCGGCGGACATCCGGACTTCCTGACCTGGCTGGCCCACAAGGAGAGGGCCCTCTTCGACCGGACCGTCGCCGGGGCTCAGGCGCCGCCGGCCATGGAGCGCTACCCGGCGTTGGCCCGGATGGTGCAGCGCCCGCCCGACGTCGACGAGTCGCTGACCCTTGCCTTCCTCGAGGTCGAGGCCATGCGGGCGGCCGAGTACAACTACGCCCGGTTGTATCAGAACAAGGGCCCGATCAGCCTGAAGGACCTCGACCTCCTCGAGGCCATTCCCAAAGCCAAGGCGGGTGGGTTGAAACGGGTCATCCTCGACCTCCTCGCCAAGCTCGCGACGAGTCTGGGCGGACGGCTCCTGAGTGAGCGCCGGACGCAGGCCGAAGGGCTGGCCGTGGCCGAACTCCTCGACTTCGACGCCTGGGCTGCCCCGGCGGCCCGCCTGACCACCGAGGACTACATCCTGCCGATGGGCGGCGGGGCCGCGCCCGGCGACGGCGACGTAATCCTGGCCAACTACTTCCTCAAGTTCTGGAACGAGCGGGAGGCGGCGCGGCGCGAGACCCTGGAGAATCAGGCCACCTTCGCCACCAGTGACGGCCCGCCTGACCCGCGCTACGTCACCATCGCGCCGAATTGGCCGAACCTCTGGACCGGCCTGTCCGGCCTGGTTGGAAAGGCCAAGCCGGCGGCCAACGACCTGCGGACCGAGCTGAGGGCGATGAGCCTGCCCGTACGAGAGGACGATGCTTTCATCGTCGTCCGCGGCGCGCCCTCCCGCGACCCCGCGTCGCTCCTGGAGCGGTATGATATCCAGGACCTCGTCCTTGACGAGTTGGGCGGTGAAAGGTCGCGGGTCGTTCGCCCACGCGGCTCGACGGCGGATGTGTCTCGCCCGTGGAAGAGCGAGGGACGCCTCGAGGCCGTCGCCAACCGGCCGGCCTACCTCGAGATTCGCGATGAATTCCTGACCGGGCCGGGGCGGCTGGTGGTCGAGCTATCCCCGCCCTCGCGGCGGGAGCCGGGGCTGACCCTGACTGCCTGGGCCCGCGCCGAGGGCGCGGACGGCATGACCGAGCGCCGCGACCTCGAGGGGGATGGTCCCTCCTCGCCGCTGACGGCCGATTTCGGCGGCTTCGGCGGGTCGTACCGGCGGGTGCTCGTCGGCCTGCGGTTCGTGGCTGAGCCGGGCCTGGAGCGCGTGGTCGAGCCGGGCGGTAAAGCGCCGGGTCAGGTGGACTACCGGGTCACCTGGGTGCCGGAAGAGGAAACCGTCGCGGATAAGCACGGTGGTGACAGCGCCGACGGATCGCCGCCGGGGCCGCCCACGCAGGCGCCGGCGGGTCCCGCGCCGACCATCAGGGTCATCCGGCGCAGCAAACGCACGACCCATCGGGACCCGCGGAGCACCGTCCATCAGAAGTGGGAATGGGACTTCGGCGATGGGACCACCGCCGAGGACCCGGACCCGGCCAACACGACGGCGACCCAGAGCCACGCGTACGCCCCGGGCGAGTATACGGCCGCGGCCCGCTCAATCGACCAGAACGGCGCCGTCATCCGTCAGTTGACCTGGGCCTTCACCGTTCCCGAGGAGGAGGCCGGGCGGCCCCGCGAGTTCAAAGCCGAGACCATCCGTGAGCCTCGGGTCAGGAGCGTCATCGACGGCCCAAAGATGTGGGTCACCGGCAAACCGGCCGAGTTCCGGGTCACGGCCGAGGTCGACGACCCGCCGTACAGTGAGAACAAGGTCGTCAGCATCGACCCGGGGCCGGTGTTCTACGTCATCTGGGCCAGGCCAGGTACCTTCGAGGTGTCGGCGGCCGTGACGGTGCGGCTCAGTTACCGGTTCCCGGAACGGTCCGTCTTCGTCGTCGACACATACGTGGAAAAGGTCGAGGTCCAGGTGTGCGCCACGGCCGGCACCGAATGACCGGCCTCGACAAAAAACACGCCACGTTCCCGTCCCTGTGGTAGAATACTGATATTGGTGGTTCCGGTGGCGCCTGAGCGCCGCCCGAGCGCCGTGAAGCTTCAAGACGACACCACAGGGAAAGAAGGCAGGCTTACTTGGTTTCCTTCGCTACCTTTCTCGGCATCACCGTCCTGGGCGTTGCCGCGGGCTTGTTGGGGGCGATGGTCGGATTGGGCGGCGGCATCCTCATCGTGCCGCTCCTGACCCTGGTCTTCCGAGAGCCCATCCACAACTCCATCGGGGCCAGCATCGTCGCGGTCATCGCCACGTCCTCGGCGGCCGCCAGCACCTACGTCGGCGAGGGCTTCTCGAACATCCGGCTCGGCATGACCCTCGAGACCTTCACGACCATCGGGGCCGTCGTCGGCGGGCTGGTCGCCGGCTACATCAGCAAGAACGTGCTGAGCGGCATCTTCGGCACGGTCATGATCCTCGTCGCCATCACCCTGTTCCGCCGCAAGTCGGAGGGCAAGATCATCCCCAAGGACCCGGATGACCGGCTCGGCGGTTCTTACCATGACCCGTACCTGCACAAGGACGTCACCTACAAGGTCCGCAACATCCCGATCGGCCTCGTGGCGTCGTTCCTCGCCGGGAACCTCTCGGGCCTCCTCGGTGTGGGCGGCGGGGTCATCAAGGTGCCGGCCATGACCCTCGGCATGGGGATACCGGTCAAGGCGGCCACGGCCACCAGCAACTTCATGATCGGCGTGACCGCCGTCGCCAGCGCGTTCATCTATTACTCGCGCGGGATGATCGACCCGCTCGTCGCGGCGCCGACGGCCATCGGGGTCTTCCTGGGGGCCCGGCTGGGGGCGCGAGTCGCTCCCCGGATCCACACGCGTCACCTGCTCTCCATCTTGGTCGTGGTCATGCTGGCCATGGCCGTGCAGATGATTCTCAAGGCCTTCGGCATCGAAGTCCGATGAGCGACCCCACAAACGAGGTGAATAGCGGTGAGTAACGAGAACGCGAAGGCCGCCGCCGAGCGCAAACGCGTCGACGTCGACCTGAATCAAATCCTCCATTACGTACTGCTCGTCGGCGTGATGGCGAGCATCGCCGTCATGCTGCTGGGGCTGGTCCTCCTGTTCTTCAACCCGGGCGCCGCGTCCCACCACACCGGGCCCATCGTGGCCACGGTGGTCGCCGCGTTCCATGGGAACCCGATGGCCATCATCACCGTGGGCATCCTTCTCCTGATGATGACCCCGGCCATCCGCGTGGTCACCTGCATCATCGGCTTTCTGGTCGAGCGGGACTGGGCCTACACGGCCATCGCCGTCGCCGTCGCCCTGGTCCTGACCTTCAGCATCTTCGTCGCCGCCGAATAGGCCCCGCTCCACCCCCCCCCCGACCGGCCGCTGACCAGCCCCCCGGCCATCCGTGCCCGCCCCGAAAGGCATCTTCCGCCACCCGAATAGTATATTGAACGGGGACCGGACGGAAGGGGTGGCTGGACGATGCGTTTCACCGCGTCACAAGCGACCTCCGGCAGCCCGCCGAAGGTCGCTTTCGTCATCTCCGGGGCGGCCGCCCTCGGACCATACGAGGGCGGGGCCGTATACGAGTTCCTCTACGCCATCAGACAGGCCAAGAAGAACGAGGTTTCTCCGCCGCTCATCCCGGACGTCTTTGTCGGGACGTCGGCCGGCGCCCTCACGTCGTCGCTGGTCGTGCACTCACTGGTGACTGGGTCGCCCATCGAGGACGTCCACGACGCTTGGGTCAAGGGAGCCAGTGCCGGCCGCCTCACCGGGCCGGTGGCCGGCCGGCGGCGCTCCATCCTGTCCGGGGCGGCCGTCGGCGAACTGGTCGATGAGTGGCTCCGGCCGCCGGCGGCGGGTGCGACGCCCCTGGCCGCCGGGCCGGTCAGGCTGGTCGCCACGCTGACCAACCTCGATGGCCTGCGGTTCCGCTTCGGCACGTCGGGCGACCCGCCGTCCATAGACACGGTCGCCCACCAGGACCTGAAGACCTTCGACCTGGATCCGAAGGCGCCCTATGATTCGGGCCGGTGGTCGGACATCGGCCGGGCCGTGGTCGCCTCGGGGGCCTTTCCGGTCGCCTTCGAGCCCGTGCCCATCGAGCACACGCCGGAGGAACTCGAGGCCTGGGTCCCGGGCCGGTACATCGGCGGGGACCAGCGCCGCTTCTGGTGCTCGGACGGCGGGGTCCTCGAGGGGATGCCCCTCGGGCGGGCCATCGACGCCATCGCCGACCTCGATGCCTCGGACCCGTCGAGACGTGAATTCATCGTCGTCGAACCCGGCGATCCCGGCGACCAGGCCTCCGGCCCGCCGGGTCCCGAAGGCTATTCGCCGGCGTCGGTCCTGGCCCGGCTGGCCACCATCCCCATCACCGAACAGGTCAGCCGGGACATGGTCCAGTTCGAGAAGACCAACGCCCGTCTGGCCGCCCTCGGAGAGGCCTGGGACGATTGGGCTCGCGTGGTCATCGCCCTGGACACGGGAGCGGCCGAGGCGGCCGCTCTGGACCTTACCGCGGCCTGTCGCCGACACTGGCCTGACGTCGATGATCGACTCGCCCGGATGGCCGCCGGCCATGAGGCCAACGGCTGGCCGCCGGCGCTGGAGTCAGCGGCGCTGGAGTCAGCGGCGCTGGAGTCAGCGGCGCTGGCGTCAGTGGCGCCGACTCATCGCCGCCTCTTCCTGCTCCTGCGCCTGCGCCTCGAGGGCGCCAGCGGCCTGGCCGGTAAGCGCCGCTATCGCCTGCACCACCTGGCTCCGGCCGATCCCGGCGAGCTGGCGGGGGCCTTCTGGGGGCACTTCGGCGGTCTCTTCGAGGAGAAGTTCCGCGAGCATGACTTTCGCGTCGGGCGGCGGGTGGCCCGGGACTGGCTGTTGCACAACGACCCATCGTACACCCCGGCCCCCGAGGCTGAGTACGCCGTCGCGGACCTGCGGCCCCGCGGCTGGCGGGACCTCAGCCTGGCCGGGAAGTGGCAGGCGGTGAAGGTCATCGGGAACACCGTCGACCTCGTCCTCGACCAGCTCCACGGGGCGGGTTGGGGGGCCATCCTGGGCGCCTCGGCCGTCGCCGCCTACCGCGGCCTGACCTATCCGGTGCGGCGGGCCGGCGCGAACGTGGCCACGGCCCTCGGCCGCCGGCTCGACCGCCACGCATAGGGCCCACGCGCGGCCGCACGGGGTGGCCGCCGCGGATGGCGTCTCTGACAGGATTCCGGGCGCGAATCGTCGAACCTATCTCCTCATTGTCGCGAGGGAGGTACAGACGATGCTTCGCGCCCTTCTGCTCGATCTCGACGGAACTCTGCTCGGGAACGACATGGACCAGTTCCTCAAGTACTACTTCGGCGCGCTGGCCAAGAGCTTCAACGGCCTCGTCCCGCGACAGGAGCTCGTCGCCCACATCATGGCCTCGACCGAGAAGATGATGCGGGACACGGACCCGTCCCGGACGAACCAGGAAGTCTTCTGGGCCGACTTCCTGCCCCGCTTCCAGCTTTCGGCCGGGGACCTCATCCCGCGCTTCGACCGCTTCTACGCCTCCGACTTCCGCAAGCTGGAGGGCTACACGCGCCGCAAGCCCGAGGCCCGCGCGGTCGTTCAGAAGGCCCTCGACCGCGGCCTCAAGGTGGTCGTCGCGACCAACCCGATGTTCCCTGTCTACGCCATCGTCGAGCGGATGCGCTGGGCCGGCGTGGCCGACTTCCCCTTCGACCTCATCACCTCTTACGAGATCATGCACGCGTGCAAGCCGCACCTCCAGTACTATCAGGAGATCTGTGACGTCATCGGGGTCAAGCCAGAAGAGGCGATGATGGCCGGCAACGACGTCCAGGACGACATGGTCGCCGCCCGGCTGGGCCTGAAGACCTTCCTCGTCGACGAGGAACTCCTGCACCGCGAGCCCGGTGAGCCGCGCGTGGATCACCGCGGTACCCTGACGAAGTTGGCGGAAATGCTCTGAGCATATCGCTTTTCGGCTGTTATCGGCTGGTTCAGAGGCCCGGGGAGTTGGTGTTGATTTCTCTGGTGAAACTACGCTCTGGCGAATCGTATTCGCCGCGGCCTTACAAGAGCCGGCCGTAGCCGCACCGTCCACAGGAGGCAAGTGAAACATGAGCCCACGCCCGCCCCTGACCGATCGACAGCAGCGCATGCTTGACCGGTACAAGCTGTTCACCGGGTCGGTCGCCCTCGCCCTGGGGCTCCTCATGGTCTACCGGATGGCCGCGATCGGCGGCACCGTCACCGGGTGGCTCCTCGGGTTGGCCTTCGTCGGCCTCGGGGTGGTCCGCGTGCGCATCCTGGTCATGCTCCTGACCGGTCGCGCGACCGGTCGCTGAGGGGGGAAGTCCGTTGTTTCTAGCCGTCGCCGCCACGACCCCCGTTCCCATCCACACCACGCCGGTGGGCGTGGTCCTTGGTGTCGTCTTCGCTTCGAGCGTCATCACCATCCTCTGGTGGATGATGCACCCGCCCAAGGCCCAGGCCATCATGGTGAAGGTCAAGGAGGGCGCCGAACGGCTGGCCGAGGTCGGCGGGCGGATCCTCGTTGGGACCCGCGGCGGCCGGCTCTCCCAGCGCCTTCTGAACCTGGCCTGTGATCTGGCCCAGAGCCAGAAGACCTCGTTGACGGCCATCTACGTGGTCGAGCTGCCGATGACCCTACCCCTCGACGCCCCGGTACCAGAGGAGATGCGCCGGGCCGAGCAGGTCCTGGCCGAAGCCGAGGAAGTCGCCAGGCAGCACAACGTGAGCCTCCGCAAGCAGGTCGCCAGGGCCCGCAAGGCCGGGCGGGCCATCGTCGACGAGGCCAAGGCCGCGCCGACGCAGCTCATCGTCCTCGGCCTGGGCGAGCGGCCGAACTTCGAGGACCGCTTCTTCGGCAGCACCGCCGATTTCGTCGTTCGTCACGCCCCGTGCGACGTCATCCTGGAACGTCCGTCGTTCGTCGCCGTGCCCAGCTCGCGGTGACGGAGCCGCGGCGGGGATGGCACGGGTCGGGTATCGCAGCAGCAGGGAGTGAGACCATGCGCGTCATCATCATCGGCTGCGGCCGAGTGGGCGCCGACCTGGCGGCCACCCTCGAATCCGAAGGTCATGAGGTCACCGTCGTCGAGAAGGACCGGTTGGCCCTGGTCCATCTGCCCGAAGCTTTCCAGGGCCGGATCATCCTTGGGACCGGCATCGACGACGCCGTCCTGCGACGGGCAGGTATCGAGACCGCCGACGCGGTGGTCGCCGTGACCAACTTGGACAACACCAATGTCGTGGCCGCCCAGATCGCCAAGGAGAAGTACAAGGTGAAGACGGTCCTGGCCCGGACCTTCGACCCGCGCCTGCAGGAGATCTACCGCGAGTTCGGGCTCGAGACCATCTGCCCGACTGACATCACGGTCAAGCTTATCCACGACTCGTTGCCCGCCAAGGCTTCGGGGAAGGGGGCCTAGGCGATGTACGCCATCATCGTCGGCGGCGGTAAGATCGGCTTCTACCTCGCTCGGACCCTCCTCGATGACGGCCACGAGGTGCTCCTCATCGAGAAGGACGCCGACCACACCCACCGGCTGGAGGAAGGTCTCGGTGACGTGGTCATGCATGGCAACGGGGCCGACGTCCGCGTCCTCGAACGCTCCGGCATCGGCCGGGCCGACGTGGTCGTCGCCGTGACCGGCTACGACGAGGACAACCTGGTCGTCTGCCAGATGGCCAAGCGCAAGTTCGGCACCAAGCGCGTCGTCGCCAGGGTCAACAACCCACTCAACGAGGACACCTTCCGCATGCTCGGCATCGACGCCACCGTCTCGAGCACCCGGATCATCTACAGCCTCCTCGAGGAGGAGGTCGGCTCGAACACCCTCGTCTGCCTGGCCGCGTTGGCCCGCGGCCGGCTGGAGATCGTCGAGGTCTCATTGTCCAACGAGTCCCCCGCGGCCAATAAGGCCGTCAAAGAGCTGCGCCTGCCGGTCGACTGCATCCTGATGAGCGTCATCCGCGGCGACGAGATCATCGTCCCGCGCGGCGACACTGTCGTCAAGGCCGGCGACGCTATCGTCGCCCTGGTCCGCCAGGGCGGGCAGGAGAGCCTGCGGAAGGCCATCGGAGCCAGCTGAGCATGCCCTGGGGCCCGGGATGCCCCCAACGCGTCCTGGGCTTCCGCGACCCTTTGGAATCTGCGGACGATGAAGGAAGAGAGCCGCCCCCCGGCTTCCCGGGAGCGGCTCTCTTTTGTGTCCTTGCGGCGGGAGCGGGTTCCGGCACCACCGCAGTCAGAGCTGATACGGCAGACTTTGGTGCGGCTCGGGCGGCGCAGGTTGGAAGCAGAGGGCGCGGAAGCCCGGCAGGAAGGCGCTGACCACCCCGGCCACGGCCATCACCCCGCCGGCCGCGGCCAGCACCGGGACGATGCCGACGCGATCGGCCACCATCCCGAAGCCCCAGGCGGAGACGGCGAAGATGAGGTTCAGGACGGTCAGGCGGAGGGCCATCACCCGGCCGCGGTACTCGAAGGGCACGATCTCCTGGGCCCAGGCGATGGTCGGGGCCATGAAGGCCGTGTTGGCCAGGCCCATGACGAAGTAGATGGCGAAGCCGGTGGCGAGGTCGTGGGTGAAGGCCAGGGTGACGATGGCCAGTCCACCCACCAGGAAGCCGAGGACAACGAGCCGGGCCTTGTTGAAGATGCGGGTCAAAGGTTGCAGGGCCAACGCGACGACAGTCATCCCGACCGCCTGGACCGCGACGAAGTACCCCAGCCAGTGGTCCGGCACACCGAGCAGATGTGGAACGGCCACCACCAGTAGGGTGTTGATGCCGCCGACGGCGACCAGGCCCATGCTGGTCGAGACGAGGAGGGAGAGGACCGTCGGGTTGGCCCTGTGATACCGAAGTCCATCGAGGAGCTCAGACAGGAACGTCGGCCGAGCCGGTGCGGCTGCGGTCGCCGCGGCCTCCGCGGCCCCCGTCGCGGCAGGCGCCGGGCCGAGCCGGGTGAGGACCCGCGAGATGAGGGCGGCGGAGAAGACGAAGCTGAAGGAGTCGATGAAGAACGCCGGGCCGAGGCCGATGGCCCCGACGATGACCGAGGCCGCCGCGTAGCCGGCGAGATCGGTGATGAACTTGGTGGAGTAGGACAGGGAATTGGCGGTGATGATCTCTTCCTTGCCGGCCAGGGTCTCCGGTACGGCGGAGAAGATCGCCGGTTCGAAGAAGGCCGACACCGTGGCCATCAGGAAGGCCAGCACGTAGACCAGCTCGGCCCGGGGTATGAACGGGGCGGTCAGGATGATGCCTGCCCGGATGACGTCGCACGCGACCATGACCCTGCGCTTATCCCAACGGTCGACAAGGACGCCGGCCACGGGGCCGAAGATGATGTGCGGGATGCGCGAAGCGATGAGGACCAGGGAGACGGCCACCGCCGAGCCGTTGGCCAGGCGCATGGCCAGGAGCCAGAAGGCCACTTCTTCAAGGCGGTCGCCGACGTACGAGCCGGCCTGAGCGGTCCAGATGAGGCGGAAGTCGCGGTGGCGCAGGACGCTCAAGAACCCGCTCTTAGAACCATCGACCAAGGAACAAACGCCCCTTTCCATACCCATACAAAACCGGGACAAAGCCACTATTCACCACCGGATATTCCAATTCCTGGGGCGTTAGCGAGGTTAGTGACGCAAAGAGGTCAGAATTTTTGTCTATATTGTTAGTAGAATCTAGACTGCCTGACGTCTGACAGCCGGGTCCGCCCGCGCTTCTCAGCCGACAACAAGAGACCCCCGGGGGCTGATGACCCCGGGGGGCTTGGTCTTCCCGCACCTACACGAACAGGGCGGCGAGGACGAGGGTGATCGTCGACAGGAGCTTGATCAACACGTGGAGCGATGGACCGGCGGTGTCCTTGAACGGGTCGCCGACGGTATCGCCGACGACGGCCGCCTTGTGCGGCTCGGAACGCTTCCCGCCGAGGTTGCCGGCCTCGATGTACTTCTTGGCGTTGTCCCAGGCGCCGCCGCCGGTGTTGAGGAAGAGGGCGAGGATGACGCCGGTGATGGTCCCGACCATCAGGAAGGCCGCGGCCGCCTCGGCCCGTAGGATCAGGCCGACGAGGACCGGGGTGACGACGACGATCAGGCCCGGGACGACCATTTCCTTCAGAGCGCCGATGGTGACGATGTCGACGGCCTTGGCGTAATCCGGCTTGGCCGTGCCCTCCATGATCCCGGGGATCTCCTTGAACTGCCGCCGGACCTCCATGATGACCACCTGGGCGGCCTTGCCGACGGCCCGGATGGCGGTGGACGAGAACACGAAGACCAGCATGGCCCCGATGAAGGCGCCGATGAAGACGGTCGGCTTGCCGATGTCGACGGCGTAGGTGCCGGTGATGCCGGCCTTGGCCTTGACCGCGTCGATGTAGGCCGAGAAGAGGAGGAAGGCGGCCAGCGAGGCGCTGCCGACGGCGTAGCCCTTGGTCAGGGCCTTGGTCGTGTTGCCGCTGGCGTCCAGCTTGTCGGTGCGGGTCCGGTACTCCTCCGGGGCCTCGGACATCTCGGCGATGCCGCCGGCGTTATCGACGATGGGCCCGTAGGTGTCCATGGCCAGGATGTAGGCCACGACCGAGAGCATGCCCATGGTGGCGACGGCCGTGCCGTACAGCCCGCCGCCCTCGATGCCCGAGGCGGCCCCGAGCCAGTGGGCCAGGTAGATGGCGACGGACAGGACGAGGACCGGGACGGCCACCGACTCCATGCCGACCGACACGCCGGCGATGATGTTGGTCGCCGGGCCGGTCTGCGAGGCGTTGGCGATCTCCCGCACCGGGCGGAAGCGGTATTCCGTGTAGTACTGGGTGATGTAGACAAAGACCCAACTGGTGGCGATGCCGACCAGGGCGGCGAGGTAGAAGTACATGAAGTTGACGCCAGGAGCGGAGAGCATCGAGCGGGTGACGAAGAAGAGGAAGATGGCGGCCAGGATGGAGGTCACGTAGAAGCCGCGGTTGAGGCCGGCCATGGGCGGCTCGTCCTCGCGGACGCGGACGAAGAAGATGCCGACGATGGAGGCGATGATCCCGAAGGCCCGGGCGACCAGCGGGAAGAGGATGCCCTTGACGCCGAAGGCCGGGATGAGGGCGATGCCGAGGATCATGGCCCCGATATTCTCAGCCGCGGTGGACTCGAAGAGGTCCGCGCCACGGCCGGCGCAGTCGCCGACGTTGTCGCCGACGAGGTCGGCCACGACCGCCGGGTTGCGCGGGTCGTCCTCGGGGATACCCGCCTCGACCTTGCCGACTAGGTCGGCCCCGACGTCGGCGGCCTTGGTGAAGATGCCGCCGCCGAGCTGGGCGAAGAGGGCGACGAAGCTGGCTCCAAAGCCGAACCCGACGATCTCCAGGGGGGCGATCTCAGGGTTCGAGCCGCCACCGTACAGATAGAAGAGGGCGGTCACGCCGAGGAGCGAGAGGGTCGTCACGGCCAGGCCGGACACGGCCCCGCCGCGGAAGGCGATGGTCAGGGCGTTGTTGAGGCTCTTCTTGGCGCCGGCGGCTGAACGCAGATTGCTAATGACGGCCACCGACATGCCGATGTAGCCGGAGATGGCCGAGGCCGCGGCGCCGGCCAGGAAGGCCACGATGGTCCGCCAGGAGCCGGTGGCCACCCCGAGGATGGCGCTGACGACGACGGCGAGGATGGCGATGGTGCTGTACTGCCGGTTCATGAAGGCCGAGGCTCCCTGGCGGATGGCCAGGGCCACCTCCTGCATCTTGTCCGTTCCGGTGTCCTGGGCCATGACATAGCGGACGAGGTAGGCGGCCACGATGAAGGCCAGGACCCCGGCCACCGGGATGATGGCGACGATGCCCATGGGGGTTTGAATCCCTTCCTTTCGATGCTGGTCAAAGGTTTTGGGGCGGAGCCCACTACAATAATATAAGGCCAGTTATCCTGACGGGTCAATGGAATCTTCGAAGCGGTCGGCCCACACTCATCCGGCCTTAGTCTCTCACGCCAGCCTTATCCTATCCCTCCAATTCCCTCAGTTGCCAGTTTTCCCTATCCGGGTCAGAACGTAAACGGTATTCGACTCAGGCCGACCCATTCCTCCCCGTGAGGCGGCGATGACCCGCGGCTCACCCCCGTGGAGGTGAAGCCGCCGGTTTCACCCTCTGGAGGGTGAACATGAAGAGACCCCGGACGCGCTTGGCGCCTTCCGGGGTCTTAGTTTCGCCCGCCTTATTTTGACAGCCCCAGGATGTACTGCGTGTCGACCAGCTTGCCGAGGTCCGGCTGGCTCTTGATGAGCCCTTGCTTGAAGAGGAAGTCCACGTCGTAACCGATGTCGGCGCGGGCCTTCTCCTTCGGCGCCCCGAAGAACTCCGGCGTCAGCTGAGCCTTGAGGTCCGGGTGGATGAAGAGCTTGAACGTCGTCAGGATCTCGTCCGGCGTCAAGGGCAGGACCTTGGCCACGATTTTCGCGGCCTCGTCGGTCTTGGTGTTCTTGAACTCCGCCCCCTTCATGTGGCCGGCCAGGAAGGCCTTGACCGCCTCGGGATGCTTCTTGGCGAAGTCACTGTTGACATAAACCACGTCGTAGGTCCGGACGACCGCCTTCGAGTCGTCGATGAGCCGGCGGCCGCCGGCCTTCTCGGCCTTGGTCATCCATGGCTCCCAGTTGGCCACGGCGTCGACGTTCTTCGTCTGCAAGGCCGTGACCTGGTCCTCGACGCTCATGTCGTAGATGCTGACGTCCTTGTCGGGGTCGAGCCCGGCGTTCTTGAGGACCTCATAGAGGAAGCGGTGGACCGTCGAGCCCTTGGCCACGGCGATCTTCTTGCCCCTGAGGTCGGCCGGCGTGTTGATCTTGCTGTCCTTCTGGACCAGGATCCCCTCGCCGCCGTCGGACAGGTCGCAGATGGCGATGATGGCCACCCGAGGGTCACGGGAAGCCGCGACGATGGCCGGCGTCGCCCCGAGGTAGCCGATGTCGATGTTCCCGGAGAGCATCCCTTCGTTCATCGCCCCGCCCGAGAGGAAGCTGGCTTCCTTGATCTCGATGACCTTGGAGTCGAAGAACCCCTGGTCCTTGGCGATGAAGTAGGGGGTCACGAAAACGCCGGGCTGGATGCCCACGCGCACCAGCGTTTTCGGCGCCGGCTTCGGCGCGCAGCCCGCGACCGTCGCGGCCGCCAGTGACAGCACGAGGGCCAGGGCAAGCGCCGGGAGCCCCAGTTTTCTAAACACGATCCGCACCTCCGATGACTTACTTCTCGACCCAGAACGTTATCCGCCGCTCGATGGTCCGTAGGGCGGCTTCCATCAGAACGCCGAGGAGGCCGATGACGACCATCCCCATGATGACGACCTCGGTGACGAGGAAGCGGCGGGCGGCGGCGATCATGTAGCCCAGGCCGGCCCGCGCGGCGATGAGCTCGGCGGCCACCAGGCAGGTCCAGGCCACGCCGAGGCCGACGCGGAGGCCGGTCAGGATGCCCGGCACCGAGGCCGGCAGGACCACCCGCAGGTAGATATCACGGTCCGTGGCCCCGAGGCTGCGCGCCGCCCGGATGAGCAAGGGGTCGACGTTGCGGACCGCGGCCACCGTGGCCAGGAGGATGGGGAAGAAGGCGCCGAGGAAGATGATGAAGATCTTCGGGCTCTCCTCGATGCCCAGCCAGATGATGGACAGGGGGATCCAGGCCAGGGGCGGGATGGGGCGGAGCAGCTCGACCAGGGGGTCGAAGAAGTGCTCGACGTCACGGTAGAGGCCCATGGCCAGGCCCAGCGGGACGCCCAGGGCGGCCCCGGCGGCGAAACCCAGAAGGACGCGGCGCAGGCTGATGAGGCTATTGATGACGATGGCCCCGTCCTTGAGGGTGGTGACGAAGGCCGAGACGATGCTCGACGGGGCCGGCAGGAAGACCGGGTTGACCAGCCGCAGGCTGGCCGCGCCCTGCCAGAGGCCGAGGAAGATGACGAGGGCCGCCCCGCGCAGCAGCCACGGGCGCCAGGGGTGGCGGCCGTTCCTGGGGTTCATCGGTACCACCTCTTCACATCCTCCGGGTCGGGACGCGCGCCCAGACGGTCATGGGACGGTTGCATCATATGCGGGCTGTGGGACGGCGGTGAACCACGGCGGGGGAGGGCTGGAGCCATGGCTTGGTAACTACTAGGACTGTCCTCTCTTGCAGGAATGCCATTCGCCGCACCGAATTAACGGCCAAAGCACTGGTTAGCGGCCGAAGTGCTGGTTGGCGGCCAAAACACGAGAGTGGAGTTGCACTGGGAGGCGGCCATGGGGATCACCGTTCGCGAGGCGTTATCGATCGGGCTCTTGAAGAAGGCACGGCTCCTGGCCGGCAACAAGGGCCTTTCACGGGTGATCGAGCATGTCGACGTGATCGAGATGCCCGACATCAGGAAATGGGTTCGGCCGAACATCTTCTTCCTGACCAGCTTTTACGCGATAAAGGACGACCTCAAGGCCCAGGTCGACCTGGTCAAGCTGCTTGACGACGGCGGCGCCGCGGCCCTGGCGGTTGACGGGCAAAGCTTCCTGCGGGGCGTGCCCCGGGAGGCCGTCACGGTCGCCGAAAGCCGGGGACTCCCCCTCATCGAGTTGCCCGAAGAGGGCGGTTACATCGAGGTCATCACCCCCCTCGTAGAGGCCGTCGTTTCCAGGCGCCACTTGAAGAGCGATTTCATGGACGACCTCCTCGTCGGCAATTTCCGGACCCCCGAGGCCATCGTTCTCCGGGCCGAGTTTTTTGGGTGGCGGCTCGTCGATAAGCGGATAGTCCTGATCATCGACATCGACGACTTCGAGGAGTTCGTCCTACGAACGAAAAAGAGCGAGCATAGTGTGCAGGAGATCAAGAGCCAGCTGTCCGGTCTGGTGAGTAAGGTCGCCCGAAGGGAGAATTCCCAGGACGATATCATCGTAGAAAAGAGCGATAGCCTTATCATCCTACCGTCCTTCGGCAAATCACTGTCGGTCGCCGAGGTCAAGCAGTGCACGTGGGAACTGGCCGAGAAGATCAGGGTAGAGGTCGCTCGGGCCCTTGACGAGATAACGATCTCCGCCGGAGTTGGGGGCGTGTACCCGGCGCCCGACGACCTGTGGCGTAGCTTCCGCGAGGCCAGCCTGGCCTTATCAGTGGGCCGCGATGTGTTTGGCCCCGGACGGGTTTACCGGTATCAGGACCTGGGTCTCTACCAACTGCTCTTTGAGCTTAACGCCAACGAAAAGCTGCGGGAATTCGCCCTTCGGACCCTCAGACCCGCCCTGGATTACGACCGGACCCACGGTACTCAGTTGGTTGAAACGCTCGAGGTCTTCCTTGACAGCGGCCAGGACATCACCCAGACCGCCGCCCGCTTGTTCATTCACCGGAGTTCCGTGAAATACAGGTTGGCCCGCATCAAGGAGATCCTGGGGGTCGAGAGCTTCCTGGGCGACCGCCTGGGGATGCTGATCCTGGGCCTCAAGGCCCACCGTTACCTGAAAAGCCAGGGACGGCGGGACCGGAAAGAGGCGGAGTAAGGACTGACCACGGTCGGGAAGCCGGCCTTGTCCAAGGTGGACAGACTCAGTCCTGTATTTTTGCCCATTATGACCTAACCCAGGGCTATGTTGAGGTGGTATAATCAACAAATAAAAAGACAGGGCGGGAGGGGTCAAAGTGAAGAGGGGCGTCGTTAGAGTAGTGATCGCCACCCTCATTCTGGCGCTGGTCGTAGGCGTCACGGGGTGTGCGGAGAGCGGCAACACCCCGCCGGTGGCCGTGTACGTCAGTGCCAACCAGGTTGTTGTCTTTTGGGATCCCAGCGACAGTTTCTCGAATGAGATCATCATGATGAACAACGTTTATGAGACGTTGCTTCGCTATGATCCGGAGGCGAACAAGCTCACCCCGGTCCTGGCGACGGGGTACAAAACCTCTGACGACGGGCTCACCTGGACCTTCGACATCCGTAAGGGAGTCAAGTTCCACACCGGGAATGAACTGACCGCGGATGCGGTCAAGGCGTCTATTGAGAGGACCATCAAGAGGGGCAACGGCGCCTCGTTCATCTGGGCCCCGGTCAAAGACATCAAGGTTCTCGATCCATACAAGATAGAGTTCGACCTGTCATACGCGGCCCCGTTGGACCTGATCGTGGCTTCCGGCTACGGCGCTCATATCTTCGACCCCAAGGCCGTTCAGCAAAACGGCGAGGACTGGTTCTCCCAGGGCCACGAAGCCGGCACCGGTCCTTATCAGCTCGACAGCTTCAAGGGCAAGGAAGAAGTCGTCCTCAAGAAGTTCGATCAGTACTGGGGCGGCTGGAAGGGAAAGCACTTCGACAAGGTGGTCTTCCAGGAAGTGTCCGAAGCGGCTACCCGGGCCCAGATGGTCCAGGCCGGACAGGCCGACTTCGTCGATAATCTCCCCATTGAGCAGATTGAACGGCTGAAGAGCGATCCCAAGGTCACCATCACGCAAGTGCCGTCCTACCAGAATCTCCTGGGCCTCTTCAACACGAAGAAGCCCCCGCTCGACAACAAACTGGTTCGCCAGGCCCTGTCATACGCCGTGCCCTACGACCAGATCATCCAGGATATCATGAAGGGCTACGCGACGCAGGCGAAGGGTCCCGTGCCCAAGGGGCTCTGGGGACACGACGACAGCCTGCCCCAATACAAGCTCGACCTGGACAAGGCCAAGGACCTGTTGAAGCAGGCCGGGTACCCGAACGGTGGATTCAAGCTCTTATTGACCTACGCTTCCGGCGACGAGATCGAGCGCCAGATCGCCGAGCTGACCAAGGCGTCCTTCGCCAAGTTGAACGTCAACCTAGAGATCCGGGGTATGCCCTGGGAGCCGCAATGGGACCTCGGCAAGGCCACCAAACCCAAGGACCGCCAAGACATCTTCGTCATGTACTGGTGGCCTGACTATACCACGCCTTACAGCTTCCTCTACAACATGTTCCACTCCGAGGACAAGGTCAACTTCAACCTGGCCTACTACAACAACGCCGATTACGACAAGCTGATCGACGATGGACAGAAGATCTCGGGTGCCAACCGCCAGAAGGCCGTCGACCTCTTCGGTCAGGCCCAGAAGATGCTGGTAGACGATGCCGCGTCGCTGTATTTCTTTGACCAGATGTACGTCCGGGCGATCAGGTCGGACTTCCAGGGTTATAAGGATAACCCGTCCTACCCGCATGTCGTCTTCTTCTACGACACCCACCGCGGATCGAAGTGATCCCGGGGCGGGTTTTCGGCGGAAGATTGCGGGTTAGGGCGCCCCGTCCCTGACCAGTGGTCTACTGCGCCCCGCGCGGCACCGCCAGCGTAGTGCAGTAGACCTTTTCTTTTTCCACCGCGTTGTGAGGTGACGGCAGTTGAGGACCTACATCATCAGGCGGCTCCTCTTAGGCGTATTGGTCCTTTTGGGGCTGACCCTACTGACCTTCTTCATCGCCCGGGTGGTGCCCTCGGATCCTGCGGCCCGCTGGGTCGGACCACGGGCGACGCTGGATCAGATCGCCCGGGCCCGGGTCCAGCTCGGCCTGGACAAGCCGATCTACGTCCAATACCTACGGTACATGGCCGACCTCGTCCACGGGAACTGGGGCACCTCCATTGTCACCCACCAGCCCGTCCTCAGGGACATCAAGATCTACTTACCCGCCTCCCTCGAGCTGATCATCAGCGGCATGATCCTGGCCGTCGTCATCGGGATTCCCCTTGGGGTCGTCTCGGCGGCCCACAAGGACCGCGCCATCGACCACCTCAGCCGGGCCTTTTCCATCGGCGCGGTCTCCTTGCCCACCTTCTGGGTGGCGATGATCCTGCAGCTTGTCTTCTTCGGGTACCTCCGACTGTTTCCACTGAGCGGTGAGCTCGACCCGGCCATCAAGCTCGCTTACCCCATGCACCAGATCACCGGCTCCTACCTCTTCGATTCCCTCATCACCGGCAATTGGGTGGTCTTCACCAACGCCTTCTCCCACCTGATTCTGCCGGCGGTGACCCTGGCCGCCTATCCACTCGGGCTGATCACCAGGATGACCAGGTCGTCGATGCTCGAGGTCCTCAATGAGGACTACGTCCGCGTCGCCCGGGCCTACGGGATGACCGAACGGCGAATCACCTACCTTTACGCGCTGAAGAACGCCATCGGCCCGACGGTCACGGTCATCGCCCTGACCACCGCCTACTCTCTCGCCGGCACCTTCCTGATCGAAGCCGTCTTCAACTGGCCGGGTCTGGGACATTACGCGGCCGACGCCGTCCTGGCCGCCGATTACCCGGCCATCATGGGCGTGACCATCCTGGTGGCCATTTTCTACATCGCCATGAACCTGGCGGTTGACATCGTCCAGGCGATTCTGGATCCCCGGATCAAGGCCGCCTGAACAGGCCCCGGGGAAAACCAGCCTCCGACCGGCCGTCCACCCGTAAACCCGATCCGGCAAGAGCCAAGAGGGGTGAAAGCTCATGTCCGCAATCGACCTCGCTCACGAGAAAAGGCGCTCAGCCTTGCCCGGCTTGGCTTACGGCTTTTACCTGTTGCGGAAGAACGTCCTCACCATGATCGGCCTGCTCATCGTCCTGGTGCTGATACTGGTAGCCATCCTGGCCCCGTTGGTGGCCCCGTATCCTAAGGACGCCTCCGCCGACGTCCATATCGAGCAGAGGCTCCAGGCGCCCAGCCGGAGCCATCTCTTTGGGACCGACGAGATGGGCCGGGATATGCTCAGCCGGGTCGTCTTCGGCGCTCGGATCTCCCTGACCGTCGGGCTCATCGCCATCGGCCTGGCCCTTTTGGTCGGCGTGCCGCTTGGTCTCTTCGCCGGTTACTTCGGCGGTTTCATCGATGAGCTGATCATGCGCGTCACCGACATCTTCCTGAGCTTCCCACCCCTGCTCCTGGCCACTTCCATCGCGGCCATGCTCGGCCCGAGCTTGACCAACGCCATGATCGCCATCGCCCTCTCCTGGTGGCCCTGGTACACCCGCCTCATCCGGGGGCAGGCGGTCTCCTTGCGGGAGAGGGGTTTCGTCGAGGCGGCCAGGGCCATCGGTGTTCCCAAGCCGCGGATCATCTTCCGGCACATTCTGCCCAACGCCGTCGCCCCGATCGTCGTTCAGGCGTCAATGGACTTCGGTTCGATCATCCTCGAATCGGCTTCCCTTAGCTTCCTGGGGCTCGGAGCCCAGCCGCCGCAGCCGGAGTGGGGGCTCGTCGTCAGCATCGGCCGTAATTTCTTCATGACCTCCTGGTGGTACGTGACCTTCCCCGGGCTGGCCATCTTCCTGGCCGTCCTGGCCTTCAACTTCGTCGGTGACGGCCTACGGGAACTCCTCGATCCGAAAACGAGAGAAGGGTGAAGGGCTTGCCGGAAGCGGTCTTGGAAATCAGGGACCTGAAGGTTTCCTTCCGGGCCTTCAGCGGGACGGTTCAAGCCGTCGACATCCAGAGGCTCGACGTCCTCCCTCAGGAAATCCTCGGGCTGGTCGGCGAGACGGGCTCGGGCAAGAGCGTGACCGCTTTGACCGTCCTCCGCCTGCTGCCCGAGAGGAAGGCCGTCATCGAAGGGGGGCCGGTCCTTTTCAAGGGTCAGGACCTCCTGACGAAACCGGAAACTGAGATGCGGAAGATCCGCGGCCGCGAGATCTCCATGATCTTTCAAGACCCCATGTCCTCCCTCAACCCGGTCTTCCCGGTCGGGGAGCCGCTCACCAGGATTATCGCCGTCCATCAGGGGGTGTCGCTCAAGGAGGCTAGGGAACGGGCCCTGGCCGTCCTCGGGCGGGTCCACTTGCCGAACCCCGAGAAGATCCTTGGCAGTTACCCTCACGAGCTGAGCGGCGGGATGAGGCAGCGAGTGATGATCGGCATGGCCCTCTCGTCGAATCCCGACCTGCTCTTGGCCGATGAACCGACGACCGCCCTCGACGTGACCATCCAGGCCCAGATCCTCAGGCTGATCAACGAACTCCGCCACGAGATCAAGGCCTCGATCGTCTTTATCACCCACAACCTCGGGGTCATCGCCAAGGTCTCCGACCGAGTCGCCGTGATGTATGCCGGAAACGTCGTCGAGATCGGGCCGACCACGGAGATCTTCCGCCGGCCCGCCCATCCCTACACCGATTTGCTCTTGAAAGCCATCCCCAGGCTGGGGGAGAGAAGGGACAAGCTGCCGGTCATCGACGGAGCCGTTCCGGTCATCCGCCGGCCCGAGCCGGTCTGCTACTTCCACTCACGCTGTCCGCGACGGGGTGACGCTTGCCGGGAGGCGCGTCCGGTGCTCGCCCCCGTCGGGGCCGGTCACTACGTGGCTTGCAGGAATCCGGTCTAGACGGTCGAGGCGAACGGTCAGATCACGAGGAGGAGACGGGTTGGACGCTCTCCTTGAAGTCCGAGGTCTTAAGAAATACTTCCCCCTCCGGAGGGGCGTCTTCGGCCGCGTCGGCGGCTGGGTCCGGGCCGTCGACGGGGTCGACCTGACCGTCGGCGGGCGGGGTGAAACCTTCGGCTTGGCCGGCGAATCGGGGTGCGGCAAGAGCACCTTCGGCCGGGTCATCCTTCGGCTCCTCGAGCCGACGAGCGGCAGGATTCTCTTTGAGGGCAAGGACATCACCGCCCTCCGCGGGGAGGAGATGCGGCTTCTCCGCCGGGACATGCAGATCGTGTCCCAGGACCCCTATTCAGCCCTTGACCCGAGGATGACGGTAAGAGACATCGTCGCCGAGCCGCTGGTCACCCATCTCCACCCGACCGCCCGGGAAATCGAGGACCGCGTGCGCGCGCTGCTTCATGAGGTCGGTCTGGAAGAGGGCCACCTCCATCGCTATCCCCATGAGTTCAGCGGCGGACAGCGCCAGAGGGTCGTCATCGCCCGGGCCCTCGCCCTGAACCCCAAGTTCATCATCCTTGACGAACCCACGTCCGCCCTGGACGTCTCGGTTCAGGCGCAGATCCTGAACCTTCTCAAATCCTTACAGGAGCGGCTTGGCCTGGGTTACCTGATCATCTCCCATGATCTCAGCGTCGTCGAGCACCTCAGCCATCGGGTCGCCATCATGTATCTGGGCAAGATCGTCGAGCACGGCCCGGTCGAGGAGGTCTTCCAACGGCCCCTTCACCCGTACTCCCAGGCGCTCCTGTCGGCCGTCCCGGTCGCCGATCCGGGGCAGAAGGGGCAGGAGATCATCCTCGAGGGAAACGTGCCCAGCCCGGCCAATCCGCCTTCGGGTTGCCGCTTCCATCCCCGTTGCCGTTCGGCCATGCCCTCCTGTAGCGCTAAGGAACCTTCTCTGATGGGCGCCGGGGAGGACCATTATGTTGCTTGTCACCTCCTGAACCACTGACCTTTCAGCCGAACCGTACCCAATCATAATCCGCGAAGATGGAGGGAAAAGCGTTGAGGACACTGACGTTGCAGACGCTCGAGGACATCCTTCTGGGATGCGCCGTCCTGGGCACGGGGGGAGGCGGAAGCCTGACCAAGGGCCTGGAGATGGTCCGGGCCGACGCCGCCGCGGCCAAGCGGGTCCGCCTGGCGAGCATCGACGAGCTTCCGGCGGACGCCCTGGTGCTGTCGCCGTATTTCGCCGGCTCGATCTCGCCCCTCAGCCCCGAGCAGATCGCCGCCTACAAGGACCTGCCCAGGGTGACCGAGCTGGAGTCGATCATCGCCGCCCGGGCCCTGGCCGAGTACCTCGGCCAGCAGGTCGGCGCGGTCATCTCTACGGAACTCGGCGGCGGAAATACGGCCAGCGCCCTGACGGCCGCGGCCAACCTGGATGTCCCCATCGTCGACGGCGACCCGGCCGGTCGCTCGGTCCCGGAACTCATCCACTCGACCTTCTACCTGAGCGGCGTGTCCATCACCCCGATGGCGGTGGCTAACCAGTTTGGCGACGTGGCCATCATCAAGAAGGTGGTCAACGACTTCCGGGCCGAGAGCCTGGTCCGAGCGATGGCCGTGGCCAGTCAAAACAAGATGGGGGTGGCCGATCACCCTGTCCGGGCTGGTCGCCTTAAAGGCGCGGTCGTTGATGGGGCCATCTCCCACGCCGAGAAGATCGGTGCCGCCATTCATGAGGCCAGGGCGAAGGGGGCCGACCCAGTCGAGGCCGTCCGTAAGGCTGGGGGCGGGTTCCGGTTATTCCGCGGGGTCGTCACCCGGGCCACTTGGAAAGACGAAGCCGGCTTCACCCTCGGCGAGGTCCGATTGAAAGGGACCGATGAGTGGGCCGGCTCCGAGTACCTGGTCTGGTACAAGAACGAACACATGGCCTCGTGGCGGGACGGCCGCCCGGACGCCACCGTACCCGATCTCATCTGTCTGCTTGACGCGAAGAACGGCCAGCCCTTGATCAACCCCGAGGTGACCGAGGGAGCGGCGGTGGCCGTCGTCGGCTTCCCCGCCCCGGCGGCCTGGAGGAACGAACGCGGCCTGGCCATCTTTGGGCCCAAGTACGCCGGGGTCGACCGGGAGTACGTGCCCATCGAAAACAGCCGGCCGGACGGCCGTTGACGGGAGGCGGAGAACCGTGAAGGAACTGGATATTCAGGCCATCGCCGACATCCTATCTGGTTGCACCATCCTGGGGACGGGAGGCGGCGGGGATCCCGCGCGGGGCCTGGCCCTGGTCAAGGAGGAAATCGGCGCCGGGCATAAGTTCCTCATGATCGACCTCGATGAACTGGACGACAGGGCCCTCGCCTGTTCACCGTATTTCACCGGTTCGACGGCCCCGGTGCCGCCGGAACGCGAGGCCCGCTTCGACCGGTTGCCCAAGGCTCGGGAGCCCGAGGCCTACCTAGCCATGCGGGCCCTCGAAGCCTATCTCGGAGAGAAAATGGCGGCGACGGTCTCCATCGAATACGGCGGCATGAACACGGCGGTGGCCATGGCCACCGCCGCTCGGGCCGGGATCCCGTTCGTCGACGCCGACGCGGCCGGTCGGGCCGTTCCGGACCTGCAGTTCTCGACCTATTACGTGAGCGGCCTGCCCATCTACCCGCTGGGCCTGGCCACCCGGTTCGGTGAAACCGCCGTCCTGCCCAAGGTGGTCGACGACTTCCGGGCCGAAGACATGGTCCGGGCCCTAGCCGTGGTGAGCGGGGGGATGATTGCCACGGCCGACCACCCGACCCGGGCCCGTGACCTGAAGGCCGGGGCGGTGATCAGGGGGGCCCTGTCCTATGCCCAAGCCGTGGGCCGGGCGAGGCGCGAGGCTCAAGAGGCCGGCCGGGACGCCATCAAGGCTATCCTGGAGGCCGGGCGTGGCCGCCTGATGTTCGAAGGTACCCTGAACGCCGACCCGAAGTGGGAAGACCGGGAGGGTTTCCTCTATGGCGAGATGACCATCGCCGGCACCCGCTCCTATTCGGGAAGCGCCTATCGCATCTGGTTCAAGAACGAGAACATCATCGCCTGGCGCGACGGTCAGGTGGACGTGACCGCCCCGGACTTGATCTGCGTCTTGGAAAGGACCACGGCCAAGCCGGTCAATAACCCCCACGTCAAGAAGGGCGCGGAAGTCACCGTTCTGGCCTTCTCGGCCCCGAAGGAATGGCTGACCCCGCGCGGGCTGGAAATCCTGGTGCCCCGCTTCTTTGGGTTCGATTTCGAACCCCGCCGGCTCGAGGAGGGGAAATGATGGCGGAAGCCGTTTCCCGCACGACGCGACGGGTATTGGTGATCAATCCCGTGGGGGTCGACCCTTGGGAGGAGTCCGACACCAAATACCTCCGCGGGTTGGCCCGTCGGGGCACGACGATTGACGTCATCCACCTTGACGGCGGGCCGGATTCCCTTGAGTCGGCGGTCAATGAGGCCCAGGCCATTCCGCGCATCCTCCGGCGGGTCGTCGAAAAGGGCACCGGTTACGACGGGGTGCTGATCAACTGTTTCATGGACCCGGGGGTCACGGCCGCGCGGGAATACCTCGACATCCCCGTGGCCGGCCCCGCGGAGAGCGGGATGAACTTGGCCAACATGCTCGGATCAAGGTTTTCGATCCTGTCCGTGTTGAAGAGCCTCGGCCCGCGCCACAGGACCCACGCCCGCGTCCTCGGCCTCTCCGAACGCCTGGCCTCGGTGGTCGATCTGGGCATACCCGTCCTGGATCTGCAAAAAAACTCGGACCGCACCGTCGAGGTAGCCGTGAACCGGGCCAGATTGGCCATCGAGCGGGACGGGGCCGAGGTCATCGTCCTGGGTTGCACAGGCCTGGCCGCGCTGGCTGAGGCCATCCGCAAGCGGCTTGAGGTCCCCGTGGTCGAGCCTTTGGCCGCCGCGCTCAAGGTCCTCGAGTCAACCATCGACCTCGGGCTGACCCACAGCCGGGCAGGCTTGTACCGACGCCCTGACCCCCGCAAGATCCACGGTTACGGGTTACCCTTGAAGGGGGCGAGGGGATGAAGAAGGTTCTCGTCATCCACCCGGTGACCACGGCCGGCCTGGAGGAGAAGTTCCGGGATTACTTTGCCGGCCTGGCCCGCGGTCACGACCTCGCCATCGATTCGGTCCATCTGAAGACCGGGCCGGCGTCGGTCGAGACCTATTTTGACGAGGGGTTCTCCCTTCAGGGGGTCCTCGACGTGGTCGCGGAGGCGGCCGGCAGGTACGACGGGGTCATGATCAACTGCTTCGCCGACCCAGGGGTCGAGGCGGCCCGGGAGTTGGTGGACATCCCGGTGGTCGGGCCGGCCGAGGCCTCCATGCGCCTGGCCACCACGCTGGGGCACAAGTTCTCGGTCGTCTCGACCTTCAGGAATTCCGGCCCCTGGGTGGAAAGGCAGGCCCGAGCCCTGGAGCTGGAGGCCAGGCTGGCCTCGGCGGTCGGGGTTGAGATTCCCGTCCTCGAACTCGGGCGCGATCCCGGCCTGACGGCGCGGGTCATCACCGAGGCGGCCAGGGAGGCCGTCACGCGGGATGGGGCCGAAGTCATCGTCCTCGGCTGCACCTGCATGGCCGAAGTGGCCAAAACCGTACGGGAAGAGGTCGGCGTCCCGGTGGTCGAGCCGGCCGCCGCCGCGGTGCGGATGCTTCAGGCCCTTCTCGACCTGGGACTGACCCACAGCAAGATCGGCGTGTACAGGAACCCACTTCATGGAACTGGAGGTGCGTAGGCCTTGCTTGATCTCAAAGCTCTGGGCCCAGCCGTGGCGGCCATGCTGCGGGACAACATGGGGCTTAAGGTGGGGGAAAGCCTCCTCGTCTTGGCCGACGTCCCGTCCGCCGACGAGCTGGCCAGGCTCGATTTCGAGGCCACGGAAGACTTCCTCGATCGCATCATCCTGGCCAGGGGGGTTGCGGCCATCTCCGCCGAGGCCTTCCCGGGGACGCGGATCGAGTTTCTCCCCTATCCTTCGGTTGGTCAGCATGGGACCGAGGTGCCACGGGCGGTGGCCGCTAAAATGAAGGCGGCCTCCGTGGTCGTGGCCATGACCACTTACTCCCTGACCCACACGCGGGCCACGGCCGAGGCGGCCGGGACCGGCGCGCGCATCGCCAGCATGCCCGGCATCTTGGCGAGGATGTTCATGCCAAGTGGGCCGATGGCCGTCGACTACGCCGCCGTGCGCAAAGAGACGCGGTTCCTGGCCGAGCTCATGACCCGGACCAAGCTCGTCCGGGTGACCTCGCCGGGGGGCACCGACCTGACTTTTTCTCTCGAGGGGCGCAAGGGCGGGGCCGACGACGGCTTCCTCAACGTTCCCGGGACTTGGGGCAACCTCCCCGCCGGCGAAGCGTTCGTGGCCCCTGTCGAGGGCACGGCCGAAGGTCGCCTGGTCGTGCAGAAAGGCTGGTATCCCGGTCTTCTCGAGGACCTGACCTTCGTCTTCAAGGGTGGCCTTGTGGCTGCGGTCACCGGCGGCGGCGAGGTCGGCCGATGGTTCGCTGAGAAACTGAACCTCGGGACGGCCGACGGCCCCGAGCGTTCCCGGAGAAACTGCGCCGAACTCGGCATTGGAACGAACCCGAACGCCAAGACCCCGGACAATGTCCTTGAGGCCGAAAAGATCCGCGGCACCATCCACATCGCCATCGGCGACTCCAGTCACATGGGCGGCCTGACCGAGTCGGACCTGCACGAGGACTTCGTCATCCCCAAGCCGGACGTCTACTTTGACGGGGAGAAGGTCATCGCCGGCGGTCGATCGCTCGCCTAGAGGATCACCGCGGGCCGCATTCACACGCGAGAAGAGGGATCAGACATGGCGCTCTACGAGTATGAATTACCGCTCTCCGCTTCCGTCCTGGTGACCGAGATCCTGGGGGTCAAGCCCGGAGAGGTTATTGCCATCACCGCCGATACCGAATCCGACGAACGGGTGGTCTCGGCCACCGCCGGGGCCGTTCACGCGGCCGGCGGCAAACCGATGGTCATCAATCTGGCCAGCCCGACCGGGGTCGGCAAGGCGGCTGATCCGGGGTTGCCCATCGAGGCCCTGGCGGCGGCCCTGGCCAAGGTCGACGCGTGGGTGGAGTTCAACAACCAATGGCTCCTTTACTCGACCCCCTTCGAGTTGGCCAGGGAGGCCAACCCGCGCCTGCGCTACCTGTGCCTCGTCGGGATGAACGTGGACATGATGGTCCGGTGCGTCGGCCGGGTGAACCACGGCGGGCTTCGCTCGTTCCTGAACCGCGTCACGGAGCTGACCAAGAACGCCAGGGAGATACGGGTGACCACACCCGCGGGGACCGACGTCGGCTTCAAGAACGACCCAACCCGGCTTTACTCTTGCGACACGGGCCTCGCCAACGTCCCCGGCGTCCACTTCCTCACCGGACAAATCAGTTGGGCCCCGATTCACTCGACCATCGAAGGGACCATCGTCTTCGACGGCACCATCAGCCCGCCGCTCAACCGGCTGGTCGACGCTCCCGTGTCCCTGACCGTCAGGGAGGGGCGATTGGTGGACATCGCCGGCGGGAAGGACGCCGCGACTTACCGCGTCTGGCTCGACTCTTTCAAGGACCCGAACATGCTGCGCTTGGCGCACATCGCCTACGGCTTCAACCCCGGAGCGAAGCTCACCGGGAACGTCCTTGAAGACGAGCGGGTCTGGGGGGCCACCGAGTGGGGGCTTGGCTATCTGCAGGCCATCGACGCCCCGCCGGACGGCATTCCCGCCAAGTCGCACACCGACGGGATCTGCCTCAACTCCTCGGTCTGGCTGGATGGGGTCGCCCTGCTGGACCAGGGTCGGATTGTCCACCCCGACCTGGCCGCCTTGGCGGGGTCGCTGAAAGCCAAATGAGGGGGACAAGCCGATGAATTCGGCCGAGCCCGGACCGGACAAACCCGACGGCGGATTGCTCGATTTGATCAAGACCAGACGGTCCGTGCGCCGGTATACCACCCAGCGCCTCCCGGAGGACGATCTGCTGCGGTTGGTCGAGGCCGGACGTTGGGCCCCGAGCGGGTCGAACCGGCAGGGGTGGGTCTTCGTCATCGTCGACGATCCCAAGTACCTTGAGGCGCTGGAAGCGGTCGCCCCCGGGATCATCGGCCGGCCGGCGGCCGTCATCGCGGTCTGCATCGATCTGTCCGGAAAGGCCCGCGACGATGGCGACGAGGAACTACCGCCGATGGACGCGGCCATGGCCGCCCAGAACATCCTCCTGGAGGCCACCGCGCTGGGCATCGGGTCATGTCCCGTGCTGTCCTACGACTCGCCGAGCGTGTCGCGACTGCTTGGACTGCCTGAGGCGATCAGGCTGGAGCTTCTGATCGCTCTGGGTTATCCGGCGGGCCCGGTGCGGGTGCCCCGGAGGCGCCGGACCATGGCCCAGGTCGCCCACAAGAACCGGTTCGGCTGCCCGCCTGAAGGCGCGGCCGCTTGGGATGGGGATGACCAGACATGAGCATCGATCCGACCAAAGACCGGGCCGAGGTCGCCCGGGAAATCTTCAAGGTCATGGTCTTCATGCTATCCTCGGCCAAGCTGCTCGCCAAGGAGCCCAAGGAGTACGGCCCCTTTCGCCTGATCGACGCCGCCGGCCGCCTGGCGGCGGCCATGGCGAGTTGCGGGCTGGCCGATGAGCCGATAAAGGCCCTGGGCGAGGAAATCGACAAGGAAAGAGACTATGGCCTGGATACCGAGGAGGACATCGCCCGCTTCCTGGACCGGGTTCTTGCAGTGGCCACCAAGCGGTTGGTCGATGGATGAGGGCGGAGTGAGCGAATAAAGGAGCGGCGCGTCGGGGGTTGGCCCGGGACGTGCCGCTTCTTCATTTCGTTAGACCACTCCACCATAAGCGGCGCCGGGCAGGGTCGCGCCGGCTCGCCGGATGAGGTCCCAGATGTGCGACTTGTACTCGAGGAGCCGCGGCGAGTAGCGGCGGGCGGCCGGCTCCCGCGCCCCCGGCAGGTCCACCTCGATGAGCTCGATGACCCGGCCGGGCGGCCCGGTCATGACGGCCACCCGGTCCCCGAGGACGACCGCCTCATCGATGTTGTGAGTGACGAAGACGATGGTCTTGCGGGTGTCGGCCCAGATGCGGGCGACCTCGTCCTGAAGGGTCTCACGGGTCTGCGCGTCAAGTGACCCCAGGGGCTCATCCATGAGCAGGATCTCGGGGTCGTTGGCCAGGGCCCGGGCCAGGGCCACGCGCTGCTTCATCCCGCCGGAGAGCTGCTTCGGGTAGGCGTGGACGAACCGCTCCAGGCCGACCAGGCGGATGTAGCGGATGGAGATCTCGCGGCACTCGTCGACGGGGAGCCCGGCCACCCGCGGACCGAACTCGACGTTGCCGGCCACGGTGCGCCACGGGAAGAGGCCGAAGCTCTGGAAGACCATGCCCACTCGCTTTGACGGCCCCGACACCGGCTGGCCGTCCACGGTGACGACGCCGGCGGTCGGCCGGACGTGGCCGCCGACGATGTTCAGGAGCGTGGACTTGCCGCACCCCGACGGGCCGACGATGGACAGGAACTCCGCCTCGCGGACCTCCAGGTTGACGTCGGACAGCGCGGCGAAGCCGCCCCTCGTCCGGCCGACGTTCTCGAAGACCTTGGCCAGGCGCCGGCAGCTTATCTTGGACGAAGGGGTGGCGGACGGGTCGAGGGGGCGGGCGATGGCGGGGTTCGTGTAGGGCCCTTCGGGGAGGCTGGTCACGGTGTTCTGGCCCTCCCGGGGAGGTTGTCTTGGGACGACGACGTGGGACGGTTGGCCATGGGACGGCGCCCCAGAGGCGGGCCAGGGACATCAGCCCAGACCGCCATGGGACGGTTGCATGATATGCGGGGCGGGGGAGGGCGGTGAGCCGACATAATCTGATCGCCGGGCGACCAGAAATACGATTGCGGCCAAAACCTCGACCCGCTTAAGAAAAGGAAGAAGCCTTGGGCTCGAATCCATGCCCAGGGCTCCAAATGCGTGACTGCGGTCAGTTCCAATCTTACCAGCAACTAGGCCTAGGGGTGATGGAGTTCACCATGTGAGCTGTCAGTGCCATCGAAGGGTATGTCAGAGAGCTGGAGAGTGGCAGCGCTGGACCTCCCTGAGTGAAATACCAAGAGCCACCCATGCAATTTCGGCAAGCTGCCAGGCCATTACTAGGAGAGATAGGAGATAAGTGCAGTTGCCAGGTGAAAAACGAGCTGTGCTTCGCTCCGATCCACACGCAGCCTTTCGCTTCCGTGTCTGCCTCCACCTTCGTCGCTCGAGCTATATCCGTACAACTTGCTCACAATATCCCTTAGCGGGGGAGGCACATCCTTGAGAAGCTTAACGGCCTGACCAAGGGTCTCAGTACTTCCTGTCTTCTCCTTAACCAATCCCTCTAATGCAGCAATGGAATGCTGAACAACCCCGGTAACGTCAACTTCTGGCCGGCGCGCCAAACATCCCTCTGACATTCGAAGTTCACGCTCACTGTTTTGTGAGTCTCATGTGGAGCAGATGCCACGGGCCTGATTCAACCCGCGGGACCCGTGTTGTGGTACGTCCTACCCTTGATCGATGCAGCCCTTCGGCTGCATCGATTTACGTAAATGGGGTGTCAAACTAGTGCTACTCCGTTAAGTGGGTTGTAAATTGAGGCAAAATATGCTATGTTGAGAGCATGGAAAAGAAAGCTTTGCGAGAGGCCCGGGACCGTTTGGAGAGCTTCTT
>JAJYMC010000060.1 GCA_021787335.1 Bacillota bacterium | reverse complement strand
CCCCGGCCCCCCCCCCGGCCCCCCAACCAAGGCTGCTGACCCACAGGAGGCAGAGTTGGATCGGGTGCTCTAGGAACGCGGGGTCTTCCTGCGGACCAAGGTGCCGCTCACCAAGGCGGATAATCAACAGGTCTGCAACTTCATCCAGTTCGTAATTCAGCAAAGACGTAGCAAGGGAGGCAGCCCAAAGAAAAGAAACAGGCGGTCTCCCTTTTCTACGGTTGTTATTATGGGCCCCTGACCGCGGGTGGCTCAAAGGGGGGAGGGAAACCAGGATAGTTGCTGCATTTGAGTTCGCAAGGAAGAGTAAGGTTGGGGTGTCCGAGAGCTTAGTGCTAAAGTGCCGTGATGGCAATGAGTATTACGTGAAGTTTACCAACAACCAGACAGGCCCCACGGCATTAGTGGCAGAATTGGTTGGCTATCGACTCGCGCGGGGGCTCGGGCTGCCCGTCCCTGAATGCGACTTGGTAGACGTCCCGGCAGGATTCTGGGATCCTGAGGATGGCACCGCGGAGAAGATAACCATCAATGGCCAACCGCCTGCCACCGGAGTACAGTTTGGCTCGAAAGCCCTTGGGCGGTCCATGGACAGCGTCGTAGCCCAGAGTTACCTTCAACAGAAAGCCGACACCGGGTTCCCCTTGGCTGACTGCATTGCTTTTGACCTTTGGACCGGCAACGAAGATAGGTGCGCAAACCCTGGGAACTTCCTGATTTGTGTCGGCCCGGACAGAGCAACCTCTTTCCATATGATCGACCACGGCCACCTGTTCTTTGGCCCAGGGTGGACAGCAAAAGACCTCAACGAAAGAAAGGTCAGCACCAACCATCCGTGGGGACCAATCTACGACCACTTCTCGCGGCACGTAAAGGGTTACGCGCCGTTCGAAGGCATACTGCGTAAGATAGAGGGATACTCGGCAGCCGATCTGGTCTCAGCCGTGAGCGACATCCCCGAATCATGGGGGCTTGAGAAGGAAACTGCGGATGCCCTGGTTTCATTTTTGGCTTTTCGAAGGGCCATGGTTCGGGATATAATCATGTCGAACCGGAACCATTACAGGGAATGGGTTAGGCCGGATGAGAACTTACCAAACGGCAATAAGCTGGGGGCGATTTAATGAGCACCAGCACCATTGAGCGAGTCGGTAAATACGGAGTCATTCGCTTCATACCCGACCTCGGGCGGGATGAGCCCGTTAATGTAGGGGTCGTCATCTGGGTCGGCGATGACCTCATAGTCAAGACCATTGATGACCCCCTCGAATTGGCGAGGCCAATGGCGGAAGCAGACCGCGGGTTTCTCAAGGTCGCCCTTGAGAACCTGAAGAGTGGTATCGGCTCAGGGCTGGACGCGGAGTGGCGTTCTGATCCGAACTATCTCGTCCGGCTGAGAAACGAGCTCGCACATGAGCTTCAAGTCAGCGCTCTCCGCCCAATAGCTGTTCGAGATCTCGCGGAAGATGCCAAAGCCACCTTCGAGTCGTTTGTAAGCCTTAGGCCGGCTCACGAGCTTAAGACGGTGTTCACGCGGAGCCAGGTGGTCTCTAGAGTTAAGAACGCCCTACGAACGGTTCGGGTAGAGAAGTTCTTTAGCCCGCTGCCGGTTCGCCTTTCGAAAAGCGAGGACGTCGTAAGCCTCGATCTAGGCTATAAAGGCCAGACGAAGGTGCACGTCATCCAGGGCTTCACTCTGGACACTGGGGACGAGGACGAGATCAAGCAAGAGATTGATGCTTGGGGCTTCCGCTTTGAAGACCTATGGACCATCCTTCCCCAAGGGTCGAGCATAAGTGCGGTGGTTCAACCACCCAAAGAGGGGAAACAATATCTAGTCGACCGATCACGAAGAGTCCTAGAGGGCGTGAAATGTACCTATGTCGATTCAGCCCAACAGCGCGACCTCCTCGACCTAGCTGCTCGAATGAGGGCTGCTGTGCAGCTGGACCAGCCTCCCCAAGCCCCAGAAGGCCTTCTTCAATAGCATCTGAGGCTCCTGCCTGGAACCCAGGCCTTCCCTTTCTGACAAAATCCGTAACAGAATGCTGGCGAATAGCCGCTCGATGGGTAGGGCCTCTTCTGCCTGGAGCCCACTCACCTCGTGTCGCCTGGCTGCCCAGGAGAGCATTCCGTTCTCTCCCCGCGACCAAGCCGACCCGTGCGCGCCCCTCGAAAAGGTGATCCAGGATCAGGGTCTCGAGATGTGGGTCCACGACTTTGGCCCCGACGGTATGGCCCGTCGTCACTGTTGACACCCAGCCTGGGATTGTGGTCAACGAATGGCCGGAGAGACCACGGCAGCGGTTCACCCAGATTTATATGAAACAAAAAGAGAGCCCGGGCAGCGCGCCCGGGCTCCGCTTTCTCTGGCGTTCGGCCTAGTCCTCACTTCGGCAGCAGGGTGTCCGGGACGTCTAGGGCCATAAATAGAGCGACCTCGCCGCGGCCGGGACCCTTGGGATCGTAATAGTCCATGTCTAGGCCGGCCAAGCGAAAGCCACAGCGCAGGTAGAACTGAACGGCCGGGTAATTGACGTTCTGCGTCTCGGCCAGGACCTGACGCGCCCCGACCGTGCCCGCGAACCGGACGACCGAGTCGATGAGGGCCCGCCCGGCGCCCTGCCGGCGGCTCCGTGAGGCGACGCAGAGGTCCCACAGGATGACCCGCCGGTTCCACTCCTCGTAGACGGCTGAAGCGTAACCGATGAGGGCGTCGACCCCGTCCACGGCGGCGTACTCCACGGCGCGACCGGGCCTGGGCCCGGGGGGAAGGGGGGCGAAGTCCTTGTGGAGGGGAGGGTCTACCGCTGTCTCGACGAGGTCGAATGACAGGTTACCCGTGGCCACCCGGTAGACGCGTGTTGTGGTGAAGGAGTCGTCCAATCGGAGGATCGACGCGGTGTCAGCGGGTCGGCTGACGGGCCGGACCTTCACAAGTCGAACATTCACGGGCCGATCCCTCACGAATCGGTCCCGACCGAGGCGGCCCCGGTCTTGAACGGCCACCAGCCCTTGGCCATACACGCCGAGACGCCGATGTTGAAGACCAGATGGCTGATCATCGACGCGGACAGCGACCCGGTCTGCTGGAATACCCATCCGATGACGAGGCCGGAGACGGCCGCCGAGACGGCGTAGGGCCAGGAGGACTTGCCCCAACCCCCGTGGGACAGGCCGAAGAGCAGGGCCGCGGGGACGAGGCCGATGCTCGGTTGGAGGGCACCGCGGAAGAATACCTCCTCGCCGATGGGCGGCAGGGTGACGCTGAAGATGAGCCCGAGCCAGCCGAACTGGGCCAGACTGACCTGCACGGCCTTGGCGGCGGTGGCGTCGGAGACCGCCCGCAGGGCCGGCCAGGACAGGTACATCGCGGCCGCCAGGACGAAGCAGACGACGGCCCCGGCTAGCCCAAGGGCCACGCCAACGCCGTTGAGGGCGAGGCGGGGAAGGAGGCTCTCGTGCCTCAGGATGTTGGCCAGAAGCACGCCGACGAGGATGAAGAAGACCATCGAGACAAGCCCGATGACGACGACGTTTGGCGCCTTGCGCTCTGGGCGAGGCTGTCGGGACACTTAGAATCCCTCCTCTGATCCTTGGTTCACGGCGGTTCAGACACCAAAGCCCACCCGAGGGTGGGCTTCAATGACCCCCATTCAGCTTTCGGCGCTCATCCAGCCTTTCCCTGCCCGGCGGGAGCACCGGGGTCCGCGGCGGTGGGGGTCACCGCCGGGCGGTCCCCGAAGTCCAGCTTACCGGCGAAGGCCCAGGCGATGGGCCCGGTGATCATCTCGTAGACGCCCACGCCCATCATCACCGCGCGCACGCCGACCAGTTCGGCCAGGGACGGGCCGGCGGCCATCGACAGGACGGCGGCCGACTCGGTCAGCGAACCGAAGGTGCTGAAGACGCGGCCGCGCATCTCGGCGGGGACCTTCTTCTGCAGGGCGGTCACCAGCGGGATGCTCAGGAGCGGATTGGTCAGGCCGATGAAGAGTAGGATGACGAAGGCCCAAAACATGGAACGGTTGAGTCCGAGGAGGAAGATGACCACCCCCACGTAGGCGACTGACCCGAAGGAGATGGTCCGGCTGGAGAGGCGCCGGCCGAGGATGCCCGCCAACATGGCCCCCATGATGGCCCCCACGGCGATGACGCTCTCGGCCAAGCCGAGCTGTTTGATGTCCCAGCCGAGGACGTCGCGGAAGAAGGGGAGGAAGAGGATGTTGACGCTACCGGCGCCGAGCATGATGAAGAAACCGGCCCCCGCGACATAGCGGACCAGGGGCTCCTTGGCGATGAAGGCCATCCCTGACTTGAGGCCGTCGACCACGTCGCGGACCGAGGTCTTGCCGGCCTTGAGGCCGGACTCATGGGCCCGGACGAAGAGGATGGCCGCGGCCGAGACGAAGAACGAGATGGCGTTGCCGATGAAGGCCAACTGGTAGCCGACGGCGGCGACCAGGGCCGCCCCGGCGGCCGGGGCCAGAACCCCAAGGAACTGATAGGTCGTCTCGGAGAAGGAGTTGGCCTGCAGGAGGTCGTCCCGGTGAACGATGTCGGGCATCAGGGCCTGACGGGCCGGGGCGAAGAATCGTGAAACGATGGTGGCCGCGAAGACCAGGAGGTAGATCTGCCAGAGGGCGGTGAGGAAGGGGGCGATAAGGAAGAGAATCCCCCGCAGGACGTCGGAGACGATCATCACCAGGCGCCGGGGCCAGCGGTCGACGAAGACCCCGGCCACGGGGCCCAGGAACAGGCTGGGGATGGAGGCGGCCAGCATCATCTGGCCGACGGCCAGGGCCGAACCGTTGAGCCGGTATAGGATGAAGAAAACAAACCCCATGTAGGCCAGGGAATCGCCGAAGCGGCTGACGAACTGGGCCGCCCAGATGATGAGGAAATTGTGATTGGTCAACAGCCCCCGCGTGCGGGGACGCTCGGCTTTCACTTCGTCGGTCAAAGGTTACCCTCCCGGCGGTCGGTGTTGGGAACAAGGTTCTGGGACCTACCATCAATTCTCTCGTGGCGGCATTTTCCCTGTCAATACCCTCTTGACCTCCGGCGAGGCCCGGAGCGACCCGTAGACCCGAAGAGTCGCGATGGTTTTGTCGGCCAATTCAGGGGTGACATCCGCGCCGAAGCTCACCAGCCCGATGACGTTGAGATTGAGCCGCTGCCCCTTGCGGCGGACGGCTTCAAGGTCACCCTTGCCGAGGAAGAGGATGCCCATGGTCGTCGACGTCCGGGAGAGCTTCTCACCGATGGCGTTCTGATGCGCGTCCAAGGCCCGCCGAACGGCGTCCTCGTGCGAGTCGAGGGCCCGCCGGACGGCGTCCTTGACGAAGTCGGTCCGGTTGGCGTAGAACCCTTGCTCCACGAGGAAGTCCACCTTCCCCAGGTCGACGACGCTCAGGTTGATGGTGATCTTCTCGGTGATCTCAGGCATCTCTTGGACTCCTTTCGGTAAACATGACCCGTTCGTCGAGGCGGCGGATGACCGAGTAACTGAACGGGGCGAAGTGCTTGAGCCAGAAGGCGCCGCCGCGGACGTTATAGGCCTCGAAGTCCACGCAGCAGCGGACGAAGCCCTCCTCGCGGGCGCGGCTGACGACCCACGACAGGAGGGCCGCCCCGACCCCGATGCGCTGGCGGTCCGGCCGCACGTAGGCGCCGCTGATGCTGCAGGTGCCGGGGTCCAAGGCGATGAAGGAGGCCCCCGGGTTGGCCGGGCCGCTCTTCATCATCCCAATCATCTCGACGCCTTCGAGCGCCAGCCACAGGTGGTTGGCTGGCCCGGCCAGCTAGGCGGCCCAGAAAGCCTCGTCGTCCTCCGGCTCGGCCTTGGGGAAGAAGATGGGCGAGCCCTGGTAGTACAGCTCGTGTTCGCGGGACAGGGGCATGAGGGCGGGGATGTCCTCGGGGCGGGCCTCCCTGACCTCGAACCCGGTGGCGGCAGGCCCGTCGCCGGCGACGGGCGTCAGCGGCCGCACGGCGTCCACACACTGCAGCCCGAAGCCCGTCCAGAACCAGGCCCGGACGGCCTCATCATCGTGGGCGAGGATGGCCAGGGCATGCACCAGGCGGTCGTCGGCGGCCCAGGCGGCGGGCCGCTCATACATGGCCCGGTAGACACCGGCCCGGTCGGGCCCTACCGCGGCGTGGGCGAACTCCGGGCTGAAGACACCCCTGCGAATCACCTTGCTTCCCTCAGCCGGGATGGCCGCCAGGAACCCCACAAGGCGCCCGCCGTCCTCGGCGGCGACGGCCGGGGCCTTCGCCGTCAACCTGGCCAGCCGCGTGACGATGGCCGAAGGGTCTTCGTGCCTGGCCGGCAACAGGTCCACGTGGCGCCGTTCGTCGCCGTAGGCGGCCACGAAGAGGGCGGCCGCGGCCTCGATGTGCTTCTCCTTGAACTCGGTCACCCGCACCAAGGCCAACCCCTTTCAGACTGGGCCTTTTCCGGCCCGGCTGTCCGCCGGAATCCCACCACCATCCCGTGGGATGGTGGTAGCCTGGTCTCAGACTACCACAATCTGGGCCGGGCGTCAATTCCCAATCTACGAAAGGGTTTCGGGGGCGGCGGCGAAGTCCTTGATAAGGGCCCTGAGCCCGGGGGAGGAGCGAGATCAATGGCCGCCGTCGAGCCAAACAAGGTCGTTGAGCCCAAGAAGATCGCCGGTCTCCATTTCCTGTTGACCTACCAGTGCTCCAGGTCATGCCCGCACTGTTTCGTCTGGGGAAGCCCGGGACACACGGCGACCATATCTCGCGAGGACATCAGCCGCTGGCTCGAGGAGGCCGTTAAGGCCGGCGTCGGCCGGGTGGCCTTTGAGGGCGGCGAGCCGTTCCTCCACTTCGGGCTGCTGCTTGACGCGATCCGAGAGGCCCGGTCGAAGGGGCTCGGCGTGGGCCTGGTCACCAACGGTTACTGGGCGGTGTCGCCCGAAGCGGCCCGGATCTACACCAAGGCGGTGGCCGAGGCCGGCGCGTCGAGCCTGATGATAAGCACCGACGACTACCACGGCGGCCTGGTCGAGGCCGAGCGGGCCGAGAACGCGCTCGCCGCCGGCAAGGCGGTCGGCCTCGAAGCCTACCTGTCGCGGACCAAGCTGGCGGGGGTCATGTTCAGAGGACGGGCCGCGGACCGGCTGGCCTCTGCCTCGGCCGCGCCCCACCGCGACTGGCGCGAGTTCGGCAAGTGCCCGCACGAGGACCTGGGGGCTCCCGGCCGGGTCCACCTCGACGCCCATGGCTTCGTCCACGCCTGTCAGGGTCTGGCCATCGGTCGGGCCACGGTGCGGCCCCTGGCCGAGATCCTCACCGGCTACCGGCCCGAGGACCACCCGGTCATCGCCGCCCTCCTCGGCGGTGGTCCGGCCGCGCTGGTCCGGGCCTTCGGCCTGGAAGAAGAAATCGGCGCCGGCCCTGGGAAGTACGCCGACGCCTGTCACCTGTGCTATGTGGCCCGCAGGAAGCTGCGGGAGTGGGGGGCCGGTCAGGGGACCGGCGGGGAGCCTGGCCGGGTGGCCGAGGCTCGCGCGAAGCGGCTGGACCTCCTGGGCCCGGGCGAGATGTACGGCCAGGCTTAGAAGGGGTCAGGCGGGCCAGTCCAGCCCACCCCTTCGCCTAGTCCTGGTCGCCGGCGGCCGCCCGCTGGAGGCCAGCTTCACGCGGGGCCAGGGGACGGCGACCGGCCAGGTCATAGCCGTACCCCGTGGGCAGGACATCGAGGGATAGGCCGAACGTGGCCAGGGCGCCCGGCGAGCCGGCGCTGACACCAGGCCCGGCATTCCGGGCGGCCAGGTTGTCGTGGCCCTCGGCCGCCGCCCGGACCACGAAGACCGTCCCCTCGCCGACGACTTCCATGAGACCGGTCTTCAATTGGATGAGCGCCGCCGTCGACTCGTCGAGGCCCAGCCCGACGAGGCCCTGACGGCGGTGTTTCGTTATCGTATAGAGGAGGCGGCCCATCCGTCCCCTGGCGTTGAAATGCTGGTCCACGGCCACGCCAGGGAGGAAGCCGAGGCCGGGGAGGAGGAGGATGGGGCGGCGCCGCTCGTCGACCGCGCCCTTGCCCGGGTCTTCGCCGCCCGCGTCCGATGGGATGGCCTCTCCCTTGAGGAGGGCCCCCCAACCGGTCCCGTCGGACGGCATCACCTCGCCCATCACCACCGCGCCGGCGCTGGTCCCGGCGAGGAGGAGGTCCCCGGCCAGGCGGCGCCGGAGCAACTCGTGGGCCGGCGTGCCGGCCACGGCCGCGGTGATCCGGGCCTGATGCCCGCCGGTGAAAAAGACCATGGTCGCCTGCTCCAGGGCGTCCAGAACCGCCGGGTCGGACGAGTGCTCACAGGTCAGGAGGCCGGCGACGTGGACGTCGACGCCTGGTCGGGCGAAGAGGGCCGCCGACCGCTCACCGGACTCGGCCGGGTCGGACGAGGCGGTCGGCAGGATGACGACCCGCGCGCGCGGGCCGCCGCCGAAGGTCAGCAGCCTGTCGATGATGTCCGGCGGAATGGTTCCGCCGCCGATGGGGGCCACGAAGCCCAAATCATTCACCCTTCCTAACGACGGGGGCATTCTGTTTCCGCGGCACGGTGACCGGTGGGGGGTATGATCAAGGAAGGTTCTCGTTGCTAAAATTTCGGCAGCGAAACGTCGATGTATAAAGTAGAGTGTCGAAAGGTGTCGTAGTCTAGCAAGTCACAAACGGACGCCCCACGCCGCCAGAGCGCAGGCCGAAACGAACGAAAGACAAGGAGGATCTCGCCGTGAAGAAGATGAGAACCAAGCTCACCATCGCCGTCAAGATCCTGGGTGGGTACGCCGCCGTCTTCGTGGCCTTCGCCCTCGTGGCGCTGGTGGCCCTGAACATCCTTTCCAGCCGGACCCAGGATTCCGTCAGCCTGTCCCTGAGTGATGCCGAGAGCTCGCTGAAGTACGCTTTGGCGGCGCAGTCCAACGACCTCCGGGGCTACCTGGTCAGGAAGGACCCGAACTTCCTCAAGGAGGCCGACAGCCGAATGCAGCTGTTGGACGCCGCGGTCTCCAAGGTCAAGGCCACGACCACGACCGAGGAAGGGCGTCTCCTGTCAGACAAGCTCGAACAGGCCACCAATGATTACAAGACCATCTACGCCAACACCATCCAGACCATCAATCAGGGTAAGCTGGCCGAAGGTCAGGCCCTGATCATGGGTGACCTGAGGAACCAGCGGAAGACCATCGAGACTTCGGCCGCCGGCCTCCTCAAGCTTCGCCGCGCCAGCGCGGCTACGGACGCGGCGCAGGCCCGCGCGCAGGCCGCCCAAGGCCAGTACATCATCATCGGCCTGATGGTCGTGGCCTCACTGCTCACCGTGGCCGTAGGCTTGCTGCTCAGCAAGGCCATCTCGAGCCCCATCCGTCAGGCCGCTGAGGCGGCCAAGCGTGTCGCCGGCGGCGACCTGACCGTTCGCGAACTCAACGTAAAGAGCCGTGACGAGATCCAGGAGATGGCCGATGCCTTCAACGGCATGCTCCGCAACCTGAAGGAGATCATCGGGCAGATAACCGGCGGCGCGCAGCAGCTCGCGGCGACCGCCGAGGGGCTCTCGCAGACCAGCAACCAGGTCGGCCAGTCGGTGACCCAGGTCAGCACGGCGGTCAGCGGCATCGCCTCCGGAGCGGCCGAACAGTCGCGCAACCTCGGAGAAACGGCCGCCGGCGTGACCGAACTCAAGCGGGTCATCGACCAGATCGCCCGCGGTTCGCAGGCTCAGGCCAGTTCAATAAGCTCCTCGACCTCCGACGTGCAGCACATGGCCGACGCCGTGGCTCAGATCGGCCAGGTCGCCACCGAGCTCGAGCAGTCGGCCAGGACCACCGCCGAGTCCGCCCAGAACGGCGGCAAGACGGTCAAGGCGGCCATCGAGAGCATCGAGCGGATTCGCACTTCATCGGCCGTGGTCGGTCAGAAGATCGCCGACCTTAACGGGAATTCCGCCAAGGTCGGGCAGATCGTCCAGGTCATCGACGAGATCGCCGGGCAGACCAACCTTCTGGCCCTTAACGCGGCTATCGAGGCCGCCCGCGCCGGAGAGGCCGGCCGGGGCTTCGCGGTCGTCGCCGAGGAAGTGCGCAAGCTGGCCGAGCGCTCCTCACGGGCGACCAAGGAGATCACCGAACTCATCACCAGCATGCAGCAGGGCACGAGCGACGCGGTCAGGGCCATGGAAAGCGGCCAGCAGGAGGTCGACCAGGGGTCGAGCCTCGCCGCCCAGGCCGGGCAGGCCCTCGAGGGCATCTTCGTCGCCCTCGACGACACCGTCTCCCGGATCAAGGCCATCACCAGCGCGGCCGGCCAGGCCGCCGCATCCAGCAACTCGGTGGTCGGGTCGGTGGACGCGGCCGCCGCGGTGACCGAGGAGAACACGGCCGCCACCGAGCAGATGGCCGCCTCCTCGAATCAGGTGGCTGAATCGGTGGAAAAGGCCGCCGCCGTGGCTCAGGAGAACGCGGCCTCGTCCGAGGAGGTCTCCGCTTCCTCGGAGGAGATGAGCGCCGCTGTCGAGGAGATCGTCGCCTCTTCGCAATCCCTCGCCGACCTGTCGACGCGCCTGCAGGAAATGGTCGGCAAGTTCAGGCTCTAGGTCTTGAGTCCAAGCCCTCATCCTTCGACCCTCGCGGGCTACCCCCCATCCCCCGTGAGGGTCGGTGAGAACGAGAGACCCCCGTCCGCCTTCGGACGAGGGTCTTTCAATGCTTTCGGCGAGGGCTCAGTTAGCGGCCCGCGCCGCGGTCGGGTTCGTCGCCAGGTGGCAGGCCACCCGGTGACCGCCGCCGAGGTCGCGGAACTCCGGCTCCTCGGTCTTGCAGCGGTCGACGGCGATGGGGCAGCGGGTGTGAAAGCGGCAACCGGACGGCGGGTTGACCGGGCTCGGCACGTCGCCCTCGAGGACGATGCGCTCCCGGGGGTGGTCCGGGTCGGGGATGGGGACCGCCGACAGGAGGGCCCGGCTGTAGGGGTGCAGCGGCCGGTCGTAGAGGTCCTTCTCCGACGCCATCTCGACCAGCTTGCCGAGGTACATGACCCCGACGATGTCCGAGATGTGCCGGACCACCGAGAGGTCGTGGGCGATGAAGAGATAGGTCAGGCCGAGCTTCTTCTGCAGGTCCTCGAGGAGGTTGATGATCTGCGACTGGATGGAGACGTCGAGGGCCGAGACCGGCTCGTCGGCCACGATGAGCTTGGGGTTGAGGGCCAGGGCCCGGGCCACGCCGATACGCTGGCGCTGTCCGCCCGAGAACTCGTGCGGGTAGCGGCGGGCCTGCTCGGGCCGCAGCCCGACCATCTTGAGGAGCTCGAGGACCCGGTCGTGCTTGGCCTTGCCGGTGGCGATGCCGTGGACCTCCAGGGATTCGCCGACGATCTGTTCCACGGGCATGCGGGGGTTCAACGAGGCGTAGGGGTCCTGGAAGATGATCTGCATCTGGCGGCGCATCTTGCGCAGTTCCTCGCGGCCCATCTTGTTCAGGTCCTTGCCCTCGAAGAGGACTCGGCCGGCCGTGGGTTCGAGGAGCCGCAGGACCAGTCGGGCCGTGGTCGTCTTGCCGCAGCCGGACTCGCCGACGAGGCCGAACGACTTCCCGCGGGGGATGTCGAAGCTGACGCCGTCGACCGAGCGGACGTAGCCGACCGGCCGGCTGAAGACCCCGCCCATCACGGGGAAGTGCTTCTTCAGGCCCTCCACACGGACCAGGATGTCGTCAGGCGCTCGCGAGGTACCAGTCATCGGCACGGTGTCAGGCATTGGTGAGGCCCCCTTTCAAGGGGTTGCCCTGCCCGTCATTCAGCCAGCAGGACACGGCGTGACGCGAACCGTCGCCGTCGTTGCCCTTTACCACGCGCAGCGATGGCTGCTCGCGGCGGCACTTGTCGAACGCGTGGGGGCAGCGGCCGGCGAAGCGGCAGCCGGGGGGCAGGTTCATCAGGCTCGGGACGACCCCCTCGATGACGTGCAGCCGTTCCTTCGGGGCGTTCAGACGCGGGATGGACCGCAGCAGGCCCTGAGTATACGGGTGCAGGGGGTGCTTATACAGCTCTCGGACCGGCGCTTCCTCGACGACCTTACCGGCATACATGACGACCACGCGCTCGGTCATCTCGGCCACGACCCCAAGGTCATGGGTGATGAGCATGATGGCCATCCCCAGCTCCTGCTTGAGCTTCTTCATCAGTTCGAGGATCTGGGCCTGGATGGTCACGTCGAGGGCCGTCGTCGGCTCATCGGCGATGAGCAGCTTGGGGTTGCAGGACAGGGCCATGGCGATCATCACGCGCTGCCGCATGCCGCCGGAGAGCTGGTGCGGGTACTCCTTGACCCGGCGCTCCGGTAGCGGGATGCCGACCAGCTTGAACATCTCGACGGCCTTGTCCATGGCCTCCTTGCGCTTGAGGCCCTGGTGCAGTTCGACGGTCTCGGCGATCTGCTCGCCGACGGTGAAGACGGGGTTCAGCGAGGTCATCGGCTCCTGGAAGATCATCGAGATCTCGTTCCCGCGGATCTTCCGCATCTCGTCCTCAGGCAACTTCAGGACGTCGCGGCCCTCGAAGCGGATGTCGCCGCTCGCGATGCGCCCGGGCGGCCAGGGGATGAGCCTCATGATGGACAGGGCGGTGACGCTCTTGCCGCAGCCCGACTCGCCGACGACGCCGAGGGTCTCGCCGCGGCCGATGTGCAGGTTGACGCCGTCGACCGCCTTGACCAGACCGTCTTCGGTATGGAATTCCGTGTGCAGGTCTTTGACCTCGACCAACGGTTCCATCGAAGTCACTCCTTCAGCCTTGGGTCGAGGGCGTCGCGCAGCCCGTCACCCAGGAAGTTGATGGCCAGCACGGTCAGGAAGATGGCCAGGCCGGGGAAGAGCACCAGCATGGGGGCGTTGAGCAGGTAGGCCTGGGCCTGCGAGAGCATGTTGCCCCAGGTCGGCAGGGGCGGCTGGACGCCGAGCCCCAGGTACGAAAGGGCCGACTCGTAGAGGATGGCGTAGGCCACGCCGAGGGTCGCGGCGACGATGACCGGGGCGATGGCGTTCGGCATGATGTGGCCGACGATGATCCGGTAGTCCTGCAGGCCGAGGGCCCGGGCCGCCTCGGAGAACTCCTGCTGCTTGAGGGACAGGAAGGAGCTGCGGACGAGCCTGGCCACGCCCATCCAGGACAGCCCGCCGATGATGAGGATGATCGTCGTCGGCGAGGGGCCGATGAAGGCGGCCAGGACGATGAGCAGGAAGAGGGCGGGGAAGGCCAGGATCATATCGGTGAAGCGCATCAGGAGGTTGTCGATGACCCCCCCGTAGTACCCGGCCAGGGCTCCGACGACCATGCCGATGATGACCGAGACGGCCATCGACGCGAAGCCGACGCCCAGGGACACACGCGACCCGTAGATGAGGCGCGAGAGGATGTCCCGGCCGAGTTCGTCGGTGCCCAGGATGTGCCCGGTGGTGCCGACGGGGAGGAGCTGGCGCCCGATTCCGAGGTCCTGCGTCTTGTAGTCATAGGGGGCGACCATCGGGGCGAGGATGGCGACCAGGCCGAGGAGGATGAGGAAGACCGCCGAGATCACCGCCAGGTGATGCTTCCTGAAGCGCTTCCAGATGATTCGGCCCGGGGACTGTACCGGCGCCGTGTTGACGGCTCCGTTGGCGACCTCGTTGGCGGCAGGGTCAGGGTGCTTGGACTTCGCCATGGCTCTCCTCCTCCCTCAGTCGTACTTGATCCGCGGATCGAAGAAGGCGTAAGCGATATCCGCGATCAGGTTGAAGATGACGACCAGGCCGGCGCCGATGGTCAGGATGGCCATGAGCATCGTGTAGTCACGCGACATGACCGAGTCGTAGTAGAGGCGCCCCATGCCCGGCCAGGCGAAGATGGTCTCGGTGATCACGGCCCCCGTGAAGAAGCCCGGGATCTCCAGGGCCATGACCGTGATGACCGGGATCATCGCGTTCTTCAGGGCGTGCTTGTAGATGACGACCTTCTCGGCGAGGCCCTTGGCGCGGGCCGTCCGGATGTAGTCCTGGCGGACGACTTCGAGCATGGACGAGCGCATGTAGCGGCTCCACCCGGCGATGCCGCTGAGCGACAGGACCACGGCCGGCAGGATGATATGTCTCAACCGGTCGAAGATGTCCGTGCTGTCGGCCCCGACCGACATCATCCCGGCCGACGGCAGGAGGTGCAGCTTGACCGAGAAGACGACGATGAGGATGAGACCGAACCAGAAGACCGGCATCGAGACTCCGAAGAAGGAGAGGGTCGTGGCGCTGTAGTCGAACCACGAGTAACGCTTGGTGGCTGAGAGGATGCCGATGGGGATGGCCAGGGCGACGGAGATGACGAACGACACCGCCATGAGCTGCAGCGTGTTCGGCAGCCGGTTGGCGATGATGTCGATGACCGGGCGGCCACGCTCGAGGGAGATTCCCCAATCGCCACGGATCAGCGCCGACAGCCACTTGAAGTACTGAATGTACACGGGCTGGTCGAAGCCGAAGTTGTGGCGCATTCGCGCGAGGTCGGCCGGCGTGATGTGGGGGCTCATCGACATCAGCGAGACAGGGTCGCCGGGCGTGAGTTTCATGATGAGGAAGGAGATGACCGTTATCCCCAGGAGCAAGGGGATGGCCTGCAGCGTTCGGCGGATCACGTAGGTCCGCAATGAGTAAACCCCCTTCGACGGGGATGGCCGCACCCCGCTGGCGCGGCCACCTTCGGAATCCGGATGCCAATGAACGGATGCTGGTCCCGGCGCGACCGCCCGTCCCAGGCGGGCGGCCGCGCGCGGAACCTTTCAAACGTCGATGGACGGTTGTTACTTGACCCGGCTGAACTCCCACTCATAGGCGTTCCAGAAGTTGGTCCGGACCGTCGGGTTGGGCTTGAAGTTCTTCAGGCCGGAGTTGGTCGCATCGAGGCGGGCGCGGTAGTAAACGGGGAGGATCGGGAGATCGGTGGCCAGGATCTGCTGGGTCTGCGCGTAGATCTGCTTCCTCTGGGCGATGTCCAGGGTCTTCTGGCCGGCCTCGAGGAGCTGGTCCATCTGTGGGTTGACGTAGCCGATGAAGTTCTGGCCGTTGGGCGGGATCTGCTTGGAGTGCCACAGGGTCAGGTCATCGGGGTCGACGCCCGACTGCCAGGCGAACAAGGCGGCCTCGAAGTTCCGCTTCCCGACCGCGTCGAAGAAGGAGGAAGCCTCGGAGTTCTTGATGTCGACCTTGATACCGACCTCGGCCAGGTTCTGCTGGAAGATCTGCTCGATCTTCTCACGGGCCGGGTTGCCGGCCGTGGTGCCGAGGGTGAACTCGAACTTCTTGCCGTTCTTGACGAGGGTGCCGTCAGAACCGGCCTTCCAGCCCGCGGCGGCCAGGAGTTCCTTGGCCTTGTTGACGTTGCGGCTGTACTTGGGGACGTTGTCGTTGTAGTAGGGGGAGATGGGGACCTGGTCGGCGTTGGCGATCTTCACCTTGCCGTAGAAGACGGTGTCGACCACGGCCTGCCGGTCAAAGGCGTACATGATGGCCTGGCGGACGCTGGCATCGGCGAAGAACGGGCTGGGCTTCGAGAGGTCCTTCGGGTCGTTCTCGTTGAGATCGATGTGCTCCCAGAGGAAGGCGGGGGTGATGGCGACGCTCATGTTCTTCAGGCCCTGGACCTGCTGGAGCTGGTTCCAGTTGAAGTCGAAGAAGGCGTCGGCTTCGCCCGTCTGGAGCTGGGTGAAGAGGACGTTGTAGTCCGGGACGATCTTGTAGATGAGGGTCTTGACCTTCGGCTTGCCGCGATAGTAGCTATCGTTGGCGGTGAACTCGAGGTAGCTGCCTTCCTCGACCTTGGTCAGCTTGTACGGGCCGTCGCCGACCGGGTTCTTGAAGAACGGGTCGTTGTTCAGGTCCTTGCCGGCCAGCAGGTGCTGGGGAACGATCGAGCTGAACAGTTCGAGGTAGTCAGCGTAGACGTCCTTGAAGTGCAGGACGACGGTGTAGTCGTCCGGGGTGTCGAGCTTATCGATGAGTTCATAGCCGGAACGGGAGACGACGTTGGTCTTCGGGTCCATGATAGCGTCAAAGGTGAACTTGACGTCCTTGGCCGTGAACTTCTGGCCGTCAGTCCACTTCACGTCGTTGCGGAGGTGGTAGGTGATGGTCTTGCCGTCGGCGGAAACGCCGCCGTTAGCGGTGGTCGGCACTTCCTTGGCGAGGGCCGGGATGAACTCGAGCTTGTCATTGATCTGGACCAGGGGCTCGTAGATAAGGGTCTCGACCTCCGAGGCGGCGACCATGTCGCTCGTCAACGGGTTGATGTCCTTCGGTTCCTGGGTCTCGCCGATGACCAGCTTGTTCTTGCTGGAACTGGATGAGCAGCCGGCCAGCGCGGTGGTGAGAATCATGGCGGCGATCAGCAGGCCAACTACGGTGAACCTCTTGAGTTTCAAGGCTCGCTCTCCCTTCGACTGGAAATTTCCCCGCCTGGGGCGGGAACTGAACCTCGGGGTCCTGACACCTGGGAGTCGGGGACCCTCTGGATGTCGGGCCGCACAAAAAAAGCGGAGGCACGAAACCCTCCCTTGCCGCCCTGACCTTGGTCAGGAAGACAGGGGCGAATTCCGGCCTCCGTTTTTCGGTCGGCCCGTTGATCCCTTTGCACTTGTGGGTCTTCTGGGCGCGGATTGAAGCCCGCGCGCGCAGCGTGAAGCCGTCTCAGGCAGGCTTGCCAGGGGTGGTGCGCCGCTTGACCAGTTCATCGTAGCCGATGACCTTGCCGTCCTGAAGGACGACCGTGAAACTGCCGAAGCGGGCGTCGCGGAGGAAGCGAAGCATCTCGGCGAACCATTCCTGACCCATCAACTGGCGAAGGAGGGCTCGGTCAACGGCGAACGTGGTCTCCTTATTGCTGACGACATTCATTTGAGGAGCCTCCAAGGGCTTGCGTATGGACGGGCGCGACGGCGGGGCGACCCGCCGGACCCGCGTGGTTAAAGAGAAGGCGGAGGTCAGAGTTCAGAAGATTCACGAGCCTCAGGCATTTGCGGGTAAGCCACACGTGCTTCATTATAGCACAGTTTTGGTTCTGTGACCGTATTGGTCTTAATCGACGGAGGCAGAAACATCCGGGAAAGATGGAGAGATGCGCCACGGAATTGGCGGCGAAAGGAAACGGCGATCACGACGAGAATCCTCCGGCGGAGGGGTCATATGAGAGTTCACCATGCGTTTGTCCATCAACGTCTGGCAATCGTTCGTCGTCTGCCAATCGTTCGTCGCCCCGGTCCTGGCCGGCGTGGCCAACTACGCGCTGGTCCGAGTCATTGGCGGCCTGATCTGGCACCGCGACATCGTCACCAGCCTGGTCCTCCTCTTCGTCGGGTGCGTCCTGTCGTTGGTCAGCTACATGTTCTTCTATGGGCTCTTCGGCGGGTGGGACGAGAACGGTCTGAAGGAGTTCCGGCGGGCCTCGGAGATCGCCTCGTTCGGACGTCCGGTGGGGGCCCTGATGGCTTTCATGTCCCGGCTCGGCGGGTGCCTGAGCCCGTTGCACAACCGCTTCCCGGTGGTCATCTACGAGCGAGGCCATGGAAGAGGCGGCCCCGCTGACGGCCGAGCGGGTGAAGCTGACCGCCTAGGGCGGCGCACTTTCAGACGTTCCGGAGGTCGGACGCGCTCGGAGGTGGGAGCATGGCCCTGAAGATCACGGTCTATGACGGTGCGGGGGTCATCGGCGGCAACAAGATCCTGCTCGAGTCGGACGCCGTGGCCGACGGCGCGACCCGGGGCGCGGCCGGCGGCGCCGCCGTGTTCCTCGACTTCGGCATGAGCTTCGGCGGGCGCGGCCGGTTCTTCGAGGAGTTCCTCAAACCCCGGTCGGCGCTTGGCCTGACCGATCTGCTCGAGTTCGGGCTTCTGCCGCCGTTGGCCGGTATCTACCGGCGCGACCTGGACCTGCCTGAATGGCGACTGTGGGACCGTTATCGGAACGCCCCCGGCTTCCGTGAGGTCCGGGCCGACGCGGTCCTGTTGACCCACGCTCACCTCGACCATTCGGCCTACATCTCTTTCCTGGACCCGGCGATACCCGTCTACACCGGCCTGGTCACGGCGGTCGTCGCCAAGGCCTCACAGGACTCGGCTCCCAGCGACATCGAGCGCGAGGTGTGCTACGCGACTTTGCGTGAGCCAAAGCAGGGGCTGCTGACGGCGACCAACTTCAAGAAGGTGCCGTACAAACAGCGGCCTTTCCGGGTGGTCGACCGACCGGTGCCGGATGCCCTCAAGCCCTTCTGGGGCCAGGGCGGGAGCACTCGGGCCATGGAGCCTCAGGAGCTGCGCGGGGCGGAGGGCGGCCCCACCCCCAACCCCTTCAGGGTGGGAGAGCTTAACATAAAGTGGTTTCCGGTCGACCACTCGGTCCCGGGGGCGGGGGCCTTCGCCATCGAGACGGCCGAGGGTTGGGTCGTCTACACCGGGGACATCCGCCTGCACGGGCGCGGCCGCGGGCAGACCGAACTCTTCCGCGACGAATGTGCCAAACTACGACCGCTGGTCCTCATCTCCGAGGGGACCCACCCGGGAACGACCCAACCGGTGGCCGAGGAAGAGGTCCACGAGCGGGCCAGGGCGGCCGTCCGTGCCGAGCGCGGTCTGGTCCTGGCCGACTTCGGCCCGCGCAACGTCGAGCGCCTGTTGACCTTCCTGGAGATCGCCCGAGAGACCGGCCGTCGGCTGGCGGTCACGGCTAAGGACGCCTTCCTTCTGGAGGCGATGGCCGCCGCCGACCCGGCGACCCCCAACCCGCTGACCCCCAACCCGCTGACCGACGACGCCTTCGTCATCTACGGCGAGGCCAGGCTGAGCCGCGAGACGTGGGAGCGCGTCCTTCTGGAACGTTACGGCGACAAGGTCCGGGTGGCCCGCGACGTGGCCGCCGACCCGGACGCCTACATCCTGTGCTTCAGCTTCTTCGACCTGGGCGAGTTGGTCGACATCCGGCCGGCCGGTGGGACTTACATTTACTCCTCCAGCGAGGCCTACAGTGAGGAGATGGCCATCGACCTCGCCCGTCTCCGTAACTGGGTCGGCCACTTCGGGCTCACGATGGCCGGCGATCCGGACCACGAACGCGGCTTCCACGCCTCCGGGCACATCCACGGCCCGGGTCTTGAGGGCCTCATCAAAGCCATCGCCCCACGCTACCTCATCCCCGTGCACACGGAGAGCCGTGACTTCTTTGTCCGCGATGGCGAGCGGGGTTGGCCCGAGGTCGTCTGGCCAGAGGCGGGGAAGACCTACGAGTTCAGGAACGGCAGGTTGGTCGGCTGACGCCGCCGGCCCAAAACATAAGGGGGCGCTAATCTTGCGAATCTACATCTCGTGTGACATGGAGGGCGCGACCGGGGTGGCCGTGCGGAAGCACGTCGACCCGTCGTCGAACGAGTACACCCGGTTCCGCCGGTTGATGACCGGCGACGTCAACGCCGCGGTCGACGGGGCTTTCGCCGGCGGGGCGACCGAGGTCCTGGTCAATGACGGGCACGGCCCGATGACCAACATCCTCGTCGAAGAGCTTGACGCCCGCGCCCACCTCATCTCCGGCGATAATAAGCAACTCGTTCAGATGGAGGGCGTGGACCGCGGCTTCGACGGGGCCTTCTTTGTCGCCTACCACTCCCGCGAAGGCGGGCTTGACGGCACGTTGAACCACAGCTTCATGAGCCGCTTCGTCGAGGAACTCCGGGTCAACGGCCGGGCTTTGGGCGAGAGCGGGGTCAACGCCGGCCTCGCCGCGGCCCACGGCGTGCCTGTTCTAGTGGTCACGGGCGATGACAAGGTCGGGGTCGAGGCCCGCGATTGCATCCCGGGGGTCCAGACGGTGACCGTCAAGACCTCGATCAACCGCCACGTTTCCGACGTCTACCCGCCGAAGAAGACGGCCGAACTCATCCGCGAGGCGGCGCGCCTGGCGGTCGAGCGGCTCAAGAAGGAGCGGCCCCGGGTCAGCCTGGCGGACCTCGGGCTGAAGCCACCGTTCACCTTCGAGGTCGATTTCAAGGTCAGCGGGGCGGTGGCCACCGCCACCCTGTTCCCGACCGTCAAGCGCATCGGCCCGAAGAGCGTGGCCATCACCAGCGACGACTATGTCGATGCTTTCAAGCAGTTCTGGGGGGCCTTGCTCCTTGGCGGGCGCGGTTCGGAATGAGGGCAAGTGAAGGGACGAGGCCCAGGGCCGTCCTCTTCGACCTCGACGGGACCCTCCTCGACACCACGAACCTCATCATCGCGTCTTTCGAGTACGCCACTCGGACTTGCCTTGGCCGGCCGATGACGGAAGCGGAGATCTTGCCCAGGCTCGGCGAGCCCCTCCTGGTGACCATGCGTGAGCTGTGCCCGGAGAAGGCCGATGAGCTCGTCGACGCCTACCGCCGGTTCAACCTGGCCGAACATGACCGGTTGGTCAAGCTCGTCCCCGGGGTACCCGACACGCTGCAAGCCTTGAGGAACAGGGGCCTGCGCCTGGCGGTCGTCTCGTCGAAGATCCGTCACACGGTGGAGAAGGGGCTCAACCTCTTCCGACTGGCCACGTTCTTCGACGCGGTCATCGGCCTCGAGGATTGCCCCGCGCACAAACCCGACCCCGGCCCGTTGCTGGAGGCCCTGCGCCGGCTGGAGGTTGGGCCGGCGAGCGCGGTCATGGTCGGCGACAGCCCGGCCGACATCCTGGCCGCCAGGGCGGCCGGGGTCAGGAGCGTGGCCGTCGGCTGGAGCCGCCTCGCCCCGGAGACCATCGTCGCCGCCGCGCCCGACGCCGTCATCTCGGCGATGTCGGAACTGCTGAGCGTCATTGGGCTGAGGGACCAGAACTAGTCCGAGCCCCGGGCCCCTCCCGCAACCCTCCCCTCCACGCAAAGTGAGGGCCGCGCCGTTTGGCGCGGCCCTCACTTTGCTTGGTGTGCTCTGGCCTAGAGGTTCAGGCTGGAACCCTCATTCCCGCTCGAACAGGCCCGCCTGAGCCATATCGGCCTGCATCTTGCCCAGCGCGTCCACGAGGGCAGGGGAGACCCCGGGGACCCGGCCGATCTCGGCAAGGTCAGTGAAGAAGCCGGCCCGCCGCCTGGCCGCGACGATGCCACCGGCCAGGCTGAAGTCGATGCCCGGAATGGTCATCAGGTGGGCCTCCGAGGCGGCGTTAAGGTTGATGGCTAGAGGCACCCGGCGTTCGGGGAAGAAGACCGGGCTGGCGATGAGGAAACCCGAGTTCAACAGCCACAGCTCGGGGCCCAGGCCGGCGTCGAGGGAGACCCGCCCGGCGACGAGGTCGGCGACCAGATCCCGCATCGCGGCCAGGTCCTTGGGAAGGCAGTCCCGGAACTGGGCGTAAGCCCCTCGCCTGGCGATCTTGGCGGTCTCCTCTAGCTGGGCTGCCAACGCTTGGGAGACGGTGGCGCCCCAGGTGGCTTGGACGAACTCACCGTAGACGGCCTCGGCCTCGTCGGGGAAAAGACGGGCATAGGCGGCCACGAGTTGCAGGGCGTATGGGCGTTCCGGCGACAGAGGCGTTCGGCCCAACTCGCGCATGGCCGCGATGAGCTTGAGATAGGCGTTCTCGATGGGCCCGAAGGTCGCCTCTGGGGAAATGCCTTCCCGCGATTCATCTGGTAGCCGGAACCGGGCATAGAAGGACGGCTCTCGGTACGTCCTGCCGAGCCGTTCACTTGTGGCCAGGCGATAGAAGAGAGTGGCTATGAATCCCTCGCAAGCCAGCATCTCCTGGCCGCCCTTGAGTTCGTCGACGGCGAACGAGGCCGAGGTCTCATAGTCGAGATAGATGTCATAGGGATCGGCGCCCCGCATGGCCTCGGCCGGCAACGTCTTCCGGTGAGCCAGCAGGTTCCGCCGGACGCCGGCAGTCCGAAGCCATCCGTCAACGCGGCTGTGCCACGAGGCCATGAGGTCGGCCCCATCCGGGCGGGCCAGCCCCCTCAGGTATGGGTTGATCGTGGCATCCACGGCCATGGTCTGGAAGTGCTCAGCCCAGCCCTCTACGAAGGCGGTCGGGTAGTCGGTGACGGCCATGCTCATGTGCATGTTGCGGGCCTGGCCCGGTGGCAGTTTGCCGAGGACCTGACTCATGGTCACATGGCCAAGTTCGTGCGGGAAGACTTCCTCGAGAAAACCTCGGGCGACCGCGGTCTCGCCGACCACCAGGTCGACGAAATCCCCGGGGATGAAGCGCCGAGCCGGGCCGTCAGCTCCACGGCCCGATTCCTCCAGCCAGAAGCCGCGCCTCGCATACCCGCCTTCGTCCTGTGACAGTAGGAGATAGGCCGGTTGGCTCAGCCGTTTCCGCTCGACTACTGCGTGTGGCGTGCTCTCTGGTAGGTCCCACAGAACCATCGCTCTGGCGCGGCGGTTCAGCCGCAAAGCTTGCGAGCAGAAGGTCTGGGCAAGCGTCTCCTTGACCTTTCCGACCAGCGGCGAGTCCTCCGTCTCGCGAAGGACGGGATAAGACCGACCGTCCGGGCCGGGTTGCCGGACGGGCTGCCCCTCAGCGAGAACTGGAATCAGGATAACGCACTCGGCCTCCATGGCTCGTCCCCTTCCTGGGGGTTACGGGTCAGAGACGCTCAAGCCTGCCGCCTGTTAAAACGAAATGGTCTGGGTTTCTCTCGGCCAAGATCTGTAAGAGCTCATCTCTCGCTTGGTCCCACGTCAGCGCCGTCTGGGGCTCGCCAGCCCGGTAGATCTTCAGCGAAGCGGGGTTGTCGTCATAAAGGCTAATCCATGCGCGTTCGAACTGCTCCTCGCGACCTCCGGGATCGGCCCGGCCCGTGAAGATTCTAAACCTGTCATGGGCATTTTCAAACGTGGAGCGGCGCTGCCTTCCCTGGTCATCTGACCTGGCTCCCTGGTGAAGCAACAGAAGCCCACCTATGACCGCATAAGGAAAACGCCGATGCAGAGTCACCGCCTCAAACAGCATATCCCCACGTCTGTTGGTGAGATTTTTCTGGTAGTTACCCGTCTTTCTGTCGGCGAAGTTCACGGTCTTAACGGAAATGGCCAATAGTAGCCCAGCCTCCTCGGTAGACCATGAAACGTCGACTTTCTTTGCGCCAATGCCACCGGCGAATTCCCTTTCAACGCCCCGGGGCGGGTCGGGGAGGCACCCAGTCAGACCATGCGACCGTAAATCCTCGGCAATGAGCACGGCAACCTCGCTCGACAACCTCTGGGCATATTTCTGTTTATCAACTCGGGTTGCGTTTGAGGCCGGCCTTGGTTGGGCTTTCAGGACAGCGCTCTCAAGCCTCCTCGACCCTCCGATGTTGTCGCCACGCACGAAGTATAGCTGTCCCGTCACGCAGCGCGTCTATATCGGCCGGCTTCAGTTCCAAGCCGTCACGCAGGAACACTTCGTCCGCCATGATCTGCGCACTCTTGGGCTGAGTCCGGCATAACTGGTCAAGCCTATCAAGGACTTGCGGGCTCGGCTGGGCAAGAGGGCCTGAACCGGGCCGATAGGGCAACAACCAATTGCGGGCCTCTGCCGGCTCGAACTTGAGCGCTCCCCCTCCCAGAGCATGGCCCTCGATCTCGGCGCTAAGTTGGGCCAAGTTTGTTAGAGCGGAGGCGGCCACGGCCAAGCGGTTTACACCGGGGCGGCTCTTGGTCAAGACGAGGACGCTGTTCGAGGCGACCAAGCCGGCCTCGTTAGCCACGAGGCGAGGAGTGGAGGTTGAGAATACGCTCATCATCATCTCAGGGACCCGGATTCCGGGGACGACGTACCATGGTTTTCGCGTCCGACATTTGTAATTGGTGTGGACCCCCGTCTTCTCGCCAGCCTCGATATAGCGCTGAGCGCTTGGGTCAAGCCTTCCCGCGGGCAGGAACAGCCAATGCGAATCGGAATCGGCGAGCGCTTCGGCGTCCTGGCCCCTGATGGCCAGGCCCACGGAACCGAAATCGGAACTCCGCCTAACGGCGAGCCTTAGGTAGTTCGAGGCCAAGCCGTTCCGCTCAACCTCCGTCCGATTGAGATGGAAGAAGTCATTTGCCCCGGTAACGTAGCCGATCGTCAGGTCCATCAATTGGCCTAGCCGGGAAGCTCCCGCATGGGTCGTCAGGTTTAAGTACAGCTGGCGGATTTCAGCCGGAAGGGTCAGGAGACCAGCCTTGGCTGAGCCCCCGCCCCAATCCTCAACCGAAACAGTGTAGTCCGACTCTCCCAGGGAGTTTCCGAGGACGCTTGATGACTCATAGCGGTGGAAGGCAACCTGCCGAGTCGACTGGCCAAAACCGGAGCATAGAAGGAGAACGGTCTTCTCATTGAGGGCGGGGAACAGCGGAGTATCGAAAGTCAGGCATCGCACGTCTCCAAAAGACTTGGCCAAATAGGCGACGACCGGGCGGGCGTAATTGGCGTAGGTGACTTCGTATGGAGCCACCATACCTAGCCGTCCGCCTGGAACGAGGTGGCTCACTGAATGGACGAGAAACGGAGCCCATGCACTCGCCAGGGCGGGGATATCAACGCCCTTGGCCGCGGCGAGGGCAAGCGCCCTGGCTCGGGCCTCCCCGGTGAAGCAGTGATAGCGGATGAAGGGCGGGTTCCCGATGACCGCGTCAAACAGACCAAGGGCTCCCGGGCTTATCTTGAAGAAGTCATCCAATATGAGTTCGAAGTGCGGAAAAGCGCCATTGGCGTTTGTCCAAGCCGTCTGGTCGATATCAACCCCGACCACTTGCCCAACCCCGCCCAGGTCGGCCAGGCGCTCGCGCGCGGCCGACAGGAAGACGCCTTCGCCGAAAGACGGTTCGAGGACCCTCTCTCCTGGACGGTTTATTGCCCATCTGGCCAGGAATCTGGCCACTGCCGGGTTCGTATAGTAGCTACCCGTCGCCTTCCTGATGGAAACGGCCAAGGCCCACACCATCCTTTACAGACCGACATTTCGTAAAGGGAGCGTGAATCTCCTTCACCTGCTGAAGTAGAGATTGACGTGCAGCGAACGGGCTGAGAGCAGAAGAAGCAGGCGCCTCAGGTTAGGCGCCTGCTCCTTGCTTTGCGGATACCCGGCCGTGATACTCGGCGGGCAGTCGCTAACTCAGGTTAGGAGGGGACCGGCCTCAGCCCCAGATGTTCGGCGGGGTCACCCCGGCCACTCTAAGGCTCGTCACGAGGCTGCCACGATGATGGGCCTCGTGGGTGATCCAGCTGAAGAAGAACAACTCGACCGTCGTCTCGCCCCAGGGCGTCTTGATCTTCGAGGCCAACGCGGCGTCGGTGAGTGAAGAGAGATAGGCACGGATCCTGGCCGACTGCTCGTCGAGGACGGTCAGGATGTCCTGGAGCTTCGGATAGCGCTTCGTGTCGAGGCCGGTGTCCCAATCCCACTTGCCCGGGGTGGTGGTCAGGGCATCGGCGGCCGTCTTGTCGCTTGAGGCGATGTGGAGGACGTGGTCGCCCAGGGACATGGCCCCAGGGACCGGCGCTAAGCTTTCTTTCCCCGGTGGAATGGCCTCAGCCAATTTGCGGAGCCCGGCCCGGCATTGTTCCCATTCGTGAAGGAGCTCTTTCGAGGTCATGACGATTTCCCCCTGTTCTTTGGTCGAACGAGTGTTCGCCGTAGCCTCACGAGACTCCTGCCGGTGACCGCAAAAAACCATTCGACTCTCAGGGCGCGGTAAGAAAGGCCAGCACGTCGCGGTTGACGGCGTCCGCGACCTCGACCGTGAAGCCGTGACCGCAGCCGGGGTAGAGGATGAGCTTGGCCCCGGGGATCCGGGCGGCCAGCCGGCGGAAGTTCTCGGTCGGGATGAGGATGTCGGCGTCGCCCCCGATGACCAGCGTGCGGGCCTTGATATCACCCACGTCCCGCGAGCGGTCGAAGTTCATGCAGGCCCCGAAGTGGGCCATGACGGCCTCCGGCGCGACGAGGTCGGCGGCCTGCCGCCCCATCCAGGCCATCAGCCGGTCGAAGTCCTCGGCGATGGCCTTCTCGCTGAAAAGGATCTTCGCCCCTTGCTTGACATCCTCGATGGATGTGTAATCCCGCATCTTGACCAGCTCTTGGTACACCCACGGCTCGGCGGCGAGCTGCTCGGTCCCGCCAAAGGAGGTACAGGCCAATACCAGGCGATCGACGCGGATCGGGGTGGTCGAGGGCGACCGTCTGCGAGATGAAGCCGCCCATGGAAGCGCCCATCACGTGGGCCTTCCTGATGCCCAGATGGTCGAGGAGTCCGACGGCGTCGGCGGCCATGACGTCGATGCTGAGCGGCGCGGCGGGGAGGGGCGTGCGGCCCACCCCGCGGTTGTCATAGGCGATGGTCGTGAAATGCTTGGAGAATGCGCGGACCTGCGGCTCCCAAGCCCACATCGGCGTGCCCAGGCCCATGATCAAGAGCAGCGGTGGGCCGTCCCCATAGACGTCGTAGTGCAGCCTTATCCCGTCGTTGACCTCAGCGTACTGGCCGGGTCCACCCATGACTCCCCAGTCGACCGAGCTCTGGCCGTTCAACGCGAGCACCTCCAAGAGTCCGCTTCGGATGCCGCACAGATTCCGGATGGGTCAGGGACTACCCGTCGTCTTTAATCATCTCCACGAACTCGTGGAGCCCGCCGTTGGTCGCCTGCATGAACCGGCTTCGAATGCTGAAGCCGGCCTGCTCGTAGACTCGGATGGCCCGCGTGTTGAAGGTCGCGACCGCCAGCCTAAGCGGACACTCGCGGCCGAACCGGCCTTCGGCGAAGGCCAGCCCGGCGACGACGAAGGAGAGCCCGATCCCCCGACCGGTGAGGTCGGGCCTGAGGCCCAGGCCCACATCAATGACCGCGCCGGTCCACCGGAAGGAGAAGAACCCGACCACCCCACCCTTCTCGTCCAGCGCGGTGAAGTAGGCGTCGCCGCGGCTTCTCGGGTCGAGGAGCTCGCGCTGGTCGTCCGGGTCATGGTCCATGTCATAGAAGGAGTACGGGCTTTCGTAATGCCACCCGGCGACCTCCCGCGCGTCCTCATCGGTCATTGTCCGAAAGAAGAAGTTCATCGCCACCACCACCCGTTCGCCCTGGTATATAGCAGATTGCTATAAATCCTTGACACGCCATATAGCAATCTGCTATACTTGGACCGGAGGCGTGATTCCGGAAACCTCGCAATGAACGTAGACAGGAAGTGGAAAACCGCGATGCGGCTCGCCGACAAGCTCAAGCATCTGCGGCTGGTGGAAGGCTTGGTGCGGGATAAGGACAGGGCCCTGACCCAAGCCGAAGTGGTCCGGCTGATGAAAGAGGAGCTGGGCAAGACGATCAGTCAGGCCTACCTCTCGCAACTCGAATCAGGAGCCAGAGAGCACATGACCATGACCACCAGGATGTTGCTCTCCCAGTTCTTCAAGGTCCATCCCGGGTATCTGGTCAGTGACCCCGACGAGTACGAGGAGGAGCTGCGGACCGGGGAGTTATTGGGCGGGGCGGCCGCCCAACCCGCGACCGCGGGGGAGGGCGGACCGGTGGCCGATCCGGGGGATGCCGAGGAGGCCCTTCGGAACTGGCTGAAGGCTGCCGGCCAGCACCCCGAGTTCGGGGCGGAGGTCCAGGCGGCCCTGGTGAAACTGGCCGAGGTGCCGGACCCCGCGGACTACATCCGGCTGCTCCTCAAGCTGACCGAACTGCCCGAGGTGGCCCGGGACCTGTTGGAGGTGCTGAAGGGGTAGACGCGATCGAGGCGACCTTCTCGGCGCCTTGGTGGAAGGAGTGAGAGCATGGACTCCCTAAGCGCCTTTTACCTCGTCTGTTTCCTGGTCGGGTTCGGCCTATCGGCCATCTCGTTCCTGTTCGGCTTCTTCGACCTGAGTCTCCATCTTCCCCATGCCCCCCACGTTGACCTCGGAGGCCACGACCTGGGCGGCCAAGTCGGCGGGCACGTCGGGCACGTGGGCGACGTCGGTCACGTGGGAGGGCATGGGGTCCACATTGGTGATGGCGCGCCGGGCGACGGCCCCGGTGGTCACGGGGATCTGGTCCACGGCGCGGAGACATCGATCTCCCCATTCAACTTCGGCACCATGATGTCCTTCATCACCTGGTTCGGCGGGATCGGCTACCTTCTGCGGATGTACTCCGGTCTCATGGCCATCTTCGTGGCCCTGATCGCCGTCGGCGCCGGCCTGGTCGGAGCGAGCATCGTCTTCTTCTTTCTGGCCAAGCTGCTCATCCCCGGGCAGCGGGTGATGGACCCGGACGACTACAGCCTGCCGGGGACCATCGCCAGGGTCACGTCGGGCATCCGCGAGGGTGGGACCGGCGAGATCGTCTACTCCATGGGCGGCGGGCGACACACCGCGGGAGCCCGCAGCGACACCGGGCGGGCCATCCGGCGGGGCGAGGAGGTCGTCATCGTCAACTACGAGCACGGCCTGGCCTACGTCCAGCCCTGGGCAGAGTTCATCAAGAACGGCGAAAGCACAAAGAAACTCAAAGATACCCAGAGAGGGGAGTGACGGGGCATGATGACGACCGTGCTGATAATCGCTGGATTGATCGTCATTTGTTCGCTGTTCCTTTTGGCCTTACTGTCGAGCATGTTCCGGAAGGTCGGGCCGAACCAGGCCCTCATCGTCTACGGCTTCGGGGGGACCCGTATCGTCCAGGGCGGTGGGGCCATCGTCTGGCCGATGATCCAGAGCTGCCGCGAGCTGTCGCTCGAGCTCATGTCCTTCGACGTGGCGCCGCAGCAGGACCTGTTCACCGTCCAGGGCGTCGCCGTCAACGTCGAGTCGGTCACCCAGATCAAGGTGAGGTCCGACCCCGAGAGCATCCGGACGGCCGCCGAGCAGTTCCTCACCAAGCCCCCGGAGGATCGTGAAGCCCTGATCCGGCTGGTCATGGAGGGCCACCTGCGCGGCATCGTCGGCCAGCTCTCGGTGGAGGAGATCGTCAAGGAACCGGAGATGGTCGGCGAGAAGATGCGCACCACCTGCGCCGAGGACCTCAACAAGATGGGCCTCGAGGTCATCTCCTTCACCATCAAAGAGGTCCGTGACAAGAACGAGTACATCATCAACATGGGCAAGCCGGACGTGGCCCGGATCAAGAAGGCGGCCGACATCGCCATCGCCGAGGCCGAGCGGGACACCGCCGTCCGGCGGGCCGAGACGGCCCTCGAGGCGGCCACCGCCAAGGCCAAGGCCGACCAGGAGCGGGCGATCATCGAAAACGCTTCGCAGACCCGCCAGGCCGAGGCGCAGAAGGACCTGGCCCTGAAGAAGGCCGAGTACGACGCGTCCGTCCGCAAGCAGCAGGCCCAGGCCGACAAGGCCTATGACATCCAGGCCAACATCATGCAGCAGCAGGTCATGGCCGAGCAGGTCCGGGTCGAGCGGGTTCAAAAAGAAGAGCAGATCAAGGTCCAGGAGGCTGAAATCCAGCGCCGTGAGCGCGAGCTCATCGCCACCGTCCTGAAGTCGGCCGAGATCGAGCGGCAACGGGTCGAGACCATCGCCCAGGCCACCGCCAAGCGGGCCATCACCGAGGCCGAGGGCCAGGCGGAAGCCGTCAAGATACAGGGCCAGGCCGACGCCGATGTCATCCGCTTGAAGGGTAACGCCGAGGCCGAGATCATCCGGGCCAAGGGTGAGGCCGAGGCCGACGCGATGCAGGTCAAGGCGGCCGCGTTCCAGCACTACAACCAGGCGGCCGTCCTCGACAAGCTCCTCACGGGCTTCCCCGAGGTGGTCAAGAACATGGCCGAGCCGCTGTCCAAGACGGAGAAGATCGTCATCGTCTCCAGCGACGGCGAGGCGGCCGGCGCGAACAAGGTCACCGGCGACATCGCCAAGATGATAGCGCAGGTTCCGACGCTCTTCGAGGCCCTCGCCGGGGTCAAGATCGGCGACCTCATGAGCCAGGTGCCGGCCCTTGGCGCCGCCCTCACCGACAAGAAGGCCGGGGCGGCCAGGGACCAGGTGGCGGCGACCAAGCAGAAGCCGTCGTCGCCAGCGGAGTGAATCCGTTACCGCAGCCAGTTCCGCAGGGAAGCCACCAACCAACCGATTGTAGCAGGCCGACGCCACAGGTCGAGTGGACCTCTATCTCGATGAGAAGGAGGGAAGAAGGGTGAACCTCTTGGAAAGGGTCAGCACGCTCATCCGCGCCAACCTCAACGACCTCATCGACCGGGCCGAAGACCCAGAGAAGATGATCAAGCAGGTCCTCCTGGACATGGAGAACCAGCTCATCCAGGTCAAGACCCAGGTCGCCATCGCCATCGCCGACGAACGGAAGCTCGAGAAGCGCTATCACGAGAACCAGGACGCGGCGAAGGAGTGGGAGGACAAGGCCGGGCTGGCCGTCGACAAGGCCCAGGACGACTTGGCCAAGGGGGCCCTCGAGCGGCGCAACTCGCATCTGTCCATCGCTGACGGCTTCAAGCAGCAGTGGGAAGAGCAGAAGCAACAGGTCCAGCTGTTAAAGCAGGCCCTGACGAGCCTCGAGGCCAAGATCGGCGAGGCCCACGCGAAGAAGGACCTCCTCATCGCCCAGAACCGGCGGGCCATCGCCGGCAAGCGCGTGGCCGAAAGCCGGGCCAAGGTGTCCAGCACCAACCCGTTGAACACGTTCCGGCGGATGGAAGACAAGATCACCGATATCGAGCTGCGGGCCAAGGCCACCGAGGAACTCCACCAGGATACCCTGGAGGAGAAGTTCGCGAAGCTCGAGAAGGACGATCTCCTCGACCACCAGCTGGCCGAACTCAAGGCCAAGCGGGACGCGGCCAAGCCGGAGGCGTAGAGAGGTCAGTCCTGAAACAAAACGGGGCCGCCCGGCGTAAGTTAAACCGGGAATCAATGTAGCTAGGACGTAGCAAGGGAGGCAGCTCTTTGGGTTGCCTCCCTTTGCTTTGTCTCGTGGCCCGCACCGAATCGCCCTTCGTCTACTCGCCCTTTGGGGAGGGGTCAACGTGAAGAGGTTCATCGGGATTCTCATCATGGCGGCAGTCCTTGCCGCGAGCTTCAGCCCGGCCTCGGCCGGCGCCGGCTCAGGATCGGACATCGGCGTTTCCAAGCATCCTTCCGCCACGAACTTCGGGCGTAGCGGCATGTATGCCCTACCGAAATATGACCCCAAAGACCCCGCCACCCCGGTCGACCTTAGGAGCTGGGACCTGACCGATGCGGACCTCACCGGTCGAGCCAGGGACTTGTCCTTCGCCAACTTCGATTCCCGGACCAAGTGGCCGGCCCAGCTCCCGACGGGCTTCGATCCCGACAAGACAATGGAGACTAGCCGGAATCCCGGCCTCGGAGTCCGGTCGCTACACAGCGCCGGCATCACCGGCAAGGGTATCGGCATAGCCATCATCGACCAGGCCCTCCTGGTCGACCACGTCGAATACAAGGACCGTCTCAAGCACTATGAGGAAATCCATTGGCCGGGCAACGTGGCCCAGATGCACGGCTCGGCGGTGGCCTCCATCGCCGTCGGAAGCACCGTGGGCGTGGCCCCGGAGGCGGACCTCTACTACATCGCCGAGCAGCACGGAACCTACAGCCACGGCACTTTCGACTGGGACTTCACGTACCTGGCCCAATCGATCGACCGGGTCATTGAGATCAACCAAGAGCTGCCGGCGGACAGGAAGATCCGAGTCATCTCCATCTCCGTCGGCTGGGCTCCAAGCCAGAAGGGGTATGCGCAGGTCATGGCGGCGGTCGAACGGGCCAAGCGGGCAGGGATGTTCGTGGTCTCCTCCTCGCTCGACCAGACTTTCGGGTTGCAGTTCCAGGGCCTGGGCCGTGATCCGAAGGCCAATCCCGATGCCTACCGGTCCTACCGGCCGGGTTTGTTCTGGGCCAGCGCCTACTTCCAGCCGGGGGCCCAGCACGGCCCGGCGGGCACTTACCTTCTGGTGCCGATGGACTCCCGGACCACCGCCAGCCCGACCGGTCCAAACGACTACGTCTTCTACCGAGTGGGCGGATGGAGCTGGTCCATCCCTTACATCGCTGGACTCTACGCCCTGGCCTGCCAGGTCGACCCGGACATCACGTCTGAGAAGTTCTGGTCGGTCGCCCTCAAGACCGGCGACACGGTCACCGTTCGAAAAGGGCTGAGCTTTCATCGGCTGGGGAAGATCGTCAATCCGGTGAAGCTGATCGAGGCCATCCGATAGGCAATACGGCCTTGTCCTGACAACAGCGGGATGAAAGGGTGACTCACTTGAGGAAGTTTCGAACTCTCGCGGCCCTGGTCCTCGCCCTGGCGGTCCTTGTGGCCGGTTGTTTCCAGTTCGGGCGGTCGGCCAAGATCGAGAGACGTCCCATTGCTGCCAGCATAAATCGGGGCACCCTGCGGGTTCTCAAGAGCTACGACCCAGCCAACGCCGCTGACCCTTGGCAGGTGGACCTTCGCGGCTACGACCTCAGCTCACTCGACGTGCGGGAGCGCCTCAAGGACCTGACGTATGCCACCTTTGACGCTGGCACCAAGTGGCCGGCCGCCCTGCCAGAGGGGTTCAATCCCGACCTCATCATGCAGGTCGGCAAGAATCCCGGCCTTGGGGTTAACTCCCTTCACATCAAAGGAATCACCGGCCGCGGGGTTGGTCTGGCTGTCATCGACCAGCCGCTGCTCACCGAGCACGTTGAGTACAAGGACAGGTTGAAGCTCTATGAGGAGATTCACATCCCCGCATATTCCGCCGCCCAGATGCACGGGCCGGCCGTGGCCTCGATCGCGGTGGGGAAGACCGTCGGGGTCGCTCCAGGGGCCGACCTCTACTATATCGCCGAGTATCACGGCGACTTCGTCAAGAGTGGCTTCAACTGGGACTTCACCTGGCTGGCCAAGTCCATCGACCGCATCCTCGAGGTCAACAAGACCTTACCCGTGAAGCGCAAAATCCGGGTCATCTCGATCTCCGTCGGTTGGAGCCCCGAGGCCAAGGGGTATGCCGAAGTGGTCGAGGCCGTCAACCGGGCTCGGGAAGCCGGGCTCTTCGTCGTCTCCTCGAGCCTGTACCAGACCTACGGATTCTACTTCCATGGTCTTGGACGCGACCCCGGGGCAGACCCCGAGAAGGCCGCGTCATACGAGGCGGGACTTTGGTGGGCGAACACCGCATATTCCGGGACCTGGAGTTCCAGGCTCAACGAGGCCGGCTTTGGCGAGGATCAGATCCTCCTTGTCCCGATGGACTCCCGGACGACGGCCAGTCCCACCGGTGCCGAGGACTACGTGTTCTATCGTAGCGGCGGTTGGAGCTGGTCCATCCCCTACATCGCCGGGGTCTATGCCCTGGCCTGTCAGGTCAAGCCGTCAATCACCCCGGAGACCTTCTGGAAGGCGGCCCTGGCGACCGCCGACCCGTTGGAGGTGACCAAGGACGGCAAGACCTTCAGGCTCGGCCGGGTCGTGAACCCGGTGAAACTCATCGACTCGCTGAAGCGGTAACCGGTGCGAGTCACGGCGGCCCCGACCGTTATTCGTTATTGGAGGTGGGATCATGCGGGCCAAGGGGACGGTAAGGTCTCTCCTTGCCGGGATTCTCGCTCTGACGTTCCTGGGGTTCTCGCCCCTTTCCGTGAGCGCGGCGGCGGCAGCCCCGGCCGCTCCGGCCAAGTCCCCCCGGTTCACCATCGAGATCCGCCCGGAGATGGAACTGCTCGCCGGGGTCCTGGCTCAAACCAGTTGGATTAACGAGCGGGGACCGTCCGGCCAGGGCAACGAGTATTTCCGGGCCCTGAAAGACTTTTTTGCCCCCTTCAAAGGGCATCGTGCGGTGAAAATAGCTGAGGACCTGACCCGGGCCGGTTTCGTCTACGACGCGCCCCCGGCCTTCATTGCCCACCTGGGGCCGCTGCCAGACCTCGAAGTGAAATACGAATATAGTGACTACCTTGTCGGCCGGGCTCATGGCCGAGAGAAGCTGGAGGACTTCCGACTGGCCCTGCGGGATCTGGCCTCAGAATCACATTTTGGCGAGTTCATCACTAATCGGCAGGGCTCCTTCGACGAGTGGGTGGCCGCCTCGTCCTTCGATGGTGACGTCGTCCTCGACTGGCTCGAAGCATTCTTCGGGTCCAAGGCCGGGGAATATCATGTCATCCTCGCTCCGGCGATGTTTCCCCAGGGCGGCTACGGAGCCATGATCAGCGGACCGGGTGGCGAGAAGATCGTTTACCAGATAGTCCGCGAAAACGGCCAGAGCGAGACCATCCCGTCATTTCCGCCGAGCGCCAACCTCAAAGGATTGTCGTTGCACGAATGGGGGCACTCATTCGTCAATCCGGCCCTGGAGAAGCATGGCGAGGAAGCGTCCGCACTCGAGCGTCTTTACCGTCCAGTGGCCAAGCGGATGACCTCGATGGCCTATGGGGCCCTTCCCATCTTCCTGAACGAGCAGGTCCTCAGGGCGACGAATTGTCTTGCGGCCCAGGACCTCTTGGGCCGGATGGCCGATCGGACGGCCCTCCAACAGGAACGGGAGGGATTCTACCTGACGAGCGATGTGATAAAGATCCTCCGCGAATACACGCAGAACCGCGACAAGTACCCAGACTTCGAGAGTTTCGTGCCGCGGCTGCTCGAGCGAATGTCGGCCCTCCCGTCAAAAACTGATAGGATAGTACGAAGCTGGCTGAAATTCGGAGCGGTGCTCATCACCCTCGGTGTGTTTGCCACGGCGGTCATCCGTGAGGTGAAAAAGGGGAAGGCGGGCCTCGCCAAACCCCACGCCTGACAAGGAGGCCCCTAACTCCCGCGGTTCATAGTCCCCAACATGCCGGCCCCCTCGCGCCCATATACTTCAACGAGGCGTGGGGCCCAAACCCCACGGCCCTCTGGGCACGTAGGGGGGTGGGCCCGGTTAACCAGGAATACCTGTTCCTCCTCATCATCCTCGGGCTCGGCATCCTGGGGCACAACCACCTGATCATCGAGGCCTCGGTCATCCTCCTGGTCCTCAAGGTCATCGGACTCGGCGACGTCTTCCCGTTCCTGGACGAGCATGGGCTCGACCTCGGTCTGCTCTTCTTGGTCATCGCCATCTTCGTGCCCTTCGCATACGGGCGCGTGAAGCTGGTCGAGGCCCTCAAGATGATGATCTCCTGGGGCGGCTTCCTAGCCCTGGCCGGCGGGGCCATCGCCGCCTACCTCGGCGCCCAGGGCATCGAGCTTCTCAAAGACAAGCCCGACGTCAACGTCGGGCTGATGGTCGGGACAATCATCGGTTGCTACCTCTTGCGCGGCGTGCCCATGGGCCCGTTGGCGGCGGCCGGCGTCACGGCCCTCTTCTTCCGGATCTTCAGGCTTTGGAAGTAGGCGAAAGGATTAACCGACCCGGCGATGAACTCTCAAACAGGCCTGTAGCTGGCCGCATCCTACCGGGGTGCGGCTCGTTTCCTGACGGCCGGGTTGGGGAGGTGGCGGTCTTGGATAGGCAGTTTGACTGGGTCGGCGAGTTTCTCGCCCGCTCATGGGCAATGTTCAAAGCGGCCTCCCCTGGGGGTCAGCTTCTACTTTCCAGGGGGCTTGGGCAATCTCTCGAGGCTGCCGCCGGCCCTGATCATCTTGACCTTGCTCGGGTTCGCCGTAGCCGCCCTGCAGATCGCCGCTCTGCTCAACCTGTTCAGGGCACAGGCGGCCGGTGAGACGCCGCGGTGGACGGCGGGCATCCGCCAGGGGTTGCCCTTCATCGTTCCGACCGCCCTGGCCAACCTGCTCACTGCGGTCCTGACCTTCTTCGTGACGGCCCCGTTCACACTTCTCTTTCTCCGCTTGGCCCAGTCGTCTCCCATGATGCGCCTGCCCATCGCGGTCACGACGGTGGGGTTGATCAGCTTCCTGTCGGGCGCGGTCTCGCTAGCCCTCAGGTTCCTGTTCGCCATCGTCAACCAGTCCGTCGTGCTGCACCGCAAGAACCCATTGGCGGCGTTGTCCGAGGGGGCCAGGACCTCAGTCCGGGGTTACCTGCCGGTCATCGTCTACCTCGTCCTGGTGATGGCCACCGGCCGAGTCCTCGGCACTGTGGCCCTTTTCAGCCCACCGGAGGCGAGGGCCGCCATCGGCTTCGTCTATGAGCTCTTTCTCAACGCTTGGTCGGCCATCGCCCTCGGCCTCATCTACACCTTGGTCAACCCGCCGACCCCGCCCTCGGCTCAGTCGCAAAACCATCATTTCATGTAAGGGGGAGGAGGTCAACGATTAGCCCTCCCGCATCCCCGAAGGCTCCGTCCGAGCCCCAAGTGTATTGTTCTACGCCGTGGCTCTTCGCAGAATATTGATAGCGGCCGCCGCAAGGGCCATAACGATGCCTCCCACCCCTGCCAAGGGATGGGCTTTGTCGCCGTGACTCTGTAAGGGTCTTTTCATTGAGAAGGGGCCGCGTCAGCGACTCGGCCCCTCCGTGAGCGAACCAACGAACTCAGGCGAAGATGGTCAGGTACAGCAGGAGCAGGTTGATGCCGATGATGGCGCCGGCGACGACGCAGCCGGCGACGGAGGTCAGGCGGGTGTTGGTGAACGGCCCCATGACCCGGCGCCGCCCAGTGATGATGAGCAGAGGGATGATGGCGAAGGGGAGGGCGAAACTCAGCGACACCTGGCTGAGGATGAGCGACCGCACCGGGTCGAAGCCGGAAGCGATGATGCCCATCGCCGGGATCATGGCCAGGAGGCGCTCCCAAAACGGTCCCAGGCGGACGCGGCCGAACCCTTGCATGACGCACTGCCCGGCCATCGTCCCGACAGCCGATGAGGAGAGGCCCGAGGCCAGGAGGGCGATGGCGAAGGCGGTCCCGGAGAAGGCTCCGAGGAGCGGGGCCAGGGACATATGGGCCTGTTCGATTGACGTCACCGACATCCCCCGGGTGTGGAAGACGGCGGCGGCCACGACGACCATCGAGGCGTTGATGAGGAAGGCCACGTTCATGGCCACGGCCACGTCGATCTTCTCCATCCGCAGGTGGCGACGGAGACCGGCGAGCCCGCCGGACGCGTCCCGGCGAGACAGCACCAGCTGTGAGTGGAGGAAGATGACGTGAGGCATGACGGTGGCGCCGAGCATGCCCACGGCGACCAGGATACTGTCACGGCCAAGGCTTGGGACCAATGTGTGCAAGGCCACCTGGCCCCAGTCCGGTCCGGCCAGGAAGATCTCGAGGACGTAGGAGAGGCTGATCACCCCGACCAGAGCGGTGATGGCCCATTCAACGGCCTTCTGGCCGTAGCGGTCGAGGCCGATGATGATCAGGCTGCACACGCCGGTCAAGAGGCCGGCCCAGACGAGCGGAATGTGGAAGAGCAGGTAGAACCCTAGCGCCCCGCCCAGAAACTCGGCCACGTTGGTGGCCATGGCGGCAAGTTCGGCCACGCCCCACAGAAACCAGTTCGCCGCTGATGAGAATTGCTCGGTGCAGAGTTGGGGCAGGGTCTTGCCGGTGGCGATGCCGAGCTTGGCCGAGAGGGTCTGGAGGAAGATGGCCATCAGGTTGCTCCAGAGGACCACCCAGACCAGACCATAACTGAAGTTGGAGCCGGCGCTCAGGTTGGTGGCGAAGTTGCCGGGGTCCACGTAGGCCACGCTGACGACGAAGGCCGGGCCGAGGAAGGCGGCCAGCCTCGAGAGGCGGACGGAGACCCGCCCGCGAGGTGGGGAGATCACCCAGGCCGGGACCGCCACCGCCGATGAGGCCGCCACCGATGAGGCCGCCGCCGATGAGGCCACCGCCGATGAGGCCGCCACCGATACCGCTATCGGTGAAGCCTGCTCGACCTGATCGGCAGCGATGGTCTGTATAGCGTCAAAAGCCTGCGGCGAGGGCACGCCAATCCCCCCAGAGAGCGGCGACGACGGTGCGCCCAGCCAGACGTCCCCGCCAAAGGCTGCTCTTAACAGGATATGGCTGCCCGGATGGGGGTGCCACCATGCCAGTAACCCGGCGGCATCTCCATTATCTGGGCTGGCGCGCCCGCCTTTTCCGCGGGCCCGCATTTTCCGGTGCGCCCGCGCGGGAACTCGCCCGTCCGCGTCGAAACCCTGCGGCATTGCGGAATGGGGGGGATCGACATGAAGGGAGTCATCCGGCGGGCGAACCGCGCCGCCGGTCGTGAACAGGCCGAGGAAATCCTCAGGACGGCCACCGTGGGTCACCTGGCCACGACCTACGCCGACGGGACGCCATACGTGGTGGCCGTCAACTACGGATGGTCCGGCGGCCGCGTCTACTTCCACGGCGCCACGCGGGGGGACAAGCTCGACAACATCGAGCGCGACCCGCGGGTCTGCTTCGCCGTCGACCTCGACGAAGGGCTCATCCGGGCGGACCGCCCTTTCGACGCCGGCGTCGCCTATCGAAGCGTCATCATCTTCGGCCGGGCGCGGCTGGTCCAGGACTCCGCCGAAAAGCTGGCGGCCCTGACGGCGGTGGCAAGGCAGGCCGGGCAGGGCGGCGAGGTCTCGCCGCGCGAGGCTGATCGCACCGCCGTCGTGGTCATCGAACCGGAGGTCATCACGGCTAAGGTCCGGGGCCGCGATTGACCATCAGGCCCACGGCTGACGCTCCGACGCGCCGCCGAAAGTCCGGCCCTGCTCGTTGCAGGGGAAACGGCCGCCTGACAGCGAATATGTCGAAGCATCTGAATGGGGAGGTCGTGGCATGAACCCGACGGTCCAGAAGCACAAGCAGTACATCTTTCAGGCCCTCGGCAACTACTACAAGGAACCGCTGGTCGCGGTGAAGGGCGAGGGCAAGTACCTCTACGATGACGCCGGTCGGCAGTACCTCGACTTCTTCGGCGGCATCCTGACCGTCAGCGTCGGCCACTGCCACCCCGAGGTCACCAAGCGCATCGTCGAACAGGCCACCCAACTGCAGCATGCCTCGACCTGCTACGTCATCCCGCCCATGGTCGAGTTGGCCGAGCGTCTGGCCAAGCTGACCCCTGGCTCGCTCCAGAAGAGCTTCTTCACCAACAGCGGCACCGAGGCCAACGAGACCGCGGTCCTCCTGGCCAAGATCTTCACCGACCGGCAGGAGATCGTCGCCCTCCGCCACGGCTACAGCGGGCGGTCGATGCTGGCCATGTCGCTCACCGGCCACGCCTCCTGGCGTTCCGGCGGCACGCACATCCTCGGCATCAAGCACGCCCACACCCCGTACTGCTACCGGTGCGCCTTCGGCCACACCTACCCGAACTGCGACCTCGACTGCGCCCGCGACCTGGAGGAGCTCATCAAGACCGAGACCTCCGGCAGCATCGCCGCCTTCCTGGCCGAGCCGATCCAGGGCGTCGGCGGCTTCATCACCGCGCCCAAGGAGTACTTCAAGGTGGCCGTGCCGATCATCCGCAAGTATGGCGGTCTCTTCATCTGCGACGAGGTCCAGACCGGCTGGGGCCGCACCGGCGGCAAGATGTTCGGCATCGAGCACTACGGGGTCGAGCCTGACATCATGACCTTCGCCAAGGGACTCGCCAACGGGTCACCCATCGGCGCGACCATCGCCCGCGCGGAGATCGCCGATGCCTGGAAGGGCCCGACCATCTCGACCTTCGGCGGCAACCCGGTGTCCATGGCCGCCGCCCTGGCCACCCTCGGCGTCATCGAGAAGGAGAACCTGCCGTACAACGCCGAGGTCGTCGGCAACCGCCTCAAGCAAGGGTTGCTCGGCCTGCAGCAGAAGTACAGCTGCATCGGCGACGTCCGCGGGATGGGCCTGATGCTCGGGATGGAGATCGTCCACGAGCACAAGGAGCCGGCCGCCGACATCGTCGCCCAGATCTTCGAGAAGACCAAGGAACTCGGGCTGCTCATCGGTAAGGGCGGCCTTTACGGGAACGTCCTCCGGATAACCCCGCCGTTGAACATCACGGCCACCGACGCCGACGAGGCCGTCGGCTTGCTCGATAAGGCCTTCGCCGCCCTGCCGGCCTAAGCTAAGCCCCACTGAAGGGAGGCCCCGACCACGGCCAAGTTCGCTTTGAAACAAGTCCCCCTCGTCGGTCCGTTCAACCACGCCCAGGTCGAGCAGGTCCACGCGGCCGCGCTGAAGGTCCTGGCTGAGACGGGCGTCTTCGTCGACTCGAAGACCGCCCTGGACCTATTGGCCGCCCACGGCGCCATGATCGACCTCGAACACCGCCTGGCCAAGCTCCCCGAGGCGCTCATCGATAGGGCCGTCCGCGCCGCCCCGGAGCAGTTCCATCTGTACGACGCGGAGGGCCAGCCGGCCGAGCTCATCGGCGGCGACGCCGTCCACTTCGACCCGGGCTCGTGCGCCGTCCGCATCCTCGACGACGACGGGGTCACCGCCCGCGATTCGATGGCCGCCGACCTCGACCAGGTCGTCCGGCTCACCGACGCCCTGCCGCACCTGGGGACGCAATCGACGGCCATCGTCTGCCACGACGCCCCCAACGAGATCGCCGACACCTATCGCCTCTACGCCATCCTTAGGGCCTCGAAGAAGCCCATCGTCACCGGGGCTTTCTCGGTCCAGGGGCTCCATGACATGAAGGACGTCCTGGCCGCGGCCTCCGGCGGGGAAGCGGCCCTGGCCGCGAAGCCGCGCGCCGTCTTTGACGTCTGCCCGTCGCCCCCGCTGAAGTTCGCCAACCTGGCCGCCCACAACATCATCGACGGAGCCCGGGCCGGCCTGCCCATCGAGTTCGTCTCGATGCCCATGCCCGGCGCGGCCTCGCCGGCGACCATCGCCGGCTCCGTCGTCCAGCACACCGCCGAGACCCTGGCCGGGGTGGTCCTCACCGAATGCGCCCAGGAAGGGGCGAAGGTCGTCTGGGGCGGGGCCCCGGTCGTCTTCGACATGCGTTACGGGACGACCCCGCTCTCCGCCGTCGAGGCGGCCATGATCGGCATGGCCTCGGCCCAGATGGGCAAGTACTACGGCCTCCCAACCCACACCTATGCCGCCCTCTCCGACAGCAAGCTGGTCGACGCGCAGGCTGGCGCGGAGACCGCGTTGTCCGGCCTCATGGCCGCCATGGCTGGGGTCAACATCATCTCCGGGGCCGGGCTCATCGACTTCGTCAACACCGTCAGCCTGGCCAAGCTGGTCATCGACAACGACATCTGCGGCCAGATCTTCCGCGTCCTGCGGGGGATCGAGGTCACGCCGGAGACCCTCGCCGTCGACGTCATCCACGAGGCCGGGCCGGGCGGCCATTTCCTCAGCCTGTCCCACACCCGCCGCTGGTACCGCAAGGAGGTCGACCTCCCCAGCGCCGCCTTCGACCGTCGCGACCGTCGCGGCTGGCAGGAGGCCGGCGGCCTGGACACCTACGCCCAGGCGCGGGCCATCGCCCGCGACATCCTGGCCAAGCATCCCGGCACACCGCCGGCCCCCGGCGTCATGGACCAGATTGACCGGGCCATGCGTGAGGTGGCGGCGCGGAACCGCGTGGCCGGCCGGCTGCCCCTGGGGCCGAATTGAGATTCCGGATCCACAGAGACTATAAAGCCCGGGCCCGCTTCGGCGGGTCCGGGCTTTTCGTATCGGCGCGAACTCAGGTGATATCGAAGAAGCCGCAATTGAAGAGGTTCTCGTCGACTCCCAGGAGCCGGCGCACCTCGTCGGGCGGGGTCCCATCGAGCGAGGCGGCCATCAGGGTCCCCCAATCGGGATGGACGACCTCGAAGCCGGCCGCGGGCATCGACTGGCGGTAGGCGTCGCGCATGACAGCGCGGATGCGCAGCCGCTTATCGGGGAAGGCCCGGGCGATGGCGACCGCCGCCCGACCCGGGTCCGTGCTCGGGACGACCTCGAACTCGGCGACGGTCACCACGGGTTCCGTGGAGGAAGTCAGGGCGTAGCCGACGGCGCGCGAGGCCGCGCGGTCGGCCGCGCCTTCTTCGTCTTCATCGGTGATGATGAACGCGCTGATGGACTCGCCCCAGGCCCTGAGGATATTGGCGAAGTGTGGCGGGCGGCTAGTGAAGCCGAGCCACCCGGCCGCCGCCTGGTCATGGACGACACCCAGGAGGTGCTCTTCGGCCGACGGCAGGGGAGAGGCGGTCAGGCCGGGACGCGCGGAGGCTGGGCCGGGACGGGCCGGACCGCCAATCGGCGAGAAGGCGGTGGCGAGGAGGCGCAGGTCCGAGTAGCCCAGACTTAGATAGAGGGAATGGGCCACCCGGTACCGGCTCGTCCCCAGGGTGACGAAGCGGGCTCCGCGCTCCCTCATCCGGCGGTGGGCTTCAACGATGAGCGCCCGGGCGACGCCGCCTCGCCCATGCTCCGGGTGAGTGGCGACGGCCCAAAGAGCGCCGGCCCGGGCCGGCCCTTCCCGAGTCATCACGGGCGCCTCGAACATCCCGACCTGGCCGACGACCAGGCCGCCCTCGACCGCGTAGAGCGCGAACTCGGGCGTCACCCGCGGGTCGAGCCGCCGCCCCTCGGCCGCCACCTCCGGGGTCAGTGGGTAGTTGAGGGCCATGAGGTTCAGCCGTAAAACCTGTTCCGGGTCGACCTGGTCGTATGTCCTAATGTCCATCCGCCACTGCTCCCTTTCGCACAGGCTTGGCCTTCACGGCCAACGATTGAAGCATAGCCCCTTGCCCCGGAGGGCGTCAACTGGCTCTCTTGCCCCGGCACCGAACCCGGATGTAAAGAACTATTGACATTCACGGAACTGAGGTGTATCCTGAGGGTGTAAAGAAGTCTTGACACTCGGCAATCGGCCACGAGGTGATGGGGGATTGCGCAATCGAATTCGGGAACTGCGCGAGGGAGCGGGGTTGACCCAGGATCAATTGGCCGCCCAGCTGCGGGTCACCAGGCAAACGGTAAACGCCATCGAGAACGACAAGTACAACCCCACCCTCGAACTCGCCTTCCGCCTGGCACGCTTCTTCGGTTGCCCGATCGAAGACGTCTTTCAGTACTCTCAAAGGGGGAAAGACCAATGAACGAGGTCACCTGGTCATACGTCTTGGCGGTCGCTTCAGCGGTATTGGCCGTCGGCGTCGCCTGGGCGTTGGAGAAGTTCGCCGCCGCAAGACGCGGTGCCTCGGGGACTGACGAGCGGACCCGTGAGGTGGAGCGGCTGAGCGCGGCGACGACCCTGACGATGATCTCCTTCGTTGCCGTCGGCCTATGGCTGTGGGACGCTTTGGGAGTGAGGAAGGGTGACTTCTGGGCCTCTCCGCTGACCCCATTGGTCATCGCCCTCGTCGTCGGGCGCTACCTGATCCAGTTTTACTACCTGTGGCGACTCGGCGGAGGCGACCTTGGCGGCGTGGACTTCAGGGTGAACGGAATCATGACGGCGGCGGCCATCGCCCTGTTGCTGGTGGGGCCTTACCTTGGCGGGTGGGGCATGCTCATCGGAGCCGTGGTCATCATGGCCGTCTATGTCCTGGCCGTGCTGCTCAGGCCGGCGGCCAAGCCCTGACGAGCCGGAAGGGGGGAGAATCATGGAACCGCACGGCTGGGAGTTCCGACACCACACTCTGGATCACGACCGGCGTAGCCTTGGGGCTCTGGATTCGCGACCTCCGCCCATGGGAAGGAGCCTCCCTTGAAACCAGCGTCTGGCGGTCTCCGATGACTCCGTTGCTCGCCGTTGTTGCCCTGGCCTGGTTCGGCAGCCGCTTCTACTTTGCCTGGCGGCTAGGAGGAGGCGATATTCTCGGCGAGCGGCCCTGGGCCGTCTTGGCGGTGACCATCATCTACCTTGCCGTCCTCCTTACCGGACCCCTGATCGCTGCGGTATACGTGTTGGTGGGTGCCCTGGTGACCCTGGCCATCTTTTGGTTGATGGGGCGTCAATAGCCCATTTCGGCGAACGGATTGGCGGACGGGCGGGGTCCTTTCGGACTCCCGCTTCTTTTTTTCGGGTTGAGCCCCTGGCTGCGAGACGAGACCGGCACCCCGGACGCCACCGCGGATGCAGGGGACCACGCTTCCCGCGCAGAATAGGCCTAGGCAGACAAGCACCACGGACGGGGGGAATCCTCATCAAAGCACTGCGCACGAACATCCTGGTCGTCCTCGGAGGGGTCTGGGGCATCCTCGCCCTGTCCTCCATCCGGACCAGCCTTCATCGGGTGGACGGCAGCATCAACTGGGGCTCGGTCCTGCTATGGCTGCCGGGAACGGTGACCCAACTGGTCCTGTCGCCCCTGGCCCGCATCCCGTCAGTCTACTTCGCCTTGGCCATCGTCCTCTGCGTGCTCCTGGGGATCTTCGCCGGGCTGGGCGTGGACATCGGCCTGGACAAGCTGTTCAAGCCCAAGTCGGCCAGGTAAGAGAGGTAGAGACGATGGCCCGAGAAGGCCAGCCGCCGAGCGTCACGCCCGTGCCGTCCGGGCCCGTACCGTCCGGACCTCCCGGTCACAAGCCCCTCCGCCCGGTGCAGATGATCACCTACGCTGCCGGGACCAGCGCGGGGCTGCTCCTCAACACGACCGTCGTCACCTGGGTGATGTATTTCTACGTCCCACCCCCGGGTGAGGACGGCGTTCCGTTGATACCTATCGTGGCCTTCACCTGGATCATGCTGCTCGGCCGGATCGTCGACGCCCTGGCCGACCTGCCGGTGGCCTACTTCAGCGACCGGACCCACAGCCGCTTCGGGCGGCGGATGCCGTATATCGTCGCCCTCGGCCTGCCGACGGTTGTTGTTTATTGGCTACTGTGGTCGCCGCCAGCGGCCGGTCTGAGCATTCTCAACGTCATCTACTTCGCTGTGTCGATAAATCTCTTCTTCGTCATCTATACTGCTGTCTACACACCAATGATGGCCCTCCTGCCGGAGATCGCCCGGACCAACCCGGAGCGGATAGGTATCTCCACCTGGGGGGCCTTCTTCACCCTGGCCACGACGGCCATCGCCTCGGTCGGGTCGGGGCTGCTCCTCGACCGCATGGGCTACCGAGGCATGGCCTATGTCCTCGGCGGGCTGGCCCTCGTGCTTACCTATCTACCCTTCCTGACCATCCGGGAGACCCCCAAGACCGCCCGCGAGGCCGTGACCATAGGCTTCTGGGACATGCTCCTCCGGACCTTCACCAACGGGCCGTTCCTGGCCTATGTGGTCAACATGGCCCTATTCTACATCGGGTTCAACACGGTCATCAGCGGCCTACCGTATTACGTGACGGTCATCCTCAAGTCCTCCAAGGCGTCGGTCGGGCTGTACATGGGGGCCCACCTGGCCGCCGCGGTGGCCTTCTTCCCGGTGATGGCCAGGATCGCCCCGCGGATCGGGAAGCGACGCCTGTACATGTGGGGTATCTTCACCGTCGCCGCCCTCTTCCCGCTGTTCTTCTTCATCGGGAAGGTGGCGCTACCCATCTCCCCGCAGGTCCAGGGCATCGCCCTGATGGCCCTCGTCGGCATCCCGCTGTCGGCCCTCTACATGCTGCCCAACCCGCTCATCTCGGACTGCGTGGACTACGATGAACTGCTCACCGGCAAGCGCCGGGAAGCCATGTACTACGGGGTCCAGAACATCCTCCAGAACGCGGCGATGGCCCTGTCCGCCGCGGCCCTCGGCGGGCTCTTTAACTTCTTCGGATACAGCGCGAAAAACCCGGCCGGGATCTACCTCATGGGTCCCGCGGCCGGGCTCTGTTTCTTGCTCGCCGGTCTCATCTTCTTGAAATACCCGCCGGACGCCCTGGCGGTGGGCGAATGGCCTCGCTTCACGCTGTGGCCGTTCCGTCGCCTCCCTCCGGGCCCGGTCGGCCGGCCCTAGACCCGCTCCGGGCCCGCTCGAAGCGGACGATGATCCGGGCCCTGGCCACGTGGCGGAACCACAGCCGTTGGACGATGAGGCGCCAGTTGGCCCAGGTCAGGGGGATGGGGCGCCACCGCGTGCCCAGGGCGACGACCGCCACGAGCGGGTGTTTCGCCAGGGCCGACGGCCACGGGACGACCCGCCTGAAGAGCAGGCGTGGGGCCAGGTCCACGCCCTGGGCGCGGTAGGCGTGGTAGACCAGGGACGTGCAGGTGAAGGCCTCCTGGTCGTTGCGCCGGAGGAAGCTGAGCCAGAAGTGACGCGGGAAGGGCCGGCCGGCCTTGGACACGGCGTAGGCCGCGGCCGCTTCCCGCTTTTCGCGGGAGCACTTCGGCCGGAGGACCAGAATATCGACATAGGAAAGGTACATACGCTTGCTTGTGAAGCGGACCCGCTGCCAGAGCAGCTTGCGTTCGGTCCGCCGCCGGACCGGGAGGTCGACGGCGTCGACAAAGGCTCGGGTCTCGTCCGGGAGCCCGGTGTACATCCCAGCGTGGGACCAGAAGAGGGCGGCCCGCAGGGCCGAGACGTCGTGGGGGTTGGCGCACAGAACGATGTCCCCCGGCTCGAGCCGGGAGAAGTCGACGTCGTTCAGCTTGGTCAGAAGATGCAGGTAGCGCCGACCCCGCATGGCCTCGCCCCTCTCGCCCCACGGCCTCCGCGCAGTCACCGTTCTACCAGGCAGCATTCGCCCAGGTACCCGCGGAGTCCTGCCTGGGCTGGGGCGCCGGTACCGTCCCCGGCCACGCTCTATCCTATCGAACTTGGGGTGAAGGCTATGCGCGAGACCCCCGGCGGGAAGCAGAGCCCCGGCGCGAAGCAGAGACCCGGCGCCAAACGGGAGGGCGAGCGTCGACGCCTGCAACTGAAGGTCGCCGTCTGGGCCACCGCCGAGGAGGCCGCCGACCGGGCGGGCGACCCGACCCTGCCCAGCCAGTGCGCCGTGGTCATCGACGTCCTCCGGGCCACCAGCACCATCGTCGCCGCGCTGGCGGCCGGGGCGGCCGGGGTCATTCCCGTGCTCACCCCGGAGGAGGCCCGGGCCCTCGCTCGGACCATGCCCGGCGGCCACGTTATCCTTGGCGGGGAGCGAAAGGCCGTCCGCATCCCGGGCTTCGACCTCGGCAACTCGCCCCGCGAGTACCGCGCCGAGGAGGTCGGGGGAAAGACCATCATCCTGACGACGACCAACGGCACGCGGGCCGTCCACGCGGCCTCGGCGGCCGCCCGGGTGTTGATGGGGGCGATCCTTAACGCTTCGGCCGTGGCCCGGGCGGTCATCCGCGAGGGCCGCGACGTAGTCATCGTCTGCGCCGGCACCCGCGGCAGTTTTTCCCTCGAAGACACGCTGGCGGCGGGGGTCATCCTGGAGGCCCTACCCGGGGCGGCCGACGCCGAGGGCTACGACCTCGAGGCCGATTACGACGACCTGAGCCTGGCCGCCCTGGCCATCGCCGGGCATTACGCCGGGCGCTTCGACGAAGCCCTCCGGTGGACCCACCACGGGATGGACCTCGAGGCCCTGGGCTTCGCGGCCGACCTCGACTACTGCGCCCGGCTCGACGCCGTCCCGGTGGTCCCGGTCTGGAGCGATGGGGTCATCCGGCTGAGGATGGGGGAGGGCGCCGATTGAGCCGAACCACCAGATCGGCCGAAGCGAGCCGGCGTCCGGACCTGGAGCGCGTCCGGCGACGGTATGACCTCTGGGCACGGCTCTTCGAGGGACAAGCCCCGAAGAGGCCGGAGGGGGCCGCGACCGGCCGACATCAGACCGCCGGCGGCCAACCTGAGACGACCTTCGAGCGCTGGCGACGCGGGCTCTGGAGCCAGGCCGCCGGCGAAGTGCTGGAACTCGGCGTGGGGGCCGGGGCCAACTTCCCCCATTACCCGGCGGGCGCCGTCGTCACCGCGGTCGACCTCAGCCCGGGCATGCTCAGCAAGGCCGCCGAGCGTGCCGACCGCGAACGCGTGCCCGTCCGCCTCATCGAGGCCAACGTCGAGGAATTGCCCTTCGGGGACGCCTCGTTCGATACGGTCGTCGCCACGTTCGTCTTCTGCACCGTGCCGGACCCGCATAAGGGTCTGGCCGAGGCGGCCAGGGTCTGCCGTCCCGGGGGCCGCGTTCTCCTCCTGGAGCACATGCAGAGCCCGCGTCCCCTGGCCGCGGCGCTCATCCGGGCCCTCGACCCCTTGTTCTACCTGGCCGCCGGCGACCACCCGGCCCGCCGCACCGGCACTTTCCTCGGCCCGGCAGGCCTCGAGGTCATGCGGGCGAGAGACCTGTGGCACGGCATCGTCTGGGAGGTGGCGGCCAGACCGGGGTCCGTCAGACCGCCGGCTCCTTGGCCGCGTTGGTGGCCGGACGGAGACGGCAACGGGCTGGACAGCGACGGCGACAGGGAGGGGTAAGTCATGGGCGTCGATGAGAATCGGTTCTCACTCACCTGCGCCGCCTGCGGCCGTACCTACGGGCCGCGGAAGCGGGTCTGGCGTTGTGAGTGCGGGGGCCTGTTGGATCTGAACCCGCCGGCCCCGCAGTTGGTCCGCGACACCTTCACGGCGCTACGTTCGACCGGCGCCCGCCGGGAAGCCCACGGCCTCTGGCGCTACGCCCCGCTTCTGCCCATCGCCCACCCGGACGAGGTCAGGGCCTACGGTGAGGGGCTCACCCCCTTGACCCGCGCCCGCGCGGCGGGGCATGCTGCCCGCGCGGCCAAGGGTTCCGCCGCCCTGGGGCCCCTCCTGAAGCTCGACTACCTCTTCCCGTCGGGCTCTTTCAAGGACCGCGGCAGCGCCGTCATGCTCAACCGGTTGCGCGAGCTCGACGTGACCGACCTCGTCGAGGACTCCTCCGGCAACGCCGGGGCTTCGGTCGCCACCTACAGCGCCAGGAACGGGCTCCGCTGCGCCATCTTCGCCCCGGCCTCAGCGTCCCGCGGCAAGCTGGCCCAGGTCGCGCAGGCTGGGGCCAGGCTCGTGGCCGTCCCCGGCCCGCGCGAGAAGGCCACCGAGGAGGCCGAGGAGGCGGCCAAGGCCGGCGCCTACTATGCCGGCCACAACCGCAACCCGTTCTTCCTGGCCGGGATGAAGACCTGGGCCTATGAGGTCTACGAGCAACTGGGCGGCCGAGCCCCGGGCGACTGCGTCTTCCCGGTGGGCGGCGGCAGCATGCTCATCGGCGCCCACCGCGGCTTCAGGGACCTCCTCGCGGCCGGGCTCATCAGCCGCCTGCCACGCCTGTGGGCGGCCCAGACCGACAGCTGCGACCCGGTCGCGCGGGCCATCGCCGAAGGCCTGGATCACCTACCGCCCGTCGATAAGCGTCCGACCGTGGCCGAGGGCATCGCCCTCGTCCAGCCGCCGCGCGGCGCCAAGATCCTCGCGGCCATCCGCGAGACCGGGGGCGGGGCGGTGACCGTCCCCGAGGGTGACGTCCTCCCGGCCGCCGGCGAACTCGCCCGGCTCGGCTTCTTCGTCGAGCCGACCAGCGTCGCCGCCTGGGCGGGCTGCACCCGGCTGGCCACGACCGGCCGTTTCCCCGACCCGGCCGACGTGGTCGTCACCCTGACCGGCTCCGGACTCAAGTTCCGGGACTGGCCGGTCGTTGCCGCGACGCCGTAGGCGGCCCCGGCCGGGCCGAATCGGCAGGACCAAAGCAGGACACAAAGAGAGCGGTCCCCTCGAGGGCTTGAACCCTGAGGGGACCGCTTGCTGTCAGCGTTTCGCGGGCCGCGACGACCAGACCTCTGTGTTCCTACCGCAGCCATCCCAACCACGTCCCGAGAAGGAACTGGATCCGCCCGATGAGCAAGGACATCCGCCCCTGCACGGCCGTCCCGAAGGCCGCCCCCAAAGCCAGCATGATGGTCCAGCGCCCGACCGCCGACGACCAGCGCATGGCCGGCCCGCGGCGTTCCACGGTGAAGAAAAAGTACATCAGCGTCGTGATGACCCCGACAAAGAAGAGGACGCTGTTGACCGTCCCCCCGGGCCAGAACCGGCCGGCCAAGGGCCCGTCCGGATAGGTCTGGTAGAAGCGGACGAAGGTGTCCCGGAGTTGCACGAAGAGGGGCTGTGGCGACCACGCCAGGACGTAGCCCGCGCCGTAGCCGACCCACAGCGACATCGGCAGGCGGCTCAGCCAGCCGAGCCCGCGGATGCTCCGCGCGTAGATGAGCAGCCCGACCGCGAACGGGATAAGCAGCGCGTAACGCCCTTGCTGCCCGACGTCCAGGACAAAGAAAGGTTTCAGGTAACTATCGTAGACCATGACCACCCCGTTGGCCGTGGCCAGGGCGACGAAGACGTATTCGGCCAGGCGGAAGACAGGGTTCTCGCGCCAGACGTAGCTGAAGATGGCCAGGGTGGCCATGGCCGCCACCCAGATCTGAGCGCGGGTCATGGCCATCGGCACCAGGTGGTTGGAGAGGACCTCGAGGGCGTCGGACGGCGTCAAGCGGGCGTCACCTCTTCTCCCGGCCCAAGCGCCGGCCGCCAAGCAGGTGGAGCACGTTGCCGAAGATGATCAGGACGATGATCAGGGCGTGCGACGTCGACTGGGCGTCCATGGCCGAGGTGGCCTTGCCCGGCCGGTTGAGCAGTCGCTCATACTCGGCCGCCCCGCGGAGCCCGTTCAGGATGGCCTTATACTGGCCCGACCGGTAGAACGGCATCTGGACGTTGAAGTTGACCGCGCACGACCCGAGGGCCAGCGGGATGCCGGTCGGCTCGGTGACATAGTTCCGGTAGGCCGCGGCCGAGCCGCCGGAGTTGAAGTCGACGATGAGGGCCACCGACTTCCGGTCCAGGCGCTTCAACCTCTCCATCATCGGGAGTTTGGAGAGCCGCGTCCCGTCGATGTCCACGCCGCCCATGGTCTGCCACAGGTCGGCCGTCATGCCCCGGAGGACGATGCCGCCGCCGGGCTTGAAGCCCAAGTTGACGAAGTCGACCCCATACTCCTTGCCCAGCGACCAGGCGATGGGGTGGAGGCTGTCGCGGGCGATGAGCACCCCCTGGTCGGACAGCCCGTGGATGACGACCTTGAGGTCCCGCAGAAGGGCATGGGCGAAGACCGCCTCGGCCTGCGGAAGGAGCTCCGGGATGGCCCCGGCGTCGAAGTCCATGGCCAGGTAGACCAGGGAACCCGCGGGCAGGCCCTCGATCAGCTCGAAGAGGTCCTCCGTCTCGCGGGTCGGGTTGACCGGCAGGCCGATGGGCCTGGCCAGGGGCACGATGATGGCCACCACCAGGAGGACATAGATCCAGCGGTTCTTCATCCTTTCACCACCATGCCATCGCGGGGGCTCAACACCACGCCGTCAAGCCCGCAGATGGGCGCGCTCGATCCCGAGGAAGATGCGGAAAGCGGTGGCCAGGCCGCCGAGCCCGGCCCCGATCTGGATGCCGCGGAAGCCGGCCGTCTGGGCGACGCGCATCAGCCAGGCCCGGGCCGCGGGGAAGAAGGGGGAGAGGGCGTCGCCCAGGGGGACGCTGCCGAGCATCACCAGGGCCGCCGCGACCATCATCAGGGCGGCCTCGAAGCTGCGGACGCGGAAGGCCCGGAAGGACGCCGAGGCGATGTAGAAGGCCAGGAGCGAGTACATCGTCGAGTCGAGGGGCACGAGGACGGCGTTGTAGACCCAGCGGAAGGTCGTCCCGGCGTTGGTCTCGACCAGGCCGAGGGCGATGTAGCCGTACATCACGCCGAGGAGGACGAGGTCGTAGAACCAGGTGTCCTTGCCCCGCCGAAGCCGGTCGAGGTGCAGGCGGGTCAGGTTGAGCACGCCGACGAGGACCGAGGCCGCGTAGGTCAGCATCAGCCAGTGGTCGGTGACCCGGGTCAGGTCGAGGGCCGTCCCGACCGAGAAGTAGCGCGAGAAGACCACCACCAGCACGGCCAGGACGGTGATGGTTGCCGGGATCTCACGGGTCAAGCGGGCTCACCTCCTCCGGCGGGTCGGCGCGCCGCCGCCGCCGCTGGCGCGCCGTCAGCGCCGCGGACGCCGCCGCGCTCACCGGCTCAGCAGGTCCCAGAACCAGTTGTGCGGCCACAGGTTCTCGACGACCGTGCCGACGATGATGAGGGCGAAGATGACCATCTTGGCGAAGTCTTGCCCGACGACGGAGCCGGTCAGGACCGGGTCGCGCGACAGGTAGGCGCTGGCCGCGTAGATCTCTTCGCCCAAGAGGCAGAAGTCGCAGGCGGCCATGAAGAACGGCAACTGCGAGGTGTTGGCGGTGCCGGCGATCTGGACCGCCCCGACGGCGTGCCCGGCCTCGGCGAAGATGAGCGATTCGGCCATGAAGGTGCCGATCATGATGTTGGCGGCCGGCCGCTCCCGCTGGAACAGGCCGAGGACGGCCGAGGCGTAACCGAACTGCCAGGGCGACAGGAAGCGGACGTCGTCGGCTTCGTAGCGGTCCGGCCGACCGGTCTCGGCGTAAGCCTGCCGGATGACCTCCTCGTTGATCGCCATCACCAGGTAGTTGTTGTTGGTCTGGATGAGGCGCGTCTCATAACGCGCGCACAGCTGGGCGACGTGGCCGAGCATCCCCCAGAAGGCGAAGGTCGGCGCGTCGTCGATGTCCCCGAGGCCGTAGGTCATGTGCACCGGCCGGCCCATCTCGGTCGCTCGTCCGACGGCCTCTTCGACCGCCTCGAGGCCGGGGATCTTGCGGATGCGCGGCAGGCGCCGCCCGCCGCGGGCGCGACCGATCATCGCCCAGACGGCCAGGCCGAACAGGGCGACGAGGATGAACTGGGCCGCCAGCCCATTGACGAAGATGGCCCTTTCCAAGGACTCACCCCCTGGCTATGCCTGCCACATCTCCGTTCTATGAGGCCCACCGGCCGCTTAGAACGCTGGGCGAGCGGCGCGAAGACGCTCGACGGGCGACGCAGAACACCGCGCCGCCCGCCTTGAAGCCGTGCTATAATGGTTTTATGCCGCTGCTGGACCAGTCCTACATCGAAGACGCGATCGTCCGACGCAACGCCCGAGCCAGCCTCATCGACGGGATGTGGTATTCCGTCATGGTCGGGCTGACCAACCCGTTCTTCGGCGTCTTGGCCATGAAGCTGGGCGCGACCGACTATCTTGTCGGCCTGCTCGCCTCGTTGCCGGCGCTGGTGGCCATGCTGTCGCAATTGCCGGGGGCGGCCTACACCAACCGCTTCGCCCGGCACCTCGACCCGGTCATCCGCTCGGCCTGGGCCTACCGCGTCTTCTACCTCGTCTTCGCGGTCATCCCGTTCATCAAGCTCCCCGGCGCCTCCCGGGCCTGGCTCTTCGTCACCCTCCTGGCCGTCTCGAACCTGCCCGGCACGGCCAGCGGCGTGGCCTGGACGGCCCTTATGGGCAAGCTCTTCCCGGGCAATATCCGGGGCGTCATCTTCGGCGAGCGGAACATGGCCGCGGGCCTGGTGACCCTGGTGGCCACGGCCATCGCCGGGGTCTGGCTCGATGTCGTCCGTTTCCCCTATAACTACTCATCGCTCTACGTCATCTCGTTCGGCGCTCTGATGGCCTCGCTGTACTACCTGACGAAGCTCCGCGAAGAGCCGTCGGCGCCCGCTCTTCGCGCACCCACGACGGCGCCGTCCTCCGTCCGCGCACCCGCCGTCCACAAGCCCGCCGGCGGCCTCAGCCGTCTGGCCCTGCACAACCACCCGCGCTTCGTCTCCTTCACCATCACGTCGTTCGTCTTCCACCTAGGCCTCAACCTGACGGTGGCGGTCTTCACCATCCTCTTCGTCCGCATCCTCCACCTGCCGCAGGTGTGGATCGGCGCCTTTTCCGCCCTGAACGGGGTCACCTCGGTCCTGACCTACCAGGCCTGGGGCCGCGTCGCCGACCGGCGCGGCAACCTGTGGGTGCTGGTCGCCTCGACCGGCGGTTTCGGCGCCAGCATCCTGCTTTATGTGGTGTCCGGGTCGCCCCTCTTCCTCTCGCTGCTGATGCTGGTCGGCGGGGTCTGCGCGGCCGGGTTCAACCTCGCCCTCTTCAACGGACTCCTCGACGTCACTCCCCAGGAGGGCCGGGCCACCTACGTCGCCGTCTTCAACACGCTGATGGGGGTAACCGGCTTCCTGAGCCCGCTCGCCGGCGTCTTCCTCCTCGACCGCGTCGGCCTGGCCTCGGTCTTCATCATCGCCGCGGTCGTCCGTCTGGCCGGTGCCGTTCTTTACAGGCGCGAGATGAGGACCGCGGCGCAGGTGGCCGCCTGACGGCCAGCGCCCAGGACCCCTGCAGGCACGGAGACCCTTCCCGATGACAAAGAGGCCCGCCGCGTGATGCGGCGGGCCGTTCTCCTTCACACCCGGGCTTCATGGGCCACCGGCGCACCGGATGGCCGGCTTGTGGCTGGTCGCTGATGGCCCGTGGTCCCGAAGAGCGCCTCGCCGAGCGGCGTCGCAGCCAGCAGCCGCGCGGCCTCGTACGACAGCCCCACGCCCAACAGCCAGAGCGGGATGATGAAGAGCGGGTGCAGCTTCGAGAAGTCGACGAAGACATACTGCTCGAGGAGGAAGAGGACCAGCGGGTGGATGAGGTAGATGCCGAAGGTGTGCGGCGCCATCGCCCGCAAGGCCCCGGCGACTCGGCCGCCCGACCTGGCCAGGACCTTCGCGACGAGATACAGGCTCCCGAGGGCGAGCAGGCTATAGACCAGCATGGCCGGGCGGAAGACCGTGTCGAAGACGTTGAAGTCTTGCCCGGCGGCCACGACCCTCAGATACCAGTCGGCGGTCAGGTAGACCACGACCAGCGTGGTCGCGCCGAGCACCGCGCGACGGTTGCGTTCCACGAAGGCCCGGACCTCATCGAGGTGCAACCCCAACAGGGCGCCGATGAGGAAATACGGAGCGTAGGTCAGGAGAAGGCGGTCGCGATAGACGTAGAGGGTCTGGAGGACGTCCCCGAGACGCCCGGCGAAGAGGCCGCCGGCCGGCAGGGGCAGGGCGTACGGGTACCGCGCCAGGAGGGCCAGGAGCCCCAGGTAGGCCGCTCCGAGCGCGACGCCTAATCGCCCTGCCCGCCGGACATCCAGGCGGCGCAGCCAAGGGAGGAGCCAGGGGAAGACCAAGTAGAATTGCAGGCTGACGACGATGTAGTACAGATGATAGTAGCCATCCCCGGTCAGGAGGGAACGGAGGACGACCACGGGGGCCGAGCCGTTCAGGGGTGCCATGCCGTAGGCCCAGGTCAACCCGAGGTAGATGAAGGTCCACACGACGTACGGTAAGGCCACGCTGCGGGCCCGCTTGCGCCAGAAGGTCTCCGGCTCGACCGTCTTGGCGCGATAAGAATAGGCCAGGATGAGCCCGGTCACGAGCATGAAGACCTGCCGCGAGAAGCGCGTCAGCTCGATGAGGAGTTGGTCCAGCCGGTAGGCGCCGCCGCCCACCACGTCGACGCCGATGAAAAAGCCGAGGACATGAAGAAGAACGACGCCGGCGGCGGTGAGGGACCTGACCAGATCCACTTCGGTCAGTCGCTGGGTTCGCTCGCTCATCGTCGATCATCCCCTTCCGCGTAATTTCGCCTTTCGAAGCAAGTCTAGCTCGCAGTTATTGCGGTGTGGTCAAGACCTATTGCCTGAGCATCGCCAATATCTGGTTGGGCGACAAAAAGCCCGGCGCGCGCGGGCGCCGGGCCTTCGGACGTTTCATGTCGGCACTCGAACCCCGAATCCTTGGTTGACAAGGAGTTAATGCCGTAGGCTATTTGCGCGTGTCGACGTAACTCGCGAACGGCAGCGGCGGCTGTTTTCCGATGAATAGCCACGGGCTGACCCCGGTCAGGCCGACGGTCATCGTCCAGTGGAGGTGGGCTGACGTCGAGAAGCCGGTCGAGCCGACGCGCCCGATCTCCTGGCCCTTGGTCACTGAGTCGCCGACCTTGACGCTGAACTTTGACATGTGGTTGTATGATGAGAAGTAACCGAGGCCGTGGTCGATGATGACCGTGTTGCCGCTGATCTTCAGTGGCCCGACGAAGACCACCAGGCCGCTGTTGACGGCGTGGATGACGGCCCCCATCGGGGCTTCCAGGTCGAGGCCCGAATGCCGACTCGTCAAGACCCCGTTCACGTAGCGGATCTGCCCGAACTCCGTGGAGATCTCGCCCTCCAAGGGCTTGATGAAGTCGCCATCCCAGAGCGGTTTGGCCGTCGGATGGGCCTTGGCCGCGTTGACCAGGTCACGGTCATAGGCCCAGGCGCTATCGTCTGAGGCCAGGGCGGCGTTCTGACCGGTGACGGTCATCCGCTGCACCTCGAACTTCTTCTCCCTGACGGTGAAGGGGAGGGTCTCGGTCTTCTCGACCCCGCGGCTGTCCGTCACCCGCAGCGACACGACGTAGTCGCCGGCCTTTCGGGCGCTGCCGACGGCGAATGAGGAATAGTAGACCTGAGCCGTCTCGGACCCCACGGGCTCGGCGAACTGATAAAGCGGGAGCTTGGCGTCGAAGACGCTGGCCTCGACCCCGGTGATGACCCGCTTGGCGGTCGACTCGATGGCGACGACGACATAGTCGCCCTGGTCCACGGACGTCGCCGGCTCGAGCCGGGCGGTGAACGACGGTCGCGCGGCCTCCGCCGCCGCCGCTTCGGCCTCGCGCCGGGCCTCTTCCTGGCGCCGCTGGTCGGCCGCCGCGGCCGCGCGCCAGCCGGCCCAGGCCGTCAAGACGAGGACGCCCAGAATCGCAAGGACCGACAACGAACAAGTTAAGGAGGGCTTTTTGCGCCGAGCCATGACCGTCACCCCGTCTCAGTTTTCGGCCGGCAAGCGGCGTTTCCTGCCGCGGAGGGCCCTCCGAAGCGCCGCGCACGCCGTCCCGCGGCTAACTCCGGGCCCGCTTTACGCCGATACAATGGACAGGCTTTGACATCCCCCGGACTGAAGTCCGGGGATTCCCGGAAGCTCGCGCTTTCCGGTTCCTGCTTCGTCGTCCCGCGCCGTGCCCGCTAGAACGGGCTTTGGTCTTACCGGGGCTCCACAGGCGCTTCCCGCGTGTCCCGCGGTGCAGGGTCTCTCAGGCTGAAACTCTCAGGAGCCGGAGCCCCTCCGTCTCGATGTTCCGGGCGGCGTTTTGGTCCCGGTCGTGGACCGCGCCGCATTCGGGGCAGGTCCACCGGCGGACGGAGAGCGGCATCCGGTCCATCCTGTGGCCGCAGGCATGGCAGAGCTTGCTCGACGGGAACCACTGGTCGATTTCCACCAGTGTCCGGCCGTACCAGCTCGCCTTGTAGGATAGCTGCCGGATGAGTTCGCCCCATCCCGCGTCGTGGATCGCCTTCGCCAACGCACGGTTACGGACCATGTTCTTCACCGCCAGCGACTCCGCGCACACCACTTGGTTTTCGCGGATGAGCCGGGTCGTCAGCTTGTGAAGCCAGTCCCTGCGCCGGTCGGCGA
>JAJYMC010000033.1 GCA_021787335.1 Bacillota bacterium | reverse complement strand
TACAGCCCACGATGCTTGCGGCCCGACTTCTTCACTTCGCCACAGGCGTGACAGGTCTGGGACGTGTAGCTTTCGCTGACTTCAGTCACCCGGATGCCGTGGAGCCCGGCCTTGTACGTGACCATGCTGACGATCTTGCGGAACGGCCAGGCGTGGAGCCGCTGGTTGAGTGCGTCGGTATAGTCGATGCGCTCCCGGATGCCCGTCAGATCGCCCACAGCAATCGTGTCCACCCCGGCCAGCCAGCAGCGATGCACAAAGTCGGCCGTCAAGATGTGGAGCAACTGTTCCACCTGCCGCGACTCCTTCCGCTCGATCTGCCCAAAGCGGCGGCTCTTTCGCCGATTCTCCGCACCCGGTGGCTTGACCTTGGCCCGCACCTTGTAGGAAGTGGGTGCCACAAGTGGGGTTCCGAGGGGGTCCATGTATCCCCCGACTCAAGTCGGAGGGATTATAGCCCTCTCGGACTCCCCCATCCGTCTCTAGATCCCCGCCATCGCGGTCCCAATCTGGCAGCCTGTCCCCTTGACACGGTTTTACGCCAAAGTTTACAATGAGGAAGATGAAGGGGGATCGCCCATGACCAAGTTCATCTTCGTGACCGGAGGCGTCGTGTCTGGCCTCGGGAAAGGCATCACCGCCGCTTCGCTCGGCAGGCTGCTGAAGAACCGGGGGGTCAGAGTCAGCGTCCTCAAAGTCGACCCCTACCTGAACGTCGACCCCGGCACGATGAGCCCCCTTCAGCACGGGGAGGTCTTCGTCACCGACGACGGCGCCGAGACCGACCTCGACCTTGGGCACTACGAACGCTTCATCGACGTCAACCTCGGAAAGACCAACAACATAACCACCGGCCAGATCTACGGCTCCGTCATCGCTAAAGAACGACGGGGCGATTTTCTTGGTGGGACGGTTCAGGTCATCCCCCACATCACCAACGAGATAAAGGACCGCATCCGGAAGGTCGGCCGCGACTCCGAGGCCGACGTGGTCATCGTCGAGATCGGCGGCACCGTCGGCGACATCGAAAGCCTCCCGTACCTCGAGGCCATCCGCCAGATGAGGACGGACATCGGCCGCGAGCGGGTCATGTATATCCACGTGACCCTGGTGCCGTTCATCGATGCCTCCGGGGAACAGAAGACCAAGCCGACCCAGCACTCGGTGAAGGAACTGCGGAGCATCGGTATTCAGCCCGACGTCATCGTGGCCCGGACCGCGAAGCCGCTCTCCCCCGACCTCAAGGAGAAGATCGCGCTCTTCTGCGATACCGACCCCGACGCCGTCGTGCAGAACGCTGATGCTCCCAGCATCTACGCCGTGCCGCTGATGCTCGAGGAAGAAGGACTGGACGACCTGGTCGTCAAGCGGCTCGGCCTGGAGGCCGGCCCGGTCGACCTGGAGGAATGGCGGCAGATCGTCAGGAAGGTCGAGAACCCGACCTACGAGGTCAGCATCGCCCTCGTCGGCAAGTACGTCGCCCTTCACGACGCCTACCTGAGCGTGGCCGAGGCCCTCTACCACGCCGGCATCGCCAACGATTGCCGGGTGAAGATAAACTGGGTCGATTCGGAGACCCTCGAGGGCAAGGACACGGCCGGCCTGCGCCAGCTGGCCGATGCCGACAGCATCCTCGTGCCAGGCGGCTTCGGCGGCCGGGGCGTCGAGGGCAAGCTGGCGGCCGTCCATTACGCCCGCGAGAACAAGGTCCCCTACCTCGGGATCTGCCTGGGGTTGCAGTGCGCGGTCATCGAGTACGCCCGCGACGTGGTCGGCCTCGAAGGAGCCAACAGCACCGAGTTCGACCTGGGCACGCCATACCCGGTCATCGACATCATGCCGGAGCAGAAGGCCATCTCCGACAAGGGCGGGACGATGCGGCTCGGGCTCTACCCCTGCGTCGTCCAGGAAGGCACGAAGACCTATGAGGCCTATGGCGAGCGGCTCATCTACGAGCGGCACCGCCACCGCTTCGAGGTCAATAACGAATACCGTAAGGCCCTGACCGACGCCGGGCTCGTCCTGTCCGGCGTGTCACCCGACGAGCGGCTGGTCGAGATAATCGAGCTGAAGGACCACCCCTGGTTCATCGGCACCCAGTTCCATATGGAGTTCAAGTCACGCCCGAACCGGCCCCACCCGCTGTTCCGCGACTTCGTGGCGGCCGCCCTGGCCAAGCGGCAGGGGTGGAACGGCGAGCGCGGCTCGCGGGCCCGCCTGATCATGGAGGAAATCCAGCGGGGGTAGCTGAGCGGCGGCGCGGTTCGGCCGGCCGCCGGAAAACCAAATGAGAAAACAGAAGGAGCGCCTCGCGGCGCTCCTTTTCTGTCCCGATTTACACGTTGATGCGGTGTGGGTCTATGTGTGGGGGACCTTACTTGCCGAGGATCACGTTAGCGGCCGGCGGGGGATTTGGAGGAAAATCTATCGGATTGGCCAGAGCCATGGAGGACGCTACGCTTGCCAGTGTTGCCGCCAGAATCAGCGCGGCTAACAGCTTTCTGAGGCTTCTCACGGGAATGAACATCTCCCTTCAACCAACTCATCAGCATCTTTTCGGCGTCGTGCAGAGGGCCAATGGCCCCGTGATTTCGGAAGACCACAATAGCCTTCCTAGCGGCTTGGATCGCCTTTCTTCTTTTACCTTTAATCCAATGGAACTCCGCATCAAGCATAATCGCCCTGCCCATCTGGGGGAGGCTCTTGGATCTTGCTGCCCATTCAGCGGTCTTGTCCCGAGCCTCACGAAACTTTTCAAAATGCCCAGTTCTCAGATGTACCTTAGCGAGTTCGTCAAACGCTTCGGAAATGTATTCAGGGTCAGCCAGAATCTCTTCAGGTGAAAGAATGTCCTCCAAGATCTCAAGAGCTGCCCGAGTATCACCCTTTCCGTTATGCACGCATGCCACCGCGAGCAAACCCACGAAAGCTATGCGCCCATCATCGGATGAGCTGAATATCTCGCTAGCCTTCAAGGCGTGGTTCAGGGCAGAATCCCAATCTTCCTGGTAATAACCATTAAGTGAAAGCCCCAAATGAGCATAACCAGTCTGCAACGCGTTCCTTTGCTCCATGGCAATTTTCAACTGGATGTGATTATATTTCTTGGCTCGGGTGAAATCCCAAAGGAGCCGATAGATTCTTGCCAGGCTTCCCCAGATCCAGACCTTTTCAGCCACGTTCTCTCTGGGAACACTTCGGAGGGCTTTCCAGCTATAATAGGCAGCTGCTCTATAGTGGTGAGCACGGGAACAGGTTACGCCAGCCTGACCTAACATCCGTGCCTTTCGGATTCCGTCCCCGATTGTCTCGTATAGTGCTGCCCCACTTAGTGACTTCTGGACCGAACGCTTGTAATGGCCTTTCCGTGCCAACTCCTCTGCCTCGTCCCACATGGCGCGGGCACGGGCGGAAACAATCCGCAGGTCCTCTTCACTTAACTGAACGCATTCATTCGTTGTTGGGGAGGTCATTCATCATCCTCCTCAGAACCCAAAACCTAGAGGGCGTTGCTGCGAGTAGACGGCATCCAACGCTTTTTCCGCACTATTCGACACCCTCTCGGCAGTTTCCTCCTTATCTGGGAGCCTTTGGCGAAAAGCGTTCGACAAAGCTCGCCACGCCTGAATCGGGCCAGCTAAAACGCCCGGCGGAAGGGCGTACGATTTTGGGACACCAGGTCTGCGGGCGCCGGCGCACGCAACTCGGCGACCCGGGGCTGCCGTCCGCGAGGCCACAGACCCGAGAGAGGAATCCCCAGCCGTCATAGTGAATTGTGGCGGAAACGCAGATACCTGTGGACTGTCTCAACTGCCCAAGTTGCTGTACAGCGGCAAAATTGCCATGAGAGGAGATTCCCGATGCCCGAGACCTTCGATGTTGTCGAAACCACGATCAGGACCATCCAAGACGCGATGGCCCGCGGCACGGTCACTTCCGAGCAGCTGGTGCAGACCTACCTCGAGCGGATTGCCAGCTACGACAAGGGTGGCCTGCGCCTAAACGCGGTTCTCGAAATCAACCCCGACGCCCTGTTCATCGCCCGGGCTATGGACCAGGAGCGTCGCCTGACCGGCCCGCGCGGCCCGTTGCACGGGATACCCCTCCTGATCAAGGACAATATCGACACCCATGACAAGATGCACACCTCAGCCGGGTCGCTATCCCTGGCGACGTCGGTGGCCCCGCGCGACGCCTGCATCGTCCAGCGGCTGCGGGCGGCCGGTGCGGTCATCCTGGGCAAGGCGAACATGACAGAGTTCGCCAACTTCATGACCGAGCACATGCCGTCGGGCTACAGCTCACGCGGGGGCCAGGTCCACAACCCCTACATGCCCGGCAAGCTGACGCCGAGCGGCTCCAGTTCCGGCTCGGCGGCGGCGGTGGCCGCCAACCTGACGGCGGTGGCCGTTGGCACCGAGACGTCCGGCTCCATTCTCAGCCCGGCCAACAACTGCTCGGTCGTCGGCATCAAACCGACCGTCGGACTCGTCAGCCGGACGGGCATCATCCCCATTGCCATGAGTCAGGACACCGCGGGCCCGCTGGCCCGGACCGTGGCCGACGCGGCCACTCTCCTCACCGTTCTGGCCGGCGTCGACCCGGACGATCCGGCCACCTGGAGTGCAGACGGGCACCTGGGCGACTATACCCGCTTCCTCGACGCCGGTGGCCTGAGGGGGGCCCGGCTCGGTATCGCCCGGGGCGCCCTCTACGAGCGGCTGGACGATGAGCGGCGGAAGCTCTATGATGACGCCATCGCCGCGCTTCAGGCGGCCGGCGCCGAGCTGGTCGACCTGGTGACCTGGCCGGTGACCCGCTGGGAGTCGAAGGTCCTGACCTACGAGTTCAAGTCGGCGCTCAACGCCTACCTGTCGGCCCTCGGCCCGAACGCGCCCGTCCACAGCCTGAAGGAGATCATCGAGTTCAACAACGCCCACCCGGAGACGACGCTGAAGTATGGCCAGACACTGCTCACGGCATCCGAGGCCACCAGCGGCACGCTCACGGAACCCGAATACCTCCTCTCGCGGCTCGAGGACATCCGCCTGGCGGGGGCCGAGGGAATCGACGCCGCGCTGAACCAGAACAAGCTGGTCGCCCTGGTGACACCTGAGTCCCGCGGCTGTTGGGTCGGGGCGCGCGCCGGTTACCCGAGCATCATCGTCCCGGCGGGCTACACCAGCGCCGGACGCCCGATGGGGGTCACGTTCGCCGGTCGCGCCTGGAGCGAGGGCGAGTTGACAAGGGTCGCGTACGCCTTCGAACAGGCGACCAAGCGCCGGCTGCCGCCCGATCTATCCTCGACGGTGCCGACGCCGACCGACGCCCCGCCACCGGAAGACTGGTGAGACGCACATCCCCGCGCATCCGCACCCGTGAATCGCGTATCCCACCTATGCCCTGACAAGGTGAAAGATGGCCGCATGTCGAAAGGAATAGGCCTGCGGTCGTTTCAGATATGTTAGATTTGGTGCCCGCACACAGCGGGTCCAAGGAGGCAGAGGGATGCGCGGAAAACGCCTTGTGGTGACCGTTTTGCTGGCCGTCGTCCTCGTTTCGGCGGTGGCCGGCTTTTTGATTCGCTCCGACCGGTCGGCCGGGTTGCAGGGCCTGGGTCGGGACACCGTCGGCATCGTCTACATCGATGGGACCATCATGGGCGGGGCCAGCACCAGCGGCCTCCTCGGGGGTTCGCTCGGGTCTGACGACGTCATCGCCTATCTGAGGGAAGCCCGCGAGGACCCCAAGGTGAAGGTCGTCGTCCTGCGCGTCAACAGCCCGGGCGGGAGCGCGGCCGGGGCCCAGGAGATCGCCACTGAAGTCACCAAGCTTCGGCAGGACGGCAAGAAGGTCGTCGTCTCGATGGGCGACGTGGCTGCCTCAGGCGCCTACTGGATCGCCTCCGGGGCCGACCTCATCGTCGCCGACCCGGCCACGATGACCGGCAGCATCGGCGTCATCATGGAGGTCCAGAACATCGAGGCCCTCTATAAGAAGCTGGGCATCGAGGTCGACGTGATAAAGAGCGCGCCGATGAAGGACCTCGGCTCATCGACCCGGCCCATGACCGACCAAGAACGCGCCCTCCTGCAGGGGATGGTCAACGATATCTTCGACCAGTTCGTCACCCAGGTGGCGGACGGCCGGAAGATGCCCCGCGACAAGGTCCTCGGCCTGGCCGACGGCCGCGTCTTCACCGGCCGGCAGGCCAAGTCCATCGGCCTCATCGACGAGTTCGGGAACTTCCACGACGCCATCGATCAGGCGGTCAAGCTGGCCGGCATCACCGGCAGCTACCGGATAAAGGAATACGGGGTGACGTCCCCCTGGGATTGGCTGCTCGGTCCGCAGGGCGTCCTCAAGCTCATTCTCGGGCGCGCCATCGGCGGCACCACCGAAGGCCCGCGGTTCCTGCTGTTCCAACCGGCCCCGGTCAACCTCAGCAATGTCCCGAGTCAGGGTCATTGACCCGAACGCGGCCTGTCCGGCCATGAAGGGTGGAACCAAGCTTGTCTGAAGACAGGAAAGACGGCCAAGAGCCGTTTGTGAGCCAGTCCCCGGCGCCGCCGGTTGAACCGACCGCGCCCACCGCGGCGGCCGAGCCGCCCAAGCCGGCTCGCCCGGACTTCTTTGAACTCCTCTACGGCATCCTCTTCACGCCGCGCAAGGCCATCCGGCAGGCGGCCGAGAACCCACCGTTCACCCAGGCCCTTGTGGTCTTCTTCGTCGTCAACATCCTCTCGACCATCGTGACGACGGTCAGCTTGGGCACCGCCCTGTCGAGCCGCATCTTCGCCAGCGCCCCGGCAGCCTTCATCGTCGCCGGGCTGATCGTCGGCTTCATCGACTGGTTCGTGGTCACGGCCATCTTCCACTTACTGGCCGAGCTGTTCGGCGGCCGCGGGCGCGGGCTGGCCCTTTTCACCCTCATCGCCCTGGTCAACCTGCCGCGGCTGGTGAACGTGCCCCTGGCCCTTCTTTCCCTGACTCCACTGAGGAGCCTCGGTGTCCTGCTCAACCTGGCCGTCGTCGTCTGGGTGGCCATCCTCTATGTCATCGCCATCTCTGAGGTCCACCACATCAGCACCGGTCAGTCCATCGGCGTCCTTCTGATGCCCTTGGGGGCCGCCATCGTCGCTCTCATCACGATCATCGTCGCCTTCGCCGGCGTGGCCGCGAAGCTGATCCCGCTCTTCGAGAAGGGCTCGCCGCTGTTCCCTGGGCTCTGATAGCTGGTCCCGGGCCAGCGACTCCCCATCTCCTTGCCAGCGCCCCCAACCTGAGGAGGCCATGACCGCCATGCCCGCCAAGAAAGCCGCTTCACCCGCCAAGCCCGCCGCCACGGCCGCGAAACGCGCGCCGTCCACGGCCAAGCGGCCTGTCGGCATCACCGACACGACCCTCCGCGACGGCCATCAGTCGCTCCTGGCGACGCGGATGAAGACCGAAGACATGCTGCCCATCGCCGAGCAGATGGACCGCGTCGGCTTCCACTCCCTCGAGGTCTGGGGCGGCGCCACCTTCGACACCTGCCTGCGCTTCCTCAACGAGGACCCGTGGGAACGACTGCGCTCGTTGCGGAAGGCCTTCCAGCGGACCAAGCTGCAGATGCTCCTCCGCGGCCAGAACCTCGTCGGCTACAAGCACTACCCGGATGACGTGGTCGAGGCCTTCGTGAAGAAGGCCGTCGGCAACGGCATCGACATCCTCCGCATCTTTGACGCCCTCAACGACGTCCGCAACATGGAGAAGGCCATCGCCGTGGGCAGGAAGGCCAAGGCCCACATCCAGGGGACGATTTCCTACACCATCAGCCCCGTCCACGGCGTCGAGGCCAACGTGACCATGGCCAAGCGCCTGGCCGACCTCGGGGCCGACTCCATCTGCGTCAAGGACATGGCCGGCATCCTGACCCCGTCGGCCGCCGTCGACCTGGTCACCGAGCTGAAGAAGGCCGTCGGGTTGCCCATCCAGGTCCACGCCCACTACACCTCGGGCATGGCCGCCATGACCTACCTGAAGGCCATCGAGGCGGGGGCCGACGTCATCGACACGGCCATGTCGCCCCTGGCCCTCGGCACCTCGCAACCGGCGACCGAGACGATGGTCGCCACGCTGTCCGGCACCCGCTACGACACCGGCCTGGACCTCGGCCTCCTGTCCGAGATCGCCGAGTACTTCAAGGCCGTCCGCGGCCGTTACAGCCAGTTCGACGTGGCCGGGAGCACGGTCGACACCAACGTCCTGATGTACCAGATCCCCGGCGGGATGATCTCGAACTTCGTCTCCCAGCTCAAGCAGCAGAACGCCCTCGACAAGCTACCCCAGGTGCTGCAGGAAGTGCCGCGCGTCCGCAAGGACCTCGGCTACCCGCCCCTGGTCACGCCGACGAGCCAGATCGTCGGGACCCAGGCCGTCCTCAACGTCCTCATGGGCGAGCGGTACAAGATGGTCGCGAGCGAGGTCAAGGCCTACGTGCGCGGGCTCTACGGGCGCCCGCCCGGAAAGGTCGACCCGGCCATCAGCAAGCTCATCATCGGCGACGAGAAGCCGATCACCCACCGGCCGGCCGACGACATCCCGCCCGGCCTGGCCGAGGCCAAAAAAGAAATCGCCCCCCTCATGGAAAAAGAGGAGGACGTCCTGTCTTACGCGCTCTTCCCGCCCAACGCCAGGAAGTTCTTCGAGGAGCGGATGGCCGCCAAGACGGGGACCGACCAGCGCCTGGTCGAGGAGGCCCGCAAGGAGAGCAAGGCCGGGTACTATCCGGCTTAGGGCCGGGCGCAGCGCGGCCCGCGCGCCCGCGTAGCCCCGGCTACTGGTCCGGGAACCGTTCGGCCAACCGCTCGGGCGTGTCGTCCATGAAGAGGATGAAGCGCTCCACGGCCAGCGCGTTGTCGTACGGGCGGGTGAAGCCCTCGGTGATGGTGAAGCCGAGCCTGTAACCGGCCTCGTGGGCCAGCCGTTCCAGCTCCGGGGTGTACCGTCCATACGGATAGGCCAGGGCCAGCGGTGGCTGGCCCGTTTTCATTTCGATGGTGTAACTGGCGCGGGCGAGGTCGGATAAGACCTCGGAGGCCGGGAGGGAAAGGGTCAACGGCGTGCCGTCGGGGCCGGCCCGGTGCAGGTCGTAGGTATGCGACTGGAAGTCCACGAGGCCGCTCCCGGCCATCTCGCGGACCTCATCCCAATTCAGGTAGGACAGGACGGCCGGGTTGAAGGGCGCGGCCGGCCCGTCGTGGACGGTCGACACGATGAGGTCGATGGAGGCGTGGAAGCCATATTTCTTCAGAACGGGGTAGGCGTAGACGTAGTTGCTCTCGTAGCCATCGTCGAAGGTGATGACCAAGGCCTTCGCGGGCAGCCGGGCCGGCGGCGGCTCATGCCGCCACGGCCAGGCGATGACCGGACGCGACTCGGTCGGGGGCCCGGCCGGGATGGGCCGGCCGGTCATGAAGGCGTACAGTTGCGGCAGGGTGATGGTCTGGTACCCGTGCTCCTTGAACCAGCCGAGTTGCTGGTCGAACATCTCCGGGGAGACCGTGTTGTGCGGGTTCAGGATGTGCTCCCTGGGGGCCAGGTGATGGTAGACGACGACCACAACGTGCCTGGGAGGCTCGGCCACGGTCGGGCGCGGACGGAGGTAGAAGAGCCCGAACCCCGCCCCGCCGACCAGGAGCAGAGTCAGGGCCAGGACGGCCAGGTCGCGAAGACCGGGCCAGGGGCGGAGGGGGGAGGACTTGAATGACTCCCGCCAGAAATCCCTTGACGACTTGGACAAGAAGGAAGCCTCCAGGGGGTTCGAGCGATGAAGGAGATCGACATCTTCCAGGTTGACGCGTTCACGGACAAGGTCTTCGGGGGCAACCCGGCCGGGGTCGTGCCCGACGCCACCGGCCTCGGCGAGGGCCAGATGAAGAGTATTGCGCGGGAAATGAACTGCTCGGAGACGGCCTTCGTGACCCCGCCGAGCGAGGCGGGGAAGGGGCGCAAACCCGCACCGGACCTGCGGGTGCGCTTCTTCACCCCGACCGACGAGGTCGACCTCTGCGGCCACGCCACCATCGGGACGTTCTTCCTCATGGCCGCTGAGGGGCGGCTCCCGAGCGGACGACCCGAACCGAGGCTGGCCGAGACCGCTGGGGGCACCGTGGCCGGCGAGAAGGTCGCCGTCGAAAAGGTCGTCCAGGAGACCAAGGCCGGGGACCTACCCGTCTACATCTACCGCCACGGCCCGGCCGTCGAGCGGGTGATGATGGCCCAGGCGAACCCGCGCATCCTCGATGAGTACGACGGGGCACGGCTGGCGGAGCTGGCCGGGCTGCTCGGGGCGGACGTGGCCGACCTGACCGCTACCTCACCCACCGGTCGCCCGGCGGTGCCCCAGGTCGTGACGACCGGCCTGCCGGATCTCATCCTGCCGGTCCGCGACCTCGAACGGCTCAAAGCCCTGCGGCCGAACTTCGCCGCTCTCGGCGACTGGTGCCGCGAGCGGCGGCTCATCAGCGTCCATGCCTTCTGCTTCGGCGGGCTCGAGGCCGGGGCGACCGTCCATGGGCGCGACTTCGCGCCGTCGGTCGGGATCCCGGAGGAGTCGGCCACCGGCACGGCCAACGGCGCGCTCGGGGCCTATCTTGTTCTGAACCGGCTCATCCCGCTCTCGACGACGACGATGATTCGCGCGGAGCAGGGCCACATCCTGCGTCGGCCGAGCCAGATATTGGTGGAAATCGATGTCGACCCGGCCTCGCTCGAAGGCTCCGGACGCCCCGATGTCCGCGAGGTCCGGGTCGGGGGAAGGGCGCGGGCGGTGCTGCGGGGGAAGATGGCAACCAGTTGAGGTTGAGGAACAGAAAGACCGGTGCTGAACCGGTCTTCTTCTGCGACCCGCGCCTGGACTCTGCGTTCATTTGACAGGCGGTGGCCCCTTCACCTCAGCGCTCTTCTGCTTCAGCCGATCAGTGCCATTCATTGGCTTGGTCCATAGGGGCGGCATGGGAACGCCCGAGTCGGGTTTCTTCATGATTGTAAACTCCGAGAAATCCACAGCGAAGAAACCGGTCTGGGGTTTGACGCGATCCTGAGACTTCATGATGCTTACCTCCCAAAGAAGAACTCCCGCAGCCGCCGTTTCTTTTCGTCGTTGTTCTCCCGGATCTTCGCCAGACTCTTCTCTGGTGGGTATGTCTTCAACCTTCAGACGGAATCTCCTCCCAGGGATGGCTAAGTCTAGGCCCCGCCTAGGATCTAGGCGGGGCCGTGTCGCGTAAGGGGGTTATGCCCAGAACTGAGCATTCCTTTTTCCGTGCCGACCACCCCCCAACAAGCCCGTTTCACCTAGGATTGGCAGGGTCTGTTAAGTCTATGCCCCTAGTTCGCCCATAGACCACCCATCTACATGAGGGAATGTCCTGAAGGCAAGAGAAGTGGCGTCGGTGGTCAGGGCGCCGCCAGCACCTCCAGGTAGACGACCGCGCCCGCCTCGCCGGTGATCAGCCGGACGCGGTCGCCCGGCTTCAGCGCGCTGAGGTCGACCGACCTGCCAGCGGCGTAGAAGGACGGGTTGAACGCGAGCGTGCGCTCGGAGCCCGAGGAGTCCGGGGCCTCGCCGGCGGCGCGGACCCAGACACCGCCCGGTTCGCCGGGCTCGGCCTTGACCAGCGTTCCGACCAGTTCCAGACCATCTATGGCCGTCGTGGTCCGGTCGTCGATGCGACCGGCCAGGGCGGCCATCTCGCTTCTCTTGACCGGGTCGTTAGGGCGGACCGTGTTGTCGGTGTAGCCCGTGAGGACGCCGTTCCTGACCGCGTAGACGAGGTAGCCGCGGGCCCAAGCGGGGATGCGGGCGTCGTCGGCGAAGGTCGTGCGCTCGTTGGCCAGCGACCTGGCGGCCTGGTCGGCGGCAGAGCCGAGGCCGCTGACGAGCATCACCGCCACCTCAGCGCGGGTGGCCGAATCGGCCGGGCGGAAGCGCGATTCGCGGAGGTCGACGAGGCTGTGGACGTAGGCCGTCGCGACATAGCCACGGGCCCAGTCACCGATGGTCGCGGCGTCCGTGTAGGGCAGGGGGTCGCCGGCCCGGGTCTTGGCCTCGGACTCGAGGCCGAGCACCCGGTCGACCATGGCCACGGCCTCGTCCCGGCGGACCTGCTGGTCCGGCCGGAAGGTGCCGTCGGAGAAGCCCTTGATGACGCCCTTGAAGCTCATCCGCTCGATGACCAGTTTGGCCCAGATGTCGATGTCGCTCAGGCGGGTGACCATGACCCTGGGCGCCTCGCCCGGATCGACCCAGACATAGGTCGGGTCGTTGACGAGGCGGAGGCCGGCGGCCGCGGCGGTGTTGGCTGGATCGTCGGCCAGGGCGCCGCTGAACGCTTGGAGAGCCTCGCGACGCTTGTAGGCTCTGGCGAAGGACTGGCCGGCGCTGGCCTCCGCCTGGGCGGCGGCGCCCGGAGTCAGGCCGCCGAGCGCCTGCCGGACGGCATCCATGGCGAGGTAGTCACGGGAGCCGGCGGTCAGGGTCAGGAGCCCGTCCACGGCCCGGCCCTCGGCCACCCGATCACCCCGGTCCGTCGCCGCGCGGAGGGCGTCGACGTAGGCACTGCCCGCGACGTAGATGTCGCCCGCGATCGCGGCCTTCCCAGCCGCCTCGAACGAGGCGGCCAGCGGGTCAGGCACGGTCGAGGCCGGCGCGGCAACCCTCACCGCCAGGCTCCACTGGGTGGTCAGGATGTAGTCCGCGAGCTGACCGGTGGCCACGTTGACGAGGTAGAGGTCGCCGGCGGCCGGCGGGAGGTCGACGCTGCCGCTGAAGGAGCCGTCGGTGGCCCGCTGCGCCTCGGCATAGGTCAACTGCTTGCCGGAGGAGTCATAGATGAAGAGCCCGACCTTTGGCTGCGACGAGACGCCGGCCACATTCAGATGGTGCGTCCCGAGGACCGCCGCGCCGGAGGTGACCGGGACGGACTCGCCAGCCTGGGCCAGGACCGGGGCCCACGGGTCACCCGGACGATCGAGGACGACCGTCGCCCAGCTCTGCTGGCCTGAGGCGGCTGAGTAATAGAAGCGATAGACCCCATCGCCGGAATCGAGGGCGACGGGCTGGGCCGTCAGGGCGGGCGACGACGTGCCCGCCGTCTGCGGTTCGATGCTCGTGTAACCGGCCGCGGCCGGAGTGCGCCGCTCGAACTGGACTCGGTATCCGGTCAGGTCGCCGGTGAGAAGAAGGCGCGAGTCGCTGGTCCAGGCCAGTCGGGTGTCCAGGGGGACCTGGGTGAAGCCGGCCGTGGCCGCCTGGCCCACCGCGCCTGAGCCGTCATAGATGATGTAGACCGCGCGGTACAGGAAGCTGGAATCGGCGTCGGCGTTGAGGACGAGCTTGTAGACCCCCGGTCCGGCGGTCAGGCCGAGTTCCCCGAAGTAAAGTCCGTGGTTCAGGGCGACCCGCCACCCGTCCTGCAGGTCCGTGCCGTCCTTGGACAGCCAGTAGCTGACGTCCTTGCGGTCGGTGGCGATGAAGAAGGGCAGCGTCGGGCGGTCCGTTAGGGCGAAGGTGACCTCCGGCTCGCGCCCGTCGATGGGGCTCCGCGGGATCACCCGCGTCGCGCCGAAAAAGCCGAGGCCCAGGTCGGACAGGGGCTCGGGCGGACGATAGGCCGCTTCACGCTTGGCGAAGAAGGCCTTCAGCTTGTCGGCCAGGCCGGCGACGGAGCGGGGATCGGCGTAGGCCGTCTGCGGGGCGCTCGACGCCGCCTCAGGGTTGCCCATCAGGATGCGGACGTCCTCGGCGAAGACCTCGTACGTCGAGGTCTTCCAGCCAGGCTCGCCGGCCTCAGCCGCCCCCTCGTACTTGGGCAGACCGCGGACGGCCACGTAGTCATCCCACGGCCCCGGCTGGTCTCCGCGGAAGCCCAGGAACGTGAAGCTGAAGCTGTGGGCGAACTCGTGGGTCATGACGTGGGCGTCCCAGGCGCTGAAGGCGTTCGCCGTGTGGGCGCCAACGAAGCCGTGGCCGAGGGTACCGTAACCGATGGCCGAGCCGGTGATGGCGTAAGGAAGAAGAAAGCCCTCATAGCCCGCGAAGGCGGCCGGGTCGGCCTGGACGTAATCCAGGGCGTCGATGGCCTTGCGGGCGTCGGGGTAGGCCCAGGTATTGGCCCGGGTCGAGAGGTCGAAGACGTGGTCGCCGTCCCGGTCGGTGGCCGGGTAGAAGTCAGTGCCGGGCCGCGACGAGCGCTGGCCGGTCAGGTAGGCGACCAGGTCCAGCCGGGCCTGCCAGGCCCAGTTCAGCGCGAGGAGCTTGCCCGTGGTCTGGGCGCGGTAGATGGCGTAGCCCTTCGGGGCCAGGTATCCTTCGCGCGAGCGGAGCTGGTCGATGACCGTCTGGAGCTGGCCGACCTCGGTCAGAAGTCGCTTCGCCAGGGCCACGGTGGCCGCGGCGTCCGCCGGGGAAGCGGGGTCCGCGGGTGCCCCGGCCCAGACGCCCTGGAGATAGGTCCGGTCTTTGGCGGACCATTCATAGTAGGGGGCGGCCGCCAGGTAGGGCACGGAGATGACCTCGGGCGGGGCCGGCCCAAGGTCGGGGGCCGCCAGGGCCACGCCGGAGAAGGCCGTCGTCAGGGCGATGGCCGCGGCAAGCGCAACGACTATGGGACGACCCAGCCGATCAGCGGGGTTCATTGAGGCTCCTCCCCCAAAGGCACCCTGAAGGCAAGTGAAGCTGGACAGAGCTTCGACGGACGGGCGCCTTAACCTGCAATTTCCGGTTCAGCGGAAGTTGTCGGATGCTGTCGTCAAATTCCTGAAGGGATTCGATGGCCGGAATAGAAAACCTAAATCCCCTCCTTACTCTTACGAAACAAGGGGTGTCCGACCCGATCCCAGCCGGGCCGGCGAGCACCGCCCACCCCTTGCTGAAAGGTTCGGGCGGCCCGCCCGCTTTCTGCCAGAGGCCACCGTAGCTGGGCGTTTTGGTAAATGGAAAAAATCTCTGAGAAACCGGGAACCTCTTGTCCGGTTTCCACGTCTAACGGAGAGGTCTCAATATGGGACAAAGACACCATGCCCGCTTCCGGACCCAGCGGTTTTCTAAGGAAATCCCTGCATTATAGAAGGAATTTTGGCAATTACAGAGAATGAAAGTAGGAAGCTGAACTTTCATGCTCAGGAAGCGGAACCCCCGGGCCGACTGCAAAAAGCCGAATTGGCAAGGCCTCTTGGCAGACCCGGGAAAACCATCCAAAAGCGCTAGAAACCGTTGACTCTCCTGCATCTCCGCTGGTATAATTGGCTTTAGCGCTTCCGGTGCACACACCCAGGCGAGGAATGACCCCCACAAGCTGCCCATCATTTCCCGAACCTGTATGTTATGTTTACAGGAAGGAAACCCAAGGCAGACCGCAGAATCTAGAGACTCACGAAACCCAGCAACCACGCCTATTCGCAAGACCTTGAGATAGATCTCGGCAGGACCTTGAAAACCACAAAGGTCCATGTTAAAACCCCCGCAAACGCGGGGGTGGACTAGTTTAGAGGAATTAACTCCGCAAAGGTGGCTCCGTCGCCGGCGCGGGTTAAGTTCAAAAGGATTCTTCGAAGGGGGGGGTTCGCCCAACAGTTTTTAAACCACTAGAGCTCTCTAAAACTGGTAAGGCGAATCAAAAGGAGGACTGAGGATGAGGCGTTTCAAGAAACTGTTCGTCGCCCTTCTTGTGGTGGCGACAGTCCTTGGAACCGTCACGACTTTCGCTTCGGCGGCTGGCTCCCTGTCTGACATTGAGGGGACCAAGTACGAAGCGGCTGTTAAGGCCCTTACTGGTCTTAACATCGTGACCGGTTTCCCGGATGGCACTTATAAGGCTAACGCGACCCTCACCAGGGCGATGGCTGCGGCCATTATGGTCCGCGCTCTCGGCCTTGATGACACCGCGAAGCTTTCCAAGGGTGCCACCCCGTTCACGGACGTCCCGGCTACTGACTGGGCGTCGGGCTATGTGAACGTTGCTTATGCCCAGAACATCATCAACGGCATCGGCAACAACCAGTTCGCTCCTCTCCGCGAGGTCACCTACGCCGAACTCGCGACCATGCTTGTTCGGGCGGCTGGCCTGGCTAAGGAAGCCGTCGGTCCCTGGCCGACGAACTTCATCACCGTCGCCACCAAGTACGGGCTGACCGCCGGCACTGACTTCTCGGCCAGCAAGCCCGCCACCCGCGGCGACACCGCTCTGATGACCAACGTCACCGTGTTCGGCACCAAGAACCCGGACACGGGCAAGACCATCGCCCAGAGCGTGTTCAAGGTTGGGCCCAAGCTCGCCAGCATCACGGTCACTGGCAGCGCCACCAACGTGGCCGTCGGCGGGCAGGTTACCTTTACCGCCAAGGGCACCGACGCTGATGGCAAGGCCATGGACATCACCCCGACCTGGTCGGTCGACAAGAACGGAGTCGTGGATCAGAGCGGCATCTTCGGCGCCTCCGCCTCCGGCGTGGCGACGATCACCGCCAAGGTCGGCGACGTGAGCGGGACCGCCACCGTCAACGTGTACGGTACCGCTACGGCCATGAAGCTCTCAACTCCTGGGACCATCGTGGCTAACGGGAAGTCCACCACGACCCTGACCGCTACGATCGTTGACGCGGCCGGCAACACCGTCGGCAACTACTCGGGCAACGTCGCGTTCACCGCCACCGGCGGCGGCGTCACCTTGAGCAGCGGCAGCGTCGCGGTCGCCAACGGCGTCGCCAGCGTCACCCTGACGTCGGCCGCCGCGGGCAACACCGCCACCACCTACGTCAACGCCTCCTGCAACGGTCTGACGGGCTCCTTTGTCGCCGTCACTCCGGCCGCTCAGACGTTGACCTCGTTTGTCCTTTCCGCTGATCCGGCGACCCTCGCGGCCGACGGCGTCAGCAGCACCAAGGTCAGCGTGACCGCCAAGGACCAGGAAGGCCAGACGATGGCGTTCCCGGCCGACGTGACCGGCACGCTGACCGTCTCTGACACCAACATCGCCAGCTTCGGCAGCAATGCCACGGCGAGCGTGAACTCCGGTGCCACCTTCGCCAACCTGACCGCCAAGGCCAACATCGGCTCGGCCACCGTCAGCGGCGCTTTCAAGAAGAGCGGCACTAGCCTCAGCCTCCCGGTGACCAACGCCACGGTCAACACCCTGGTCGTCGGTGCGCCGTACAAGCTCGCCATTGACACCGTCGCCAGCGCCACGGCCGACACCGCCGGCGCCACCGCCACCGCCAAGACCCAGACAGTCGTCGCTCGCGTCCTCGACGTGAACGGCAACCAAGTCACCGGCACCACGTTCACCGGCCTCACGCCCCAGGTTAGCCTGACCATCACCCCAACCGCCGGCAGCGGCGGCGCTCCGGTCGTCGCCGGCCCGACCTTCGGCGCTGGCACGGCCACTTGGACCGTCACCGACACCAAGGCTGAGACGGTCAGCTACACCGTGAAGGGTACCTATAACACGACCCCGGCCATCACCCTGGCTTCGGCCACGGCGAGTGGCACCTTCACGGCCGGCCCGATCACCCAGATCACCCTGACCGGTTCGCCGCTCTCCGGCTCTGACGTTCTCCTGAACGCCACCGGGGCGACCGGTACCCTCACCGCCAGCTTGGCCGACTCGGCCGGCAACCCGGTGAGCGCCGGCTCCTACTCAATCACGTTCAAGAAGGACTCCAACGCCAACGCTACCGCGTCCTTCGCCGACACCACCGTGACCTCGGTCAACGGTTCGGCGAGCGTGAGCGTCACCTCGACCACCAATAACGGTGTGACGGATGTCTACAAGGCGTACGTCACCGTCAGCGGTACGCAGTACGCCAGCGCCGGGCGGAACGTCATCACCAGGATCATGGGCCCGGCCAACAAGCTCTCCGTGGCCGACGTCCTCGGCCAGACCGCTGGCACGGCCTTCACCGTGAAGGCGTACGTCCAGGATTACGCCGGGACCACCGTCACCACGGACTCCGGCCGCGCCGTCACCCTCACCGTGTATGACAGCACGGGCGCGGCGGTGGGCACCTACACCGCCACCTCCAGCCTCGGCTCGGCCAGCTTCAGCGTCACCCTGAACACGGCGGATACCGGGTACTACTATAAGGCCACCTCGACCGGCCTGGTCGACAGCGCCAACTCCACCGCGTTCAACGTGGGCTCGGGCACGGCGACGACCATCACCGTCACGCCGAACCTGACCACGATTGGCGCCGATGGTAGCCACTCCACCGTGACCTTCGCTCTCGCCGACGCCTATGGCAACGCGGTGACCGTTACCGCCGTCGCGGGCCTCGACATCACCGTCAGCAACTCCAGCACCGCCGCCGGCAGCATCGCGGCCACCGTCAATATCGCGCAGAACGCCTCCTCGGCTCCCACTGATTTCATCTCCACCGCCCTGCCCGGCAGCGCGACCATCACTGGTTCCGCCACCGGTTACACCAGCGGCTCGGCGACCATCAACACCATCACCGTCGGCTCCGCGGCCAAGCTCGGCATCACCGCCATCAAGGACGCGACGGCTGGTGGGACCCAGAGTATCTATGTCCAGGTCCTTGACGCGGCCGGCAACCGGGTGACCGTCGGCAGCTACTCTCCGACGATCCTGATGAACATCACCACGTCCGCCGGGACCACCTACGGCGTCGCTCCCACCACCGCCTACGACCGCGGCCAGGCGAAGTTCACCTTCATCGACACCAAGGCTGAAACGGTGACCTACTACGCCTACACCACGGCTCCGTCGGCCCTTCAGACCTACACCGCTACCGGCAACTTCGTGGCCGCCAGCGCGACCAAGGTTGTTCTGAGCGTCCTCCCGAGCTACGTCGTGGCCAACGGCTCATCCGTCGCCACGATCACGGCGAAGGTCACGGACGCGAACAACAACACCGTCCCGAGCGCCACCGGCACCATGAAGTTCTCCATCACCAGTGGCAATGACTTCGGGACCTTGCTGGCTACCAGCGCCCCGATCGTCAACGGTGTGGCCACCGTCCAGCTCCAGTCGAAGACCGGCGCCGGTCTCATCAACCTGAGCGCGTCGGTTGACGGCAGCACCACCATCACCGCCGGCAACGCGAGCTACATAACCTACGCTGGGACCCCGAGCAACGTCGTTGTGACGGCGGTCGTCTCGGCCGGCACGGCGACTCTGACCGCCGTGGTCCGCGACCAGTACGGCAACGCGATCAACGGAGCCGCCCTCGCGCCGAACCCGAACGTCGGTCAGAAGGTCACCTTCACGCGCCTCACCGGCGCTGGTACCATCACCACGGCCAACCCGACGCTTGACGCCAACGGCCAAGCCCAGACCACCTATACTGGCGCGGCCAGCGGCGACACCATCAGGGTCACGATTGACAACTACACCTCGGTTACCTACACGGTGACCATTCCCTGACCCTAACGGGTCGGCGGAACTCAAAGGACCGGGCTTCGGCCCGGTCCTTTCCTTTTTTTGTGGCGTACGGATGCGGCATACCCGAGCCTCACCCTTCTTCCCGGCCAGGGAGGACCGGCCTTGCTTCCACTCACCCGGGAACGCCGCGGGCCGTCGCGGCTATTCGGTAGCTGCGGCCGAAGGAAAATGGATACTCCCCGAGGAACATTTAGTAACGTTATCGCGTCATACTCAATGATGGAAACCTGAGGCCCGTGAGAGCCCTTATCTGGAGGGAGTGGCTGGCATGGCGAGGCGTATTGGTCGATGGTGGGTGGGGCCGTTGATCCTGGCCCTGACCCTGAGCGCATTGGCCCTGCCCCGTATGGTCTCAGCGGCGTCCTTCGCCGACGTGGCCGGCAGCAAGTACGAGGCCGCCGTGACGAAACTTGCCGACCTGGGAATCGTCACTGGCGTGGACAGCTCCTCGTATCAGCCTTACCAGAGCGTGACGCGGGCCCAGATGGCGGCCATCCTGGTGCGGGCTCTGAACATGGACGCCGCGGCCACGGCCTCGAAGGGGCCGACCGAGTTCAACGACGTTGCGGCCAGCGGCTGGGAGTCCGGCTACGTCAACGTAGCCGTCGCGCAAGGCCTCATCTCCGGATACGGCGACGGGCGTTTCGGGCCCACCGACCAGGTTACATACGCCCAGGCCGCGGCGATGCTCATCAGGCTTCTGGGCAAGGACGAAGACGCCAAGGCCAAGGGCGGCTGGCCGGTGGGGTATGTGGCGGTTTCCGACCAGCTTGGGCTGACGGTCAAGACCTCTTTCGTCAGCGCCGGTGTGGCCAGCCGGGGTGACATCGCCCTGATGACCAGCGTCGCGGTGTTTGATGTCAAGCGTGTGGACGGCAAGACCCTGGCCGAATCGGCTTTTGCCCAGACACCGGCCGGCAGGGTGGCCCGTATCGAAGTCACCCCAAGCCAGCTGCGGCTGACCAAGGGGATGACTCAGAAGTTCACCGCCACGGGTTACGACGCCGGGGGGAACGTCATTCCGATAACCCCCGTCTGGTCGCTCAAGGACAAGATCGGCGTCCTGGGCAGCGATGGTTCATACGTGGCCACGGCTTCAGGCACGACGAGCGTCGAGGCCGCGGTAGGCGGCATCGTCGGCCGCGCCTCGCTGTCCGTCTCCGGCCCCGCCTATCAGGTCATCGCCGTCGCCAACCCGGTCAGCATCTCCGCCAACGGCCGGGCCACGGCCACGATAACGGCCACGGTCACCGACGAGAACCGCAACCCGGTGGGGACTTCGGGTGACGTCATCAACTTCGCCCTGGCCGACAGCAGCCTGGGAACTCTGTCGGCGCAGAGCGCCACGACCACCAACGGCGTCGCCACCGTGACCTACACGACCTCCAGCCGCGTGGGCCTGCAGACCATCATTACCTCGTCCGGGACGCTGATCTCCGGCACGGCCGGCCTCACCCTAACGGCGCCGGTTCCGGCCAAGATCGCCTTATCGGCCGAGCCTGACAGGATGGCGGCCGACGGCATCAGCCGGACGGCCATCAAGGCTACCCTCATCGACCAGACCGGGTACGAGATGAGCAACCTGACGGGCAACAGCATCGTCGTCTCGCTCATCAACGCGGCCCCGTCGGTGGCCGTTCTCCCCCAGCCAACGGTGGTCATCCAGTATGGGGCCTCCAGTGGTCAGGTCTACCTGAACGCGACCACGGCCATCGGCTCGACCGTCGTCAGCGGTTCCACCACTTATTACAACCTACCGGTGACACCGGTTACGGTGACCACCGGGATAGTCGGGGTTCCAAAGAAAGTTGCCGTCAAGTCACCGACCACCACCTACGCGGCCAATGGCGGCACTCAGGCTGAGGTCGTCGTGGAGCTGCAGGACGCTAACGGCTACGTCGTCACCGGGAATAACTCGGCCCATGTGACCCTTGCCGTGAGCAGCGGCGTGGCCACCGTCCAGAACCCGTACGCCACTGTCTCAGGTGGCTTGGCCCGCTTCTACTTGACCAGCACGGTCGCCGGCACCGTCGGAGTCCGGGCCAATTGCTCCGATGTGGCCACCGACGCGGGAACAGGCCAGGTGACTTTCGTCCCCGGCCCGGCCTCCGGCATCTCGCTGTCGGTCGACCCGGTCAGCACCATTGCCGCGGACGGCGTCAGCCGGCTGACCCTCAAGGCCCGCATCGTCGACGCCTATTCGAACACGGTGACCTCGGCGACGATGCCCATCACCTTCGTCCGGACCACCAGCACCGGGGTCATCAACCTCGTCTCCAACGCCGCGGTGACCCCTGTCAACGGGATAGCCACCGCGGAGATCCAGTCGACCTCGTCCGGAGGAGCGGAGAACTTCAAGGCCACCGGCGCGGGTCTGGCCGACTCGAACATCATCCCAGTGACGGCCACCATCGTCGGGCCGGCCAACCGGCTGGTTCTTAGCACTGTGGGCAGCGCCGTGGTTGGGAACAGCGTCAGCGTCAGGGTCGAGGTCCAGGACGCCCTGGGGCACGTGGTCACCTCTGACAACGGCCGCCAGGTCTTCCTGCGGGCCATCGGCGTCGGACCGGTCATTCAGAACCCGCAGACCACCTCCCGCGGCGTCGTCTTCTTCGACGTCAAAGATACCACGGCCGAGAACATCAAGCTGTGGGCCGAGTCCCAGGGGCTGACGTCTGATGTCAATGGGGTCAACGTCGCCTTTACTCCCGGCCCGATCGACCACATCAAGCTCAAGGCCAGCCCGGAGAGCATTTCCGCCGATGGGAACAGCGTCTCGACGATCACCGCGGCGGCCATCGATCAGTACGGTAACGAGATCCCGACCAGCGAAGTCCTGACCGTGAGCGTCAGCGACCCGGCTGTCGGGACGCTGAATAGCGCGCAGCTGTGGACCGGGGGCTGGACTTCGGTTCAGTTCAAGTCGACCACGGCGACCGGCTCGACGACCATCACCGGCACCAGCAGCCTGCGGCGGGTCGACCCGGTGACCATCAATACCTATATCTCAGGCCTGCCGGCCAGGGTCGTGGTGGACACGCCGGTGCCTGTCTCGGCCGGCCAGGGCGAGACCGGCTCAGTCATGAAGGTCAGGGTTCGGATCGTCGACGTCAACGGCAACCAGGTAACCAGCCTGAACACCGGCGCGGACGCCTCCGCCGTGGGGCTTTCGGTCACTGGCATCACCGGGACCAGCACCATCACCAGGTTTGGCGGCGACTACGGCCTTGCGCCCGCGGGTTTCTCATCCAACGGCGCGAACCTGGGCAGCGCCGCCGTGGTGGCCGGGATGGCCGAGTTCAACTTCACCGACACCCATGCCGACACGGTCACCTTGATCCCCCTCTTCCTGTACAAGGGCGTGCAGCTACCGGTTCAGTCGGGCACGGGCGTCGTCAATGTCGGCGCCCCCGCGAGACTGACCGTCACGGCTGACCACCTGGTCCTGCCGGTCGGTGGCGGGTCCAGCACCATCACCGCCACCATCACCGATAGCTATGGCAATAAGGTCAGCAACATGAGCGATGACATCACCGTCCGCATGAGCAGCGCCGACTATCTGACCCTGAATTCCACCACGGCCAGGACCGTCAATGGCCAGTCGCAGTTCACCGCGTCGGTGAAGCCGGGCGCCCCGATCGGCTCGACCATCCTGACTCTGATTGGAACAGTCTACAGCCCCGCCGGGGCTCAGGTGACGGTCAGCGTGGACACCCCTCCGTCGAAGCCGACGATCTATGCCACGGACACGTTTGGCATGGACAGCGTGTTGAACGTGGCGGACACCGCAGCTCGCGTGGTGGTCAACACGGCCCCCCACCCGATGCGGCTGATTCTGAAGCTGTACGTCAACGGTAGCGAAGTCTTGGGGTGGAGCACGGGTACCGGCGGTACGATTACTGATGGCATCAATCCCAACAACACCAGCGTCGTCGTCTATATCAAGAAGCAGGACCTCGGCTACGACGGGGCCAAGGACATCCGGGTCATGCTCGTCAACGACCTTGGCGCCAGCCCACTGTCGGACACTTACCGGATAACCGTCGATTCGACGCATTGAACGACCAGAGTTGGAGGGCGGGTCCGCACCAGCGGCGGACCCGCCCTGAATTTCCCGGCCTCATGAGCTCGTTGATGAACCGTCGGAAGCGTGCCAGAGGGGGTTTCAGCGTGCCGAGAAGGCTTGTCAGTCTGCTGCTGATCACAGCTATAGCTCTGTCGTTCCTTGGCGTTGGCCTTGCCAGTCCCCATCAAGTCCGGGCCGAAGCCGCGACGCACGACCTTTCATCGACCGAGCTCCTGACGATGGTCATGTCCTACATTCGGGCCAACTCTCTCAAGGATGTCTCAGTCTCGGAGCTGGTTGAAGGGGCCCTCAAGGGGATGGTCGCGACCCTAGGGGACCCGCACTCCGAGTACATAACGGCCAAGGACTATCAGGCCGCTCGTGAGGACATCAGCGGGACCTTCGGCGGCATTGGGGTGACCATCGAACTTCGCGATGGGTATGTGACGGTGGTCTCTCCGATCCCTAACACGCCGGCGGAAAAAGCCGGCATCCTTCCCGGCGATCAGATCGTCGAGGTCGACGGGAAGAGCGTTGTCGGACAGGGCCTCGACCAGGTCTCGAGCCAGGTCCGTGGTCAACCGGGGACCAAGGTGACCATCGGTGTCCGGCGGCCGCCACGGTCCGAAATCATCCCCTTTGTGATCGTGCGCGGCCTTATCGAGGTCAATCCGGTGCAAGTCAAGTACTTCGCCGGCGATACCATCGGGTACATCGCCCTGAGCCAGTTCAACGAACACGCCACGCAGAAGCTGCAGGTGGCCTTACAGGCGTTTGCCATCAAGAGGGTCCACAAGGTCATTCTGGACCTTCGGGGGAACCCTGGCGGGTACCTGTCGGAAGCGATTTCCGTGGCCTCCTCCTTTCTCCCGCCCGACGTCCCAGTGGTGCGTTTAACCGGGCGCGATGACCAGGAGGTTCTTAGCAGCCAGAGGATGTCCCAGACCGCTTTGGGGGACCGGGTTGTGGTGCTGGTCGACAAAGGTTCCGCCTCAGCTTCGGAGATCGTCGCCGGCGCGCTGCAGGACTATGCCGTGGCGACGCTGGTCGGTGACAAGACCTACGGCAAGGGAACGGTCCAGAATATCACCGGTCTGCCCACCGGCGGTGGGATTCGTTTGACCGTGGCGGAGTATTTCAGCCCTCTGGGCAGGAAGATTGACGGGACCGGGGTCCAGCCGGACGTATTGGTCGCCTCCTACGACTTAGCCACCGCCCAGGAGGCGGCTCTTCAGATGAACGCCGGCCGTAAGCTGGGGCGCGGTGACGTTGGGCTAGACGTCCTGGGGCTGCAAAGACTCCTTCGGGTCCTCGGCTTCGACGAAAAGGACGCCGATGGCGTCTTCGGGCCGAGTACGGGGAGCGCCCTGGCCGCCTTTCAAAAGGCTGCGGGGCTCAAAGCCACGGGAATCCTTGATGATGACACGTCTGCGAAGCTCAACCTGGCGGCCCGGTTGCCGGAGTCGGCCGGTTTGCCGGATCACCAACTGGACAAGGCGTTGGAGTTGCTGAACCAGATGCCTTAGGAGTCGTCGTTTGGCCGCTAGAATAGGCTTCAAGGCGGCCGGAATGGCTCTCTGAGGGCTGGAATTCCCGTAATCCCGACGGCCTCGGGGCTGACTAAGCCCCGGGGCTCTTGGTTTTCACGGAAAAAAATGCAGCCAGCGGCAGCGCAGGATTTGTCCGTAGTGAAGGCGAAAAATGTCGAGTCAGCGACCCATGAACCTCGAATGCTGTCATTGGGGTGATTCTGAAGCATGAACACACGACCAGGGGCAGCAAGCCCGCCCCTATCACGACTCATCAGCCAGTGGTTCCCACTGGTCGGGACACTCCTGGCCGTTGTCAGTCCCATGTTCTTCCGCGGCCTGTTCTTCCTGCCGGAACAAATGGTGGCTCTTGCGGTGGTCGGCCTGTTCTTCCTCATCTTCATCGTCTCCTCCCGCCTTGACCTCCGGGCTATCGGACGGACGAGAATGGAGCTGGCCGCTCTTCTCCTTTTCGGAGGATACCTCCTGTCGACGGTACTGGCCGCACAACTGCGGTCGGCGCTCCTAGAGCTCCTGAAATACGGCTTGTACCTCATGGTTTTCATCTTGACGAGCCGGGCCGTGCGCGGGCCCGTGCAGCGAGTGGTTGCCCTCTGGACCATCCTTGTGGGTCTGACCGCGCCCGGGGTGGTCGGCCTGTTCTCGGTGTCCGGGCCGTGGCACTATCCGGGGGCGATCTTTGAGAACAAACTGGCCTCGACCTTCCAGTACCATAACTCGTTCGGCGCGGTCATGGCCACGGGCCTGGTCTTAGCGTTGGGGCTTCAGGTCGCGACCAAGCCGCAGTGGCAGCGGTTACTTCTCGGCGCGATGGGGGCCCTTTTCGGACTGTGCGTTATCTACTCCCAATCCAGAGGGACATGGCTGATAAGTCTCGTTGTCTTGGCAGCTCTGGTTATTCTGACCATACGGGCGGAGCGCTCGTTGCTGGTCGCCAGGTTCCTGGCGATCGGGGTGGGCATCGTGGCGGGCATGCCCTTCTTCGGCCGGGGCCTGCATCAACTCAGCTACTGGATCTGGCTCGGCTGGCTGATCGCCGGGGTGTTGGCTGCCGCAGTCACCTACGTCGTGGAGATGCCCACCATTCGTCGCCATTATGGGGCTGTGGCCACAGCTCTTGTCATCATCGGCATCGCCGCCTCAGTGATATTGGTCTCGCGGTTGCCGGCCGACTTGGTAGCGCGGTTCAAGTCTCTGTCCTTACGTGACGTCAATGTCATCGAGCGTTTTGCCTTCGACATTGATTCATTAAAGATGATCGCCGCAAGCCCCTTGCTCGGATACGGCGGCGGAGGCTGGTTCGCGGTCTACAAGCGCTTTCAAAGCTACGGCTACACGACCAGGCTCGGCCATAACAACTTCCTGCAGACTTGGGTCGAGGGTGGGATCCTTGGCTTTGCCGCGCTCATCTTCATGTGGTACTGGTTTTTCAGAGCACTGTTCCCGCGGGATTCAACCAAGAGTGCGACTGACGAGCGGGCGGTCATGACCGCCGTGGCCATGGCCGGAGGCTTCCTCGGCCTGCACAGCATCATCGATTTCGACCTTTCGCTCGGCGCCATCAGCATCATCTTGTGGGCCCTGTTCGGACTGGCCAATGGCTGCGTTCTGGACCGTGAAGTCAAGGCCGGCCATGGGCGACGTTTTGGCCTACTCCCGGCGGCGGGGGCGAAGAGATCATTCCCGGTCTTACCGGTGCTCGTCTATGCTCTGGCGGTGGCCCTGGCCGCTTCCCTCTTTGCGGGGGACCGACTGCAGAATCGGGCGCTCGCTGAGTACAACGCGGGGCAATCGCCCCTGGCCATGAGCAACATGCTGCTGGCGGCCCGGGTCGACCCACTCAACTCCACTGCCCTGACTCTGGCCGCGCAAATGGATGAGCAGGCCGGGAAGTACGATATCGCCTACGCTCTGAACTCGCGGGCCGTGAAGTTTGACCGGTTCAACTCGGTCATCCTGACCACCCAGAGCCGCATGGCCTACCGGCTTGGTCGAGGCGATGAGGCCGTCTGGGCCGCCAGGCAAGCCGTTAAGATGGAGCCTCAAGAAGAACTGAGATATGAGACGCTGGCGAACCTCTACGTCACGCTGGGCAAGTACTTCCTGAGCCAAGGAAATACCCAGCAGGCCCAGAGCTTCTTCCAGCAGGTCCCGACCTTGGGAGCCGAGATGGCCCAACGTGGCGAACAGAACTACTTCAAGAATTCGGTTAACGCCCTCCCCCCGGACACATCAGCCATGGAGATGTATGAAGGCCAGTCCCTCCTGGCTCTGCGGCAGTGGAAGGAGGCGGAGACGCACTTCCAGGCCGGGATTGATCTGGGAGTCAAGCAGCAAGACCGCCATCTCATTGCCGAGAACTACATGTGGTTGGGGCTAGCCCTTCAGAAGGAACGATCTCAGGCCGACCCGGAAGCCCAGGCCGCTTTGAGGAAGGCCTTCGAGCTTCAGATTGAGACCGTGTCAAACTATACCGAGGCCCTCAAATGGGTGAAGTGAGGTCAGCCATCCATGCTTGAGATTACCTGGACCGACCTGCTGGTTGCGGTCAGGCGACAGGCGAGAAGCTTCTATTTGTGCCTGGCCTTAGGGATTGCCGTAGGCATCCTCATCGACTGGGTCATCCTACCTGTCAGTTTCGAGGCTAGGGCCACCGTGACGATTGCCGCCAGGCCGGAGACCTCGGCCTTCCTCTCCCAGCTATCACTGATATCGGGGGTGCCATTGGACCTGGCCGCAGGAAACCTGTCAGGCAGTTACCCGCTAAGGGGCAAAGGTCGGTCCCCGTCCGATGCATTGTCTCTGGTGAACAAGACGATCAAGGGATACGAATCATCGGTAGAATCCCAGGACGTCGCCATTCTATCTAGCCTGCAGCAGCGGGCGACTGAACAGCCCCAGGCCAAGAACGCCATCCTGGCCCGGACGGCTGACGAGCTACATGACAGGCTGGCCGACGCGACCATCGCCAAGTCGCCTGCGGGGGCCGAGATAGCCCGGAGGATATCCGAGGTCTATGCCGATATGGCGAAAAACGACGCGGTTATGAGCTTGGTCGCGGAGCAGATAATGGCGGCGAAGAACCGCGGTGGGTTATTTGCCATCACGGTCTCCTCGCCCGTCGTGGATGGTCCATCGATTACCCTGAGACACGCCTTGTTCCTCGTGGCGGGGGCAATGATTGGTGCGTCCCTCGGATTGGCGGTTGCCTATCTCCTGTCCTCCACACCGGACGGGCTGGGCGATCAGATCACTGCGAGTCCATCATGAGCCGGAGGTCTGTCCATGCCCGATAAGATGAAAAGCAAAGGTGTCAACAAGTCAGCCCGCACCCAGGTTGGCGTTGTCGGGCTTGGGTTCGTAGGCTTGCCATTAGCCCTCTCCTATGCCATGGCCGGTGCCTCAGTGGTAGGGCTGGACGTTTCGAGGCAGTTGGTGGACGATCTGAACGCCGGTGTAACCTACCTGCACGAGAACCGCGGCGAAGAAAGTATCGAGGAGATCCTACGGGCGCAGATCGTCGCCGGCCGTTTCCGGGCCACCGCCGAACCGCTCGACCTCATGGCCCATTGCCAGCAAGTCATCATTACGGTCGGGCTTCCGGTTCGAAGAGGGCGGCCAGACCCTCGTCCGTTGCTCGAAGCGTGCCGCTCGGTCGCTGAGGGAGTCCGGCCAGGTGCGGTCATCGTTATTCGTAGCACCCTCGTCCCCGGGTTCACTGACAGAAGAATCCGCCCCGTGTTCGAGCGGTTCGGGCTCCAGCCGGGGCGGGACTTCACCCTTGCCTACGCTCCCGAGCGGATGGCGGAGGGCCGGGCGTTCCAGGAACTCGAGTCGATGCCTTCGATCGTCGGGGTGGTCGGCGAAAACGGCATCGATAGGGTCCTGGGGTTGCTCCGGATGGTCGTCAAAGCGCCCATCTACCGCGTCAGTTCGGTGAAGGCGGCGGAGACGATCAAGGTCGTTGAAAACGTCCAACGTGACGTCAATTTGGCCATGGTTCAGGAACTGGCCCGCTTTTGTGAGGCTTCAGGGCTTGATGTCTTTGAGGTTGCCCGCCTGGCCAACACCCATGAGCGGGTGAAGCTCCTCAATCCGGGGCCGGGAGTGGGCGGATACTGCATCCCCAACGCATACTACTACCTGAAGCAGGCCGCCGATGAGGTGGGCTGTGCCCTTGACCTTTCGCCGGCCGCCAGAAGGGTCAATGACCTTGCCCCCGCCGCCGTGGTCGCGCTACTCGGCAAGGAGCTCCGTCATTTCCGGCTCACTTGGAGAGAGGCACGAATCGCCGTTCTTGGCTTGGCGATGAAGGACTACTCCGGGGATGACCGCCTCAGCCCCGCTGCCGAAGTGGTCAGGCTTCTGGCTCGAAAAGGCGCCTCGGTGAAAGCCTACGACCCTGCGGTGAAACGGTCGTCCCCGACCAAAGTCGAATCCCTCGAGGAGTGTCTGCTCGGCTCACACGCCGCCGTGATCCTGGCTCGCCAGGAGGCCTTTAAGCCGGTGTCGGCCGATCTGATGGTCCGTCTACTGCTGCCACCGCGCATTCTCCTCGATACTCGGAACATGGTCGACCAGGGAGCGGCGAAGAATTCCGGTCTTCACTTGATCAGAATCTGACCGAACCGGCTCATCGACTTGAGCAGTGCTCTGTTGCCCTGGGGGTTATCTATTGTTGAGGCGTCGCTACAATCTTTGGCGTCAAATCCAGCCAGTAGCCGACATCCTGGTCACCTGGGCGTCGGCCTTCGTGGCTGCCAACCTCAGGTTCGGGCCGGGCTCATGGCAGAGCGCTTGGCGGGGAGTGCTCAGCGACCCCCTCTTGAGCCTTGTTCTTTACACCTTGCTACGGATCCCCTTCCTTTACGTCAACGGTGCTTACCGAACCCGCCTTCGTTCAACGGTGTGGACAGTCGTATTAATGACGATACGGACTGAAGCCATATTCTTTGCAGTAGTCCTCGGGGCTCTGACCGTCCTCAAGGTTGTTGGCCTGAGCCGGTTGTTCCTACTGTGGTTCTTCGCCCTCCAGACAGCCCTCACCCTGGCCCTCCGAGTCTCGCTAAGGCTCTCAACCCGGCTGGGACGGGCGGGTACAAGCGTGGTCATCATCGGGGCTGGAAAGCGTGGCCAGATGGTCTTGGAACGTCTGGTGAACCACCGCGAACTGGGCGCGACTATAGTCGGATTCCTGGATGACGACCCCGCCCTTGATGGACAAGGTATCGGGCGGGCCAGAGTTATCGGCACCTTAGGGCAGCTTGCTGAGATCATCCACCGCCACGTGGTCGACGAAGTCTTCATAGCCCTTCCTCCGGACCGAGTCGAGGAGGTCAGGCAGCTGGCGGCCGTGGCAGAGAATGAAGGTAAGACCGTTCACATCGTCGCCGACATCGTCAGACCCAGATTCGGCCAGGCCTACGTGGTCGATTTTATGGGTCTTCCCCTTCTAACCGTCATCAGCACGCCCCACGCAACATTGGCCTTATTGCTCAAGGCCGCGGAGGACTACCTGATTGCGGTAGTCGCGCTTATCGTGGCCCTCCCGTTAATGGGACTGGTGGCCTTGGCCATCAAACTGGAGAGCTCTGGGCCCGTCTTCTTCATGCAGACGCGTGTTGGCTTACACGGGCGCCTCTTCAGCCTATACAAGTTCCGGTCGATGGTCCAGGACGCTGAACATCTCAGGTCCGAACTGGCGCCGAGGAACGAGGCCGACGGTCCGGTGTTCAAGATCAAGGCTGACCCCAGGATTACCCGGGTCGGTCGCTGGCTTAGAAAAACCAGCATCGATGAGCTTCCGCAGCTGGTCAACGTGCTGAAAGGGCAGATGAGCCTGGTCGGTCCTCGCCCAGCTCTGCCCGATGAAGTCGCCCAATACAGCCCATGGCAACGACGGCGATTGAGTATGAAACCGGGCATCACCGGCCTGTGGCAGGTCAGCGGTCGAAACGACCTACCGTTCAGCGAGTGGGTCAGGCTGGATCTCGATTATATCGACCACTGGAGCCTGGCTGCCGACATTGACATACTCTTGCGGACGATCCCGGCCGCGTTTAAGGGGATGTGAGTTTGGCTACCAGTGACCGGCCCCTGAAATTGCGTCCGTCTGGCCTTACTGAGTTGTTGCTTCTTGTCCTTGTCGCAGGAATTGCCGCGGCGGGGGCGGACTTCACGCGTATAGGCGTAAGAATCCACGGGGTGACGCTGTATGTCACCGAAGCCTTTCTGCTGTGGTTTTGTCTGTGGACCGTCCTCCGGCGCAAGAGGTTCGTGATCCCAGTGCGCGGGGCGATTCCCCTGGCTTTATACCTATCATGGGGTTTGATGGTATTGATCTCCTCACTGCCGGCTGGAGGGATGTCGACCTTCAGGAGGTTTGCCCTCGTCTACTACGCTCTGTTCGCCCTCGTTCCGGTTCAGTTTGCGGGTAGCCCAGGTTTCTTCGAACGCCTGTTTCTATCGTTTTCTTTTGGAACCGCTTTCTCTATCGCCCGGGGATACGTCAACGCTATCACCGGCACCTGGGCCTTCCCGACTGTGGTGGGGAGCAATCGATATCTTGCGGGGACCGAAGGTCTGTACATAAGTGTCCTCCTGTTAGCCATCATCGCTTTTTGGCCCAAGACCGGCCGATTCTTGGGGAGTCTGGCTATCGGATCAGCTCTCGTTGTCCTGGGCGCCATCATCCTGGTTCAACATCGTTCGGTCATGGTCGCCCTCGTCCCCGCAGCCATAGTCCTGTTCATCCTCCAATCAGCCCCATTCCGGCGACGATATCTGCGGCTTGCCATCTGGGCGCTCGTTGCGTTGGTGGCTTTGGTCGCTGTCATCACCGTCGTCCCTTCGGGGAAACATGCGATCACATATGCCTTGAATTCGGTCAAGGGCATTACCACCTTTGAGAGAGACCCGAATGCCGCATGGAGGCTGCTGGCTTGGCGTGCCAGTCTCTCGTCTGTCAAAGATCAACCCTTCACGGGCGTCGGTCTTGCGGTTCCCCTCATCTTTCAAAGCAACGCCGGGCTAATGACCGACGTGGACCCTCACAACTCTTTGGTTCAGATTCTCTTGAGATTGGGTCTCGTAGGTCTGTTCGTCTTCCTGTGGAGTGCCCTCTGCTACTACCTCGACCTGATTGGTTCGATAAAAAGAGGGGCTGGCGCCCTGGGCCGACCTGTGGTTGCTTTCCTAGCCGCTGCTCACGTTCTAGTCCTCACGTTCAGCCTGTTCAACGTGGTGCTCGAAACGCCGTATATGGGCGTATTCTACTGGCTGTTGGTTGGTCTGGCCCCTGCCTGGGTCTGGCAGAATGAACTCCGGGCCAAGGAGGAGCAGTTTGTAACATCAACGCAGGAGCGGGTGGCCTTTCTGGTTATCGGCCCCACCCCACCACCTCTTGCTGGGGTCGAGGTGATGACCGAGACCCTGTTGCGCGGTTTGCGGGACCGGGGGACACCGGTCGTTCACATTGATACGCGTGATCCAAGGACCAACTCGAATAAGGGCCGGCTCGACCTGGCCAATGTGTACCTGGCCATCCGGCATGGGTTGGAGGTTGGCCTGGCTCTTCTACGCAGAAAGCCAGCAGTCGTGTATCTCCCGATTTCTCAGACATCCCTGGGCTATTTTCGGGATTCCGTGTTCATGACCCTGGCGACGTGGTCCGGGTCATCCTTGGTTGTGCACCTTCACGGGGCCGCGTTTGACCGGTTCTATGCCTCTGCGGGTCGCGGCATGAAGTGGCTGCTCAGATGGACCCTGCGCCGAGTCGATGTCGCGGTGGTCCTTGGGCAGAGCCTCAAAGGGATTTTCGGCGAACTTGTTTCACCAGAGCGGGCTGTGGTCGTGCCGAACGGGATCGACGGAACCCCGTATCACCAATCGGCCAGGAACCTGCACCGCCCGCCGACCTTCCTCTTCATGGGGACCTTGATTCACTGGAAGGGTCATCGGGATGTGATAGAAGCCATGGCCCTGGTGTCAAGAGAGGTACCCGGAGCTCGGGCGGTTATCGCCGGATCCTGGATTTCGCGGAAGGAAGAGATGCTTTGCCGCCGGATGACGCTTAACCTCGGGCTTGAGGACCAAATTGAATTTCCGGGGGTGCTAAGCGGCGCGGCCAAGATTGAAGCCTTCAAAGAGGCTGATGCCTTCCTCTTGCCCTCGGCCGACGAAGGGCAACCAGTGGCCATTCTCGAGGCGCTCGCCGCGGGGCTCCCCGTGATCTCCACCCCCATTGGGGCGATTCCCGAGTGCGTGACCGACGGCTTCAACGGCTTCCTCGTCAAACCCGGGGACATTGGCACACTGGGCCGCAAGATGATAGAGGCCGTAACCGACGCAGACCGGTGGGCTTGGATGAGCGCCAATGCCACGATGGTCTTCCAGAGCCGCTTCAGTCATGTGGCCTACGTTGATCGTCTTGTAGAAGTCCTGGAGCGGGCCAGAAAGCGGGCGGGTGGTGGCACACGACCATGAACAGGGTCACTCTCGCCTGGGGCGAGCCGGTCTATCCCGAAGAACCTCCTTTCGGCCCGGGCGGGGCCTATCCAGAAGCCCGCTTTGCCCCTGGGCCGCCAAATCCGGCCTATGACTTGGTCCGCGAGTCTCTGGCTCGAACGGGTCTGGATGCCGGGCGCCTGGGAACGCCGGCCTGGAATCCTCTTGGGGACTTGATCAGGCCCGGTGAGACTATTGTGGTCAAACCGAACTTCGTTCGGGATTTCCATGACCATCGGCGGGAAGGTGTCGAGGCCGTCATCACCCACGGGGCCGTCTTGAGGGCCGTATTGGACTATGCACAGATTGCCCTCAAAGGCTCAGGAAGGCTCATCGTGACCGATGTTCCTCAGCACGACGCCTCATTCGAGCGCCTTATCGAACTGGCCGGCCTGGACCGAATCAAGGTCCTCTACGACAGGCCGGGCTTCGTTCGCCTTGAGGTGTTCGATCTCCGGACTGAAAGAGTCGACAGTCGTGACGGGGTCGTGGCAAGGCGTGTTCAACTTCTTGGGGACCCTTTGGGCTACTCCGTCGTGGACCTGGGACCAGACAGCATTCTCGCTGAGCTGGACCGGCAGAAACCAGTTTACCGGGGTTCGGACTACGACCTGGAGGAGACGGTCCGTCATCAATCGCGGGGGGTCCATGAATACCTGATTCCCAACACCATCCTTGGGGCCGATGTGGTCATCAACGTCCCCAAACTCAAGACCCACAAGAAGGCGGGTATCACCGTCGCCCTCAAGAACATGATCGGCATCAGTGGTAACAAGAACTGGTTGCCCCATTACCGCGAGGGCGTCCCGGCTCAAGGGGGGGACCAGTATGATCGCTCCGGCCTGGCCGAACGGGTTGAGGGGGACTCGCTGAGGGCTCTGAAGAAGTGGCTGCCGAAGGCTGGGCCGGTCGGGGCCTGGACATTCTCCGCGCTAAAGGCTATAGGGCGAGCGGTTTTTGGGTCGACCGAAGAGACGGTCCGTTCGGGCAACTGGTACGGTAATGACACCATCTGGCGGACTATCCTCGACCTCAACCGCATTCTGCTCTACGCCGGCCGCGATGGCGTGATGTGCCCCTCAAGGGTTCGCCGATACCTGGCGGTCGTCGACGGAATAGTGGCCGGCGAAGGGAACGGACCCCTTGCGCCTCGGGCGAAACCATGCGGGCTTGTTGTCGTCGGGGATGACCCGATGGTCGTCGACCTCGCCTGCGCCCGTGTGATGGGCTTTGATTGGCGGAAGATCCCTCAATTGTCCCGCGCGGGCAGCATCGCCGCGTATCCTCTTGGAGCCGGCAGCCCGGAAGAAATCGAGGTCGCCTCCAACCGGGCGGAATGGAACGGGAGAATGGACGGGCTCACCGCTCGGGGGCTCAGTTTTGAGCCGCATTTCGGCTGGCGGGGGCACATCGAGTCTCGCGGCTGAACTGGGAGGTCAGGCCCTTGATCTATGAACACAAGGTGCTGCGCTTCCTGTATGATCGTTCGCCTGTGGTTCTGCAAGACCTGATGGTGAGCGGCTACGGTCTCTATCGCCGCTTGGAACAGCAGGGTCCGCAGCAAGGCGGGTTCAGACAAGGTCTCGCGCGGCTTGAGCGCCTCAACCCGGATCAGGTCGTGGAAGCTCAGGAAGCGGCCATGAGAGACCTCATCTCCCATGCCTATGATAGCGTTCCTTTCTACCATCGCAGGCTGGACGAGCTCGGACTGAAGCCGAAGGACTTCCAGCGGCTCAACGACCTCTTCAGGCTCCCGGTGTTGACGAAGAATGATGTCCGGGACCACTTCCCTGAGCTGACGGCGACGAACACGGATCCCAGGTCCGTCACCATCGGCCGCACCGGGGGCACCACGGGGGTACCGTTGAAGTTCTACCTGGACCACACTCAAGTGGCCATGGACCACGCCATCACCATGCGGCAGTGGGAGTGGGCCGGCTATCGGCCCGGAGACCGGGTGGTCTTCCTGAGAGGTTTCACCCTTGTGGCTCCGGGCCATGAGAGTCGCGTCTTCTGGCGGAGGGACTGGTTCAATAACTGGTTCTATCTTTCGGGGTTTCACTTATCTCCGGCAACGCAACCCCTTTACGTCAGGAAATTACACGAGTGGCAGCCCAAATACATCGCCGCGTACCCGTCGCTACTCTTTGAGGTCGCCCGGCGGTTGGCTCAGACGGAGGACTATATCCCTCTGCGAGGGGTCTTCACCTCATCAGAACTCCTCACGCCGGCGGAAAGGGCGTTGATTGAAGAGCGCTTCAAGTGCCGGGTCTTTGACCGATACGGGACCGGGGAAAGGCTGGTCGTCGCCCACCAGTGTGAGCACGGCACATATCACCTGAACCCAGGTTTCGGCATCCTCCAAGTCCAAAGGTCTGACGGGCAACCGGCCGCGCCCGGAGAGGTCGGGGATTTCATCCTTTCAGGTCTGTCCAACCGGTCCATGCCCTTGATCCGCTACGCCATCGGGGACCGCGGGGCTCTACGGTCCGAATCCGGCTGTCCGTGCGGGCGAAACCTTCCAGCCCTCGAGGTCGTTGAAGGGCGTAAAGACGACTCCCTGATCACGGCGGAAGGGCGAGTCATGCCGCGCGCCGGCCTGGATCAGGTTTACGAGTTCAGTCCGAACATTGAGCAATGCCAGCTTTATCAGCGAGTGCCCGGCCAAGTTGTCGTCAGGGTTGTCCGGAGGCCGGGTTATACGGACGAAGACTCACATCGCCTCCTGTCCGAGTTGCGAAAGCGGGTCGGAGAAGGAACCGAGATCACCATTGAATTCCGCGACTCCATACCTCTGGCGGCGAGCGGCAAATACCGCTTCATCGTCTCTGAGGTCGGTTCAAGTCCCGGAGCAATCGAACCTTCCTAGACGAACAGGACGCGAGGGTCGCTCACTTGCGGGGAGGCAGGGCAGGGTGAAACAGCTTATCCAGAACTACAAGACCGGCGAGATGAAGATCGACGAGGTCCCCATGCCCTTGGCCGCGCCGGGCTGGGTCCTGGTACGAAACGCGTACTCCGTCGTCAGCGCGGGCACCGAGAAATCCAAGGTCGACCTAGCTAAGAAGTCGATGCTGGGCAAGGCCCAGGCGCGTCCCGACCTCGTTCAACAAGTGATGGACAAGGTCAGGCAAGAGGGGCTCGCTGCTACTTACCGGAAGGTCATGTCCCGCCTCGATGAGCCTATACCCCTCGGGTATAGCTCGTCCGGGTTCATCGTCGAAGTCGGCGGGGGGGTTCCTGGGCTGACCGTCGGGGACCGGGTGGCTTGTGCCGGAGCGGGCTATGCCAACCACGCTGAATACATAGTGGTGCCCAGGAATCTCTGCGCCAAGGTCCCGGAGGGTGCACCTCTGGATCAGGCGGGCTTCGCCACCCTCGCCGCGATAGCTCTCCATGGTCTCAGGCAGTCAGGTGCGACGTTCGGCGAAACGCTGGCCGTCATCGGGCTCGGCCTGATCGGCCAGCTGTCCGTGGAGCTTGCGGCGGCTGCGGGGTTGAGCGTGATTGGGATCGACGTCGATGGATGGAAAGCCGAACTGGCGGCACGCTGCGGGGCCATCAAGGCCCTGACCGGCAACGGCCAAGAGGTCGTCGAGGCGGTCATGGATCTGACCGAAGGTCGAGGAGTCGATGCCGTGCTCGTCACGGCTGGGACGAAGGGCAATGGCCCAGTGGAACTGGCGGCCGAGCTGGCTCGGGATAGGGCCCGGATCAGTGTCGTTGGGGCCGTGGGAATGGACCTGCCTCGTGAGCCCTATTACCGCAAGGAGCTGGCCATCACCCTATCACGGTCGTATGGACCCGGCCGGTATGATCCGTCTTACGAAGAGGGTGGCTCCGATTACCCGATCGGCTATGTCCGGTGGACCGAGAACCGGAACATGGTTCACTTTCTAGAACTTCTGGCCGGCGGAAAGATTGACCTGACGCCCCTCATCTCCCATCGCTTTCCGTTTGCCGAGGCACCCAAGGCCTACGGCCTTCTGTCCGGCGAGGCCAAGGAGCCATATGTCGGGATAGTCCTTGACTATGTCGCCGGTTCCGCGGCGGCCAGCGGGGCTCAGCCCAGGATGATGGTCACCGCTGCCCCAGCCCGGCGGGCAAGCGCCGACGAGGTCGGCCTCGGTCTGATCGGTGCGGGCAATTTCGCCCGAGGGACCATCCTTCCTGGACTTCTCCGGCTCAAGTCGATAAGGTTGGTTGGCGTCGCCACCAAGTCGGGCATGAGCGCAAAGAACACTGCGACTCGCTTCGGGTTTAGCTACTGTGCCGCTGACTACCGGGAAATCTTGCGCGATGACTCCATTCAGGCGGTGGTCATCGCCACTCGCCACAACGTTCACGCGGCCATCGCCCGGGAGGCGCTGGCGGCAGGCAAAGCGGTGTTTCTCGAGAAGCCCATGGCCACGGACTTGCCCGGGCTCCGAGCCCTATGGGAGACGCTTTCCCGGGACGGCCGAAAGGCCTTCATGGTGGGGTTCAACCGCCGCTACTCAAGGTTTGCTCGATTGGCCAAGGAATCTCTTGGCGCCGGCCAGCCGGTCACGGTCAACATCAGAGTCAATGCCGGCAGGATTCCAGGCGATCATTGGATCCGGTCCGAAGAGGGAGCGGGAAGGGTCATCGGAGAGGTCTGTCATTTCATCGATCTGGCGGCGTTCCTCGGAGGCGGGTCACCCATACGGGTCTTCGCTTCCTCGTCCACGCCAGGACGTTGGGCTGATGAGGATGTCTTGGTCCAATTAGACTTGAGCAATGGATCCAAGGCGCAGATCGCCTACGTCACCTCGGGCCATGCTGGACTGCCCAAAGAGCGCATTGAGGTCTTCGGATCAGGGCGGGCGGCCGTCATTGATGACTTCAGGACGCTTTCCATCTATGGCCCGGCAGGTCGCAAGGTCTTTCGGTCGGCCCAGGGCAAGGGTCACGATGCCGAATTGGCCGCCTTCCTGGCCTGCGTGCGGTCAGGCTCGGACCCGGCCCCGGTCATGGAATCTGCTCTCACCACCCTGACCACGTTCAGGATACTTGACTCCATTTCCCGCGGCGGGCCAATCCCTATCGATTCTGCTGAACTCATCACGCTGTCTGAGGAGACCGAGCCTAATGCCTGACCAGCGCTGGTATTTGAAGCGACTGGCCGCCATGGGCCCGGCCGAGGTTGCGCACCGGGGCCGGGTCGCCTTCTCAAACCGATTACAAAGGAAAGCTGTTCTCGCTCATCCTAGGACCGTTCTTGAAACCATCGGTTCTGGGAAAGGCCGCGGCTTGTCCCTTTCTCTTGGGGTCTTCTACTTCGAGGACCCTTTGGAGCGCGTGAAGGCCGTCATCGAGGTCATGCCTGACGCCGCCCAGCGATGGGACACGGCCGCAAGCGAACTGCTCGGAGGGGTCTGGCGGCTCTTCGGTCGGCCGCTCCGGCTTGGTTTCCCGCCAAACTGGGCAGCCGACCCTCTCTCCGGGCGGCCATGGTCTATGGCCTACTCGGCCGACCTCGACTATCGTGACCCAGCGAGAGTCCCCGGCGATATCCGGTGGACCTGGGAACTCAACCGCCTTCAGGAGTTGCCGGGGCTGGCCCTGGCCTTTCTGGCAACCGCCAAGAGCGACTACCTGTTGGCGGTTGAGCGTCTGTTTTACGACTGGGTCCGAGCGAACCCGGTCGGGGTCGGGGTCAACTGGGTCAGCGCCATGGAGGTAGCTCTGAGGGTTCACTCACTGACATGGACCAGATGGTTGTTGGCGTCGTCAGGCGGCGTCTCGGCGAGACTCCTTGATGACCTCGGAGCGGCGGCGGCTACGCATGCGGGGTTCGTTCTCCGGCATCTCTCGTTGTATTCCTCGGCCAACAACCACCTTATCGTCGAGGCCGGCGCCCTCCACCTGGCAGGGGTCGTGTATCCAAACGAGACCGAGTCACGCCGTTGGCTGGTGGTCGGTAAACGATTGCTGGAACGAGAACTCCTCAAGCAGACGTTCGCGGATGGCGTGAGCCGAGAGCAGTCTCTCCATTACCACGCGTTCGTCCTGGAGGCGGGGCTGTCGTCGGCCATCCTGGCGAGGCGCTTGGGAGACCCCTTGGCCGAGGCCGTTGAGAAGCGTCTTGAGGCGATGGCCGATTTCCTTGCCGTTGCGACCGGACGTGGACTCATCTGGCCACAGGTTGGTGACGCCGATGACGGCTGCGTGTTGAGGCTGGGGAGTGCGGCCGAAGGCCCGACGTATGCGCGCAGGCTTCTCGCGGTGGGGTCCGAGCTGTTTGACCGGCTGGATTGGCTGCCACGGGGAGCTGAGGGCGTTGACGAATACTTGCTCTTTGTCACCGGCCGGGCCGCGTCGGCACGTCCGGTCGCAAAGGATTGCGTTCGGCCTGACCGAGATGACCACCAGACAAACGGCACCGTGGCCAAACCGTACCCGGAAGGCGGCTATGTGGTCATGGGCTGCCCTTCGCCGGGGCATCCGTCAGACGTCATCCAGGTTCTCTTTGACGCTGGGCCTTTGGGGTACGGGAAATTGGCCGCCCACGGGCACGCGGACGCCCTGAGCGTGGTTCTCTTCGACGGTCAGGACCCTGTCCTCATCGACCCCGGAATGTACGGTTACAACACCGAACTTGAGCTTCGCAACCAACTTCGGGCCACCGCCGCCCACAATACGGTCACGGTTGAGGGCAAGGAACAGTCGGAGATGCTCGGCCCCTTCCTGTGGGGGAAGAGGGCGGATGGTCGATTGGCCAGCCTCGAAACCTCCCCGGCGGCCTGCGTCGCCAGGGGAGAACATAACGGTTACTATCCGATCCGCCACCGCCGTACGGTCGCTCTTGCGGCATCCGGCGCGCTCCTCTTGGTTGACGACTTCAGCAATCTCGGCCCAGGACGGTCGGTCCAAGTTCATCTGGCTCTGCACTTTCACTTCGCCCCGGAGGTGAGCCTTGTTGCGGAGCCCGGCGAGGGCCCGTGGCCGGTGGCTGAATCCGCTGTGAAGCGCATCCGCCTCCGGCTGACACCAGAAACAGGACCGGCGAGGGACTGGGACGTGCTGTGTCTGGCGCCTGCCGGTCCAGGATGGACGGAGGACATCAGGTGGCAGGAAGCTGCCCTGGCGCCCCATTTCGGTGAGCTCGATACCGGTCCGCTGATGACCAGAGGTCTCAAGGTGGAGTCGCTGGGCCGCGATGTTTTTCGTATGGTAACGGTGCTGGCCCCAGCTTCGCCGGGAGCCACTGTGGAGCCTATCGGAACGTCGGGGCTGAGAAGGCGGTTCAACCACGGGGGAGAGGAGCTTTGGCTCTGGTCGCCGGTGTTGTCCTGTGGAGTCATCTTCAAGGGTGACCTGGCCCACGTCAGGATGAATAGCGGGTCGACTGAAACGGTGGGGCTCGGTGTCTCGGAGTTGAAGGTAGAGGCGGGAGCTGGCCATGAGTAACGGCAGAGTTGATTTCATCGGATGTCCTGTCGATGCCCTGACCATGAGCGAGACTTTGTCAAGGATAGAAGCCTTCATCCGGGTCAGGTCTCCGCGGCGACACGTGGCTCTGAACGCGGCTAAGTTTGTGCAGATGGCCAAAGAGCCGGGGCTGTTCGAGGCGGTCTCGACGGCGGACATGGTCAGCGCCGACGGGCAATCCATCGTTTGGGCCGCGCGCTTCCTGGGCCGCCCTTTGCCGGAGCGAGTCGCCGGCATCGACCTGATGGAGAAGCTGGTTGAGCTCTCGGCCGCCAAGGGGTACCGGGTCTTCCTCTTCGGGAGCAAACAGGAAGTCCTGGAACGGGCGGTGGCCCACTACTTGTCGAAGTACCCCCGGCTCCAATTGGCCGGCTATCGGAACGGCTATTTCCAGCCCTCAGACGATACTCACATCGTGGCCCAGATCAGGGACGCCCGTCCGGACATCCTCTTCGTCGCCTTTAGCAGCCCGAAAAAGGAATACTGGGTCCGAGACCACCTTCCTGAGCTCGGAGTCCCATTCTGCATGGGCGTCGGTGGGAGCCTGGATGTGGTCGTCGGGGATGTCAAGAGGGCCCCGCGCTGGGCGCAACGCAGCGGGCTCGAGTGGCTCTACCGGTTCTTACAGGAGCCGCGTCGGATGTGGCGGAGATACTTGGTGGGGAACGTCGCCTTCGCCTGGTTGGTCCTCAAGGCTCGGATGGGGTGGCTGCGAAGCATCGCCTGAGGAGCCGTCGGGACAGGTTCATCCGAGGGATAAATCCAATCGTTCTTGGAGGTCAAGACCATGGACCGCGATGTACTGGAGCTCGATGAACGCCTGCGCACCATCCTTGACCTGGTTGACGGGAAGAACATCCTCGATGTCGGTTGCGTCAATCACTCGGCGTCACAGAGGAACGTGCCAAACTGGCTTCACGGGCATTTGGTCCGGCGGTTCCCCTCCGTTCTCGGAGTCGACATCGCCGCGGATGAGGTCGAGGCCCTGAAGAAGGATGGGTACAACGTAGTCGTGGCGGACGTTGAGGAGATGCGGCTGAGCGTGAGATTTGACTGCATCGTCGCCGGGGATATCATTGAGCATCTCTCCAACCCGGGAAGGTTCCTCGATCGGTGCCGTGAACACCTCGAACCCAGCGGCAAGCTGGTTATTTCAAGCCCTAATCCCTTTCATCTTCGGAATATAGTGAGGACGCTTCTGGGTAATCTGGAGCCCCACGTCAACAGCGGTCACGTGGCCTGGTATGACCCGTTCATGCTGGGGAACTTGGCGGAAAGGCACGGCTTCCGGGTCGAGCAGGTCCTATTTATCAACTACGTTAATCTCGAGGTACCACCCTCATTGCTGAAGTTTGCCCTGAAGGCAGCTGAGTTCGTATTGCCCAAAAGGATAGGGAAGAACACGTTCGTCTGCAGACTGGTCCGGGTTTGACACGCCATGCGGAACGCTCTCTATATTCTCCGCCGGTACACGCCTAAGAGCATGCTTCAGTCTCTTCACGCTTGCCGCATGTGGGTCTGGCGGGCGCGCCACGGCTTGCCGGAGCCGCAGGGCCCGTTCGAAGCTTCATTCCCGCTCTGCAGCCCGGATGTGTGGGCCCGTTTCGTCAAGGCTTATGCAGGAACTCCCGAACCGGCGGTTTTCGAGTATGGCCTGGGCGTGTCCACCATTCACCACCTTGCGAGGATTCTTGAGATAAGAGGGACATATTCCGGAGTAGAGCACGACATTGATTGGTACAACCGGGTTGTCCGCGAAGTGTTGGCTTACTGCGGAAAGAATCAGATCGAGGTCACCGTGACCAGAGAGGACACACGTGTATTGCCAGGGGCGGTGGACACCGTGTTCCTCCTGAGGGGCCCCAATGGGTCATGCCGGGTGAAGCTGATGTATCGACCGCCCTCGGGTCTGCTGCCGGATGGTGACGGAAGTCTGGCCGAATATGAGGCTTATGTCCACGCCTTGGATGACCAATGCGACGCGGTAGCCATCGACGGAAGGGCCAGGAAAGCCTGTGTTAACCATGTTCTCAGCTCGGGGCTGCTCCGACGAGGCGGTGTGTTGATGCTGCACGACGCCGGCCGGGGGGTTGATGGGTGGCTGGCCCATCCGGCGACGACCGGAGCCTCTGACTATCAACCGGAAGTCAGGGCGCTTGTGAGCCTTGGAGGACAAGTTGTCGACGGGGCGGGAATGGACGCTTGGCCGGGGCTAAGAAAGCGGCGGGATCCGAACATGACTGCGTTCGGCTATCCTCTGGAGGCGTGTTTCTGGGTCAGGCCAGCGGAGCCGTCGAGCGCCCTTCGGATCCAAGGGGCTCATTCGGCTCAGAATCCAGCGTCTTGAGGACGCGGCGATTGGAGAGACCGAGTCCAGTATGAGGATAACCGTGGTGCAGAGGGGACTCAGCCACTATCGCTTTGAGTTCTATGAAGCACTCGCCCAGAGGGCGGTAGTGACGGTCTGCTTCTCCCGCTTGCCGGAAAGGGTCGAACTTGGAAAACTGCGATATGTTGTTCCCGGCGATCACAAGGCGACCTACATCGCCCTCCCGGCCATGGTCTTCCGCCGCCCGATAACCCGTCTTCCGATCATCCTTACCAAAGGCCTGGCCCGAGCTGTCACAGGTAGCCGGGCTGACGTAGTTCTTCTTGAGGGTGAGAGCAATCTGCTCAATAACCTGCTGGTCGTGCCAGCCTTGGTCCGCCGCGGCACCCCTTTTTTCTGGTGGGGGTTAGGAAAACTCCCGGGACGTTCCGAGTCACCCCAGCGCAAGCTCGTCAAGCCTATCCATCGCGCAATACTCAAGAGAGCCGCTGGTGCCGTATGCTATTCGACACATGCACAGAAGTACTACGAGTCCATGGGGGCCAGACGTACTATTGTGGCTTTCAACTCCCTGGACACACGGCGGGTCTTCGCCGACATCTCAAGGTGTGCCCCCACATCGGCGGGCATACGTGACCAACTGGGCATACCTGCCAACGCACAGATCATCCTCTTTGTGGGCACGCTGGAGCCAACGAAGGATCTGGGCCACCTCATCGATGCTTTCGCGCTTCTCCGGTCGGCCTTCGGTGTTGCGGTCGCCCTGGTGATTATCGGCGACGGGCCATCGCGAGGCGCCTTTGAAGCTTACGTTCGCCGTCTTGGGGTTGGCGGTGTGGTCTTTACCGGTGCCCAGGTGGCCGATGTCAGCCGTCTTTTCCTCCAGGCTTCGGTCTTCGTGCTCCCAGGGTTGGGTGGCTTGGCCGTCCAACAGGCCATGGCCCATGGACTGCCGGTCATATCAGCCTTGGCTGACGGTACCGAGCAAGATCTGATAGACCATGGCGTCAACGGCTACCTGCTCCCGGCGGGCTATGGAGCGTCCGTCCTGGCTGACTACATCGCCAAGGTCCTGGCCAATGACTCACTCCGACTGGCGATGGGGCGGGAGTCCGAAAGACGAATCCGTGAACTCTTCAACATCCAGAGGACGGTCGAGGCTCTAGTGGAAGGCGTCAGGGCGGAGACAAGGGGTTAGCGGACTGCTGACATAACGTGTTCGGGTGGGAGAGCGGGCGAAAGGCCCGCTTTTTCTATCGGGTTTGCGGCCTGTACAACAGGATCATGCTGGCCGCCGACGCGGCTCATCGCTGCGGTCGCGTGTGCCAGGCGGTCGAACGACCATCACCGTACCCCCACAAACTCCCTCCCGGTCGCCGAACCCTCTACCGCATCGACAATCGTGAGGGAGTGATCCGATGAGCCGGTTCAGATGGAAGAAGCTCCTGACCGCCCTGCTCGCCGCGGCCCTGCTCGCCACCACGCTCAGCGCCACGGCGTTCGCCTCGCCGAAATGGCGGGCCGCCGACAACGAGCGGGAGGACGAGCATGGACGCGGCAACGCCTGGGGCCGTCACTTCGAGGACTCGGACGAAGCCCCATGGGCGGCCGACATCATCGAGAAGGTCTTCGAGAAGGGCTTCATAAAGGGCATCGACTCGAAGCATTTCCAGCCCAACAAGCCCGTCACCCGCGCCGAGGCCGCCATCATGATCGTCCGGATGCTCGGCCTCGAGGACAAAGCCCTTCAGAGCCTCCAGGGGACCCTGCCGTTCATCGACGATGAGGAGATTCCCAGCTGGGCCCGGGGCTACGTCGACCTGATGGTCGCCCAGGGCATCCTCAACGGTATCGATACCGGTCACGGCAAGGCCTTCGAGGGCCTCAAACCGACCACCCGTCTCGAAGTGACGGTCATGGTCATCCGGGCCCTCGACCTGGAGGACCAGGCCAAAGCCAATGATGGCTCAAGCCTGACCTTCACCGACAAGGCCGCCATTCCGTCCTCGCTCCTGGGCTATGTCGCCCTGGCCGTCGACAAGGGCATCATCACCGGCGTCAACGGCGCCTTCCAGCCGAACAAGCCGGTCACCCGGGCCGAGATGGCCGCCATCCTCGACCGCGCCTCAGGCAACACGCCGGCCCAGCCTCCGGCCCAGCCGGGCACCGTCACGGGAACGCTGGTCTCGGTCACGACCATTGGGACGGCCTCGGTGACCATCAAGAAGGCCGACAACACCCAGGACACCTACGTCCTGGCCGATGGTGCCACGGTGACCCTGAACGGCGCGGCCTCCACCCTGGCCGGCCTGCAGGTCAACGATTCCCTGACCATCACCCTGGGCGCCGACGGCAAGGCCACAGCCATCGCCGCGGCCCGGACCCAGACGGTCAACGGTACGGTCTACTCGGTCGCCGCCCCGATGATCGCCGTCAAGAAGGACGACAACACCGTCGTCACCTACGAGGTGGCCGCCAACGCCACCATCAAGCTCAACGACGGCGCCGTGGCCCTGGACCAGCTCCAGGCCAACGATACGGTCACCCTGACGGTCGGGACCGACAACAAAGTCTCCGGCATCGTCGCCACCCGTGTCGACGCGGCCGTCGCCAACATGGTCCTCGCCGTGGCCACCGACAAGACCACCTACGCCCCGGGCGAGGCCGTCAACCTCACCTTCACCGTGAAGAACAACAACACCGCCCCGGTCACCGTGGTCTTCCCGACCACACAACAGTATGACTTCGTGGTCACCCAGAACGGCCAGACCGTCTGGCAGTGGTCCTTCGGCCAGGCCTTCACTCAGGTCATCACCCAGATGACCCTGGCCGCCGGGCAGACCCTGACCTTCCAGGCCACCTGGAATCAGACTGACGCAGCCGGCCAGGCCGTGGCGGTCGGGCAGTACGCCGTCAAGGCCCAGTTCAAGGGGAAGATAAACAACCAGGCCCTGCCCGATCAGACCGCCCAGTTCGCCATCCAGCAGCCCTGACGCTGCTTCCCCCATTCCCCAGGAGAGGCTAAGCCCGGAGTCCCCTTGAGACCTGAGGCTCCGGCCCAGGCGCCAGAATAGCCAAATCCCCGAGATCAGGCAACGACCCCCAAGCAGGCCCGGAGGGAGGATTTTCTCCCCCGGGCCATTTTTTCGACGGCGCCGGGCTTCCCTAGGGAACATTGGCGAACCGGGAGGGAAGGATTTCCTCCTCCCGTGGCGAAGTGAAGCAACCCCGACGAAGGCCAGAGGACCGCGCGGCCAGCTCTGGCGAACGGGTATTCGTCCAGTTATCGGGCACCCTTTCCCTCCCCCGCACCCCCAGAAACTACCTCCCGGAAACGTAGCCTATAGCGCGAATCCGAAAGACCATCGGGAGGGAAACAACGATGAATCGTAGGTTCACACGACTTTCCAGGCTGGCCCTGGCCCTGGTCCTGAGCCTCGCGCTCCTGGCCACGACCGGTGTCGCCAGCGCCGCCCCCAAGGGGGGCAAGGGTTCTGAAGACGAGCACGGCAGCGAGATGAAGGGCTTCGCCGACGCCGGAGAGGCTTCCTGGGCGGCCCTCTTCATGGAGAAGATGAACCTCAAGGGTGTGGTCAAGGGCATGCCCGACGGGACCTTCAAGCCCAACTCGCCCGTCACCCACGAGCAGGCTGTGGCCATGGTCCTCCGGGTCATGGGGCTCGAGCAGGAGGTTCAGACCCGGGCCCAGACTCAGACGCAGTCCCAGTTGAACTTCTCCGACGCCGGCAAGATCTCGACCTGGGCCCAGGCCTATGTCGCCGAGGCCGTCGATAAGGGCATCTTGAGTTGGGGCCAGGACGGCAGGTTCAACCCCAACGAACCGACGACCCGGCTTGAAGTCGCCGAGATGCTCGTCAAGGCCCTGGGCCTGGCCGACCAGGCCGCCCTGCAGACGGGCAAGCCCGACTTCACCGACAGCGCCACGATTCCGGCCGACAAGGTCGGGTACGTCCTCATCGCCGTCGACAAGGGCCTCCTCACCGGCGCCCCGAGCCCGAACGGCAAAGGCTATGTGTTCCAAGGCAACAAGCCGGTGACGCGCGCCGAGATGACGGCCTTCATGGACCGTGAGGATGGCGCCCTCGGCGAAGAAGACGAGCATGAAATCAAGGGCACGGTCGTCAGCGTGGCGACCACCGGCGACCCATCCATCACCGTCACCAGGAAAGATGGCACCGAGGACACTTACAAGGTGGCCGCGGACGCCCGGATCTACGTCGGGAAGAAGCCGGGCCAGCTCGCCGACATCAAGGCCGGCGACCAGGCCAGCCTGCACCTGGATGCGGACGGCGTGGCCATCTTCATCGACATCCGCTACGACGAGCACGTCAGCGGCTTCGTCAAGGCCATCACGACGGACTCCAACGCAAGTCTGACTATCATTGCCAAAGATGGGACAGAATTGACCTATCCGATCTCCGCCGACTGCAAGGTCGTCATCGAGTCGGAGGACGAGGAGAAAGAGGAGGAGGGCGGCACGACCGGGACCACGCCGACCACCCCCGCCGCCCCGACCCTGGCCGACGTCAAGGTCGGCGACCGGGTGGCCCTTGAGGTCACCCGCGGCACCGTCACCAAGCTTGAGGTCAAGGAGCTCGATGAAGTCAGCGGCACGGTCACCGCTCTGACCGCCGCCGACGGCACGGCTCAGGGGAGCATCACCGTCCAGACCAAGGAAGGCGCCACCGTCACCTACAGCCTGGCCGCTGAGGTCAAGATCCGCTTCGAGGAGCAGGAAGAGGCGGCCAACGTCACCGACATCGTCGTCGGGGACAAGGTCGAGCTGAAGTTCCAGAACCGGCTCGTCGCTGAGATCAAGGTCGAGCACCACGAGGGCGCGCAGACCCCGTCGACCCAGACTCTCAGCGGGGCCGTCAAGAGCGTCGACGCCACGGGTGGGACCTTTGTCCTGACGGTCCAGCCGGCGACGGCGGGCGGCGCCGCGGTCGACTACACCGTGACCACCACCGCGACCACCAACTACCTCAAGGCCGGCCAGGCCGCCAGCTTCACTGACCTGGCGGTCGGCCAGTCGGTGGAGGTGACCGGTCAGGCCGGTACCGGAGCCGCGTTCGCGGCCGAGAAGGTCGAGATCAAGTAAGAGTAAGTAGGTCAGGAACATGCCCGTCCCCCGGACCCGAGACAACCGCAAAGTGTGGCTTAAGCTGGGGAGGGCCGTCGCCATTGGGTCGGCCCTGTCCCTGCTTTTGTCGGTGGGCGTCTGGGCGGCGGCCTGGCGAGTCCAGTCCGGGGGCGCCGATGCTCAGGGTCTTGGTTCCCGAACCCCGGGCGGGGTGAGCGATTCGACTGGTACGACCGGTGGGCCGATTGGTGCGCCCGCCGGGCTGACCGGTGCGCCCGTCGTCAAGGGGGCGCCCGCTCCGGCCGCGGGCGGCTCGCGACCGGACGGGCCGAGCCTCAAAGAACGTTTAGAAATCCTGGACAAGCTGCTTCACCGGGGCTCCCCCAATGAGTTACCCACGCCGACGTTGGTCGCGGGGGTGCGCGGGCTGGAGAAGCCAGTCGGTCCCGCGTCGAGCAAGTCCGAGCCGGAGAAATCTGAGTCGGGTAAGACTGAGCCGGCGAAGGCTGAGCCGACGAAGGATACCCCGGTCTTGCCGGCGCCGGTAAAGACGCAATCGGTCGAGACCGAGCCGACTCCTGAACCGGCCAGCGAACCGGCCGTGACCCCGGAGCCGGGAGTGGCCCTGGTGGTCAAGGCTGGCGCCGTCGTGGAACCGACCGCCCATTCCGAAAGCGGTTCGGAAGGTCACAAGGAGGACGGGCCGGCCATGCCCATCCGCGAGCACCAGCCGGCGCTGGCGGTCCCGCCCGTGGCCTCCGCGCCGCAACCGGGCGGCCAGGTCAGTGCGGAGGTGCCGCCAATTGAGCTGACCCTGGAGGCCCCGCACGGGACCAAGGGCGAGGTCAAGGACGAAGAGGAGGGCCATGGCAAGGTCGAAGTGAAGGGCGAGCGCAAGGACGAGGAGAAGGGGTCCCAGGCCTCCAAGGATTCGTCGCACCAGCCGAAGCACGGCGGTAAGTAGCCGCCGGCCTTCACCGCAATGGGCCCTTCAGGGGGGCCCATTTCTTGTCTCCAACGTGATTTCCATTCTTTAGGATAGTAAAGCGGACGGCGAGGGGGCGATGACCGTGTTCGGGAGCCGCGGGTCGCGTCGCAGCGCGTTGTGGGCCGCCTTGACCTTCGTCCTCTTTCTGGCCATGGTCATCGTCTTCTCGTGCAGCCAGAACGGCCGCCGGCTGCCGGCCGGGCTCGGCCTGCCGGTCGGCCCCCAGGTGGGGACGCTTCCGTCGATGGGCGAGGTCAACGCGGCGGCGGTCGCCGAGGCGAACGTCAAGCCGGTCTGGACGGCCTCGTATGGCGACGCTATCTTGGCCTCGGTGTCCCCCGCGGGCGATTACGTCATCGCCAACATCACCTATAAAGAGGTGCGGCGCAGCGTTCCCGGGTTCCAGGTGCTGGACCGCAACGGCAAGGTGCTGTGGGAGCGCCGCTTCGAGGACGGCGTCTACCGCTACGGTCGGGCGTTCTCGCTGGCCGGGGGGCAGCTCATCGGGGCCGTCGTCCTCGATTACTATGACAAGGGCCTCTTCTACCTGTTCGACAAGGACGGCAAGGGGCTCTGGTCGCCTCGGCCGGTCAGCGGCAGCATCACCCCGGTCGCCTCGCCGGACGGGTCGCGGCTGGCCATCCTCAACGACAGCAACCATTACCTAGAACTTCTAACCGCCGGAGGCCAGGAGGTCGCCCACATCCCGGTATCGGACCGGGTCACCATCCGCTTCACTGATGATGGGGCATACCTGTACATCCTTGATGGAGACCGGATCATCGTCGCCGACAGCCAGGGCGAATACCATGAGTTCGCCGGGAAGGTCACCGACCCGGGCGAGATCCGGGTCTCCCCGGACGGCCGTTACCTGGCCGTGACCACCAACGACGGGGTCGACCGCCTGAACCTCTTCAAGCCCGACGGGACGTTGAAATGGCGGCATTCCATCGACGCGGGCGGTACGGACAAACTGGTCTTCTCGTCGGACGGCCGTTACCTCGTCCTCTATGACTTCGGCACCCGGGGCGGCATCGCCCTGTTCCGGGTCGAGGACGGAGCGGTCGTGTGGCGGTCATACTTCAATCCGCCAGATGGCCGCCGTAGCCTCATCCGCTCGGCCTGGGTCCGCTCCGATTCGCTCGAGGTCGAGGTCAACTACACGGAGAGCTACCGGGTCGGCCGGGAGACCGTGGAGGAGCATACGCTGGTCGTCTTCGACCGGCAGGGACGACCAGAGAGCCGCGTGCGGCTGCCGGCCAAGGTCGACCTCCACGCGGTCGGGGATGGCAGTGTCGTGGTGGTAACGACGAACAACGAGATTCAGAGCGACGGCACCGTGAGCCAGCAACTTTTCTGGTATGACCTGCTGGCCCTGTTCCACCCGAAGGGCGGCGGCTGAGATGGATGCGGCGAGTGGTTCCAGATATCGGAAATCTTGACCTTCGAGGCAGGGATGAAGGCCATCCCCTCGAATGTTTTCTTTTTGAAGACCCGTCTGAACAAGGGCGCACGTAGGCGGTCCCTGGATCCGAGGTGCTTGAGCAGGATGAAGAATGGACGACGAGCCAAGTTGACGGCGCTTGTGACCGCCCTGGCCATACTGGCGACGCTGGCCGTGGCGCCGGCGACCGCGGCGGCGAAGGTGGCCGGCCCTCCGGCGGCCTTCTCGGACATCGACGGCCACTGGGCGCGGTTCGAGATCGAACTGCTGGCATCCAAGGGCATTGTCGAGGCCCTCGATGGCGACGGCTTCGTCCCCGACGTACCCATCAACCGGGCGGACCTGGCCAAGATGCTGGTCATCGGACTCGACCACCAGGATGAGGTGTCCGCGCTGAGCCAGGAGCCGTCGACCTTCAGCGACGTCGCCATGGACGACCCGGACCGTACCTACATCGAAGTCGCCTACGAGCTGGGAATCGTCAACGGCTATCTTGATGGCACCTTCCGGCCCGACGCCGAGATCTCGCGGTCGGAGATGACGGCGATGATTCTCCGCGCCCTCGGGTGGGAGAAGCTCGCCCAGAGCACCCCGGTGACCAAGGGGGTCTACCCGGACCAGTCGTCCATCGGCGACTGGGCCATCGGCTATGCCATCCTGGCCCAGAAGACCGGGATCATCAAGGGCTATCCGGACGGCACCTTCCAACCGCTGGCCCAGACGACACGGTCCCAGGCCGCCGTCCTGGTGGCCCGGATGCTCGCCTCGATGGGCCGCCTGTATGATCTGAGCGGGGTCGTCCAGTCCGTCGAACTCGTCGATGGGGCTCTGAACATAGATACGCCCACGGGGTCCCGCCGTGTGGTGGTTCATGGCGACACCCGGGTGTACCGCAACGGGCGTCCCGCCACCCTGGGCGACCTGGGCTTCTTCGACGAGACCATGGTCTCCCTCGACTCGACGGGCCGGCCGACCTTCATCGCCGCCTACCTGACCACGGTGAAGGGTAGCCTCTCGGACGTCTCGGCCTCGGCCGGGTCCGTCGCCGTGGATGGCGCGAGCCTCGCCGTGCGCCCCGACGCCTCGATCTACCGCAACGGCCATCAAGCTCCGCTGTCGAGCCTGAAGCCGGGTGACCGGGTGGTGGCCGTCCTCCGGACCATCGACGGCAGCGGCGCGGTGCGGGCCATCGACGCCGTGAACGTCATGGCCTCCGGGGTCCTGGTGGCCTATGACGTGGCCCACAAGACGCTGGTGGTCGATGTTAAGACCGGCGGGGGGACCGACCGACGGAGCTACGACATCCTCCCGACGACGGCCGTCTTCCTCGACGGCAAGCGGGCCGGTCTGACCGACCTGAAACCGGGGGACGTCCTCGACCTGGCCGCCGACCAGCCGGGCGGCCCATTGACCTACGTGTCCGCGGAGAGGCGGTGAGGACATGACCAGAGGCCGTCAAATGAAAGTCATCGTCCTCCTGGCGCTGGCCATGCTGATGGCCGGGGCGGTCGCGCCCGTCACGCGGACGGGATCGTTGGCCGCGGCCCCCGCGGCCTCGACCCCGGCGGCAACGGCCCGGCTGACGCCTGAGCTTCGCGCGGCCATCGTCAAGGCCACGGCCGAGGGGCGGTCGTCCCTGGACGTCATGGTCGTCCCCGCCCCGGGTCGGTCCGGGACGCTGGTCCGCCAACTCGAGCGGCTCGGGGGCAAGGTCCTGAGCGCCCCCGCCGGTGGCGATTACCTGGCTATGTCCATGCCCGTCCACGAGCTGGCCCGCGCCGCCTCTCTGGACGGCGTCCGCGCCCTCAGCCCGGACACCAAGGTCGCCCTGACCGCGCCGAGCCCGTCCGATGGCGTGCGGCCCGCCGAGACCCTCGGCGACCTGGCCGTGGCCACGGTCCGTCAGAGCCTTGGCGACAACAACGACGCCATCAAGGCCCCCGAGCTGCGCGACCTCACCGGCGCGGACGGGCGCGGGGTGACCATCGCCATCGTCGACACGGGCATCGACCCGACCCACCCCGACCTGGCCATGACCTCCACCTGGCAGCAGAAGATAATCGACTGGCAGGACTTCACGGGTGAAGGTGACGTCAACACCTCGAGTTATGCCTCGGCCTCGCGGGGGAACATCACCACCCCCTTCGGCACCGTGGCCGTCGGCCGAATCGTCTCGAAGAGCGGCCGGTACCACTACGGCCTCTTCCACGAGAACGACCTCAACCCCGACGGCGAGATCGGTCAGGACGTCAACCGCAACGGCATCACCACCGATGATTTCCCGGTCCTCGTCGTCGACTCGGTGAAGGCCGGGGTGTACGACACGGTCTACGTGGACACGAACCGGGACTACAGCTTCGCTGATGAGGCCCCGCTGCAGATATATGCGCTCAACCCGACCGATGCCCGCTTCGGCGGCGCGGACGGGCAGGGCCTGCCCTTCGTCATCACCACCATCAGGCGCGACGGGGGCCAGATCAACCTGGGCTTCGACGGCAACGGTCACGGCACTCACGTGGCCGGCATCGCCGCGGCGGCCGGCCTGTACCGGGCCGGCGCCGTCGGGGTGGCCCCCGGGGCCAGACTGATGGCCCTCAAGGTCCTCGACTCGGCCGGCGACGGCTCGTGGGACAGCATCGCGCGGGCCCTGACCTACGCCGCCGACCACGGGGCCAACGTGGTCTGCCTAAGCCTGGCCACGGTCAACGACAACAGCTCGGCCGACAGCGCCCAGTCGCAGCTCATCGCCGAGTTGAGTCTGAAATACGACCTGCTGGTGGCCATCGCCGCGGGCAACGAGGGACCGGGCGTCTCCAGCGCCCTCACGCCGGGCGACGCCAACGAGGCCCTGACCGTGGGGGCCTACTTCTCCCCGGCCATGTGGAAGCATCTCTACAACCTGGACGTCCCTCATGAGGGCATCCCGTATTACAGCGCCATCGGGCCCAGGCGTGACGGGTCGCTGGCCCCCAACCTGGTCGCGCCCGGCGCGGCCGTCTCGACCGTACCGACCTGGCTGAAGTCGGAGTACCCTCCGGGCTACCAACTGCGTGAGGGGACCAGCATGTCCGCTCCCTACGCGGCCGGCGCGGCGGCCCTGCTGATGCAATCGGCGACTGAGGCCGGGCTGTCGGTCACGGCCCGCCAGGTCAAATCGGCGCTCGAGGAAGGGGCCCGCTCGCTCGGTGATTACCAGGTGGTCGAACAGGGGCACGGGCTCATCGACCTGCCGGCGGCCTGGAGCCACCTGCAGAAGATGGTCGAGGACTCCCCGAAGGTTCTGGCCTGGGTCAGCGAGAACATCCCGTCGCCGGCCGGCGGCATCTACGCCCGCGACTTCGACCCGGCGGGGGTGGGGGTCACTCTGGAGAACCCCGGGGCCACCTCAGTGCGGCTGAACCTGGCCGCCGACGCGGCGTGGGTCAACTCGGACCACCTGCGCCTGACCCTGCCGCCGCAATCGCAGCGCCAGGTCTATCTCCGCTATGACATCCCGGACCGTCCCGGACTCTACTCGTCCCTCCTGCACGGGCACGGCGAAGCCAGCCGGGCGGATGACCTGCAGTTCCTGAACACGGTGGTCCGCCCGCTCACGTTCGGCGCCGGCGGTGATTGGAGCCTGCGGGTCGACGGGACGGCCGAGGCGGCGCACTACAAGCGTTATTTCCTGCAGGTGCCCGACGGCGCCACGGCGTTGCGGCTGACGTTATCCATCCCATCCGACCAACGCCAGGGCTATCTCGGCCGCGCCTGGATGCAGATCAACCGGCCCGACGGCTGGGAGCTGACCCGGACCGACTTCGTCGGCTTGGGCGCCAACGAACTGGCGGCCCAGGGCACCCTGGGCACGGGGGCGACGACCGGGCCGCAGCAGACCACTGGCCAGACTGGCAGCGGGACGTCGGGGGAGACCGGCGCCTCGACGCCGGCCCAGGCCGCGCCGGCCCAGGTCGAGCAGCTCATCAGCGACCCGCAGTCGGGCGTGTGGGAGGTCGTCGTCTACAGCTCGCCGATGCTCTCGGAGTTCGGACGGGACACCACCGTCTTCTCGTTGGACGCCCAGTTGAGCGGCTTCGAGATAAGCCCGGACAACTGGCGGACCAACGTCGACGCCGGGCCGGCCTCGCAAGTCAGCCAGGACTTCACGATCACCGATCACGGCGTGCAGGGGACCTTCAGGTTCCTGGGCTATGGTCTCAGCCGCAGCTACAACGACATAATCAACGAGCGGGCCTACATCAAGGAACACCAGAGTTACTCCAAGACTCTTCCGGAGGTGCCCTCTGGGACGGCCCTGCTGCGCGTGTCCGCCGGTAACCCCTCCGTCCCCGGGACGGACCTGGACCTCTACCTCTACCACTACGACGAGGCCAAGAAGGACTGGGTCGAGTTCGGCCATTCGGCCCGACCAGGCGTCAGCGACGAAGCCATCGAGGCGGCGAACCCGCCGCCCGGCCAGTACGTCGTCTACGTCGAGGCCTACGGCGGCCTCGGGGCCTCCAATTTCGACCTCCAGGTCGCGGAAGTGCCCGACGCCAACCAGATGACGTCAAGCGACCAGGGTGCGACCAGAAGTGACGGCGCCGATTGGACCGCCACCGTCCGGGCCAGCGTCCCCGATATATCCGGTGAGTACTACGGCTATCTGGCTGTCCGCGACGTCAAGAGCCAGCAGACATTGGCTCTCCTGCCGGTCTTCTTCTCCAAGGGCCTGCCGGTGCTGGAACTCGACGCCCTGGAGCGGCGGGTCACGCCCGGCCGGCCGAGCGAGATCAACCTTCGGCTGCGGGACCCCGCTACGGGTGAACTCATGGCCGGCCTGGCCATCGTCAATGGCCGTACTTACGAGATCAGGAACGGGCGCCTGAGCATCCCGGTCGACCCCGCCGGTGATGGGGTGACCCTGCAGGTCGTGGCCAGCGCGGACGAATACGGATTCACCGAATACACTTTGTCCTTTGAGCCGGTGGCGGGGACTGACCTCGGGGCCCAGGTCCAACCGGGGATTCCCGAGACTCCTCCGGCAGGTGAGACGGACGCCGCTTCCCAGACCGGGCTCGACCGCCTGCTCGAAGAAATCAGGTCTGGGGCGGGTGGCCGCTGATGGCGCGGGTCTTGGTCCTTGATGACCAGCCGGCGGTCCGCCTCGCTTCGGGACGTCATGGGGAACGCCTTGCGCCAGGCGGTTACGGAGCGGTGAAGATCTGGATAGTATAGTTGAAGGTCGGCCCCGGGGCCTCGATCATGAAGCTCACTGTTTGGGTTTCGTTGAGGGTGAAGGCGCAGGTCGACCCGTTGACCTCACTGACCTGCCCGGTCTCGAGGAGACTCATCAGCACGCCCTCCGTCCAGCCATTGTGGGGAATGAGCCGGTAATAGAAGACCGCGAAGCGTTCTGGGCCGCTCGGGGAGTCCTCTTGCAGACGCACGGAGTAAGAGCCCGGGGGCAGGACTTGCGCCACGTAAGCCCGTCCATTGGCGGCGCGGCCCGATAGCTCCTGCAATGGTTGGGGCGACGGCGGGGGCGGTGGTGGCGGTGGCGGCGGGTCTGGGGCGACGACGACCGGCGCCACTTCCACCGAGACCAGGTCTCCGGGGGCGAAGGTGATCTCGGTGGCCAGGGCCAGGCTGCCGTCGGCCGCCGCCGTGCCTCGGCCGATGGCCCGGGTGGTCGCGGTGGACGGCAACGGACCCGACCATGGGTCCCAGGACCCAAGGTTATCGACCAAGGAGACGACGACCGTCGCGCCCGGGGCGAAAGCGCCGGGCGCCGCCGTTACCGCGGTCGGTGGCGTGACCAGCAGCGGGAGGCCGGGGAAGTCAAGGTCGCCGGGGACATCAGCGGCCAGTGCGCGGGTGAGGGTTGATTCCGCCGTGCCGCGGCCCGTCGTCGGGTCCGGTCCGGGCTCGAAGCGGAGGGCCTCGCCGAGGGTCGCCGCGGGACCCGCGGCCAGGCTGGCTCGTATCTGGACATACTGGGGCGCGGGCGACGTGAGGCTGAAGGAGAAACGCCCGTCGTCGCCGGTTTGAGCGGGCCGGCCGATGGCTCGCCAGGCCCCGAAAGCCGACCCCCACGCCTCCACGGACACCGCCTGCGCCGGGATGCCGTTTCCGAACTCATCGGCGACCCGGCCCCGCACCTCGAGCCGGTCGCCCGCCGCTGCCTTCAGGTTGGGGGCCGACAGAACCAGGTCTCGCGGAGCGGCGGGAAGGAAACGTACTTCCCAGCGACGCTCGGCCGCAAACCCATATTTGGGGTGGCTTATCTTCACGGTGGCCTGTACCGCCTCGGCCTCGGGGTCGGCGCAGAGAACGACCACCTGCCCTTGCTTGTCGGGTCCGAGCCGACCGGGGGCCGCCGGCCCCGGCCTAACGACGGCGCTGCCCGGCAACCGCGTACCGCTCTCGGCCGCCAGCGCGGAGAACTCAGCCCCCCAGGCGGGCAGGCCGTAATCGTCGAGGACGGTCAGTCGATAGGTTACGTCACGACCGGCGACCGCCTCGATGGGAGCTTGGCTGACTCTGACCTGGGTCGGTTCGTGCAGGTCCGATCCCGTCCGAAAGACCGTCTTGAGAAGCCAGGGGGAGTCCGCCCCCGGCCGTTCCTCCGCTTCGTTCCCGGCCACCTCGGCCCACTGGTCCTCATCCTCGGAGTCGTCCGGCAGCAGCCGCAGGATCGTGACATGCCATGTGTAGCGGGGCAGGGGCTCGGGCGGGCGGACGGTCACCAGCCCGGCGCCGTCAACGGTGACGGCTGGGTCGCGTCCGGCCAGGACTCGCTGGGCACCCGTCTCGTCGGCGATGAGGACGCTGAAGGCACGGGTCGCCAGTCGCCGCCGGATGGCCCGGCCGCCGGGTCCGCTGAGTTGCGGCCTGAGGTCGAACTCCAGGCGGACGTCGGGGCGGACCCCGGTCGCGCCGGAGGTGGGCCTGACTCTGGCCGCCGCCAGGCTGGGCGGCCGCGTCCTGACCGCCACGGGGGCGGCCATGGCCCGGCTGGACCCAGATAGCAGGGCCAGGCCCAACAGGGCGGCGGCGGCCCGCCTGGCGTACCTCGATGTCGCGGGGAATCGGACTGGGGATTGACTCATGGTCTTTCCTCTCCCTTTCTTGGCCGTGTGGCCGCGGCTCCGGGGGGCCAGCCCCGGGCGGTCGACCGCTTTCGGTGGCCCAGTGGGAAATCCTGCCAATGTCGAACGGTTCTTCGCCATCGGCCCCGCGGCAGGAAAAACGCCCCTTGGAACAGAAACCCTTTTGAGATACCTCCTTTGATGGCTGATTTCGAACACCAAGAAAGCGGTGATGCACTTGCCGGCCAGAGCGCGAAGGTCAACGGTCCGACTGAGGGTCAGCGAGGCTGATGCTCATTACGGTGGGGGGCTCGTCGCGGGGGCCTTCGTCATGGGTCTCTTTGGGGACGTGGCGACGGAACTCCTCATCCGCCGGGACGGCGACGAGGGATTGTTCGTCGCCTATGACATGGTTGAGTTCGTGGCCCCAGTTCACGCCGGGGACTACCTTGAAGCCAGCGGGCACATCACCGGCGAAGGGCGGACCTCTCGGAAGATGGAGTTCGAGGCCTGGAAGGTCATCACCCCGCGCCCGGACATAAGCGACAGCGCCGCCGAGGTGCTGGCCATCCCCGTCCTCGTCGCCAGGGCTTCGGGGACGTGTGTGGTCCCGGCCGACAAGCAACGGCTCGGGCCGTCGCGGGCGGCGCGGGCCAAAGCGGTGGGGGCCGAGGCGCAGCCGGCCAAGCCCGGGCGAGGCAGGGGAGGCCGCCGCGGGCGCAAGCCCGGACGGCGGGCCCGCCGCTCGCGCGACGGCAACAAGAGCGAAACCTTCCGTAAGCTCTTCGACGAGGGGAAGAGTATGGCTGAGATCGCCAAGATGACCGGGGCCAACTACGGCTTTGTGTACGGCGTCATCCGCCGGCATATTGCTAAGACCGTGGCCCGCCGGACGGCCGCCCCGACCGGCCCGGACACGCCGCCCAGGGAGCCCGAGTCGTAGACCGATGGAGAAGCTAATCATCACCTGCGCCCTGAACGGTGGGGAGATCGCCAAAGAGGACTTCCCGCCGCTGCCCTGCACGCCCGAGGAGATCGCCGTGGCCGCTGAGGAGGCGGCCAGGGCGGGAGCGGCGATGGTCCACATCCACGCCCGTGACGAGCGCAATCAGCCGACCCAACGGGCCGATATCTTCGCCGAAATCATTCGGCACGTCCGGGCCCGCACGGACGTCATCATCCAGGTCTCGACGGGCGGCTCCGTGGGCATGACCCCCGAGGAGCGACTCGGCCCGGTCACCCTCACCGGGCCGGTCAAGCCGGAGATGGCCACCCTGACCGCGGGTACGACTAATTTCGGCGATGGCGTCTTCTCCAACCCGCCGGCCGTCATGGAAACCTTCGCCAAACGCATCGCCGAGGCCGGGCTCAAGCCCGAGATCGAGGTCTTCGACGCCGGTTTTGTCGACAACGCCCTGCGCCTGGTGGCTAAGGGCCTGCTGAAGCCGCCCCTGCACTTCGACCTGGTGATGGGTGTCCCAGGCGGCATCGGAGCGACCCCGGTGAACCTGCTCCACCTGGTCGGCAGCCTGCCGGCCGGGAGCACGTGGAGTGTGGCGGGCATCGCCCGTGCCCAGCTCCCGCTGGCGACCATGGCCGTCATCCTCGGCGGCCACGCCCGCGTGGGCTTCGAGGACAACATCTACTATTCCCGCGGCGTCAAGGCCGAGAGCAACGCGCAACTCGTGGCCAGGGCCGCCCGCCTCGCCGCCGAACTGGGCCGGGAGTTGGCCACGCCGGACGAGGCGCGCCGCCTTCTCGGCCTGCCATATCACAACTAGGACCAGGGGGGCTAGGAATGAAGTTCTTTATCGATACAGCCAACATCAACGAGATCCGTGAGGCCAACGACTGGGGCGTTGTCGACGGCGTGACCACCAACCCGTCGCTGGTGGCTAAGGAAGGTCGCGACTTCCACACGGTCGTCAAGGAGATCTCGGCCATCGTCGATGGCCCCATCAGCGCCGAGGTCATCAGCCTCGAGGCGCCGAAGATGGTCGAGGAGGCCAAGGTCCTGAACACCTTGGGCCCCAACATCGCCATCAAGGTCCCCATGTGCAAGGAAGGCCTCAAGGCCGTCAAGGTCCTTTCCGGCCTGGGCATCAAGACCAACGTCACCCTGGTCTTCTCGGCCCCGCAGGCGCTCATGGCGGCCAAGGCCGGGGCCACCTACGTCAGTCCCTTCGTCGGGCGGCTGGACGACATCGGCAATGAAGGGATGCAGGTCATCCGGGACATCGCCGACATCTTCTTCCTCCACGACATCGACTGCCAGATCATCGCCGCCAGCGTGCGGCATCCGATTCACGTCATCGAGGCGGCCAAGGCCGGCGCCGACGTCATCACCATCCCGTTCAAGGTCCTCGAGCAGATGATCAAACACCCATTGACCGATATCGGCATCGACCGTTTCCTGGCCGATTGGCAGAAGCTTGGGAAGTGATCGTCGATTCGGCCGCGGCCCAGCTGGCGCGGCTTTCCGAGCCGGAATAAAAACGTGCAGCTAGGTTATACTCTTGACGTGGCCATTTCGGCCACGTCTTTGAGTTCTCAAAAGACCGGCGCCTGGCGCCGGGGTACGAATAACCAACCGGAATCCAACGGTTGAAAACCGGAATCCAACGACGGGTAGGTGATGACATGTTACACCGGTCGCTCGTCGGCCGGGGCGGGTTGCGCGCCGCCGGGCTGGTCCTGGCGGTCACCATGGGTCTCCTGGGAGTCTGGCCATCCGGGCCTGGCGGCCTCGCGGCGGTCTCCGTCGCGGCGGCCAAGGCGTCCACGACGGCCACACCGGCCAAATCCACGCCGGCCACGCCGGCCTCCGCCCAACCGGGCGAGAAGTACGTGGTCAAGCCCGGCGACACCCTCTATAACCTCGCCCTGGCCTATCACACCGACGTCGGCGCGATGAAGAAAGCCAACAACCTCACCCGGGACACCATCTACCCCGGGCAGAACCTGGCCATCCCGTCCGCCGCGCCGCGGCTCTACCGGGTCAAGGCGGGTGACACCCTCTGGAACATCGCCCTTCAGTTCGGCACCACCGTGGGTGAACTGGCCAAGACCAATGGGCTCAGCAATCCCGACCGGTTGGCGGTCGGGGCCGTGCTGACGGTACCGGCCGGGGCGGCCGGCGGGGCCGAGGCCAAAGCCGCCTCCACCACGCTGCCCAGCGGTCTCCGCTTCATCTGGCCGCTGCATGGGGCCATCACCTCGATCTACGGCCTTCGTGACGGGGAGATGCACAGCGGCATCGACATCGCCGGGTCATACGGGGACAGCATCCACGCGGCCGCCGACGGCGTCGTCCAGAGCGTCGGGTGGATCTCAGGCTACGGGCTGGCGGTCATCATCAGCCACAGCAGCGGCTACCGGACCCTCTACGCCCACGCTCAGAAGACCCTCGTCAAGCGCGGCGCGACGGTCAAGCAGGGTCAGGTCATCGCCCAGGTCGGCTCGACCGGCCGTTCGACCGGGCCGCACCTGCACTTCGAGATAAGCCGCAATTCCCGGACCATGGACCCGTTGCCGGTCCTGGCTCCTTGAGAGTGGGGCGCCCGATCCTCGGGCGCCCGCTCGGGCGCGTAAGCTCCTTGACGGAAACCCGCGCCGGTGTTAGAGTTAAGGCAACAACTGAACCGGACCGAATCCGCTAGGGGTGCTCTATGGAGCTGAAAGGAGGCTTGGCCTCCAACCCTTCGAACCTGATCTGGATAATACCAGCGTAGGGAAGCGGCCGCTAAAGACCAAGACCAGCACGACGCGGCTGCAGCACCTATCGGGGCTGCGGCTCTTCGTTTTCCGGGGCGAAAAAGGGAGGATAATGAGATGAAAAAGCTACCGCTGCGGGCCTGGATCGAGGCTGGGGTGATGATCGCCCTGGCCGTGGTTCTTCACCAGATCAAGGTGTACCAGGCCCCGGCCGGGGGCGCGGTGACGGCGGGAAGCATGGTGCCGCTGATCTACCTCGCCGTCCGGTACGGCCCCAGGTTCGGCATGCTGACCGGCGCCGCGTACGGGCTCATCGATTTCGCCTTTGAACCGTACTTCGTCCACCCGGTCCAGTTCCTACTGGACTACCCGCTCGCTTTCGGGGTCCTGGGGCTGGCCGGCCTGGCCATCTTTCGCAAGCGGCCGGCCCTGGGCGCTGTCGCCGGCGTCGCTCTCCGCTTCGTCTGCCATCTGCTGTCGGGCGTCGTCTTCTTCGCCTCGAGCGCCCCGGCCGGGCAGAACGTCTGGGTCTATTCGGCCATCTACAACGGCACGTACCTCGGGCCGGAACTCATCATCAGCGGGGTGCTGACCTACTTCGTCTTTGCCGCCCTGGCCAATCGCGGGCGGCCGGTGATCGATGCCCGGGATTAGCCCGGGCGCGCCGGCGGTCGTCGTCGCCGGCGGGCCGAACGTCGCCGGGTCCCTGGTGACCCGGCTGGTCGTGGGCGAGCGGCGTTTCCTGCTCTGCACCGACGGCGGGGCCACCGCCGCCCTGAACCTCGGTCTCGTACCGGACCTCGTCCTGGGGGACTTCGACTCGCTGTCCCCCAAGGACGAGGCTCGCGTGATCGAGCTTGGCTGTCCCGTCCAGCGGTACCCCGTTGAGAAGGACAAGACCGATTCGGAGCTGGCCTTGGACTACCTGGCCGAGGCTAAAGCAGGCCCGGTCTTGATGACCGGCGGCTTCGGCGGCCGCTTCGACCATGCCCTGGCCAATCTGGCGCTCCTTCCGCGCTTCGCCGACCGCGGGCTCGAGGTCGTCATCGACGACGGCGACACGCGGGCCGTCCTGGTCTCGCCGGAGCGCCCGGCGACGGTCGAAGGGGAGCCGGGGGACATCGTCAGCCTCTTCCCCGACACGGCGGCCTGCTCCGGGGTGACCCTGGAAGGCCTCAAGTACCCGCTTTTCGGCGCCACCCTGGTCCGCGGAACGACCCTCGGCGTGAGCAACGCTTTGTGCGGACGGTCGGCCAGGGTCAGTCTGACGGACGGTCGGCTCATCGTCGTCCTCACGCGCCTGACCGTGAGATAGGCGCCGCGCGTGGCCGGCGGCCGACGGACGGCGAGCCTTGCGCGGCCTTCGTTTTGCAGCTGTCTATGTTGCCAGCCCCTGATGGTTGTGCTATAATAAAAAAGCGTTCGTCCGGAAACCGTGGGCGCGCGCGAAGAAATGCCAAGGGGTGCTTTGCAGTGAAGGACAAGATCCATCCGAAATACGCCCTGACCACGGTCACCTGCGCCTGCGGCGCGACCTATAGTGTGGGCTCGACCAAGAAGGACATCCGGATTGAAATCTGCTCGAAGTGCCACCCGTTCTATACGGGTCAGCAGCGCATCGTCGACAGCGCCGGCCGCGTCGAGCGGTTCAAGAGGAAGTACGGGCTCAAGTAGCTCACAACATCCAGCTCCAGCGTCCCTATAGCAGAGCCCTAGCTCTGCTATTTCTGCTTCTCCGAGAGGGTGAAAAACGTGGCTGACAGACCTGAAAAGGCTTGCGCCCCCGCCGGCAAGGACTTCACCTATGGCGGTCAGGCGGTCATCGAAGGGGTCATGATGCGCGGGCCTGAGGTCATGGCCACGGCCGTGCGCCGCGCCGACGGCTCCATCATCTGCCAGGTCGACCCGGCCGTCCCGCCCTCCCGCAAGTACAAGTTCCTGGGCTGGCCGGTCATCCGCGGCGCGGTGGCCCTTTACGACTCGGTGTCGTTGGGTCTGAAGGCCCTCGTCTTCTCGACCAACCAGGCCGCCGAGGGCGAGGGGGAAAAGGTCACGGCCGGCGAGATGAGCCTGACCATGCTCCTCGGGCTGGCCATCGCCATCGGCCTCTTCATCGTCGCGCCGACGGTCCTGATCGGCTTCACCAAGCGGTTCCTGGCCGATCAACCCATCCTCCTGAACCTCGTCGAGGGGGCCATCAGGCTGGTCATCTTCCTGGCCTACCTGACGGCCATCTCCCGGATGCAGGACATCCAACGCGTCTTCGCCTACCACGGCGCGGAGCACAAGGTCATCCTGGCCTACGAGGCCTCGCCCGACCACCGGGCCACCGTCGAGGCCGCCCGGCCGTTGCCGACCCTCCATCCCCGCTGCGGCACGAGCTTCCTCCTCTTCGTCGTCGTCCTCAGCATCTTTCTGTTCTCGTTCTTCGGATGGCCGCCCCTGTGGGAGCGCATCGCCATCCGCCTGGCCCTGCTGCCGTTGGTGGCCGGGCTATCGTACGAAGTCATCCGGGCTTCGGCCCGGTCCAAGTCGCGGCTTTTGGCCGCGGCCATCACCCCGGGGCTGTGGCTCCAGCGGCTGACCACCCGTCAGCCCGACGACGCCCAGCTCGAGGTGGCCATCGCCGCCCTCAAGGGGGCGCGGACGGGCGCCGGCTTCGAGGTCCCCGCGGGCTCGCCGGTGTCCATGTGAGAGGTGCTTGAACCATGATCGAGAACATAATCGATAAATTGAAGTCCGTCGAGGGCCGGTTCGAGGAACTGAACAAGCTCCTCGCTGACCCACGCGTCCTCGGCGACCCGTCCCAGCTCAAGAAGCTGGCCAAGGAGCACTCCCTGCTGTCCGAGCTGGTCGGGGTCTACCATGAGTTCAAGGAGGCCCGGGCCCGCCTGGAGGCCGATCAGACCATGCTCTCCGACAAGCTCGACCCCGAGTTCAAGGAAATGGTCGAGGCCGAGGTGGCCGAGACCGAGGAGCGCCTGTCGGAACTGCAGGACCGGCTGAAGGTCCTGCTCCTCCCGCGTAACCCCAATGACGAGAAGAACGTCATCGTCGAGATCCGGGCCGGCGCGGGGGGTGACGAGGCCGCCCTCTTCGCCGCCGACCTGGCCCGCATGTACATGCGTTTCGCCGAGCGACAGAACTGGCGGACCGAGGTCCTGACGGCCAACGAGACGGGCATCGGCGGCTACAAGGAGCTCATCTTCGTCGTCGAGGGCGAGGGCGCCTACGGCAAGCTGAAGTATGAGAGCGGGGTCCACCGGGTCCAGCGTGTCCCGGCGACCGAGTCGTCCGGGCGCATCCACACCTCGACGGCCACCGTGGCCATCCTGCCCGAGGCCGAAGAAGTCGATGTCGACATCGATCTGAAGGACCTGCGCATCGACGTTTTCTGTTCCGGCGGGCACGGCGGTCAGAGCGTCAACACGACCTACTCGGCCGTCCGCCTGACCCACCTGCCGACCGGCGTCGTCGTCTCGTGCCAGGACGAGCGGTCCCAGGTGCAGAACCGCGAGAAGGCCATGCGCGTCCTCCGGGCCAGGCTGCAGAACCTGGCCGAGGAGAAGCACAACGCGGAGATGGCCCAGACCCGGCGCTCCCAGGTCGGTACCGGCGACCGCAGCGAGCGCATCCGGACCTACAACTTCCCCGACGGCCGGGTGACCGACCACCGCATCGGGATGACCATCCATCGCATCAACCAGACCCTTGACGGCGAGCTCGACGAGTTCATCAACGGCCTGGCCGCCGCGGACCAGGAGAGCCGGCTGAAGGCGCTGAGCGTGCAATGACGGTGCGCGAGGCCTTGGCCCGCGCCACGGCGTGGCTCGAGGAGCGGGGCGTCCCGGAGGCGGGGCATGATGCGGCAAGTCTTCTGGGGCAGGTCCTCGGGCGTCCACGCCTGGAGCTGCCCTTGTCTTATACCCGGGAGTTGCGTCCGGCCGAGCTGGCCGCCTACGAGGCGCTTATCGAGCGTCGGGCGGCCCGCGAGCCGCTCCAGTACATCCTGGGGACGCAGGCCTTCCTGGACTTCGAAGTGAAGGTCGACGGGCGGGTCCTCATCCCGCGGCCGGAGACCGAGTTGTTGGCGGAGAGGGCCGTCACCCTGGGACGGGCGTCCGGCGCGGCGCGGGTCGCCGACGTCGGCACGGGGTCTGGCTGTCTGGCCATCGCCGCGGCCATGGCCCTGCCCGACGCCCACGTCTGGGCCACCGACGCCTCGGAGGACGCCCTGAACCTGGCCCGCGAGAATGCCGCGCGGCTCGGGGTGGGCGACCGCCTGACCTTCCTCCGGGGCGACTTCCTGACCCCCCTGGCTGAGGCCGGCGTGGTCGTCGACCTCCTGGTCTCGAACCCGCCCTACATTCCTCGCGGGGAGCTCGCGGGGCTGCAGGAAGAGGTCCGGGACCATGAGCCGCGAAAAGCCCTCGATGGCGGCGCGGATGGGCTGGACGCCTACCGGGCTCTGGCCGCCGGCGCCCGATCGGTGCTGGCCCCGGGCGGGCACATCGCCCTCGAACTCGGCTACGGCCAGGCGGCGGCGGTCCGGGCCCTGCTGGCCACCGGTGGGTTCATCGATATCGAGGTCAGCCCGGACTTCGCCGGTATTTCCCGAGTAATGACGGCACACCTGTCGACCCCAGAGGGTCAGATGGGCCCTGGAACGAGCGAGGCAAGACCATGAACACCAGGCTGGTCAAGGTGCGAGCGGCCGACCTGGACAGCGAGGCCGGCCGGAAGGCCATCGCCGACGCGGCGGCGGGCATCCGGGCCGGCGGCCTGGTCGCCTTCCCGACTGAGACCGTTTACGGCCTCGGGGCCAACGGCCTCGACGAGGACGCGGTGGCCCGTATCTTTGTGGCCAAGGGCCGGCCGCAGGACAACCCGCTCATCCTTCACGTCGCCGCGCCGGATGAGGTGCGGCCGCTGCTGAAGGCCGTGCCGGCGCGGGCCGAACGGTTGATGGCCCGCTTCTGGCCGGGGCCCCTGACCCTTGTCCTGCCCCGCAGCCCGCTGGTGCCGGACGTGGTCACCGGCGGCCTGGACACGGTCGCCGTGCGCCTGCCCGACCACCCCGTGGCCCGCGCCCTCATCGCCGCGGCCGGTGTGCCCATCGCCGCCCCCAGCGCCAACCTGTCCGGGCGCCCCAGCCCGACCTCGGCCGACCATGTCCTGGCCGACCTCGGCGGCCGCGTCGAGATGGTCATCGACGGCGGTCGCACTACCGTCGGGGTTGAGTCGACGGTCCTCGATGTGACCACCAACCCGCCGGCCATCCTCCGGCCGGGAGGGGTTACCCGGGAGCAACTCGAAGAATTCCTGGGGGCCGTCGCCGGCCCCGAGAGTCCCGCACCGGGAGCCACGCCGGGTGCCAAAGCGAGCGCGGGGGTCCCCGCCGCCGTCGAGCGCCCGCGGGCGCCGGGGATGAAGTACACCCACTATTCGCCGGCCGCGTCGCTCATGCTCTTCATCGGCCCGCCGGACCTCGTCGTCCGGACAATCAATGAACGGGCGGCGGCCGAGGGCCGGGAAGGCCGTCGGGTGGGCATCCTGACGGTGGACGAGCACCTCGGCGCCTATCAGGGCGGGGCGGCCACCCTCCTGGTCAGCCTGGGACCCGCGGACGACGGCCGGGCCGCGGCCACCAACCTGTTCGGATGCCTGCGGGCCTTCGACATCCAGGGCGTCGACGTAATCCTGGCCGAGGGCGTCGACGAGGCGGGCATCGGCCTGGCCGTGATGAACCGCCTCCGCAAGGCGGCCACCAGGGTCATCACGGTTGACTGGGGATAGCCAGCCTTCGGATGGGCTACCATTAAGTGACGACTCCGCCCGCTAAAGCGAGGCGGCTTCTCGGTTCATCTACGACGCCCTGGCCCCTTCGTATCCCCGAAGGCTCCGTCCGAGCCCCAATGTGTTTCGTTAGGCTGCTGCCTTACGCAGGATGTTGGTGCGCCACGTCACCGCCCTCTCTGGAACTCTGATTGCTTCGTCCGTGACGGAACCAACCGTATTCCCGGAGTAATCCTTATCCGCCGGCTCTCATTATACATGTTCGATGTAAACAACTGGCAAGAGAGGGAAGGAGCGCATTCCTCTGCCGCCTGAAGGCGGCAGCCCCCTGCGCCAGGATTTATGGGCCGTGACCGCCGGGCCTTCGCGGTCCAGAAGGAGACTTATGAAGCTGCTCTACGTGTGCTCCGGAAACACCTGTCGCAGCCCGATGGCGGAAGCCCTGACGCGGGCGGCTTTGGCCCAGTCCGACCTGGGCGACGTCACCGTGACCTCGGCCGGGACCGACGCTTTCACCGGCGAAGGCGCGTCGGCCCATGCCCGCTCGGCCATGCGCGAGCGCGGGCTCGACCTGGAACCGCACCGTGCCCGCCGCCTCGACCGCCAGGCCATCGAGGAGGCCGATCTCATCCTGACGATGGCCACGGGGCACAGGGACCGCGTCGTGCGGCTGGTCCCGCGGGCCATCGAGAAGACCTTCACTCTGCGGGAGTTCACGTCCGGCGAGAAGGCCGACGTGACCGACCCGTTCGGGCAATCCCTTGACACTTATCGGAAGACCGCCGAGGAGCTGTCGGCGGAGATCGAGCGGTTGGTCAAACGCTTGCTCTTGCGTCGCGGGCAGGGAAACCCACCGGGAGGGCGAAGTACCGGGGGACAAGACGATGACGCCGACGACGCCCTTGGCGGCCTTGGAGGGATGAGGTTTTGAGAGTAGCCATCGGTTGTGACCACACCGGGGTCGACCTCAAGCACGAGGTCGTCAAGTACCTGAAGGAGCAGGGCGTCGAGGTGACCGACTTCGGCACCGAGGGGGCCGATTCGGTCGATTACCCCGACTACGCCCGCAAGGTCGCCGAGGCCGTCCGCGGTGGCGCGGCCGAGCGCGGCGTCCTCATCTGTGGCACCGGCATCGGCATGTCCATCTCGGCCAACAAGGTCCCCGGCGTCCGGGCCGCCCTCTGTCACGACGTCTATTCGGCCCGCCTGACCCGCGAGCACAACGACGCCAACGTCCTGACCATGGGCGCCCGCGTCATCGGCTCCGGGCTGGCCCTGGAGATAGTCAAGGCCTTCTTCGGGGCCGAGTTCGCCGGCGGCCGGCATACCCGCCGGGTCGAGAAGATCGCCCAGATCGAGAAGGACTGGGCCGGCGGGGGCAGATAAGAGGAGGCAAGGGAGATGGGCTTTCTCGAAGACATCGGTGAGCAATCGCGCCGGGCCATCGAGGAACTCCTCGAGGTGGCCGCGCTGAAGCCGGGTGCGCTGGTCGTCATCGGCGGCAGCACCAGCGAGGTCGCCGGGCAGCGCATCGGCACCTCGGGCAACAAAGAGGTCGCCGCGGCCGTCCTTCGGCCGATCATGGCCGCCGTGAAAGAGGGCGACCTGCGCTTGGCCGTCCAGGGCTGTGAGCACATCAACCGGGCCCTGGTCGTTGAACGCGACACGGCCGAGAAGTACGGCTTCGAGGAGGTCAGCGTCTACCCGGTGCAGAAGGCCGGGGGCGCGCTGGCCGCCACGGCCATGGACCTCTTCGCCGACCCCATCGTCGTCGAGGAGGTCAGGGCCCACGCCGGCCTGGACATCGGCGACACCTTCATCGGCATGCACCTCCGGCGCGTGGCCGTGCCCGTCCGCCTGTCGGTCAAGGAGATCGGGTCCGCCCACCTGACCGCCGCCCGGACCCGGCCGAAGCTCATCGGCGGAGAGCGGGCCGTCTACAAGAAGCCGGCGCCGGCGGCCGGAGCGTCACTTTAGGCATCTAAAGCACCGGGCATCCCCGGTGCATGCTGTAAAGAGGAGGAAGGCGGCCGGACCCGGCGTCAGAAACGGGCCGGTCGACAAAAGGGGAGGGGCGACGGTCCTATGCGACCCAGCTGGGACGAATACTTTATGGGCATCACCCGGGCGGTGGCCTCCCGGGCCACCTGCCTGAGGCGGAACGTCGGAGCCGTGGTCGTGAAGGACAAGCGCCTCCTGACCACGGGTTATAACGGCGCGCCGGCCGGTCTGCCGCACTGCGGCGAGGCCGGTTGCCTGCGCCAGAAGCTGAACATCCCTTCCGGTCAGCGGCAGGAGATCTGCCGCGGCCTCCACGCCGAGCAGAACGCCATCATCCAGGCCGGGCTATACGGGGTGAGCCTCCAGGGGGCGACCATCTACACGACCACCTTCCCCTGCATCACCTGCGCCAAGATGATCATCAACGCCGGGATAAGCAGGCTCATCTACGCCGACTCCTATCCCGACGAGTTCTCCGAGAGCTTCCTGCGGGACGCCGGGGTGGAGATCGAGTGCTACGTGTCGACCGGGACCGAGAGAAAGAGTGGGCCCGCGCGGGGCGGACAGGGGGGAGACCCGGATGCAGACGAAGACCATCGCCCTTCCTAGGCTTAACAACATCCGCCCGTCCATCGACCGGACCGCGCTGAAGCTGATGGAGGAAACCGGCGAGCTCGGCTCGACCATCCTCCGCTGGCACGAGGCCGGTGAGCCGGCGCAGTCCGAGCACCTCCACCAGATCGGCCGCGACCTATTGGACGTGGCCCAGACCGCCATCACCCTCATCTACGTGCTCGAGGAGCAGCACGGCGTCGACCTCAAGAACGCCCTGACCGAGCACATCGACAAGCTCCTGCGCAAAGGTTACCTAAAGCTGGATGAGGAATGAACCTCGCGACGTCGCAAAACATCGAACGGTAGGGCTTTCCAACAAGTTGACAGAATCACCTCGTCGGGGTTACAATTGATTGGCGATTCAGCTTCTTAACAATGAACGCGGAGAGTGCATCTTGAACCCAACCTGGCTAGCGCTCATAGCCGCCGCGTGCGGTTCCGTCCTCCTGACCCCCATGGTCCGCCGGCTCGCCATCAAGACCGGCGCCGTCGACCGCCCGGGGCTCAGGCACACCCGCGGCGTCCATAAGAAGCCTATCCCGCGCCTCGGCGGTCTGGCCATCTTCGCGGCCTTCGCCATCGTCGCCGGCTTCGCCACGGGTCTCGCCGACCGTGACCATCTCGGCATCCTCTTCGGCGGCCTGATCATCGTGGCCATCGGGGTCATCGACGACTTCCACCCGCTGTCGGCCAAGGTCAAGATCGTCGGCCAGATCGCCGCGGCGGGCATCCTGGTCCTCTTCGGGGTACGCATCAACGAGGTCACCAACCCCTTCGGCGGTCTGATCTTCCTCGGCGCCTGGAGCGCCCCGCTGACCGTCCTGTGGGTGGTCGCCCTGATCAACGTGGTCAACTGGATCGACGGCCTGGACGGCCTGGCCGCCGGGGTGACGACCATCGCCTCACTGACCCTCCTCTTCGTTTCGGTCAAACAGGGACAGGCTGACATGGCCGACATGGTCATCTTCGCCGCCGCCCTGGCCGGCGCGACCCTCGGCTTCCTGCCATACAACTTCAACCCGGCCCGCATCTTCATGGGCGACAGTGGCTCAGGCTTCCTGGGTTTCGCCCTGGCGGCCATCTCGGTCAACGGCCTCGTCAAAAGCGCCACGACCGTCGGCCTCGTCGTCCCGGTGCTGGCCATGGGTCTGCCCATCTTCGACGGCTTCTTCGCCATCATCCGCCGCTATCTCAGCCATCAGCCGGTCTATGAGGCCGACCGCGGCCACGTCCACCATCGCCTGCTCGACCTCGGACTCTCGCAGAAGCAGGCCGTCCTCGTCCTCTACGGGGTCTCCGGGCTCTTCAGCGCCGGGGCCATCGTCTTCAGCGAGGTCAGCCTGGGGCGCGGCCTGGCCATGGTCGTCGTGATGCTGGCCGGCTTCTTACTCGTGGCCAAGCGCATCGGCATCCTCGAAGTGCGCCCCGGCGCGCCGGGCAAGCACGTCAAGGGCTAGCGAACAAACCTGAACCGCATCAAGCCTAGCCCCCGCGGCTAGGCTTTTTTGTGAGACCCCCGCCCGAGGACGAGGCCCCGCGCGAAGGAGGAAGACTCCGTGCCCGACAAGCCCGCCGCCCCGATCAAGGTCCTGTCCTGCTTCGGCACCCGGCCCGAGGCCACCAAGATGGCCCCGGTCGTCCGCGGCCTGGCCGCCGACCCGGCCTTCGAGTCGGTGCTCGCCGTCACCGGCCAGCACCGCGAGATGCTCGACCAGGTCCTCGACCACTTCGGCCTGAAGCCGGACCACGACCTGAACATCATGGTCCCTCGGCAGACCCTCGGGCACATCGTCACCGCCGCCCTCCGCGGTCTCGAGGACATCATCAGCGAAGAGCGGCCCGACCTGGTCCTCGTCCACGGCGACGCCCACACGTCCTTCGTCGGGGCGCTGGCGGCCTTCTACCACAAGGTCCCCGTCGGCCACGTCGAGGCCGGCCTGCGGACGCACGACAAGTGGTTGCCCTACCCTGAGGAGATGAACCGGATCCTGGCCGACGACCTGTCCGACTCGCTCTACGCCCCGACGGCGACGTCCAGGGCCAACCTCCTGACCGAGGGCAAGCGGCCGGAAGACATCTACGTAACCGGGAACACGGCCATCGACGCCCTGTCTTGGACCGTGCGGCCGGGACACCGCTTCGAGCGGGCGGGCCTGGAGACCTTGGCCAAGCGGCCGGAGCGGCTCATCGTCGTCGAGTGCCACCGCCGCGAGAACCTCGGCCTGCCCCTGGAGCAGATCGCCCTGGCCCTGCGCGACCTGGCCCGGGCCCGCCACGACATCGTCATCTTCTTCTCGGTCCACAAGAACCCGGACGTCCAGGAGCCGGTCAGGCGCATCCTGGGCGGCGAGGAACGGGTCGTCCTCGACGATCCCGTCGATTACGCCGATTGGGCCAACCTGCTCGACGCGGCTCATCTCATCGTCACCGACTCGGGCGGTTTGCAGGAGGAAGCGCCGTTTCTCGGTACGCCGGTACTCCTGTGCCGCGACCAGACCGAACGTCCGGAGGCCGTCGAGGCAGGCACCGTGCGCATCGTCGGGACCGACCGCCGTCGCATCGTCGAGTCCGTCGACGAGCTTTTGGACGACGTGGCGGCCTACGCGGCCATGTCCGAGGCGCCCAACCCTTACGGCGACGGGCGGGCCGCCGAGCGCATCCTGGCCGCCATCAAGCACCGCTTCGGTCTCGGCCCGCGGCCGGCCGACTTCGTGCCGCGCGGATAGCCCGCGTGGCTGGCTCAGGAGGCTGAGCCGGCTAGTTCGCCGGCGCGGACGCGGCGCCGCAGGCATGGCACGTTTTTGCTCACTTTCTAGCAAAATCGGCCGCCAAGCGGCCGGACAAACGAATTCCACGCCCGCTCATGGCCCATACTAAGGCACAGGAAGGCGAGCTTCTTCCGGCGACCTTGGAGGCCACGCGCGGGCGCTATTTTTTTGCCTATCGGCGGGCACCTGGGAACGTTTGGTATGAGCGGCGCCTGGTTGGAAAAGATAGGTGGTGGTGCCAAGGCTTTATCAACCTGGCTTAGGAGGCTGGCAATAGTGGACCGAATCGTGGTCACCGGCGGCAACCGGCTCGAGGGCCGGGTGGCCGTCGCGGGAGCCAAGAACTCCGTCCTGCCAATGATCGCCGCCGCCCTCCTGACCGATGATCAGGTCAACCTGTTCGATATCCCACCTCTCGACGACGTCTTCACCATCGGCGAGGTCCTCCAACGGTTGGGCGCCGACGTGCGTCTCCACCAGCCGGGGACCGTCACCATCCGCGCCGGCGACCTCGAGAGCTGCGAAGCTCCGTACGACCTCGTCCGCAAGATGCGCGCCTCGGCGCTGGTCATGGGACCGCTCCTGGCCCGCCTGGGCCGGGCCAAGCTGCCTCTGCCGGGCGGCTGCGCCATCGGTTCCAGGCCCATCGACCTCCATATCAAGGGCCTGCGGGCCCTGGGCGCCATCATCGAAGCGGGCCATGGTTTCTTCGAGGCGAGGGCCGGCCGGCTGCGGGGTAACCGTCTGTATCTGGACTATCCGAGTGTCGGGGCGACCGAGAACCTGCTGATGGCGGCCACTCTGGCCGAGGGCGTGACGGTCATCGAGAACGCGGCCGAAGAGCCCGAGGTGGCCGACCTGGCCGCTCTCCTGCGGAAGATGGGGGCGCGGATCCTGGGGGCGGGGACGAAGGTGATCAGGGTGGAGGGCGTGGAACGGCTGGGTGGGGCGAGCCACCGGGCCATCCCGGACCGCATCGAGGCCGGGACTTACATGGTCGCCGCGGCCATCACCGGAGGCGACGTGTACGTGGCCAACGCCATGGCCGAGCACCTGGATCCGGTCATCGCCAAGCTGACCGAATGCGGGGCCCTGGTGATCGAGGACGCCGGCGGGGTGAGGGTGGTCGGCCCGGACAGACCGAGGGCCACCAACGTCAAGACCTTGCCCTACCCGGGCTTCCCAACGGACATGCAGCCGCAATTCATGGCCCTGCTGACTTTGGCCGACGGGTCCAGCGTCATCACTGAGACTGTCTTCGAGAACCGTTTCATGCATGTGCCGGAGTTCGAACGGATGGGTGCCGAGATCATCGCCGACGGTCGGACGGCCATCGTCAAAGGGGTGCCGCGGTTGTCGGGCGCCCCGGTCAGAGCCACCGACCTCAGAGCGGGCGCCGCCCTGGTCCTCGCGGGCCTGGCGGCGGAGGGCGAGACCGACGTCTGGGGAGTCCATCACCTGGACCGCGGCTACGTCAACATCGAGGGGAAACTCCGCTCGTTGGGGGCGAAGGTGGCGCGCGTCGAGGACAGGCTCCTGGCGCGGCGAAGTTCATAGGACTAATCAATCAAAAAGCTTAAGACACGGCGAGGGGGGCTTGAATCCCCCCTCGTCTTGCTTTTGCCCTCGGGCCTGTTCATAAGCACACCGCGAGGCACATAGACTGTCCCTTGGCAACACCTGGGAGGAGGAATCGCCATGTGGCGGGCCGTCGGGGGAGCCGTCGCCTATGTCTTCATCGCCGTCATCATCATCCCCGCCCTGGTGGTCGGCGGCGCCTTCGGCCCCGGTCTGGTGTCGATGGGCAAGGCCACGGAAAGCGGGCCGATCATCCGGGTCAGGCACGACCCGGAGGGCAAGGTCGAGGTGATGGCCCTCGAGGACTACGTCAAGGGCGTGGTCGCCGCCGAGATGCCGGCCAACTTCGAACTCGAAGCCCTGAAGGCCCAGGCCGTGGTCGCCCGGACCCTGGCCGTGCGCCGGATGCGGTCCTTCGGCGGCGCCGGCCTGACCGACGACCCGAGGGCCGACGTCTCGACCGACCCGGCCAAGGGACAGGCCTGGTCGTCCGTGACCGAACTCAGGCAGCGCTGGGGGGCCGCCGATTTCAGCGCCCTGTGGGGCAAGATCAGCCAGGCCGTCGAGGCGACGGAGGGCCTGATCATCACCTACAACGACCTGCCCATCGACGCCCAGTTCCACTCGACCTCGGCCGGCCCGACCGAGAACTCCGAGGACGTCTGGTCGGAGAAGATACAGTACCTGAGGAGCGTCCCGTGTGACTGGGACCAGGAGTCGCCTCACTACAGCAGCACGGTGCGGCTGGCCCTGACCGACGTCGCGGCCAAGTTGCCGGGGACCGGCCAACTGGCCGCCCCGACCGCGACCAGCAAGACCAAACCCATCGAAGTCCTCGAGCGCACGGCCGCCGGGCGGGTCAAGACCGTCCGGGTGGGCTCGAAGACCGTCCGCGGCATCGATTTCCGCCTGGCCCTGGGACTCAAGTCGGCCAACTTCACGGTGGCCTTTCAGGGCAGCGAGGCCGTCTTCCAGGTCAAGGGCTACGGTCATGGCGTCGGCCTCTGCCAGTACGGGGCCAACGGGCTGGCCAAGCTCGGTCGCTCCTATGACGGCATCATCAAGTACTACTACACGGGGGTGGCCATCCAGAAGCTGAGCGGCCATTGAAACGGGGACCGGGATAGCGACGGCGGGGCGCATGGGATAGGAAATAAATGGGGATAATGGGTCTGAGGTGATGACCTTGAGTGAACAAAGGACCTCGGACCCCGCGCCCCGGAAGCGCCTCGTCCGCCGGGCCCCGCGCGAGGAACTGAACGCCACGCGGGCGATGGCCCGGACGGCCAGATGGGCCCGGCTGGCGCGCTGGTACCCGTTGACCGTCGCCATCGTCGGGCTGATCTCCCTGGCCGTCATGTACGGCGTCTACAACGCTCAGGCCGCGCAGCTCAAGGCGGCGCGCCTGAAGGCCAACCCGCCGGCGACCCCCAGCGCGACGCAGGGCCAGACCACGACCCAGCCCACGCCCCAGCCCGCGGCCCCGGCTCCCGAGCCGGAGCCCGACCTGAACACCCTCATCTGGCCGGTGACCGGCTCGGTGAGCACGCCCTACGGCTGGGTCTTCTCCAAGACCATGCAGGACTGGCGGCTGCATCAGGCCATCGACCTGAAGGCTGAGGACGGCACCCCGGTCCGGGCCGCTCTGGCCGGTACGGTGGCCTCCGCCGGCCAGGACCCGACCCTGGGCTATCTGGTCGTCCTCGACCACGGCGCCGGCGTCCAGACCGCCTATGGCGGCCTTCAGGCGGCCGAGGTCAAGGTGGGCGACCGGCTGGAGCAGAACGACTACCTGGGCAAGGTCGGCTCCACCGCCGTCGCCGAGAGCGCCGACGGGCCGCACCTGCACTTTGCTCTGACCGTCAAGGACAGCCCGGTCGACCCCCGCAAGTACCTGAAATAAACGGCTGCCCCCAGGCGGCCCACGCGATTCTCCGTCAAGCCGGCTCGGTCCCACGAGCCGGCTTTGGTTTGTCCGTGCCCCTCGCGGACGGCCGTGAATGGGCGTCACAACGCCTGTCCGGGCCACCCCGGGAAGGCATGTTCTCCCACCCCCCCTCATAGACATTGAGCGATGACAACGCCAACAAGTCAATCGCGAGGGGGGCCGGCCGGTGAAGGACTATATCTGGAAAAGGGTCCTGGAGGTGGCCAATTACATCGTCAGGAGCAATGATACGGTTCGTGAGACGGCCAGGATCTTCGGGGTGTCGAAAAGTACTGTCCACAAGGACATGACCGAGCGGCTGGCGCGGATAAACCCGGAACTGGCCGCCAGGGTCAAGACGGTGCTCGACCGGAACAAGGCGGAAAGGCACCTCCGGGGGGGCGAGGCCACCCGCAAGAAGTACCTCAGCCAAGAAAATATGGTCTACTAGAGAGGAAATTTGGCAAATATTAGCGAACTATAGGGCCAGTAAGACGGCCCTTTTTTCTTTGTTCAGACGAACTGGAGGGGCGTGGCTATGAATTTCGGTATGGACATCGGCATCGACCTGGGGACGGCGACGTCTCTGGTCTACGTCAAGGGCAAGGGGATCGTTCTCCGGGAACCCTCGGTGGTGGCCATCGAGACCGAGACGCGGAGGATCGTCGCCATCGGCGAAGAGGCCCGGCGGATGCTGGGCCGGACGCCCGGCAACATTATGGCCATCAGGCCTCTCCGGGACGGGGTCATCGCCGACTACGACATCACCGAATCCATGCTCCGCTACTTCATCACCCGGGTCTGCGGGCAGAGGACCATCTTCCGGCCCCGGATCATGGTCTGCATCCCGTCCGGAGTGACCACCGTCGAACGCCGGGCCGTCCTCGAGGCGACCATGCAGGCCGGCGCGTCCAAGGCCTACACCATAGAAGAGCCACTGGCGGCTGCCCTCGGCGCCGGGCTGGACATCACCCAGCCGTCGGGCAACATGGTCGTCGACATCGGCGGCGGCACCACCGACATCGCCATCCTCTCCCTCAACGGCATCGTCCTCTCGACCTCCGTTCGGGTCGGCGGCGACAAGTTCGACGAGGCCATCGTCCGCTACGTCAAGCGAGCCTATAACCTCCTCATCGGCGAGCGCACGGCCGAGGAGCTGAAGATAGCCATCGGCACCGCCTTCCCCCAGGAGCGCAAGGGGACCTACGAGATCCGCGGGCGCGACCTGGTGGCCGGCCTGCCGAAGACCGTCTCGGTCAGCGCCTCGGAGACCTACGAGGCCATGTACGAGCCGATCATGGCGGTCGTCGACGCCATCAAGGGGATGCTCGACAAGTGCCCGCCCGAGCTGGCCGGGGACATCGTCGAGAAGGGCGTCGTGATGACCGGCGGCGGGTCGCTCCTGCACGGCCTGGACATCCTCATCAGCCGGGAGACCGGCGTCCCCGTCCACCTGGCCGACGACCCGATGTCCTGCGTGGCCCTCGGCACTGGACAAGCCCTCGAGAACTTCGACCTTCTCCAGGACCAGGTGGTCATGGTCCGCCGGGGGAAGGGGAACCGCTAAGGAGGAAGGGCAATGGCCGAGAAGGTCATCGAGAACGACGAGATCCAGCGTTACCTGCCGCACCGCTACCCCTTCCTCCTCGTCGACCGGATCCTCGAGCTCGATGAGGACGGTTCCCGGATGGTCGGGCTGAAGAACGTATCGGCCAACGAACCGCATTTCCAGGGTCACTTCCCGGGCCGCCCGATCATGCCGGGCGTCCTTATCATCGAGGCCATGGCCCAGGTCGGCGCGGTCGGCCTGCTGAAGCAACCGGAGAACCAGGGCAAACTGGCCCTCTTCGCCGGCATCGAGAAGGCCCGCTTCCGGCAGATGGTCGTCCCCGGCGACCAACTCCGTATCGAAGTGAAGCTGCTTGGCCGGCGCGGGCGCATCGGCCGCAGCGAGGCCAAGGCCTACGTGGGAGACAAGCTGGCGGCCGAGGCGGAGTTGGTCTTCGCCCTGACCGACATGGCCTGACCGCCTCGCGTCTCACCACAGCGTCGACACCATCGCGTCGACACCCTCGCGTTGACACCCGGGAGGTCGTGTGTTAGGATAAGTACCGACGCGAACTGAATAGAGTAGCCACTCTTATGAAGAGAAGGACGAGGGACCGGCCTGATGACTCCTCGGCAACCGGCGTCGCGCCTGCGGCGCAGCGGTGCCAACTCCGGCAGAAGTGGTCTTAGTGGGCCCGGGCTTCCGGGACACACCCAGTTCTGAGAAGATGAGAGGTTTAGTTAGTCAAACCCTCTTCACGACTGGAGAGGGTTTTTGTCTGTCCCGGCGAGTCTGTCCGCCGGTGGAGGTGACCGCGATGAACTTCGAACCCAAGGCCCGGCCCACGGGCATCGGCAGCCTGCCCTTCGCCGAACCCGAGACGGCCTGCCGTTTCGTCCTCGAGCGGTTGCCGGAGATCCCCTTCTGGCCGCAGTTGCCCAAGCGCGCCCCGAGCGAGAACATGTACCTTCAGTTCGCGCCCGGCCTACCGGGGCTCGTGGAAGAAGGGACGGACCTCATCTTCGACCGCTCGACCGGTTACGACGACGCGCTGGCCCGGCTCTACCAGCGGCATCTCGACGCGGACGCCGACTGGCCCTTACGGCGCGACCACGCGGCCGGCTTCCATGCCATGACCGAGGCCCATGCTGAAGCCCTGGGCCGCGCCCTGATCGTCAAGGGCCAGATCACCGGGCCGATCAGCTACGGCCTGACCGTCCAGGGCCGGGACAAGCGTCTGCTCATCTACGATGAAGTGGCCTTCGACGCGGTCGTCAAGGGCCTGGCCCTTCAGGCCCGCTGGCAGGAGGCCGCCCTGCGGAGCTTCAACCCGAAGACCATCCTCTTTCTCGATGAGCCGTCGATGTCGGCCTACGGCTCGGCATACTACAACCTGGACCGCGGCCGCGTCATCGAAGCGCTCAGGGAGGTCACGGCCGGGCTCGAGGGTCTGACCGGCATCCATTGCTGCGGCAACACGGACTGGTCGGTGCTCATCGACGCCGGCCTCGACGTGCTCTCCTTCGACGCCTATTACTTCGCCAAGAACCTGTCCCTCTACCCCGGGGCCCTGACCGCCTTCCTCGACCGTGGGGGCATCCTGGCCTGGGGCATCGTCCCGACGAACACCGCCGACGCGGTCAAAGAGGACACCGCCTCGCTCTTGGCGCGGTTCGAGGAGGCCCTCGGTTGGTTCGCCGAGAAGGGCCTCGACCGCGGGCGGGTGCTGCGCCAGAGCCTCATCACCCCGTCCTGCGGCCTCGGGTCGTGGCCCGAGGAGACTGCCCGTCACGTCTTCGATCTTGTCCTGGGGGTCTCGTCAGAGATCCGCCGGCGATATGGTCTTACCAGCTGATCCTTATCCCAGAGGAGGAGTAGCCGTGTTGGGTGCTCGCCAGATTCGCAACGACCAGTTCTTCTTCACTTCGGAGTCGGTCACCGAAGGCCATCCGGACAAGATGGCCGACCAGATCTCCGACGCCATCCTCGACGCCATCTACGCCAAAGACCCTCACGCCCGCGTGGCCTGCGAGACGCTGGTGACCACGGGCTTGGCCTTGGTCAGCGGGGAGATCACCACCGACTGTTACGTGGACATGCGGCAGGTGGTCCGGGAGACCGTCCGGGAGATCGGCTACACCCGGGCCAAGTACGGGTTTGACGGCGACACCTGCGCCGTCCTCCTCTCCATCAATGAACAGTCGCCTGACATCGCCCTGGGCGTCAACCGCTCCCTGGAGGCCAAGGCCGGCGAAGCCGGCGGCGACGTCGACGACCACCTCGGCGCCGGCGACCAGGGGATGATGTTCGGCTACGCCTGTACCGAGACCCCTGAGCTGATGCCGATGCCCATCATTCTGGCCCACAAGCTTGCCCAGCGCCTGTCCGAGGTGCGCAAGCAGCGGATCATCCCGTACCTGCGGCCGGACGGCAAGACGCAGGTGACCGTGGAGTATCGTGACGGGCGGCCGGCCCGCGTCGACTCGGTCGTCGTCGCCTGCCAGCACAAGCCCGAAGTGGACTGGGATACCATCAAGGCCGATGTCATCGAACAGGTCATCAAGGTGGTCATCCCGACCGAACTCATCGACGCCCAGACGCGCTTCCTGGTCAACCCGACCGGGCGCTTCGTCATCGGCGGCCCGGCCGGCGATACCGGCCTGACCGGTCGGAAGATCATCGTCGACACCTACGGCGGATACGCCCGCCACGGCGGTGGCGCCTTCTCGGGCAAGGACCCCACCAAGGTCGACCGCTCCGGGTCCTACGCCGCGCGGTACGTGGCCAAGAACATCGTCGCCGCCGGCCTGGCCAAGCACTGCGAGGTCCAACTGGCCTACGCCATCGGCGTCGAGTACCCGCTGGCGGTGACCATCGACACCTTCGGCACGGGCAAGGTCCCCGACGCCCGCCTGGCCGAGCTCGTCGGTGAGCACTTCGACCTGCGGCCGGGCGGCATCATCAAGATGCTGGGCCTGCGCCGGCCGATCTATCAGCAGACGGCGGCCTACGGCCACTTCGGCCGGAGCGACCTCGACCTGCCCTGGGAGAAGACCGATCGGGCGGCCGCCCTGCGTAAGGCGGCCGGGCTGCGCGGCGGTCTGCCGACGTCCGAGGCCCGCCAGACCGAGGAGGCCGCCGCCGGCAAGCGGTGACTGCCCGGCCCCGGGGCCCGCGCCCGTCGCGGGGGGAAGGTGCCCGCCGGGGGGCCCGCGCCCACCGGGGGGGCGGCGGCATATAATATCCCGCATCCTCTGGCCTCGGGAGGCGCGGGACCTTGCTAGACGCGGTTCAGATCGTCGTTCTCGTCCTGGCCCTTTACGGCCTGTCCGTCCTGGCCGCCACGGCCTTTCGGACCCTGTTCCCCAGGCGCCGTCAGGGTGGTTTCCGTCCGTTCCTCAGCCTGCTGGTCCTGGTCAAGAACGGGGAGGCGACGGTCGAAGGGGTCGTCCGCAACCTCGTCGGCCTGCCCTACGTTAACCATTGGGGCCTCGCCAACTATGACGTGGTCGTCGTCGACGAGCACTCAGGTGACCAGACCCCGCAGATAATCGAGCGTCTGGCCAGGCGCTACGGCCACATCAAGCTGGTCCGGGCGCCGGCCGGGGCAAGCCGCGCGGCGGCCATCGAGACCGGCCTCGGCCTCTGCCGCGGGAACGCGGCCATCGTCCTCGACACCACGGGCGACCTGGACCGCCGGGAGCTTCTTCGGACCGTCTACTACCTGGTCGGACCGCGCCAGGGGGAGGTCGCGCCATGCGGCCGGCAGGTCCTCGGCTTCCGGTAGGGAACCCTTCCCGACCCATCGAATAGATGGGCATGACCACCCTCGAGGGGACCGTCGAGAAAATCAACTTCACCAATGAGGAGACCATGTATACCGTGGCCCGCCTGGCCCTGCCGGGCGGCGGGTCCACGGTTGCTTTTGTCGGCAGTTTCGCCAAGCTCAGCGTGGGCGAGCGGGTCCGCCTCACCGGCGAGTGGGTGGTCCACCCCGAGTACGGCCGCCAGCTGCAGGTCGAGAGCTACGAGGCCCTGGCGCCGACGACGCCCAAGGGCATCGAGCGCTATCTGGGGTCCGGGCTGATCAAGGGGATCGGCCCGGCCACGGCCAAGCGCCTCGTGGCGGCCTTCGGCGAGGAGACCCTGAAGGTCATCGAGGAGCACCCCGAGCGCCTCCGGTGGGTCGAGGGCGTCGGTCAGGTCAAGGCCGAGCGGATCGTCGCCTCCCTGGCCGACCAGCGCGAACTCAAAGAGGTCATGGTCTTTCTGCAGGGCCATGAGCTCAGCCCGGGGCTGGCCATGCGGCTTCACCGCCGATACGGGCGGCGGACCATCGAGGTCATCCGGGAGAACCCGTACCGCCTGGCCGACGAGGTCTTCGGGGTCGGCTTCAAGACGGCCGACAGGATCGCCCGGCAGCTGGGCATGGCCCCGGGCGACCCCAACCGCCTCGACGCGGGCCTTCGCTACGCGCTGTCCGAGGCGACCGGCGAGGGCCATGTCTACCTGCCGGCCGACCAGTTGTGGCGGCGCGCCGCGGAACTCCTCGAGGCCCCTCAGGTCGAGCTGGAGGCGTCGCTGGGGCGGCTGGCCTCGGGTGGTGAGGTGACCATCGAAGGTCAGGACGTCTTCCTGACCTCGCTCCACCGGGCCGAGGTCGGGCTGGCCGAGCGCCTGCGCCTCTTGGACCAGGCCGCGGCGGTGCCCATCGCCGCCGAGGACCGCGTGGCCAAGGAGATTGCCGCCAGCCTGGCCGGAGGCGGACCGGCCCTGGGGGACGAGCAGCGTCAGGCGGTGGCCATGGCCATGTCGTCAGGCGTGACGGTCATCACCGGCGGCCCCGGCACCGGTAAGACCACGGTCATCAACACCGTCCTCGACCTCTTCGAGCGGTTCGGCCGGCGGGTCGTCCTCTGCGCGCCCACGGGCCGCGCGGCCAAGCGGATGACCGAGGCCACCGGCCGCGAGGCGGGCACCGTCCATCGGACCCTGGAGTACCGCTACGCCCAGGGGCAGGGCTTGTCCTTCGCCCGCGATGAGGACAACCCCCTCGAGGCCGACGCGGTGATCGTCGACGAGGCTTCGATGCTGGACCTGGCGCTCTGCCACCACTTGGCCCGGGCCGTCCGGCCGGGGGCCAGGCTCATCCTGGTCGGCGACGTCGACCAGTTGCCGGCGGTCGGGCCGGGCAACGTCCTCCGTGACGTCATCGCCTCGGGGGCCTTCGCCGTCGCCCGTCTGACGCGCATCTACCGGCAGGCCGGCGAGAGCCTCATCGTCCTCAACGCCCACCGCATCAACGCCGGCGAGCCACCGGAGCTGAACCGTCGCGACGGCGATTTCTTCTTCATCGAAGAGGAAGACCCGGAGAAGATAAGGACGGAGATCCTCCAGCTGGTGACCAGGCGGTTGGCCGACTTCCGCGGCCTCGATTCCGTCCGCGACATCCAGGTGCTCAGTCCGATGCACCGGACCCCGGTCGGTGTCGAGGTCCTCAACCGCGAGTTGCAGGAGCGGCTCAACCCGGCCCCGGACGGCGGGGAGCGGGCTTCCGGACTGGGACGTTTCCGCCCCGGGGACAAGGTCATGCAGGTCCGCAACGACTACCAGAAGGGCGTCTTCAACGGGGATATCGGTTGGGTCGCCGCCGTCGACGACGAGGAGGGCGAGGTCACGGTGTCTTTCCCGGAGTCGGACGTGGAGCGGCAGGTCATCTACGACCGCGGGGACCTCGACGAGCTGACCCTGGCCTACGCCATCTCGGTCCACAAGAGCCAGGGCAGCGAGTACCGGGCCGTGGTCATGCCGCTGACCACGCAACACTACGTGATGCTTCAGCGGAACCTGCTCTACACGGCCATCACCCGGGCCCGCGAACTGGTCGTCCTGGTCGGCACGCGGAAGGCCCTCTCGGTCGCCCTCCACAACGACCAGATCCAGCGTCGCTTCACGCGACTCAAGGAGCGGCTGGCCGTCGGCGGGGCGTCCCCGCGGGGCGCCGGCGGGACGGCGCGATGAAGGCCGGCGGGACGAAGGCCGGCGCGGTCCTGGCCGCTCTGGCCGACCTGGTCTACCCGGCCGCTCGAGAATGCCTGTGGTGCGGACGCCCGGCCGTGCGGCCGGGCCGTCCATTATGTCCGGCCTGTCTTGACGATGCCGTCCGCGACGGCCCTCGGTCCGCTCCCGCCGGTCTGGTCGCCGGGCGGGCCGTGGCCGTAGGATCTTACGAGGGGGCGTTGCGCGAGGCCGTCCATCGGCTGAAGTTCTCCGGTTGGACCTTCATCGTGCCTCTCCTCGGGGAACTTCTGACCGGCGCCGTCGCCCAGTCCGGACTGTGGACGGCGGACCTGGTCGTGCCGGTGCCGCTGCACCCGCGGCGCCTGGCCGAGCGCGGCTTCAACCAGTCGGCGTTGCTCGGCGCCGCCGTCGCTCGGTCCTTCGGTGCGAGCCTGGAGGGCCGGGCCCTGGTCCGGACACGGGCCACGCGGAGTCAGGTCGAACTCGGCCCGGACGAGCGCGGGCGCAACGTCCGCGGGGCCTTCCGCGTGCCGCATCCCGGTCTCGTCGCCGGGGCCAGAGTCCTGCTGGTCGATGACGTTCTGACCACGGGGGCCACCGCCGGCGAATGTGGGCGGGCCCTCCTTGACGCCGGCGCCGCCGCCGTTGACCTGGCGGTGCTGGCCATCGCCGGGGGTGACACCGTTTGAAAGACGCAGAGCCACAGGGGACGGGAAAGGGCGGCGACCGCCGCTGGAGGGTCCTGGTGACCCGGCGCATCCCGCAGGCCGGGCTCGACCTCCTCGAGCCCGTCTGCGACTATCACGTGCTGGCTGAATCCGGAGTGCCCGGGCGGGAGGACGTCATCCGGGCGGCGGAGGGCGTCGACGGCATCCTCTCCCTCCTCACCGAGCGGATGGATGCGGCGGTCATGGACGCGGCCCCGGGCCTGAAGGTCATCGCCAACTACGCCGTCGGGTTCGACAACATCGACCTCGGCGAGGCGCGCCGGCGTGGGGTCATCGTCACCAACACCCCGGGGGTGTTGACCGAGACCACCGCCGACTTCGCCTGGGCCCTGATCATGGCCGCGGCGAGGCGGATCGTCGAGGGCGACGAAGAGGTCAGGTCGGGACGCTGGCGGACCTGGGAGCCCCAGGGTCTCCTGGGCGTCGACATCCATGGCGCGGTCCTTGGCGTCGTCGGCTACGGCCGCATCGGGCAGGCCGTGGCCAGGCGCGGCGCCGGGTTCGGGATGGAGGTCATCTTCCACGACCCCACGGAGAGCGGCTCGGTACCTCTCGACGAACTCCTCCGGCGGGCCGACATCATCAGTCTCCACGTGCCGTTGACGCCGGCTACCCGTCACCTCATCGACGGCGGCCGACTGCGCCTGTGCAAGCCCACGGCCGTCCTCGTCAACACTTCCCGCGGCGGTGTCGTCGACCAGCAGGCCTTGGCGGAAGCCCTGGCCGCGGGGACCATCTTCGGCGCCGGCCTGGATGTCTTCGAGGAGGAACCCCTCCCGCCGGGGCACCCCCTCTGTCGTCTGCGGAACGTCGTCCTGGCCCCGCACATCGCCAGCGCCAGCCGGGCCACGCGCGACCGGATGGCCGTCATGGCGGCCTCCAACCTCCTGGCCGCCCTTCGCGGTGAGACCCCGCCGAACCTGGTCGTTCGCCCCTAGGACGGTCGGCGTGGGTCGTCGATGTTCGACAGCGGCCCGCCTGCGACGCTCTCCATCATCCGACACTATCCTACAATCCACAGGCTATCCCCACCCGCAAACGCGGATTTGACGCCTTATCAACAGGGTTATCCACACTATCCACACGCCCGGCTATCCACAGTCGGTGGTTAACAACAAAAGCATCGATTCGGTTCGCCCGGGGCTCGACAACGACCCGGCGGAGGTCGACAGAAGGGGCGGAAAGGCCCACCGTGTTTGACTTTTAGGGGGACGCATGCTATAGTGTCTATGTGGCTGGAACGGCATAGCCACAGCGACATTGCGTTTGGGAGGAATGTTAGGTAATGCTTGGTAAGGTGAAGTGGTTCAACGCTGAGAAGGGTTACGGGTTCATCGAACGGGAAGACGGCGGTGGCGACGTGTTCGTGCACTTCTCGGCCATCCAGATGGAAGGGTTCAAGACCCTCACTGAAGGCGAGAAGGTCGAGTTCGAGATCGTCGAGGGCGCCCGCGGTCCGCAGGCGGCGAACGTCGTCAAGGTCCAGTAGTCCGCCAGAAGCCGATCGACCCAAGCTCCGGACTTGTTCCGGAGCTTTTTGATTTCGGGCCCGGGCCGTCCCGGCGACGGCCGGCCTTGAAAGGCCACGGATGCTATCGCGGAAGGATTTTCCGGGCCTCAGGGGAATACTAGTGCGTAGACTGGAACGAGCGAATGAGAGGGGGATCAGTGACCGGATGCAAATCGCCCTGAGGGGGAAGAACGTCCAAGTCACTCCGGCCATGAGGGAGTACGTCGAGAAGAAGGTCGGGAAGATCGAGAAGTACTTCGATAACCTCGCCTCGGCGCAGGTGACCCTGGGGGTCGAGAAGGACCGCCGAATCGTCGAGGTGACCATCCCGGTCAACGGGATCATCCTCCGCGGCGAGGAAGCCACTGGCGACATGTACTCTTCCATCGATCTGGTCGTGGATAAGCTCGAGAAACAGGTCGAGAAGTACCGGACGCAGATCTACCGCAAGTTCCGCCGCGAGGGCCTCAGACCGCCCACTCCTGAAGAGAGCCATGGCGAGGATGCCGACGAACCGTTCCGCGTGGTCAGGACGAAGCACTTCACCATGAAGCCGATGGCCATCGACGAGGCCATCATGCAGATGAACCTGGTCGGCCATGATTTCTTCGTCTTCGCCAACGCCGAGACCGAGAAGGTCAACGTGGTCTACCGCCGTCGTGACGGGGATTACGGGCTGATCGAACCTGAGATCTAGACCGGCCACCGGCCGAACGCCGCCGGCGCGGGGGATCCCCCCGCGCCGGCCTTGTTTTCTAACCAGGGTTTGGATGATATAGTATAGTTGCCTAATGACCCCAATCGGGCGGCTAAAGGAGCGGCTGAAAGCCTTGCCTGAAGAGAAGGTCAGTGTAGTCATATTCGAGGGCGGAGCGGCCCGCACCCCGGTCGAGGAAGACATCAACGCCGTGCGCCAGGCGGTGGTCCTGGACAACGTCGAGAAGCTGCACGGGGCTCCCGGCGTCGACGAGATCATCCTGTGCACCAACTACCGGGACCTGGCCGGCGAGGCCGAGCGGCTTGGGGCGACGGTCGATTTCAGCGACGGGCCCTTCCATTTCGGCCGCCGACTGCTTCAGACGGTCAAGGCCCACGGCCTGACCAACGTCTTCTACATGGGCGGCCCCGCCGCCCCCCTCATCCGCCGGAAGGAGGTCACCTGGGTGGCCGACCGGCTGCGTGAGGAGAAGAACATCGTCGTCCTCAACAACGTCCAGTCCCCCGACATGGTCGGGTTCACGCCGGCTTCGGCGTTGTCCGAGGTGCCGCCCCCGGCCAACGACAACGAGTTGGGCTATATCCTGCGGGAGAACGCCGGCCTGCGACGCGTGCTCATGCCCAACTCGGCCTGGATCAACTTCGACCTCGATACGCCGACGGACCTGGCCATCCTATCCATGCAGGAGACCGCCGGGGCCCGCACCAAGGAGGCCCTCAAGCGGTTTGACTTCGACCTGGACAAGCTGGTCAAGCTGCGCGGACTGTTCGGGGTCATCGGGGCCGAAGTCGCTCTGATCGGCCGAGTCGGCCCACCGGTCTGGGCCTTCCTCAACATGAACTTCATGTGCCGCTTCCGCGTCTTCTCCGAAGAGCGGGGGATGAAGGCCCTCGGCCGTCAGGAGCGGGGCGAGGTCATCTCCCTCGTCGGCCACCTCATCGACCAGGAGGGGCCGGAGGCCTTCTTCCGCTATCTGAGCACCTTCTGCCAGGCGGTCGTCTTCGACAGCCGGGTCCTCTTCGCCCACTGGAAGCTGGAGGTCTCCGACTGGGACCGTTTCCAGTCCGACCTTGGCCGGTACGACCTGGTCAAGAACCCCAAGGTGAGGGAGTTCACCCGGGCGGCTGTCGAGGCCCCCATGCCGGTCATCTTGGGCGGGCACGCCCTGGTATCCGGCGGTCTATGGATCCTCGCCGAGAACGTCCTGGCGGCCGAGGCCCGCGAAGCTCGTCGAATCATGCGGTTTTGAGTCGAAACGGGATTACCAGCCGGTAATAAAAACTGGTAACTTAAGGTCGTCTGTGCAGGAGACGGACCGGAAAGGGCGAATTTCAAAAAGGAGCTATAACCAGGAAAAGGATTTCCTGTCGGCGAGGAGCCCCACATGAGCAGGGAAGATTTCGGCGGGACGCGTGAACGGGTCAAGGAATACGAACACCTCATCGGGCAGATACGTGACGTGATTTCGACCCGGGTGATCACCGACGCCCAGGGGAGCATCGAGGAGATTCACGTCCTGGCCGGGTCGGGGCGCAGCCCCAAGCAGATTGTCCGCGACGTGGAGTCGGCCTTCATGACCCAGTTCGGGTTGGCCGTTGACCACAAGAAGATAAGCATCGCCCAGGTCCAGGACCAGGGTGAGGTGCCCCTCGAACAGGCCCGCGTCAAGCTGGGCGCGGTCAGCTTCAGCACCACGGGCCCCCGCGCCGACTGTCACGTCCAGCTGGAGCTGTCCGGCGACGTTTACGAGGGCGGGGCGAGCGGGGCCAATTCCGCGACCGGTCGCTTGCGGCTGGTGGCCTCGGCCACCGTGGCCGCGGTCGAGCAGTATTTCAAGAGCACCCCGATGTTCTCTATCGATGACATCGTCTCGCTCAACGTGGCCGGGCGCCGCGTCGTCAACGTGGTCCTGACCCTGATGACCAGCCTCGGCGAGGAGAACTTCGTCGGCTCGTCGCTGGTCAAGGACGACGAGCGGGAGGCCGTTGCTCGGGCCACGCTCGATGCCATCAATCGGAAGCTGGCGATGCTGGTGAGAAAAACCTAGCCGTTCAGGAGGCGGTGCTCGGTCTCCTCGCGAAGCCTGGCGCATCACTGAGGGAACAAACCTCCAACCAGAAAAGTTAAAAAGGGACCGGCGACTCAAGCTGCACACCTCGAGCGGAGCGGTTGCCCATCTCCTTAGCGAACGGGATGGAGTTAACCGTAACGGAGGTACCCGAGCCACTCATGTCCAAGATCATCAAGGCGGTTGTGGTTCTGTTCGCGCTCCTGCTTGCTGGCGGCGCCATGTTTCAGTTCGGTTGATGCCCTAATTGCGTGAGTCGCCGGTCTCTTATTTATTTTGCTACATCGTTGTTCTGCCACGTCAAGGAGGACGTTGCATGCCCCCTCGCAGCAAGAACTTACGTCTAAACGTCTACATGGCTCTGACGGTCATCGCGGGCGCCTACCTGCTATACCGGCTCAACCCACTACCAGTGGACCGCGAGTGGCTTGGGGCGGGCTTTTTTGTGCTGCTCACGCTGGCCACTGAGGCCATGCCGATCGACCTCCCCAAGGGTGGCGGGACTGTCTCGGTGAGTTTTGGGCTCTCGTACGCCTCGATCGTCCTTTTCAGCCCCGGCCTGGCCAGCTGGATCGCGGCCCTGGGGACGATCCGCCGACGGGAGCTGAACGGCCAGGTCCCGTGGCCGAAGGTCCTCTTCAACCGGGCGCAAGTGGCGCTGTCCGTCGGGCTAGCCTCCCTGGCCTACGGGGCGCTGGGCGGAACGCCGCCCGCCATCGATTTCTCGGGCCGCTCGATCGGTGCCCTGCTCGTCGGCGGGCTGGTCATCTTCATCGTCAACATGAGCACGGTCGCCATCGCCATCTCGTTCTTTCAGGGCATTCCCTTCTGGAGCAACTGGCTCCTCAACTTCCGCTGGGCGGCCCCTCATTACCTGGCCCTGATGCCTCTGGGCATCCTGATCGCGGTCGTCTACGACAGCGTTGGGGTCCCCGGGGTGCTGCTGTTCTTCATCCCTCTGCTCATCGCCCGGTATTCGTTCCAGCGCTACAACGACCTCCGGGGCATCTACCTCAGCACCATCACCGCGCTGGTGCGGGCCCTGGAGCAGAAGGACCCGTACACTCGGGGTCATTCCGACCGTGTGAAAACGTACGCCCTGGCCGTGGCCAAAGAGCTGCACCTGCCGGCCGACCAGGTGGAACGCCTTGAGTACGTGGCCCTGCTACACGACGTCGGTAAGATCGGCATCCGTGACACCATCTGGATGAAGGAAGGCCGCTTGGACCAGGCCGAATACGAGGAGATCAAACGCCACCCGGTGGTCGGCGCGGAGATCATCGGCCAGATCCAGATGCTCGGTCACGACGTGGAGATCGTCCGGCATCACCACGAGTGGTTCAACGGGTCCGGCTACCCCGATGGCAAGGCCGGCAAGGACATCCCGCTCGGGGCGCGAATCCTGGCGGTGGTCGATGCTTTTGACGCGATGACCACCGAACGCCCCTACAAACCGGCCTACAGCTACCAGGAAGCCGTCGAGGAACTGAACCGTTTCGCGGGCCGGCAGTTCGACCCGGAGGTCGTCGGGGCCTTCCTGGCCACTGTCAAAGAGGTCATCCCCTCGTCCAAGCAGGGGGTCCGTCAGGCGGTCTGAGCCGCCGCCCGCCGCCCGGCGTCAGGTGATTCGGATGGGCGGGCCCGCGGCGAAAGGGGTCGGTCGAGCTTGACTCTGATGGCTCTCGGTCTCATCCTTTCATTGGCCGTTGGAATGGTGCGGGGCGGGAGCCTGAACCGCCTCGTTGATTTCGAGTTCAAAGCCTTCTGGGTGGTCATCGCCGCCTTCGCTCTGCAGTTCGTGCTGAACACGGCCGACGCGACCAAGGCCGGGCCCGTCGTCACCTATTTCGCCCTCATCCACGTGGCCGTCTATGCCATCCTTGGCTACGCCCTGTGGGCCAATCGGTCCACCCCAGGGATCCCCGTGGTCATGGCCGGGGCTGGGCTGAACTTCCTGGTCATCGCAGTCAACGGGATGCGCATGCCGGTGTCGGTCGGCGTCCTGCAGTGGGCGGGGATGCCCGACCAGGCGGCGGCCCTGGAGGCCGGACGCGCCTTGACTCATGCGGTCCTGGGGCCGGGCACGCGGTTGTGGTTCCTCGCCGACGTGCTGGCCATCCCACGGCCATTCTTCCGACCGGCCGCGCTGAGCCTCGGCGACATATTGATGCTGGTGGGCGTGTTCATCATCGTCCAGGGGGCGATGCTTGGCGCCGGTGCGAAAGCCGGCGGCAAGGCCGCCTGAGCCCTACGGCCGCCTGCGGTTCGGTTGCGCCAGATGACAAAAAGTGTTAGAATGGAGCTAACTAAAGAAGGAACCGCAAGGTTCCTTTATTGGTGTTTGGGGGCTTTACCGTGTTGAAGATGCTCTCGAACCTCCTCGTCGGCAACTACAACGAGAAGGTCATAAAGCGGATCCAACCGCTCGTGGTGGCCATCAACGAGCTCGAGCCGGCCATGCGGAAGCTTTCCAACGAAGAGCTTCGGGCGAAGACGGCCGACTTCCGGCAGCGCGTCGAGGCCGGCCGGACGCTCGAGGAACTTCTCCCCGAGGCCTTCGCCGTCGTCCGCGAGGCCGCCGTCCGGACCATCGGACAACGCCATTTCGACGTGCAGCTCATCGGTGGCGTCGTCCTCCACGAGGGGAACGTCGCCGAGATGAAGACCGGCGAAGGCAAGACCCTCGTCGCCACGCTGCCGCTGTACCTCAACGCCCTGTCCGGCAAGGGCGCCCACCTGGTCACGGTCAACGACTATCTGGCCCGTTACCATAGCGAGTGGATGGGCCGGATCTACCGGTTCCTCGGGCTGTCGGTGGGTCTGGTCGTCCACGGCGTCGACACGGCCGACCGCTCCAAGGCCTACCGCGACGACATCACCTACGGGACCAACAACGAGTTCGGCTTCGACTACCTGCGCGACAACATGGTCCTCTCGGCCGCCGAGATGGTCCAGCGGGGACTGAACTTCGCCATCGTCGACGAGGTCGACTCGATCCTCATCGATGAGGCCCGGACCCCGCTCATCATCTCCGGCGACGCCGGCAAGTCGACCGACCTCTACTACCAGTTCGCCAAGGTCATCCCGCGGCTGGTCGCCGAAGAGGACTACACCATCGACGAGAAGGCGCGCACCGTGGCCATCGCCGAGACCGGCGTGGCCAAGATCGAGAAGGCCCTCAATATCAAGAACCTCTACGACGACACGAACATGGACCTGTCGCACTACGCCGACGCGGCCCTGAAGGCCCACGCCCTGTTCCACCGGGACCGTGACTACGTCGTCAAGGACGGTCAGGTCATCATCGTGGACGAGTTCACCGGCCGCCTGATGTTCGGGCGCCGCTGGTCCGACGGCCTGCACCAGGCGGTGGAGGCCAAGGAAGGCGTGCGCATCGAGCAGGAGACCCAGACCCTGGCCACGATCACCATCCAGAACTACTTCCGCATGTATAAGAAGCTGGCCGGGATGACCGGCACGGCGCTCACCGAGGAAGAGGAGTTCCGGAAGATCTACGGGATGGACGTCATCGTCATCCCGACCAACCGGCCGATGGTTCGCGAGGACCAGCCCGACGTGGTCTACCGGACCGAGAAAGGCAAGTTCGAAGCGGTCGTCGAGGAGATCGGCGAGCTGTACGAGAAGGGCCAGCCGGCCCTGGTCGGGACCATCTCCATCGAAAAATCAGAACGCCTTTCGAAGATGTTGGAGAAGAGGGGCATCCGTCACCAGGTCCTCAACGCCAAGCACCACGAGCGCGAGGCGGAGATCATCGCCCAGGCCGGGCGGGCCGGCCAGGTGACCATCGCCACCAACATGGCCGGCCGCGGTACCGACATCTACCTGGGCGGCAACCCGGAGTTCCTCGCCCGCCAGAAGATGCGCCAGAAGGGCCACAAGGACGACGTCATCTTCGCCGTCAGCGAGAAACTGCCCCCCAGCGACCCGGACCTCATCGGGCCCCGCGAGGAGTACCTGCGGTACCTGGAGGAGGCCAACCACCAGACCGAAGAAGAGCACAAGCAGGTCGTCGAGCTGGGCGGCCTGCACATCATCGGGACCGAGCGGCATGAGGCCCGGCGGATCGACAACCAGCTCCGCGGGCGGTCCGGCCGCCAGGGCGACCCCGGTTCGTCGCGCTTCTACCTGTCCCTCGAGGACGACCTGATGCGCCTCTTCGGGGCCGACAACATGGCCGGCATCCTCGACCGGTTGGGGATGGACGACACCATGCCCATCGAGCATCCGCTGGTGACCAGGTCCATCGAGACCGCCCAGAAGCGGGTCGAGTCGCGGAACTTCGATATCCGGAAACACGTCCTTGAATACGACGATGTGATGAACAAGCAGCGCGAGGTGATCTACGAGCAGCGTCGTCGGGTCCTCACCGGCGGTGACCTCAAAGAAGAGATCCTTCGCATGCTCGATTCGCTCATCGATGGCATCATCGACCTCTATGTCGACCTGAAAGTGCACCCCGAGGACTGGAACCTGGCCGGCCTCATCGAACACGTCGAGGCCAACCTCCTCCCCGGGAAGCACTTCAAGCTCGAAGACCTCGAAGGGATGAGCCGGGCCGAACTCAAGGAGACCATCCTGGCCAAGGCCACTGAGCTATATGAGCAGAAGGAGCAGCAGGTCGGGCCGGAGACCATGCGCGACCTGGAGAAGTTCATCATGCTCCGGGTGGTCGACCAGAAGTGGATGGACCACCTCGACGCGATGGACGACCTCCGCGAGGGCATCAACCTGCGGGCTTACGCCCAGAAGGACCCGCTCATCGAGTACAAGATCGAGGGCTTCGACATGTTCCAGTCGATGATTAAGTCAGTCCAGGAAGACGTGGTCAAGTACATCTTCCGGGTCAACGTGGTCCAGAAGCCGCAGCCGCAGCAGCAGAAACGTCAGCTCATCCTCAGCGGCGGCGGGGCCGAGGCCGGTTCGGCGGCCATTAGGAAGGCCGCGACCGCGGCCGGGGCTCCGGCCGACGGGCCGCGGGCGGCGCCGGCTGGAGGCGAGGGGGCACAGCAGCCCATCGTCGTCGGCAAGAAGCCCGGACGGAACGACCCGTGCCCCTGCGGAAGCGGCAAGAAATACAAGAAGTGCTGCGGTCGGACGGCCTAGCGTCCGGACGCGACCAGCCCCCTAAAAGCGTGAGGTGATCGATCGGTGCCCTATGAAGACAGCCAGCGGTCCCTGGCCGAGAGCGGCCGGAAGATCGAGGAACTAAGGGATTCTCTTTGATCTGGCGACCCAAGAAAAACGGATCGCGGAACTAGAGGCGCAGATTGCGGCGCCTGACTTCTGGTCCGACCAGGAGAACGCGCAGAAGGTCGTCGGCCGGCTCAGCCGGCTGAAGGAGAAGGTCGAACGGGTCCAGGGACTGGCCAAGCGGCACGAGGACCTGACCATCCTGGCCGAACTCGGGCGGGAGGAAGGCGACCCGGCCATCGAGGCCGACCTCGACCGGGACGCCGCCGCTCTGGCCGAGGATGTCCGCCAGGCCGAACTGGCGGCCCTCCTGGCCGGCAAGTATGACTTCAACGACGCCATCGTCTCGCTCCACGCCGGGGCCGGCGGCACTGAGTCGCAGGACTGGGTGGAGATGCTCCTCCGCATGTACACCCGGTGGGCCGAACGAAGCGGCTTCAAGGTCGAGGTCGTCGACATCCTGCCGGGTGAAGAGGCCGGCCTGAAGAGCGTCACCTTCATGGTCAACGGAGCCAACGCTTACGGGTTCCTGAGGGCCGAGAAAGGGGTCCACCGTCTCGTCCGCATCTCGCCCTTCGACTCCTCAGGGCGGCGCCACACCTCCTTCGCGTCCCTCGACGTGGTCCCCGAGATCGAGGACGACGCGGACATCGAGATAAGGCCGGAGGACCTGAAGGTCGACACCTTCCGGTCGGGCGGCAAGGGCGGCCAGAACGTCAACAAGGTCGAGACGGCCGTCCGCATCACCCACCTGCCGACGGGCTTCATCGTCGCCAGCCAGACCCAGCGGTCGCAGCTCTCCAACAAGGAGACGGCCATGCGCATGCTCCGCTCCAAGCTCGTTGAGCTGAAGGAGCAGGAGCAGGCCAAGGAGCTCGCCTCCATCCGTGGCGTGCAGACCGAGATCGCCTGGGGCAACCAGATAAGGTCATACGTGTTCCAGCCCTACACGCTCGTCAAGGACCATCGGACTCAGGTCGAGATCGGCAACGTGCAGGCGGTCATGGACGGCGGCATCGACCCGTTCATCAACGCTTACCTGCAGCAGATGGCCAAGGCAGCGTCCGTCTAGCGAGTCACTCCCGAGCCCGTAGCTCGTTGTCCCGTTCCGAAAGAGCCAGAGAAGACAGGGAGGTGCCGTCTCATGAGACGCGTCTTGATCCTGTCGGTGGCCCTTTTCATCGCCCTGGCCCTGGTGGTCGAACTGCTGTTGCCGACAGTCGTCGCCCGCGGGGTCGCGGCCGGGCTGGACAAGATCATCGGACCAGGAGAGACCGTCAATGTCCAACTGAAGGCCTATCCGGCGCTGAAGATGCTGACCGGCCGGGTGGACCGGGTCACCGTCGAGACCACGAACATCCAGGCCGCCGGGCTCGTCATCGACAAGCTCACCGCGACCATCGACCAGGTCTCGGTGAACCTCCGGACACTCCTGACCAAGCGGCAGATTCAGTCGACGAAGAGCGCCAACCTCGACGTCAAGCTGACCATCAGCGAGCAGAACCTGAAGCAGTATGTGCTGGCCAACGTCAAGGGGGTCAAGGAGCCGCGGCTGACCATCGAGCCCGGCAAGGTGACCGCCGGCGGCTATCTGACCTTCAACGGCAAGGACTTCTTCGTGGTCGGTGAGGGCCGGTTCGTCGTCAAGGACGGCAGCAAGATCGGCCTCGAATTGACCGGGATGAAGGTGGACGACCAGGAGATGCCGGCCGGGATGGTCAACAAGGTCATGGAGATGCTCGGTGGGACCGACCTCTTCATCGACATGAGCAAGTTCCCGGTGCCCCTGGAGGCCAAGGAAGTCCAGATGAACAAGGGTAGCCTGGTCATCATCGCCCGCGGCAAGGCGAAGTGAGGCCCGGCCCCACGGGATAGCGAGGAGAGAAAGCCTTGAACCGTAAGCGAAACCCTTTGCGACTCATCGTCCTGGCCGCCCTGGCGGCGGTCCTGGCGACGGGCCTCATCGGCGGCGGCTTCCTGCTGGGCCAAAGGGCCCAGGCCCAGGGCGTCGGTCCGCAGCCCGGCTCCGACCAGGACCCGGTGGTCACCCGCAGCTACGTCGACCAGTACACGACCCTCCAGGTGGTCAGCCTGACCGCGGGTCAGCAGCTGGTGGCCGACGCGGGGGCTGAGATCATCCTCCGGGCGGGCAAGGCGACGGCCGTCGCCTCCAGCGGCGGCGTGGCCGACCTGACCGCCGGGAAGGACCTCAAATCGGGCGAGGTCATCGTCGCCAACCATCTCCTGCTCATCCCGCGGTCCGATGGGCGCGGCCTGAAGGCCGGCACCGACCTGGTGCTCATCATCAGGGGGACCTTCATCATCAAGTAGGTTCGATCCAAGGGGATCAGCGATCGATCTCGGCGGCCGGCCAGGGTAGAATAGGTGAGAGAACTCCAGGCGGAGGCCCGTTAGATGCCTTCAGATCGGCTCTGGCACCGACTTTCGACTATCCTCATAGCCCTCGTGGTCGCCGCGTCGATCATCGCCGCTGGCCTTGCCGTCTACCGGCGCCAGGCGGCCGTTTCTTTGTCCGACCGGGTCGAGCTGGCCATCGACTACGACCAGGTCCTGAAATCGGCCCACGCCCTCAACTACGACCCGGTCGACCTGCTCCGCGAACTGAAGGCGGCCGGCCTGACGACCCTCATCGTCAGGGAACGGCGCCTGCAGGAGATCAAGACCTACGGCGAAGCCTCCGTGCTCGACGGGTCGGAGCTGGCCGCCCTGGCCCTGACCACGGGTGGCCATGGCGCGGTCTACGAGGCCCTGCGGGCCAACGGGTGGTATAGCCCGTGGTTCACCTACATCCTCACCGACGACCCGGCGCGAGCGGCCCGTTACCATGACGCCGTCGCGGTCCGCCTTGGGAACGATCGGGTCGGTTGGTTCCAGGTGGGGACGACCGCCGTGGTCATCGTCCGTGGGGTCACTCGGCAGGAGGGCCCGGCCGACCCGAAGACCGGCAGGCCCCCGATGGAACTGACCACCCTGGCCGGTTACGCCCCGGAGGACTTCACCGCCGCGAGGACGGTGGGGCTGCGAGTCGCGCCGGTCCTGAGCAACGACGACTATCCGGGGCCGGTGGGGATCGAGCGCATCTTCTCGCAACTGCAGGCGGACGCCGGGGCGACCATCGCCGCCGCGCTCTTCGATGAGGACCAGGTCCTCGGCTACCCGCGGGCGACCGGCACGACGACGGGCCGGCTGAACCGCGTGGACTGGGCCATGGGCGTGGTCTCCGGGCAACGCCCGGCCGGCCTCAGGGACGTCGTCGCCGGGACAGGTTATCGGGCGGTCAAGGTCAGCCAGGTCACGCCCGACGCCCGCCTCGAGGACAACCTCTTGAAGGCCAAGGACAGGGGCTACCGGATACTCGTCGTCGCCCCGTTCATGTACCCGAACGCGGGCGCGACGGAGATGCGGGGTCTGGCCCGCGGCTTCATCCAGAGCATCGCCGACGGCCTCGCTCGGTCGGGGTTCACCATCGGACCGGCCGGCCCGGTCCGTTCGGTCGAGATCCCGCGTGGCCTCACTCTCCTCGTGGGCTGGGGCGTCCTGGCGGCGGCGTGGCTCGTGGCTGAAGAGTTCTGGCCGGCCCTCGTGGCCTGGCGCCTGCCGTGGCTGCTCGTGGCCGGCCTCCTGGCCGACGGGCTGGCGTCCTCGCGGCTGGCTGGGACCGGGGCCGATGGGCTGGCCTGGGTCGCCGCCGTGGTCTACTCGAGCTGGGGCGCTCTGCTGGCCCTGCGTCTGATCCTTCGCCGAGGATTCCGACCGGGCTGGGTCGGGGGATTCAGCCTGGCCGTCACCATCACCGCCCTGTCCGTGGCCGGGGGCATGGTCGTCACGGCCCTCCTGGCCTCGCCGGCGTACTTCCTGGAGCTGTCGATCTTCCGCGGGGTCAAGGCCGCCTTCATCGCCCCCCTCGCCCTGGTCGGACTGGGCTACCTGGTCTACACCGCGCCCCACGGACGGTTCCTCCCGCGGCTGGCCGAAGCGGCCGGCCATGAGCTGAGCTTCGGCGACGGCGCCTGGCTGGCCCTGGCCGGCCTGCTCGGGCTGGTCTACCTCGGGCGCAGCGGCAACACGCCCAGCCTGCCGGTGACCGGCGCCGAGTCGCGGCTGCGGGCCGCGCTCGACCGGCTCCTGGCGGCGCGGCCGCGGACCAAGGAGTTCCTCATCGGCCAGCCGGCCGCGGTCCTGCTGCCGGCCTGGCGATGGCCGCGGCTGGCCGTCCTGGGCCTGACCCTCCTGGTCGCCGTCGGTCAGGTCTCGGTGGTCAACTCGTTCGCCCATCTGCACACCCCGTACCCACTATCGCTCATCCGCGGCCTCAACGGCCTGGCCCTGGGCCTGATCGTCGGCCTCGTCCTGGCGGCCGCGGTCCGGTTCATCTTCGGCGACCGCGTCACGCGGCCCGAGGGAGGAAGTGATAGTCCGTGACCACCGCGAGCAAACCGTGGCGGAACCTCCGCCTGATCGCTCTGCTGTTCATCGTCCTCGGCCTCGCGGCCGCGGGGCGGGTCATCGCCTCACGGGTGGCTGTCGAACAGGCCAACCGGACCGTCGAGATGGTCATGGACTACGATGAGATCCTGAACCTGGCGAGGACTCAGGGCTACGCCCTCGAACCCCTCCTCGTCGACCTCAGGAGCAGCGGGCTGACCAGCGTCGCCGTCGCCGAGGACACCCTGCAACGCCTGGCGGCCGACGGCCGCCTCGGCTGCTGGTCCGGTTCGGCTTTGGCGGCCATGGGCCGCGCCGGGGGCCCGATCGACCCGGCCATCGCCGGGTTGGCCGCCGCGGGCCGCCTCCGCGGGGACTACACCTACGTCCTCCCGGCCGACGACGCCACCGCCCAGACCGTGATGGCGGAGTTCAGACGCCGCCTCGGCCCCGACGTCCTCGGCGAGCTGCCCCTCAGCGCGGGCCGCCGGCTCCTCGAGGTGCGGCGCGAGGTGGCCACGGCGGAGGCCTTCCCGCTGGGGCCTCGGCCCGAGGATTACCGGTACCTCGCCGGGCTGGGCTTCCGCGTGGTCCCGAGGCTGGTCAACTACCGCGGGGCGACGGCCGTCGACATCCAGCAGGAGCTGTCGGCGCTGGCCAAGGAGGGGCACGCCAGCACGGTGGTCTTCGCCGGCAAGGAGGTCCTCGGCTTCCCGGACAACCTGCGCGCGACGGCCGGCGGCCTGACCGCCAACCACCTGACCCTGGGGCTCATCGAGACCCCGGTGCAACTATCGCTCGTGCCGCAGGCCGGTCTGGCCGACCTCACCAGCCTGGTGGGTTATCGGGCGGCGCGGGTCTACGCCATCTCCCGCAAGGAACTCGATAAGATAACCCCGGCCGAGATGCGCGACCGCTGGGTCCGGTCAGCCAAGGAGCGCAACATCCGGGTCATGTACCTGAGACCGTTCCTGGTCGTCCCAGGTCAGGAGCTGCGTCAGGTCAACCTGGACCACGTCCGCAACACCCGCGACGACTTCCTCCTCAGCGGTTACCGGCTCGGGCCGGCCCAGGGCTTCCGGGAGGTCCACGTCCCGCGGTGGGCCACGGCCCTCATCGTCCTGGCCATCGCCGCCGGCGGGTGGTTCCTGCTCCTGGACATCGTCGCCCTCCGCTTCCGGACCGGGCTCGCCCTGCTGGTCGTGGCCCTGGGCGGAGCCCTCTTCGCCACCTTCGTCTTCCCCGGGCTGAAGCACGCCCTGAGCCTGCAGATGATGGCCCTCGCCAGCGCCCTCATCTTCCCGACCCTCGGCACGGCCTATCCCCTCAAACGCTGGCGCCGCGTCAGAGGACGGAACTCGCTGGTCTCGGTGGTGGGCGTGGCCTTCGTCTCGGTCGTCGCGGCCACGGCCATCTCTCTCGTCGGTGCCTTCTTCATCGCCTCGCTCCTGGCGGACATCCGCTATCTGCTGGAGTTCGACTACTTTCGCGGAGTGAAGCTCGTCCACATCGTCCCCATGGCCCTCCTGTCCCTCATCTACGCGGCCAACTACGGCGCGAGCGGGGACGGCGGGGAAGGCCGGCGCGCCGGACCCTCGGGGCGGGCCCCCGATGTCGCCGGGCCGCCGCACGACGTGGTGCCGGAGGTCGCCCGGTTCCTTCGGACGAAGGTCCGCGCCGAGCACGTGGCCCTCCTGCTGCTGGCGGCCGTCGCCGGGTACATCTACATCGGCCGCACCGGCAACACCTCCGGCCTTCCCGTCAGCTCGTTGGAACTGAACGCCCGCGCCGGCCTCGAACGGTTGCTCGTGGCCAGGCCGCGGACGAAGGAATTCCTCATCGGCCACCCGGCCATGCTCATGGCCGCCTGGGCCGCCCTGCGTGGTTACCCGACCCTGGTCTTCCCGCTCATCCTGGCCGGGAGCATCGGTCAGGTCTCGGCGGTCAACTCCTTCGAGCACCTCCGCACGCCGTTCGCCCTGTCGCTGCTGCGCGGGTTCAACGGCCTCGTCCTCGGCACGGCCATCGGGCTGGCTGCCCTACTCATCATCGACCCCATCGCCAGGTGGCTCCGCGACCGCCTCGGGGGTGGCCGCCGTGCCTAGAGTGGTCATCTCCGGTTATTACGGCTTCGGCAACGCCGGCGACGAGGCCATGCTCACGGCAATCATCCAGAGCTTGCGCCGGCAGGGTGAGTTCGAGTTCATCGTCCTCTCCAACGACCCGGCGCGTACAGCGCGCGAACACGGCGTGCGGGCCATCAAGCGGACCGCGGCGGGGGCCATCGCCAGGGCCCTCTCCTCTTCCGACGCCCTCATCAGCGGGGGCGGCAGCCTGCTTCAGGACGTCACCAGTCCCCTCACCGTGCCCTACTACCTCGGGCTCATCTATCTGGCCCGGTTGCTCAGGCGCCGCGTGGTCGTCTACGGGCAGGGCATCGGGCCGCTGCGCGGCGGCCTGGCCCGCCGATTGACCCGTCGCGTCCTCGACCGCTGCGACCTCATCACCGTCCGCGACGAAGCGTCCCGACTGGAACTGGAGCGGCTGGGCGTGAGGCGGGCGCGGGTGGTCGTCACCGCCGACCCCGTCCTCAGCCTCGATCCGCCGCCACCGGGCGGGCGCCCGTTCATCCGGGCCGACCGGCCCCTGCCGGGCGACGGGAACGGTCCGCTGGTCGGCATCTTCCCGCGCGAGTGGCGCGGGCGCGAGGACTACAAGGCCATCCTGGCCAAGGCGGCCGACCACCTGGCCGGTCGGGTCGGGGCGGCGATCGCCCTCATCCCCATGCAGAACCCGGAGGACACCCGGGTCTGCGAGGAGATCCGCGGCCTGATGCGCCATCCGGCCGTGGTCCTGGGCGGGCGACACGGCGTCGAGGACCTCCTCGCCGGGGTCTTTCCCGGCCTCGAGCTGGTCGTCGGGATGCGCCTGCACGCCCTCATCTTCGCCGCTCTGACCGGTGTGCCGATGGTCGGCCTGAGCTACGACCCGAAGATCGACGCCTTCCTGGCGGCCCTCGGGCAGCGCCCGGTCGGCACCACCGACGCCCTCAGTCTCAGCGAGGTCACCGGTCGGCTGGACGAAGCCTGGGAACGGCGAACCGCCATCCGCGAGGAGATGGGCCGTCGCCTGACGGCCCTTCGCGCGCGGGCCGAGGAGAACGCGGCCCTGGCCGCCGAGGTCATCAGCGGCCGGGGGAAGGTGAACGGCCGATGAGCGCCCGTGAACGGGTGGACATCCTCGGGGTCCTCGTCGACCGGGTCGACCTGGCCGGCGCGGCGGACCGCGTGCGACGCTTCGTCGAAGAAGGCCGGGCGGGTGGCCGCCGGGGTCGCCTGGTGGTCACGCCCAACCCGGAGATGATCGAAGCCGCGCGCCACGACGCGGGGCTCGCCCGCCTTGTCAACCAGGCCGACCTGGCCGTCGCCGACGGCACGGGCGTGGTCATGGCCTCCCGGCTGCTCGGCGACCCGCTGACCGGCCGCGTCGCCGGGTTCGATCTGCTCCTCGAAGTGTTCCGTCTGGCCGACGCCGGGGGCTGGCGCGTCTTCCTTCTCGGGACCTATCCCGAGACGGTGGCCGAGGCCGCCCGCCGCGTCGCCGCCGATCATCCCGGACTCGAGCTGGTCGGCTTCCAGGACGGCTACTTCACGCCGGACGATGTCCCGGCACTGATCGAGCGGATCAGGGCGGCGAGGCCGGACCTCCTGGTGGCCGCCCTCGGGTCGCCGAAGCAGGAGCGGTGGCTGACCGAGCACCTCCCGGCGACCGGGGCCGCGGTCGGCATCGGCGTCGGCGGCTCCCTCGACGTCCTGGCCGGGCGGGCGCGGCGCGCCCCGGCCGTGTTCCAACGGCTTCATCTCGAATGGCTGTACCGGCTGGCCCGCGAGCCGAGACGGGCCCGGCGTATCCTCGGAGCCCTGCCCCGCTTCGCCTGGGCGGTGCTGGTCCGACGCTTTCGTCCATAAAAGCATAGAGACCGGCGGCCAGAGGGCGCCAGTCAAAGGGGGTTGCCACCACGATCGACCAACTCAATCAGGACCACGGCCTTCTAGAAGAGAAGGCCAGAGACATCCGCCGGCACGTCATCGAGATGACCGCCGCGGCCAAGTCCGGCCATCCGGGGGGCTCACTCTCGGCGGCCGATATCCTGTCCGCCCTTTACTTTAGGGTCATGCGGGTCGACCCGGCCCGGCCGGACTGGCCGGACCGCGACCGCTTCGTGCTCAGCAAGGGGCACGGCGCCCCCGCCCTCTACGCGGCCCTGGCCGAGCGGGGCTACTTCCCGGTCGAAGAACTGAAGACTTTGCGCCGCCTCCATTCACGCCTGCAGGGCCACCCCGACATGCGGAAGACGCCCGGGGTCGAGGCCTCCACCGGTTCCCTCGGCCAGGGGCTGTCGATGGCCAACGGCATGGCCTTGGCCGGGCGCCTCGACGGCCGCGACTGGCGGGTCTACGTCCTCCTGGGCGACGGCGAGTGCGAGGAAGGGCAGGTCTGGGAGGCGGCCATGGCGGCGGCCCACTACCGGCTGGACAGCGTCACCGCCTTCCTCGATCACAACGGGCTGCAGATCGACGGGCCCATCGAGAAGGTCATGTCGCCGAACCCGCTCCCCGAGAAGTGGCGGGCCTTCGGCTGGCACGTCGTGGAGATCGATGGCCACGACTTCGCCCAGATCCTCGAGGCCGTCGAGGAAGCCAAGAAGACCAAGGGCCGGCCGACGATGATCGTGGCCCGGACCATCAAGGGCAGGGGCGTGTCGTTCATGGAGAACGAAGCCAACTGGCACGGCCAGGCGCCGTCGCCGGAGCAGGCCGAGCAAGCCTTGAGGGAACTGGGGAAAGGGGGTGCGGGGCGGTGAAGTATCTCATCAAGCTTCAGGACGGGGCCAAGAAGGTGGCCACCCGCGACGCCTACGGCGAGGCCCTGGCCGAACTCGGCCGCGAGAACCCGAACGTCGTCGCCCTCGACGCCGACCTGTCCAAGTCGACCAAGACGGCGGTCTTCGGCAAGGCCTTCCCCGAGCGGTTCTTCAACATGGGCATCGCCGAGGCCAACCTGATGGCCACGGCCGCCGGGCTGGCCGCCGCCGGCAAGGTCCCCTTCGCCAGCACCTTCGCCGTCTTCGCCACCGGCCGCGCCTTCGACCAGGTCCGCAACTCCATCTGCTACCCGCGCCTGAACGTCAAGATCGGGGCCAGCCACGCCGGCCTCACCGTGGGCGAGGACGGCGGTTCCCACCAGTCGGTCGAGGACATCGCCCTCATGCGGGTCCTGCCCAACATGACCGTCCTGGTGCCGGCGGATGGGACCGAGACCCGGGCAGCCGTGCGGGCCGCGGCGGCCCTGAACGGCCCGGTCTACCTCCGCCTGGGGCGGGCCGGCGTGCCGACCCTCTTCAACCCGGACTACGGCTTCCGCGTCGGCGAGGCGGTCATCCTCCGCGAGGGCCGCGACGTCAGCCTCTTCGCCTGCGGGGTGATGGTCGCCGAGGCCCTCAGGGCCGCGGACGAGCTGGCCGCCGAGGGCCTCGAGGCCGAGGTGGTCAACGTCAGCACCCTGAAACCCTTCGACTCGCGGACCGTGGCCGATTCGGCCAGGAAGACGGGGGCCGCGGTCAGCGCCGAGGAGCACAGCATCATCGGCGGGCTGGGTGGCGCGGTGGCCGAGTGCCTGGGCGAGCACGCCCCGGTGCCCCTGGTGCGGGTCGGCCTGCGGGACACCTTCGGCGAATCGGGCACGCCCGATGAGCTGCTGAAGGCCTATGGCCTGACGGCCGCCGACATCGTCCGGTCCGCCAAAGAGGCGGTGCAGCGGAAGGGGAAGTAAAGCGCATCGCGGCGCCGGTGGCCATAAGGCCGCCGGCGCTTTGTTTTTCCCGGGGAGTATCGGCCGCAATTAACAGAACCCGGGAGGATTCCTGCCAAAACTCGTCGAAGAGAGGCGTACGACCGATAACCGCGCCTCTTCACATAAGCAAAGTACGACAAGACCCGTCAGAGGCCGCGGTCTACGTGCAGAAGGGACTGCGTGGCTTGATCCAACTGGTCGAAGTCTGGAAGGCTTACCCCAACGAGGTCATCGCCCTCAGAGAGATCAACCTCAAGATCGACCGCGGCGATTTCGTCTTTGTCGTCGGACCCAGCGGGGCCGGCAAGTCGACGCTCATCCGCCTCCTCTACCGGGAGGACGTGGCCACTCGCGGCCAGGTCCTCGTCCACGGCAAGAACGTGGCTCGCCTGCGTCACTCGTCCATCCCGCTCCTGCGGCGGACCATCGGCGTCATCTTCCAGGACTTCAAACTCCTCCCCGACCGCAGCGCCCACGACAACGTGGCCTTCGCCCTGGAGGTGACCGAGGCCCCGCGCCGCGAGATAAAGCGGCGTGTCCCGGCCGTCCTCGAGCTCGTCGGGCTGAAGGACAGGGCCCGGGCCTTCCCCCATGAGCTGTCCGGGGGAGAGCAGCAGCGGGTGGCCATCGCCCGGGCCATCGTCAACGGTCCGAGCATCCTCGTCGCCGACGAGCCCACGGGCAATCTCGACCCCGACACCTCCTGGGGGATCATGAACCTGCTCCAGACGCTCAACCGGAACGGGGCCACGATCATCATGGCCACCCACGCCAAGACCATCGTCAACGCCATGAAGAAGCGGGTCGTGGCCATGGACCACGGCCGGATCATCCGCGACCAAGCCCAGGGGGTCTACGCCCATGAGGTCAACTAGCCTGGCCTTCGGCGTCAGGCAATCCCTCCGCGGCCTCCGTCAGAACGCCCTGATGAGCCTGGCCTCGGCCCTCACCGTGGCCCTGTCGCTCTTGGTGGCCGGGCTCTTCGGCCTCATCATCATCAACCTCGGACACCTGGCCACCCTGGCCGAGCGGCAGGTCGAGGTGACCGTCTTCCTCAACGACAGCCTCCCGGACCAGGGCGTTCGGGCCGTCGAGGCGCAGCTCAAGGCGATGCCCGGGGTGACCCAGGTAGACTTTGTGTCCAAGGACGAGGCCCTTAACCGCCTGAAGGCCGTCTTTGCCAACGACAAGGACCTCCTGGCCGAGGTGGAGCAGCAGAACCCGTTGTACCGTTCGTTCGAGGTCCACACGGACCAGCCCGAGCACATCCAGCCGACCGCCGAGGCGGCCGGGAAGCTGAACGGGGTCGTCAAGGTCAACTACAAACAGGACTTGATCGACAGGCTCTTCCGGGTGACCCGGGCCATCCGCGTGGCCGGCCTGGTCATCATGGTCGTCCTGGCCCTGGCGATGGTGATGATCATCTCCAACACCATTCGCATCACGGTCTTCGCCAGGCGCCACGAGATCGGGATAATGAAGCTCGTCGGGGCCACCGACGGCTTCATCCGCTGGCCTTTCGTCTGCGAGGGGATGGTCCTGGGCCTGGCCGGGGCGGCCTTTGCCGCCGTCGCCCTGTGGGCCGGTTACAGCTGGGCCTGGGGCGCGGTCCAGCGTGGCCTGCCGTTCATCCCGCTGCTGCCCGGGCAGCCCCTCCTGACCGGGCTGACGGTCCTCATCGGGGGATCCGGGGTGGTCGTGGGGGCCGTGGGCAGCGCCCTGTCCCTGCGGCGCTTCCTTCGGGTCTAAGGTCCAAGGGCCGGCCCCACCCGCCCGGCACGAACCCGGTCGGGGTCAACAACGTAATAAAGACGCCGGGGCCCGTCGCTCGACCGCCCCGGCACTGCTATTTAGCACGGCAAACGGCACAAAATTATCCTATTGGCCGTCCCAGGCCAATATGGTACACTTATAGGGTACTCAGTCAGAAAATTCATCGCCGCCCAGCACGGCGATGACCAGATGGACGGTGAGCCGGCCTTGGTCAACCGCAAACGCGCAATCGTCTGGATGATCATCCTCATCCTGGTCACCAACCTCGGCACCTACGCCCTGGCGACCGGGCAGATCCCGCTGGTCAGGGACTACATTCGTCCCCAGCTGCCGGGAGACATGGCCCAGTTCGACAAGCTCTATCAGATCATGCAACTCATCAAGGACAAGTACGTAGATAAGGTTGACGACAACACCCTTATCGAAGGGGCCATAGCCGGGATGGTCGAGTCCCTCAAGGACCCGCCGTCCTACTACCTGAACGCCGACGCCATGAACGAGCTGATGATCGACACCAGCGGCACCTACGCCGGCGTCGGCATCCAGGTCTGGTCGAAGAGCGATTACATCGAGGTCATCGCGCCCATCGAGGGTACTCCCGCCGAGAAGGCCGGGATCATCACCAAGGACAAGATCATCAAGGTCGACGGGAAGGACATCGTCGGAGTCCCCATCGACAGCGTGGTCAACCTCATCCGCGGCGAGCCGGGGACCAAGGTCACCCTGACCATCCTGCGTGATGGAGTCAAGGAGCCGTTCGACGTCCCCATCGTCCGCGCCCAGATCGAGCTGAAGTCGGTCTACTCCAAGATGCTCCCCGACAAGCTCGGGTACATCCGAATCACCAATTTTGCCGAGAATACCACCAAGCCGTTCACCGACGCCCTGACCGCCCTCAAGGGCGAGGGCATGGTCGGCTTGGTCCTGGACCTCCGCAACGACCCGGGCGGCTCCCTCAAGACCTGCGAGGAGATTGCGGCCCAGCTGGTCCCGGCCGGCCCGATCCTCCACGTGGTCGACCGCGACGGGCGCCGCCAGACCTATGACGTCCCCGGCCCCGGGCTGAAGATGCCCATCGTCGTGCTCGTCAACGGCGGCTCGGCGAGCGCCTCGGAGATCCTCGCCGGGGCCATCCAGGACTCCGGCATCGGCGCCCTGGTCGGCGAGAAGACCTACGGCAAGGGTTCGGTCCAGACCATCTACCCGCTGTCCGGCAACACCGGCGTGAAGATAACCACGTACAAGTACCTCACCCGGAACTCGCGGACCGTCGACAAGGTCGGCCTGACCCCGGACTACGTGCTGGCCATCCCGCAGCCCAAAGAGGGCGAGATCCCGATGAAGCTCGACGACCCGAAGAACCCGCAACTCATCAAGGCCATCGAGGTCCTCAAGGCCCTGTTGAAGAAGTGAGCGTCGGAAGGCGCCCGTCCTAAGAGCAAAGAAGCCGCGATCGCCCACTCGGGGTCGTGGCTTTTTTGACCTTCGGGCGGCGCGGCGGCGCGAGGAGTGAAACGATGTTCCCGTTCGCCGACGTCATCAAGGCCATCCTCCAGATGGCCCCGAGCGTCCTCATCGGCGGCCCCACCTTCCTCTACTACTGGCTCATGGTCGCCGTCGTGGCCATGCTCTATCAGCGGGTCACGGACATGGAGAAGAAGTTGCACGGCGTGGTCCGCAACGAGTCGCTGGACCAGACCATCGCCGCCATCTTCCACGGCTTCGTGGCCGGGCTGGTGGGGAGCTTCATCCTGATCTTCGTCGGCGTCTCGCTGTCCTCGAAGGATACCGTCTGGGTCATCGGCCTGGCCCTCATCCTGATGGCCTTCGACCGGCGGCTGATCTGCTTCTCCTACGCCGGCGGCCTGGTCTCGCTGTCCTCGCTGATCTTCGGGTGGCCGCAGGTCAACGTGCCCGGGCTGATGGGCCTGGTCGCCATCCTCCACATCACCGAGAGCCTTCTCATCCGCTTCACCGGAGCGGGCTGCGCCACGCCGGTTTACATGCAGCACAAGAGCGGCAAGGTGGTCGGCGGTTTCACCATGCAGAAGTTCTGGCCGGTGCCCATCGTCGTGCTGGTCATGGCCCTCATCACCGACCGTTCGCTGATCTCCGGCCTGACCACCATGCCCGACTGGTGGCCGCTCATCCGGTCGCGGACGATGCCCCTCGACGACCCCAACTTCATCTTCACGATGATCCCGGTGGTGGCCGTTATCGGTTACGGCGACGTCGCCATCACCTCCAGCCCGGAACGGCGGGCCCGGCTCAGCTCCGGGTATCTCGCTCTGTATAGCTTCGCCCTCCTGGGACTGGCCATCGCCGCCTCCCACTACCCCGCGGCGGCCTGGGCCGCGGCCCTCTTCAGCCCGCTCGGGCACGAGTTCGTCGCCGTCAGCATGAGCCGGCGGGAGACCCGCGGCGTGCCCCTCTTCGTCCCGCCGCCGCACGGCGTGATGATCCTTGACGCCATGCCGGACTCGCCGGCCAGGGCGGCCGGATTGCGCGCCGGCGACGTCATCCTGGCCGTCAACGACGTCCCGGTCGACCGCCGGGCCGAACTCTTCGAGTTCTTCCGCCCCTCCGCGGCCCCGGGGGCCGGGCCGGACGAGGGGCGCGGGCCCGGCTGGCTCCCGCATCTCAACCTGGTCGTCCGCCGCGGTCAGCGTCGTCTGACCATCAGGGCCACGGAACTCAGGCGCGAGGGCGGCCTGACCGGGCTGGTGACCGTGCCCGAGGCCGGCGACGACTATCAGGTGGAGCAGCGGAGCGGCAACTCGATCAAGGCTCTCGCCGCCTGGCTCCAGGCCAGGCTCGGTTCCGCTCATCGACGTTAAGGGAACGACATAAGGAGCGGCCGGCCGAAGGAACGCGGTCGGCCCGAAGGGGATTCCTCACATGTCAGTGGAGACCACCAATCGGTTCAAGGTCATCAGCGACTTCCGTCCCGCCGGGGACCAGCCCAAGGCCATCGAGAACCTGGCCGAGGGCGTCCTTGCGGGCAAGCATTTTCAGACCCTGTTGGGCGTGACCGGTTCGGGCAAGACGGCCACCGTGGCCTGGACCATCGAGGCCGTCCAGCGCCCGACCCTGGTCATCGCCCACAACAAGACCCTTGCCGCGCAGCTCTGCGGGGAGTTCCGGGAGTTCTTCCCGGAGAACAAGGTCGAGTACTTCGTCAGCTATTACGACTACTACCAGCCCGAGGCGTACATCCCGCAGAGCGACACCTACATCGAGAAGGACTCGTCGATCAACGACGAGATCGACAAGATGCGGCACGCGGCCACGGCCGCCCTGCTCGACCGCCGCGACACCATCATCGTCGCCAGCGTCTCGTGCATCTTCGGCATCGGCTCGCCCGAGGACTACCGGCAGTTGCAGCTGTCCGTGGAACGCGGGGAGACCGTCGACCGCGACGCCATCCTCCGCCGGCTGGTCGAGATCCAATACGACCGTAACGATTACGATTTCAGGCGGGGCACGTTCCGCGTCCGCGGCGACGTCATCGAGATCTTCCCCGCTTCATTTGACGAAAGAGCCATGCGGGTCGAGCTGTTCGGGGACGAGGTCGAGCGGATCAGCGAGTTCGACGTGCTCACCGGCGAGGTCGTCGCCGAGCGGCCCCACCTCTCGGTCTACCCGGCCAGCCACTACGTGACCGTCGCCGAGAAGCGCGAGCGGGCCATCCGCACCATCGAGGAGGAACTCGAGACCCGGCTGAAGTGGCTCCGCGACCATGAGCGGTTGGTCGAAGCGCAGCGACTCGAGCAGCGCACCCGGTACGACCTGGAGATGCTGCAGGAAGTGGGCTTCTGCTCGGGCATCGAGAACTACTCGCGCCATCTGACGGGACGAGCCCCCGGGCAACCCCCCTATACGCTGCTCGACTTCTTCCCGAAGGACTTCCTGCTGGTGATCGATGAGAGCCATCAGACCATCCCCCAGCTCCGCGCGATGTGGGCGGGAGACCGGTCACGCAAGGAGGCCCTCGTCGAATACGGCTTCCGCCTGCCGTCGGCCCTCGACAACCGGCCGCTCAACTTCGCTGAGTTCGAAGAGCGGGTCAATCAGGTCCTCTTCACCTCGGCCACGCCGGGGCCCTACGAACGCGAGCACTCGCAGAAGGTGGTCGAGCAGATCGTCCGGCCCACCGGCCTGGTCGACCCGGAGATCGAGGTCCGGCCGGTGAAGGGCCAGATCGACGACCTCCTCTGGGAGATCCACGACCGCGCCGGCCGCGGCCACCGCGTCCTCGTCACCACGCTGACCAAGCGGATGGCCGAGAACCTCACCGATTATCTCAAGGAGGCCGGGGTCAAGGTCCGCTACCTTCATTCCGAAGTCCAGACCCTGGAGCGGATGGAGATCCTGCGCGACCTGCGGCTGGGCGTCTTCGATGTCCTCGTCGGCATCAACCTGTTACGCGAGGGGCTGGACCTGCCGGAGGTCTCTCTGGTGGCCATCCTCGACGCCGACAAGGAAGGCTACCTCCGGTCGGAGACCTCGCTCATCCAGACCACCGGGCGCGCCGCCCGCAACGTCGAGGGCAAGGTCATCATGTACGCCGACGTGGTCACCGACTCGATGCGGCGGGCCATCGACGAGACCGACCGCCGCCGGGCCCTGCAGGTGGCCCACAACGAGGAGCACGGCATCACCCCGCAGACGGTCCGGAAGGCTGTCCGCGACGTCATGGAGGTCGTCCCGAAGGCGGCCGAGGTCAAGTCGGTCTACGAGGTCGGCTTCGACCCGTCAAAGCTCGGCCGGCGCGAGCGCGAGAAGCTCGTCGAGGCCCTCCGCAAGGAGATGAAGGAGTCCGCCAAGCGGCTCGAGTTCGAGCGGGCGGCCGACCTGAGGGATGCCATCGCGGAGATCGAGCAAACGGCCCCGGCGGGGAAGGCCAAGGCCAAGGCCAAGGCCAAGGCGGGCGGGGACGAGCGGGGGTAGGCTGCCGCTCTTAAACGGCTATCGTTCAGAACAACCAGGGGGAACCCTGGTTGTTGATTTATCAGGCTTGCGTGACCCTAGCCCGGCATCAGTGAGGAAGACCGAAACAAGGACAGAAGACCCGGCCCCGGCCGGGTCTTCACGTTTTCCGCATCTTGCCCAGGAAGCTGGGTTTACGTTTCAACGCCGCGCTTTCGGCCCTGGTACGAGGAAAGGCCAGGGGCTCCCCGCGGCTAAAGCCAGGCGATTGGCGTCCGATAATGGTTTTGGGGGTGTCATCCTGGGTGCCCCCGCGTCCCGCAAGACTAGAAGAAGGAAGTGTAAGGCAAGTTGGCCCGAAATGGATCCAGACGGTCTGCGGCCCGCCCGGCCGGCGGCCGGACAGTTAGCGACCTGGTGTTCATCGCCCCCTCCGCGCAGCCGCAGCTGCTGGTGGTCCTCAACGCCCCGTCCACGCGCGTCGGCTCGGTGATCAAGGACAGGGAACGCGCCGGCTGGTCCCTGGCGGCTATCGGGAGGGTCCGGGTGGTGGGAGAGAGAATCAGAGTCCTCGAGGCGGACGACCTCGCCTCACCCCGCAAGCCGTCGCGGGCATAGGCCTGCAGTCATCGACGGTCCGGCAGCCCGGTCTAAGACCGGGTCTTTTGTTTTCGGGAGTAAGAAACAAGAGCCCGGCTACTGGCCGGGCTCTTTCGAAGGTGCTACTGTGGGCCGTTCACGCTTCGAGGGCCTTCATCACCTGCTGGATGAACATCTTCTCCGGGTAGGCCCCCTCGAACTCGACCTTCTTGTCGCCATGGCGGATGACCACCTTGGGGACGGCGTAGACGTCGTTCTCCTGGGACCACTCGGGGAACTCAGACGCCTCGACGACAGAGGACTTGACCTTCTCGCTCTCCATCGCGAACTGATGAGCCAGCCGCGCCGCGGCCGGACAGTGCGGTCACGTAGGGGTGACAAAGACTTCGATGTTGACGTCTTTGTCGATCTCCTTCAAGGAATCCTTGGTCGGTTGGGCCAGCCGGGTCTGCTCCTTGGACATGTCCATGAGGTCGGCGATGAGCACCGAGAACTCCATGCCCGCCGGCAGCCCGAAGAACCGAACGCCATGGTCGTCACCCTTCGGGTCGACGATGACGAACGTGGGGACCTTGTCGACGCCGTACTTCGTGGCCTCGGTGCCGTCCTTGTTGAGGTCGTGGACCTCGACCTTGAGCTTGTCGGAGAGCCCCTCCATCTCCTTGGACAGGTCGGCGGCCGCCTGGCAGTAGGGGCAGTCGTCCGCCGGTTCGCCGTCCGCCCCGGCGTTTTCGTTGAGGCGGGTGAAGAGGATCATCCGGACGTCGCCCTTCAGCTCGTCCGCGAACAACTTCTGAAGATACTCACGGTCCTTTTCCTGGATCAACGGCATCCCCGCAATCACCTCGTTTCACGTTAGATTATGCCCAGCCGACGGTCCGTTCTTGTAACCGATCGGTGGCCGGTTGATACCCCGCCGGGTATAGTGGTCACGACCAGTATAACAGCCGGGCGGGCCGACGTCAATGGACTCAGTGGAGAGCAGCCTGGGGGCCGTTGCCAAACACGTGTTCGGTATAGTATAATCAGGTCACTGGTTCCTCCGATCTGAAGAGAGGTGTATCCCGTGGCCAAGAGGGGAGAGTTCCTGCCGGTCAGGATAACCATGGTCGAGCAGCGTGGAAAGTGTGTCCACAAACTCGGTCAGAGCTTCATCTGGGACAATTGGATCCCGCCCAAGGGGATGTGCGGCGCCTTGACCGACTCGGTCACCAGGCCGGTCCTGATGTGCGCCCTCGGCGCCCCATCGTGGGAGGACAATGACCCGGAGCACTGGTTCATCTCCTGCCCGTCGAAGAAGGGGACGGTCTGGAAGATCAAGAGCCTCGAGAAGGAGCTGCCCAAGCGCGGGTGGTGAAAGCGTACGGCCGTGTGGTATAATCCAAGTGCACCTACGAGCGGCCTAAAGCTTACTGCCGCAACGACTGGAGAGTCTCCATGACCAAGGATAAGATCGTCGTCCGCGGGGCCCGTCAACACAACCTGAAAGACATCGACGTCGAGATCCCGAGGGACAAGTTCGTGGTCATCACCGGGTTGTCCGGGTCGGGCAAGTCGTCGCTGGCCTTCGACACCATCTTCGCGGAGGGGCAGCGGCGCTACGTCGAGTCCCTGTCGGCCTATGCCCGCCAGTTCCTCGGTCAGATGGACAAGCCCGACGTGGACTACATCGAGGGCCTGTCCCCGACCATCTCCATCGACCAGAAAACGACCAGCCGCAACCCCCGGTCGACCGTCGGCACGGTCACTGAGATCTACGACTATCTGCGCCTCCTCTTTGCCAGGATCGGTCGCCCGCACTGCCCCAAGTGCGGCCGCCCCATCGCCCAACAGACCGTCGAGCAGATGGTCGACCAGATCGCCGCCCTACCCGAGGGTGCGCGGCTGCAGATCCTCGCCCCCATTGTCCGCGGACGTAAGGGCGAGCATGAGAAGGTCCTCGAGGAGATAAAGAAGGGCGGCTACGTCCGCGTCCGCGTGGACGGCCAGGTCCGGGAGATAACCGAGGACATCGTCCTCGAGAAGAACAAGAAGCACACCATCGAGGCCGTCGTCGATCGCTTGGTGGCCCGCCCGGGGTTCGAGAAACGGCTGGCCGATTCGCTGGAGACGGCTCTCAACCTGTCCGGCGGCACGGTCGTCGCCGATGTCGCGGGAAAGGAAGAGATCCTCTTCTCCCGTAACTTCGCCTGCGTCGAGTGCGGTATAAGCATCGAAGAGCCCCAGCCGCGGATGTTCTCCTTCAATAACCCTTACGGGGCCTGCCCGATCTGCGACGGGCTCGGGTCGAACATGGAGATCGACCCGGACCTCGTCATCCCGGACCGTCGAAAGAGCATCGACGACGGGGCCATCGTCCCCTGGTACCGTGGGACGATGACGTACTACCCATCGCTCATCGAGGCCGTCGCCCGCCACTTCGGTTTCCGGACCGATGTACCCATCGACGAACTGGACCCGAAGTGGGTCGACATCATCCTCAACGGGTCCGGCAACGAACAGATAAGGTTCACCTTCGAGGGCTTCGGCGGGGTCATGCGGACCAAGGAGACCAGCTTCGAGGGCGTCATCCGGAACCTCGAGCGGCGCTTCCGCGAGTCGCAGAGCGACGGCGCCCGCGCCGAGCTCGAGGAGTACATGAGCACCAAGCCCTGCCCGGCCTGCGGCGGCAAGCGCCTCAAGCCGGAGAGCCTGGCGGTCAAGATCGGCGACCGGTCCATCGCCGACGTCACCGCCCTGTCGGTGGTCGAGGCCCTCGGTTTCTTCAACCATCTGGAACTGACCAAGCGCGAGGAGACCATTGCCCACCAGGTCCTCAAGGAGATTCGCGAACGTCTGGGCTTCCTCGTCAACGTCGGCCTGGATTACCTGACCCTCGATCGTGCGGCCGGGACGCTGGCCGGCGGCGAGGCCCAGCGCATCCGCCTGGCCACCCAGATCGGGTCCAGTCTGGTCGGCGTCCTCTACATCCTCGACGAGCCCAGCATCGGCCTGCACCAGCGGGACAACATGCGGCTCATCGACACCCTCAAGCGACTGCGCGACCTGGGCAACACCCTCATCGTCGTCGAGCACGACGAGGAGACCATGTGGGCCGCCGACCACATCATCGACATCGGCCCGGGGGCCGGCGCCCACGGCGGCAAGGTCATCTGCGCGGGTACCATCCAGGACATCATGGCCTGCCCCGAGTCCATCACCGGCCAATACCTCAGCGGCAAGAAGGAGATCCCGGTGCCCTTGGCCAGGCGCCGGCCGAACGGCAAGGCCCTCGAGGTCAGGGGGGCGCGCGAGCACAACTTGAAGGACATCAACGTCAAGTTCCCTCTCGGCGTGTTCATCTGCGTCACGGGCGTCTCCGGGTCGGGCAAGAGCACGCTGGTCAACGAGATCCTCCACAAGAAGCTGGCCGCCGAGCTGAACCGCGCCCGGACCAAGCCCGGTGACCACGACGCCGTCACGGGACTGCGGTACCTTGACAAGGTCATCGACATCGACCAGTCGCCCATCGGCCGCACGCCGCGGTCGAACGCGGCCACCTACACCGGCCTCTTCGATCTCATCCGCGAGGTCTTCGCGGCCACGCCGGAAGCCAAGATGCGCGGCTACAAGGCCGGCCGGTTCTCCTTCAACGTCCGCGGGGGCCGCTGCGAAGCCTGCAGGGGCGACGGCATCATCAAGATAGAGATGCACTTCCTGCCCGACGTATACGTGCCCTGCGAAGTCTGCAAGGGCAAGCGCTATAACCGCGAGACGCTGGAGGTCAAGTACAAGGGCAAGTCCATCGCCGAGGTCCTCGAGATGACCGTCGACGAGGCCCTCGAGTTCTTCAAGAACCTCCCACGGCTCAAGCGCAAGCTGGAGACCTTACGCGACGTCGGCCTGGGCTACATCAAGCTCGGGCAGCCGGCGACGACCCTCTCCGGCGGCGAGGCCCAGCGGGTCAAGCTGGCCACCGAGCTGTCGCGCCGGTCCAACGGCAAGACCATGTACATTCTGGACGAGCCGACCACCGGCCTTCACATCGACGACATCCACAAGCTTTTGGTGGTCCTCGGCCGGCTGGTCGAGGCCGGTGACACCGTCCTCGTCATCGAGCACAACCTGGACGTCATCAAGACCGCCGACTACATCATCGACCTCGGCCCGGAGGGCGGGGAGCGGGGCGGCCGGGTCATTGCCACCGGCACGCCCGAGGAAGTGGCGGCCATGCCCCAATCCTTCACCGGGCAGTTCCTGGCCAAGGTCCTGGGGCCGCAGGAACGGCGGGCGCCCCGGGCCGGGGGGACCAAGCGGACGGGCAAAACAAAGGCGCTCGCCCAGGCCCACTAGCCGAAGCCAGGACGCCGGGCGGCGCCGTCATGGACTCATCCTCCGCGGAGCCCTCCGGGAAGGCTCCCGTCAGGTCTCACCAACCTCGCAATGGAAGCCGCTTCTCGAAGCCGAGGACCTCCCACAGGTCCTGCGCCTCGAGGAGCTTCTTTATCTCCGCCTTGCCCTTGTGGCTGGCCGGCCAGTCCTGTTCCTGGAACGACATGTAAAGCAGCAGGCGAGCCAGGTTGAGGGCGTCCATCTGGAGTCCCCGCGGACTCACCTTGTCGAGCGTGTCGGCGGCGGTATGGCCCCAGCCGCGTTCACCGGGCTTCCGCCCGGCCGGCCGGGTCGAGGACATGAAGCCGCTCGGGACGCCGGCGGCGGCGAAGTTGAACTGGTCGGAGTATGGGTTCAGGTTGCTGCGCAGTTGCCAGGGCTGCTTCATCTGCTTGGCCATGCCCTTGAACACCGGCAGGAGTTCCTTCCAGCCCTGGACCAGCAGGACCGGCTCACCGCCGGCCCCGGCGGCGTCTAGGTTGACCATGAACTGCACGTTCCGCATCTCGCGCCGGTGGGCGTGGACGTACTCCTCCGAGCCGATGAGGCCGATTTCCTCTAAGGGGAAGATGACGAAGCGCACGGTGTGGGGCAACTTGTCCTTGATGCGAGCGAGGGCCCGCGCGGCCTCGAGGACGATGACCGTGCCGGAGCCGTTGTCCATCGCCCCGGGGGCGATGTCGTGACCGTCGAGGTGCCCGCCGGCGAACAGCAGGCGGCGCGGGCTCTCCTGGCCGGGCGCCTCGGGGACGATGGTCGAGGAGGTCATCCGCTCGACCTTGTTCTTGGTGGTCACCTTCAGCTTGACCGGGCCCTTCTCGGCCAAGCGGAGGATGGCGGCGCCGGTCTCCTTGGACACGCCGATGCCCGGGATGTCGGCCTCGGCGTTGAACCGCAGCGAACCCGTCTCCTCAAGCAGACCCGGTTCGTCGCGCATCCAGATGAAGGCGACGGCGCCGGCGGCCACGGCCCGGCCGAACTTCTCCATCCGATGCATGACCCGCTTCATGTCCGGGGGCGACTCGGTGGTGACCATGACGATGTTGCCCTTGATCTCGGCCGCCTTGTCGGCGTAGACCTCGGGGTTCCCAGAGCCCAGGAAGACCAGCTTGCCCTCGATCGTGGCCGTGCCGCAGTACGGCAGGGCGATGCACGGGAACTCGCGCCGTTCGGGCGAAGTCGCCTGCAGCTTGGCGGTGCCCCTGGCCCACCCGGTGTACTCGAACTCCTCCGTGTGGACGTTCTCCAGGCCGTACTCGTTCATCTTGGCCAGGAGATAGTCGACCGCCTCACGCTCGCTCTCCGTGCCGCCGAACCGGCTGCCGCACTCGTCGCACAGATAGACCAGGTTCCTGTAGGCTTCGTCCGAGGTCCAGACGTCGCCGATGACCTCTCGGTCCAGGGCCGCCAGGTCCGGGACCACCTTTCGCTGGGCCATCGTCCAACACTCCTTCCAGACGCATCACTTCGCTACGGAGGATTCCACATCCTCGCCCGCATCCCTGCGCCGACGCGGCAGGGGACCACCGTCGCGGGGAGAATACCACCATCGCGGCCATTACGGCCATTGCGGCCATTTCGGCCACCGCACCTGGGTGAACCCCGCCGGGCGCGGCGGGGCGACCAGCGCGACAGGAGGGTGAAGGGTCTTGCCTGAGGACGGCCGGCCTGCTCCCGACGAAGCCATCGAAGCCAAGCTGGCCAGGCTCCCGGCCAAGCCCGGGGTCTACCTGTTCAAGGACCAGGAAGGCCGGATCATCTACATCGGGAAGGCCCGCTCGCTGCGGAACCGCGTGCGGCAATACTTCCAGTCTTCCCGCAACCTCAACCCCCGAACCCTGACCATGGTCGCCCAGGTCCGGGACTTCGAGTTCGTCCGGACGGATTCCGAGGTCGAGGCCCTCATCCTCGAGTCCAACCTGATCAAGGAGCACCACCCGTACTTCAACGTCCGGCTTAAGGACGACAAGCACTTCCCGTACCTGAGGGTGGACCCCAACGAGCCGTTCCCCAGGGTCACCATCGCTCGGTCGATGAGGCGCGACGGGGCCCTCTACTTCGGACCCTACACCCATCCGGACGCGGTCCGGGACACGCTGCGCACCATCCGTCGGGTCTTTCCCTTCCGCATCTGCAGCGACCACAAGTTCCAGTCGGTCACCCGTCCCTGCCTCGACTACCACGTCCACCGCTGCTTGGGTCCGTGCCGGGGGATGGTCTCCGCGGCCGACTACAAGGCGATGGTCAAGGAACTCTGCCTCTTCCTGGAAGGCCGCACGCAGGATATCACGGACCGGCTGCGGCACCGCATGGACGAGGCGGCCGAGGCCCTGGACTTCGAGCGGGCCGCCGAGCACCGCGACCAGATGAAGGCGATCGAGCAGGTCAGTGAGAGGCAGAAGATGATCTCGACCGGCATGGAGGACCAGGACGTCGTGGCCCTCGCCCGCCACGGCGACGAGGCCTCGGTGCAGGTCTTCCAGATCCGCGGGGGCCGCCTGGTCGGGCGCGAGGGGTTCCTCCTCAGCGGAGCCGAGGACCAGGCCGGGTCGGACGTCATCACCGCCTTCGTCAAGCAGTTCTATGCCCAGGCATCCTTCATCCCCAAAGAGGTCCTTGTGCCGGAGCCGGTGCCCGAAGCGGAGCTCATCGAAGAGTGGCTCAGCTCGCGGCGCGGCGAGAAGGTCCGGCTGATCCAGCCCAAGCGGGGCGAGAAACGCGGCCTGGTCGAGCTGGCGACCGAGAACGCCCGGGTTTCGATGCAGGAGCGGCTGGCCGAGCGCGCCCGGGAGCAGGAGCAGACCGGCGACGCCCTCCGCGACTTGGCCCGGGAGCTGGGCCTCGACGAGCCCCCGCGGCGCATCGAGTGCTTCGACATCTCCAACATCCAGGGGGCGGAGGCGGTCGGCTCGATGGTCGTCTTCGAGGACGGCCGGCCGAAGAAAGAGGACTACCGCCGCTTCAAGATAAGGACGGTCGAGGGGCCGAACGACTTCGCGATGATGGCCGAGGTCATCGGCCGGCGCTACCGCCGGGGGCTTCGTGAGCGCGAGGAGAGGGCCGCCGGGGCCCCGAAGTTCGCCGTCCTGCCCGACCTGATCATCGTCGACGGGGGCAAGGGGCAACTGTCCGCGGCCCGTGAGGTCCTCGAGGGCCTTGGCCTGGCCGGCATCCCGACCTTCGGTCTGGCCAAGGAGAACGAGTGGCTCTTCGGCGTGGCCCGGAGAGAACCAATCATCTTGCAACGCGGCTCGGAGGCCCTCTTCCTGGTCCAGCGCGTCCGGGACGAGGCCCACCGCTTCGCCATCGGATACCACCGCCTCGTCCGAAAGAAGCGGACGCTGCGGTCCGTCCTCGACGACATCCCGGGCATCGGTCCCCGTCGGCGCACGATGCTGCTGAGGCGCTTCGGGTCGGTGGCCGGGCTCCGACGGGCCACGTTGGACGAGATAAAGTCGGTCGAGGGCCTTCCCGCGCCCGTGGCCGAGATCATCTATTCGAGACTGCATGCCGAGACCGAGGGAGGAGTACCGAATGGGAAGCAGTGAGGAAAGACTCCGTTGGACCGCCTTCGACGCGGGCTTTGGCTGGCAGGCCGCCGTGCGTTCCGACCGAGGGCTTCGCTACCTGACCCTGCCGAAGGGCAGCCGGCGGGAGGCGGTCGATGAGGCCCGCCGGGCGTACCCCGACGCCGCCGAGGACCCGGGGGCCTTCGCGTCCCTGGAGGCCGACCTGCGCCGGTATTTCGCCGGGGACCGGGTCGACCTCGCCCGGCACGCCGCGGACATCAAGCTGACGGACTTCCAGCGGCGCGTGCATGACGCCTGTGCCGCCATCCCCTACGGGTCGACGGTGACCTACGGGGAGCTGGCGGCAAAGGTCGGCAGCCCGGGCGCGGCCCGGGCCGTGGGACAGGTCATGGCAACCAACCCGGTCCCGCTCGTCCACCCCTGCCACCGGGTCCTGGCCTCCGGCGGAGGCCTGGGCGGGTTCGGTGGCGGGCTGCCGATGAAGCGCCGCCTGCTCGCGATGGAGGCCGACCGGGCTCGGGGCAGCCGCGGTTGACCGCACCCCCTAGACTTTTTTTCGCAAACCGGTCGGAAGGCCGGAACCTTTCCGGGTCTCTTACGTCTTAAACACTCGGTGCCGCCCTGAGCAAACGGCGGCTGCGCCCATCAAGGGTAAAGGAGGGAGACCAAGATGATCCGCAACCTCACTCCAAGGCGCGTGAACGGGATCGCTGGAGCCGGCTTTGCCGCGCTCAGGTTCCGTGTTGCCCTCGGCGGTCGGATGACAACTGAAGAAGTCATGGAGCGGGGGACCGGGCCAGGTCGTCTCCCTTGCTCCGCGGGACACCCCCGCCGACAACGGGGCTGAAAGACCGCCCTTGAGATCCTTAACTCCAGTGAGAAACCTGCGGCCCGGGAGTTTCCCGGGCCGCTTTGTGCGTTCAAGGGGCAGATAGCTGGTCAAACGAAAAACACCCCAGGGACGGCGGCTGATCATTGGAGGGGTTCATGAAATTTAAGGGGGTGCCTTGACATATTAAGGGGGTGGGTTTACAATGTCAATCGGAAGGGTAAGGATGTTAACCCTCCGGTAATCCGCCCGGCGGACGGGGAGTCACAGAACCGCCAGGGCTTTAAGAAGGAGATGAAGACCGTGACCACCTTTTCGATGTCGGTCGCGTTGCCCTTCGCTCGAATGGAACGCACTGATGCTGGTCTTAGGAAGTCTTACGGAGGTGAACGCGGGATGGAGACCATCGAGGTCCTCTATCACGGTGATCTGTCTGAGGACGTCCTGCGGTACGTCGAATCGACCGGCCAGGCCAAGGTGCTCGACACCTGCCCGCTGGTCATCGCCGCCCGCGAGGAAGCCGATGTCCTCGCCGGTCTGCTGGGCGCCATCAGCCACTCGCCGATGAAGGTCGAGCTGGTCAAGGTGCGGCGCTCAGGCCAGAACCGAGCCAACTGAACTAAAACGAGCCGGCCCTCCGGATCCCAGGATTCGGTCGCCGGCTCGTGCCATATGCAGAGGGATTGACAGAACGAATGCCATCCTTTATTCTTTGAAGTGAGACCTTAAGGATATTAAACCAGTCCCTTAAATGTTCGGTGAAAACGGGGTGGTCCTGTGGAGAAGCGGAGAATGCCCGGGCGGTGCCCGGTCTGCCACGAAAAGCTCGACATCACCCGCCTACACTGCTCGCACTGTGAGACGACCATCGAAGGGCGTTTCGGGGGCACCAAGTTCGACGCCCTGACCCGCGACCAGCTCGACTTCGTAGAGGTCTTCCTCAAGGCGCGCGGCAACATCAAAGAGGTCGAGCGGGAGCTGGGCATCTCCTACCCGACCGTCAGGGGCCGCCTCGAGGCGGTCATCCAGGCGTTGGGCTACCGGGCCGAACCGGTCCCCGAGGACACGGGGGGGGCCTCCCGCCGTCGCGAGGTCCTGGAGGCCCTCAAGTCCGGTCGCATCTCCGCCGAGGACGCAGTGAAACTGCTGAAGTCCAAGGCGTCCTTGCCCACCGGCGCGGCTGACGAAACAGAGGCGGCCAAACCGCTTGACGAGGAAAAGACGGACGACGACACCGAGACCGGGAGGGACTAAGGTGGACGAGGAACGCCGGTTCATCGAGGAATTGCACAAGAGCGGGCGGATCACCGAGGAAGAGGCCGCCGAGCTTTTGAAGGCCCTGGGCGAAGAGGACGAACAGCGGGCGGCGGTCGCGCCGGCGGAACCCGCGCGATCCGCGCAATCCGCGCATACCGCTCACACCGCTCACACCGCGACGGCCCCGGGCAGGGAGCCCGGGTCGGCCACCGGCAATGGCGGCCAGGGCGGACCGGAACGTCGCCGGGATGAAGACGATGACGACTGGGACCTCGGCTCGGAGATCAGCGAGGCCGTCCGCGACGGCATCGACGAGGGCATGCGCGGCCTCAGGGAAGGTCTCGAAGGGATGCGGTACGGTCTCCGCGAGGGCCTGGGAACGGGTCTCCGCGAGGCCATGCGGGGCGTCCGGGAAGGGCTCCGGGCCGCCCGCCTCGGCGGCTGGTGGTCCGGCCACAATGAGACCATCTTCCTCGAACACAAAGTCGACGCAGGCGCCCGGGTCACCGTCATCGACCCGGTCGGGGACATCACCATCAAGGCCGGCGCGCCCGGGATCGTCCGGGTCGAGGCGGACAAATCGGCCCGCGGGGCCGACCCGAGCGAGGCCGTGGCCCGCTGCTCGGCCATCACCGTCCGGACGGAAGGCGACCGGGAGTCGGTCACGGTCCGGGTGGACCTCGGCCGGGCTTCGTCCAGCCCGCGGGGTTCGGTCGACCTGGAAGTCGAGGTGCCGGCCGACGCCAGGGTCGAGGTCCATGGTGACCTCGGCGACATCACCGTCATGGGACCGACCTCCGCGCTCGACCTCTCGACCGAGCATGGAGACATCGACGTGGAACGGGCGGGCGGTCCGGTCAAGGCGATCAGCCGCCACGGCGACGTGACCGTCCAGGACCCGGTGCCCGAGGCCCGTCTCACGGCCGAGCACGGTGATGTCACCGCCAGCCTCCGGCCGGCCGCCGGCACATCCAGCGAACTCGTGGCCGGACGGGGTGACGTCGTCCTGTTCATGCCGGCCGACGCCTCGGCCGCCCTCGACCTGGTCTCCGACGGCGGCGACGTCACGTGTGACCTGCGCCTGAGCGAGACCAAGCACCGCTCCGAACGGGAGCTGGTCGGCCGGATCGGCACCGGGGAGGCCCGGGTGAAGGCACGGACGGGAGGCGGCGACATCACCGTCAACGACTGACGCGCCGTGAACCGCAGCCTGGCTTGACGTGGTTGACAGTCTCCAGCGATGGAGGGAAGGGGAGAAGAGACCCGCCATCGGGAGCTTAGGAGGGTTGAAAGATGCAAGAGGAACGAATGGCTATCCTGAAGATGGTCCAGGAGGGGAAGATCACCCCTCAGGAAGGCGTGGAGCTTCTAAAGGCTCTGGGGCAACCGGCCAAGGAAGCCGGCCCGCGGGCCGGCTCGGGGGCTCAGGCGCCACCCCGCGAGGAGTGGGATCAGGATCGCGGTCCACGACCCAAGTCCATCCTGGAGGATGTCATCGACGGCTTCGGCGGCATCAATCTCCGGTTCGGTCTCTTCGGTGAGACCTACAAGTTCGAGGAAGAGCATGGGGGCCGGTTCGAGCCGACTGAGGGCCGGCCGGTGACCATCCAGATGAACACATCCAACGGTCGCCTGGTCCTCAAGGGCTGGGACCGCCCGGACTACCACCTGAGGGTGATCAAGAGCCTGCGTGGTCCCGGCGAGGAAGAGGCGCGGCGCCGGGCTCAGGAGATGGTCCGCTTCACGGCCACGCCCACCGGACTCGTCCTCGAGTCCCGCATCAGCGGGTGGAACAACAGCGGAGTGGCCGCCGAGTTGAGCCTGCCGACCAGTCATCTGTACCGGCTGGACCTACGCACCGCCAACGGCCGCATCGAGCTGGACGGCCTGCGGACCGAGGTCGTCGAGGCCCAGACCTCTAACGGCCGCGTCGTCTGCGAGCGTTCGACCGGCGAGAAGGTCCGGCTGCGAACGTCCAACGGCCGCATCATCGCCAACTGCTCAGCCCGCGACCTGGACGCGGATACCTCCAACGGCTCGATCACCGTGGTCCCCTTCGGCGCTTCAGGCGGCGAAAGTCGCCTCCAGCTCCGGACCTCCAACGGCAGCATCCGGGTCCGCCCGGACGAGCAGGCCGACAGCGGCTACGACATCGACGCCTCGACCTCGATGGGCCACGTCGAGCTGGAGTTGCCCGACCTCGAGTACAGCGTCCACGAGCGGCAGATGGGCCACCGCAGGTCCAAGGCCCGGACCACCGGGTTCGACGGTAAAGCCCGCCGCATCTACATCTCGGCCCGGACCTCGAACGGGTCCGTGGTCGTCAGCCGATCGGTCTGAGCCCCGGCGGCGGGGAGAACATGTGTGAACGGCCGGGCCGGAGCGCCCGAACAGCCCGTGAAGGCGCTTCGGCCCGCGCCGAGCCATAACCAGAGACAGACCAGAGGGTTCATACGGAGGGGAGACGGACAATGGTCGAATTCATGGTCACCAACACACAACTGTTCCTGACGATCTTCTTCTCGGTCCTCGGCTTCTTCTTGGCCCTGGCGGTGCTGGGTCATCTCAAGACCCTGGCCCTCATCAAGAGCGGCCTGTACCGCGCCGACGAGCACCGGTGGTTCGACGGGCATCACTTCGCCGACGGTCTGATGATGCTGGCCATCGGCGGCGGCATCTTCGCCGGCATCTACTTCCACTTCGGGTTCTGGGCGACGTGCTTCCTCACCCTGGGGGCCCTGGGCGTCGCGGCCGTGATCGGCAGCTTCGTCAGACGTTGAGCCGGCCCATCAGGGGAACAAGGTCTGCCCGCGGGAGGGTAGGCGAAGATGAGCGATAGGCTCGAGCGCACCGATGTGTGGGAACAGGTCTTCCCGCTCCGTTCCGGGGGGCGGCTCGAGGTCGACCAGGACGTCGGACGGGTCGACGTGACCTCCTGGGACCGCGATGAGGCCCGCGTCCGCGGGACCAAGCGGGCCCAGGGTCTCAGCGAGGATGAGGCGCGTCGCCGGCTGGACCGGTTGACCCTGAGGGCTCATCTCCACGGGTCCAGGCTGGAGGTGGACGCCGGGGCGCCGCGGGGCCTCTTCGGGTCGGCGACCGGGACGCGGGTCGACCTGGAGATCACGGTCCCGCGGTCGACGCGGGTCAAGATCGACACGGCCAGCGGGGGTGTCAGCGTCGAGCGGGTGGAGGGCTTCGTCGAAGTCGACGTGGCCTCCGGTGACGTGGCCCTCAGTTGGGTCGGGCCCGGTGTCCACGTTGACACGGGCTCGGGGAACGTCGTCGTCGAGGACGCCGGCGGGCCGGTCGTGGTCGATACGGGCAGCGGCCGCGTCGAGATCATCGGGGTTGATGGTGAAGTCCATGTGGACACGGGGTCGGGGCCCGTCCAGGCCGCCGCGGTCCGCGGGGACATCGAGATTGATACGGGTACCGGGGATGTCCATCTGTCCAGGGTGGAGGCGCGGCAGATCCACGTCGACACCGGGCGGGGCGTCATCACCGCGGACTTCGATCCGCGACTCGATGGTCGGTACAAGTTCGACACTGCATCCGGGCGGATCGAGGTCACCGTGCCGGCCGGTGCAGGGGCCGAGCTGGACCTCGAGACCAATGCCGGCCGGGCCGAATGTGACCTCCCGTTGCTCAACCGATTCGCCGAGCGCGGCCTCCTGCGGGGCGTCCTCGGCCGGTCCTCATGCCGCATCATCTGCCGCTCCGGGCTCGGCGACATCATGGTGAAGCCGGGGTTCGCGCCGGCGCCGGCCGAGCCGCTCACCGACTCACGCGCGTGGGCCGCGGAACCTGCCGTCCCAAGCGCACCGGCCACCCGCGCGGCCGACGAGGACATCGCCAAGATCCTGAAGATGGTGGAAGAGAAGCGGCTCACCCCGGAAGCGGCCGAGGAACTGCTCCGTGCGCTGGAAGAGGAAGAGCCTGAATGAACCGGATGAACGGCGAGGGGATGACTCCATGAGTCCGAAAGTGAGAGAGGTCGTCGCCGCCATCGACTCGGGGAAGCTGACCGTCGACGCCGGCCTGCGCGAGTTGGAACGCTGGCGCACCAATCGAGAGGTGGAGCGGCGGCGACTGGAGCGGCGGGAACGCCCGCGGCCGGCCCACTGGCTCGGGATCCGCATCGCCGAAGCCGGGGCGAGGCGACGGTTCAACATCTGGTTACCCATGTTCCTCGTCCATGGAGGTCTGTCCATGGCGGGCTGGATCGCCCCAAGGGCGATGCGGTGGGGAACGCGCCAGCACGGGTACGGCCGTCGTCGGTGGGGTCTGGGGAACGACTTCGAACTGACCCCATCCCAGCTCCGAGCGATCATCAGGGCTGTCCGCCAGAGCCTGGTGGCCGTCGGGCCGCTGGTCGAGGTGAACGACGGGCGCGGAACGCGGGTCGAAATCTGGTTGAGATGAAACAGAGGAGGTAGCCCAGATGAACGAGGAACGGCTGCAAATCCTGAAGATGATCGAGAGCGGCAAGATCAGCGCCGAAGAAGGGGCGAAGCTCCTCTCGGCCGTTGAGACCACGCAGGTCGCCGAGGCCACCGGGCGCGAGGCCCACTTCCTGCGGATCAAGGTCTATGAGACCAAGTCCGGGCGGGCCACGGTCAACGTCAACCTCCCGCTGTCCCTCATCGATGTGGCCTTGAGGTTCGTTCCCAAGAACGCCGATTATCTCAAGGGCGTCAACGTCGACGAACTGGTGGCCGCCATCAAGTCCGGCGCGCAGGGCAAGATCGTCGACATCAACGACGAGGAGAGCGGCGACCACGTCGAGATCTACGTCGACTGAAGCCGAGGCTCGGCCGCCGGTCGTCACAGATAGCTGTCCCATAGGGTCTCAGGGGGTGGTCCGCCATGTCTGTTCCGGCGCTGGTCGTCGAAGACCTGCGCAAGGAGTTTCGCTCGAAGCCAAAGCGGAGTCTGTTCAAGGTCTTCCGGAAGAGCCGTCGACCGGAGAACGGGGCGGCCGACGGCACGAATGGCGGTGACGGCGCCAACGGCTCCAACGGCGCCAAGACCATTGTTGCCGTGGACGGTGTGAGCTTCTCCGTCCCCCAGGGCGAGGTCTTCGGCCTGCTCGGCCCGAACGGGGCCGGTAAGACGACGACCATCAAGATGCTCTCGACGCTGCTCCGGCCGACCTCGGGGCGGGTCCTCGTCCAGGGGCTCGAGGTCGAGAAGGAGCCGGCCAAGGTGCTCTCCCGCATCGGTACGGTCCTGTCGGGCGAGCGTTGTGTCTACTGGAAGCTCACCGGCCGCGAGAACCTGCAGTACTTCGGGGCCCTCTACGGCCTGTCCGGGCCCCGCCTGACCAAGAAGATAAGCGACCTGCTCGAGCGGTTTCAGCTGTCTCAGCGGGCCGACGAGACGGTCGAGAAGTACTCGACGGGGATGAAGCGGCGAATCGCCCTCGCCCGGGCCCTCCTCCATGAACCGGAGGTCCTCATCCTCGACGAGCCCACGGCCGGCCTGGACCCGCAGGCCGCGCGGAACCTCCGCGAGCTCATCCTGGAGCTCAAGAGCGAGGGGAAGACCGTCCTCCTGACCACGCACTACATGGAGGAGGCCGACTTCCTCTCGGACCGCGTGGCCATCATCGACCACGGGAAGGTCATCGCCCTCGACTCCCCCGACCACCTGAAGCGCGAGCTCAGGCAGGTGCGTGTGGTCGAGCTCGAGGCCGGGGAGTGGCGCGACGAATTCGGCCAGACCCTCAAGGCCGCCGGGCTCATCTCCAGCTGGAGCGCGCAGCGCCCGCCCGACGGGGAGACCTGGCGGGTCGTCATCCACCTGCCTTTGGAAGTCAGCGTCGGCACGGTCATCAAGGCGTACCTGGAACAGGGCAACAGCGTGCAGAACCTGACGGTCAAGGAAGCGTCCCTCGAGGACGTGTTCATCCAGCTGACCGGCAAATCGCTCCGGGACTGAGGGGTGGAGCAAATGTCGACCATTAGCGCGGCGACCTTGCGGCCGGCGGCCTTCCGCCGGCCGTCGCTGGCCGCGGCCATCTGGGCGGCCGCCTGGCGAGACCTGAAGATCTTCATCCGTTACCCGTCATGGTTCATCGCCATGCTCATCTGGCCCTCGCTCTTCCCGCTGGGCTACGTCTTCACGTCCCGGGCCCTGGCCGGGCCGAGCGGGGAAGGGATGGCCACCTACCTGGCGTACGCCGGCACCTCGGACTACATGAGCTACATCCTGACCGGGACCGTCCTCTGGATGTGGCTGAATACGATGCTCTGGAACTTCGGCACGACCCTCCGCACTGAGCAGCAGCGGGGGACGCTCGAGGCCAACTGGCTGGCGCCGGTCCCGAAATGGTTCGTCCTGGCCGGCAGCCTCCTGTCCGACGTCGCGCAGTGGACCTACTTCCTCGTCGTCGGCGGGATCGAGTTCTACTTCCTCTATGGCTTCCGCGTTCACGGCAGCCCTCTCCTCTTGGCGCTCGTCCTCGTGGCGTCCTTGCCGAGCGTCTATGGGCTGGGCTTCATCTTCGCCAGCCTGGTCCTGCGGGCCAAGGAGATCCAGTAGGCGGTCAACGTGGTCCGCGGGACGATGATGATCTTCTGCGGGATGTCCTATCCCATCGCCGTCCTCCCGCTCTGGATGCAGTCGGTCTCTTTCTGGCTGCCCCTGACCCACTCGATCAAGGCCACCCGGGCCGTGGTCGCCGGCCAAGGGTGGGCGGCGATAAGCGGAGACCTGGTCTTCCTGCTGGTCTCCGGGCTGGCCCTCCTGGTCGGTGGCCTGGTCACCTTCCGGGCCACTGAACGGACGATTCGAAGCCAGGGCACATTGGGGGAATACTGATGGATACGAACGAAGTCCGCGCGAAGCCCTCCGCCGGGCCCTCCGCCCTGGCTCGTCACTGGCTCGTCGTCCGGGCCATCTTCCGGCGGGACTTCATCGCCTACTTCCGGTACCCGCTGAACCTCGTCTTCTCATTGCTCGACCCGTTCGTCTGGGGCCTACCAATCATCTTCATGGCTCAGGCCTTCTCGGTCGGGGGCCGCAATGAGGGGTTGGCGGCCTACACCGGGACCTCCGACTACATCGCCTTCTTCATCGCCGGGGCGGTGGTCAGCTCGTACGTCGGCTCGGTCATGTGGGGCATGGGGTTCACCCTTCGCCAGGAGATGTGGCAGGGGGTCCTCGAGACCAACTGGCTGACCCCCGCGCCCGTCATCGTCCAGCTCGTCGGGCGCTCCCTCTGGTCGCTGGCCTTCACGACCTTCGAGAGCCTCTGCATCATGGGCCTCGCCTGGGCGCTCTTCCGCTTCTCCTTCACCGGCTACCTCCTGCCGGCCGTGCTGACCATGATCCCGGTCCTCATCGGCCTCTACGGCCTGGGGTTTGGCATCGCGGCGCTGGTCCTGGTGACCAACAACGCCAACAACGTCATCGACATGACCAACTACGCGGTCCAGCTCCTGAGCGGTTCGCAGTTCCCGGTGCGGGTGCTGCCACGGATCCTCCTGACCGTGTCCCTGATGATCCCGCTGACCTACGGCATGGACGCCATCCGGGGTTATCTCTTGGGGACGACGACCCTCCTTCCCCCGGCCATCGAGATCGCCATCCTACTGGGGGTCATGGTCATCTTTGTCGCCGCCGGGCACCTCATCTTCAGGAAGATCGAGCGCGACGTGAAGACTTCGGGTAACCTGGCCTTCCATTGAGTCCGGGATAGGTTTTGGGCGAGCAGGGGCCGACCTGGCGGTGACGAAATAGTATCAGGGGGGGTGCGTGTATTGGACCTCATCATCCGCTGGGTGCTGAACGCCCTGGCCCTCCTGGCCACGAGCTATCTGATTTCAGGCATCGTGGTCCGTGACTTCGTCGCCGCCCTGTGGGCGGCGGCGGTCATCGGCATCGTCAACGCCACCATCCGCCCGGTCCTGCTCTTCCTGACCCTGCCCATCCGGTTCCTCACCCTGGGGCTCTTCACGTTGGTCATCAACGCCCTGCTGTTATGGGCCGTGTCGACCCTGCCCCTGGGGTTCGAGGTCCGCGGGTTCGGGGCCGCCTTCTGGGGGGCCATCGTCCTGTCGGTCATCAGCGCCGTCCTGACCTCCCTGGTGGTCGGGCGGCGCCGCTAGAGCAGGCCCGGCACCGCCGGGAGGGACTCGCCCACGTCATCCAAGGCTGACATCCGGCTCATCGCCCTCGACCTCGACGGGACGGTCCTCGACAAGGACCTGAGCATCCACCCGTCGACCATCACCGTCCTGAAGGAAGTCCTTGCGAGCGGCCGTCGCGTGACCATCGTGACCGGCCGCATGTTTACGTCCGCGAGGAAGTACGCCGAGCAGCTCGGCCTGGGGGACATGCCCATCGTGGCCTACAACGGCGCGCTGATAAGGACGGCCGTCACCGCCCACACATACTTCCATCTGCCGGTCGACCTGCCGGTCGCCCGCGGGGTGGCCGAACTGGCCGCCGGCCTGGGCTACAGCCTCAACCTCTATGTCGATGACCAGCTCATCGTGTCGGAGGTGAACGACAGGGCCCAGTTCTACATGACCATCGCCGGCGTCGAGGCCCATCCGGTCGGCGACCTAGTCGCCTACCTCGGCCGGGACGCGACCCGGCGGCCCACGAAGATGCTGGTCGTCGATGAGGAGACGAAGATCCAGGACCTCAAGCGGGCGGTCGGCGAGCGCTTCGGGAAAGACCTCTATGCCGTGACTTCTTATCCTTACTTCCTGGAAATGATGAATCCGGACGTATCCAAGAGTAAAGCCCTCGGCGCTCTGGCCCGGGGGATGGGTGTGGCCAGGGACGAGATTCTGGCCGTCGGCGACTCTTTCAACGATCTGGACATGTTAGAGTACGCCGGGGTCGGTGTGGCCATGGGTTCGGCCCCCGACGAGGTCAAGGCCCGCGCCGACCATGTCACCGGGTCCACCGGCGAGGGCGGCCTGGCCGCCGCCATCGAACGTTTCGTGCTGGGGGGAGAGCGATGAGCGACAAGACCGTCCTCGACGACCGCGAGGCCATGGGCGCCCTTGACGCGGGCGGGATGCTGAGGATCCTGTGGACCTACCCCGAGCAGTTCGAAGAGGGGCGTCGCCTGGCCATCGACTTCAACCCCGGGTTCGACGCCAAGCTCCTGCTCCGCGAACTCGACGAGGTGCTCCTCCTGGGGACGGGCGGGGGTTCGGCCGCCGCGGGCAACCTCATCGCCGCCTATCTCTTCAATGACTTTCGTCTGCCCTTCCTCGTCCACCAGGGGTACAACCTGCCGCGCTTCGTCGATGACCGGACGCTGGTCTTCGTCGTCACCCATTCGGGCAACACCGAGGAGACCCTGAGCGCCTATCAGCAGGCGGTCGACCGCCGGGCGCGCGTCGTCGCCGTCACCTCCGGCGGGCAGCTCAAGGAATGGTGCCACCGCGAGGGCACCTCCGTCCTCGAGGTGCCGGGCGGCCTGATGCCCCGCGTCGCCCTGGGCTACCTGATGGTCCCCGTCCTGTCCGTCATCGAACAACTCGGCCTGGTGGGACCAAAAGGCCGGCAGATCCAGGAGGCGGTCGAGGTCATGGCGGCCATGCGGTCGACCATCGGCCCCGACGCCCCGACCGTCGCCAACGAGGCCAAGCTGATCGCGGCCGGGCTGGTCGGCAAGATGCCGGTGGTCTATGGGCGCAGCGAGTTCAGCGAGGCCGTGGCCGCCCGCGCCAAGCGCCAGTTCGCCGAGAACGCCAAGCTGCTCTCGCTGGCCAACGCGGTCCCGGCCCTGCACCACGACGAGATAGTCGGCTGGGACTCGCCCCTCGAGGTGACCCGCGACCTGGGCCTCCTCCTCCTACGCGACCAGGACGAGACAGAGAAGGTCCGGCGGCGGATGGAGGTCACTCGGTCGGTCCTCGAACCTCGGGCCGGGTTCTGCGCCGAGGTCTGGGCCCGTGGCGAAGGGCGCCTGGCCCGCCTGATGTCCCTCGTCTACCTGCTCGATTACGTGACCGTGTACCTCGCGCTGGCCCTGGGCCACGACCCCACGCCGGTCCAAATAATCGACCTCTTCAAGAGGGAAATGTCTGGAAAGTAGCGAACCCTGCAGAAAGATGTCACTGCGGGGGGGGAAGGCGGGCATGGCGGTCAACGGCACCGCCGTCCGGGCGGTCACCGAGCAGTTACCGGTGCGCGGCGTCGGACAGGCCTCGCTGCTCCTGGGCGTCGACCTGGGGGGAAGCCACATCTCGGCCGCCCTGGTCGACCAGGCCGGCCGCATCCTCCAGCGCCGGAAAGCCCCGACGGCCGTCGAGGCCGGTCCCGACGGGATCATCGCCGGCATCGTCGAGCTCCTGCGGGAGGTCATCTCGGTCAGCGGCGTGACCCGTCGCGAGCTGGCCGGAATCGGCCTCGGCATCCCGGGCCTCATCGACTCGTCCCGGGGCCTGTCCATCTTCTCGCCCAACCTCTTCTGGCACAACGTCCAGGTGGTCCGGCCCATCGAACGCGAGTTCAACCTGCCGACCTTCATGGACAACGACGTCCGCTGCGCCACGCTGGCGGAAGCCTGGTACGGCGCCGGGCGCGGGGTGGCCAACCTGATCTGCCTGACCATCGGCACGGGCATCGGCTCGGGGCTGATGATCGACGGGCAACTCGTCCGGGGAGCCACGGAGAGCGCCGGCGAGATCGGGCACATGACCATCGAGAAGGACGGCCCCCGCTGCAATTGCGGTAACCACGGCTGCCTCGAAGCCCTCGCGGCCGGACCAGCCATCGCCCGGCGCGCCCGCGAGGCCATCGAGAAGGGCGTCGAAACGGTGATGCTGGCCATGGTCGGCGGCCAGCCCGACCGCCTCGATGCCGCGGTGGTCACCCAGGCGGCCCGCCAGGGAGACCCGGTGGCCTGGGAGATAATCGAGCTGGCGGCGCTCTATCTGGGCATCGGCATCGCCAACTACATCAACCTGGTCAACCCAGAGCTGGTCATCATCGGCGGCGGTGTGGCCCAGGCCGGCGAACTGTTGCTGGCGCCCATGCGGCGGGTCGTCGGGCAGCGGGCGATGAAGGTCCAGGCGGCGACGGCCAGGGTCGTCCCGGCCCGCCTCGGCGAGGACGCCGGGGTCATCGGGGCCGCGGCGCTGGTCCTGGAGCGGCTGGGCGAAGCCGGTCCGTCAGCCGTCTAGGCTGACCGCGAGTATCGAGGCCGCCGGCCTAGGGTCGACGGCCTTTTCTCATGTGGGTGGTGAAGTGGTGAATAGGATGCTTCGTCGGTCCGTGGTCTGCTTCATCCGGGCGGCAGAGCCCCCGGCCGTGCTCCTCATCAAGCGGCGCCGCGCGCCCGACCGCGGCCGCTGGAACGCTCCGGGCGGCGGGATCGAGAGCGGTGAGACGACGGAAGAGGCCTGTCGCCGCGAGGTCCTCGAGGAGACCGGGCTGACCCTGGGCGCCGTCAGGGCGCGGGCCGCGCTGGTCCTCAACGGCTGGGACGGCGACCCGGGGACGGTCGAAGAGATATGCGTCTTCACGGCCGAGGACGCGGGCGACCTGGACCCGGCCTGGGAATCCCCGTCCGGGGAGGGCTGGTTGACCTGGGTTCCCTGGACCGAGGCCCGTCGCCTCGAATGGCCCGAGGATGTGCCTTTGTATCTGGAGCGGCTCTTCGACCCGGCGTCGCCCGACTTCGCCGGGGAGTTCTTCTACGACCAGCGGGGCCGGCTGACCCGGGCCGTCTTGGCGCCGCTGACCGGCGGGGCGGGCCCGAACCCATGACTCTGAAATCGTGAAACTCTGACCGGGTGATCCAAGTTATAAGAAGGGGAGACGGGAAATTGCTGCTCACCGTCAGCGTCAACAGTTCACTGGACACCGCCTACATCGTACCGGGGCTCATCGTCGACGGGATCAACCGGGTCAAGGAGAAAGCCACCGTCCCGGGCGGCAAGGGCAACAACGTCGCCAGGGTCCTGCGAGAGCTGGGATACCATGTGGTCGCCTCCGGGTTCGCCGGCGGTTCGCGCGGAGCGACCATCCACCGTGGTCTCGAGGAACTGGGGGTCGTCACCGAGTTCGTCTGGACGGCCGAGGAATCCCGGACCTGCCTGGCCCTGATCGACCCGGTGGCCGACGCCCTGACCCAGGTCCTCGAACCAGGAGCGCCCATCGCTTCAGGGGAACTCCTGCGCCTCAAGCAGAAGCTGGGCGGAGTGATGGGCGAATACGCGGCGGGGGCCGTCGGGACCGGTGTCCCGGATGCCCCTCTCTCGGGTCCCTATCTCCTCCTGGCCGGCAGCCTCCCCCCGGGGGTCCCGAGCGGGTTCTACGCTGAACTCATCCACGCGGCCCGTTCATACGGCTTCAACGCCGCCCTCGACGCCTCCGGGGAAGCCCTCAGGCTCGGCCTCAAAGCCCGCCCGGCGGTGATCAAGGTCAACGTCTCCGAGGCCGCCGAGGCGCTCGGGATGAACGAGCGAAGGGCCGACGCGTTGACTCTCGCCGAAAGCCTGCGGGCCGCATCAGGGTGCCAGCTGGCGGTGGTCACGGCCGGACGCGAGGGAGCCGCGGCCGTCGGCCGCCTCGAGCAAGCCGGTGTGGACCCGACCATCATCTCCTGCTTCGTCAAGCCACCGGCCGCCTCTCCCGTGGTCAGCACGGTCGGATCGGGGGACGCCTTTTTGGGCGGGCTGGTCGGCGAGCTGTCCACCGGGCGCGACGTGATCGAAGCCCTGAAGACGGCCACCGCCTGCGGCGCGGCCAACGCGTTGACCCTCACCGCGGCCACCATTCGCAAGGCCGACGCGGCCCATCTGCGCGAAGGAGTGAAGGTCGCGTGAGCCTGCACATCATCGCCGCCCCCAACGCCTTCAAGGGCAGCCTCCAGGCCGCCGAAGTGGCCGAGGCCATCGCGGTGGGGGTCAGGCGGGTGGACCCGGGCGCCGAGTGCCGGTCCATCCCGCTGGCCGACGGCGGCGACGGCACCGTCCGCGCCTTCCTGGCCGCGCTGGGTGGGACGGCGGTGGCCCGGAAAGTCACCGGCCCGCTTGGGGAAAAGGTCGAGGCGACCTTCGCGGTCCTCCCCGACGGCGAGACGGCGGTCATCGAGATGGCCGCGGCCAGCGGGCTGGTCCTCGTGCCGGCCGAGCGCCGTGACCCACTGCGGGCGACCACCCGCGGGACCGGCGAACTCATCCGCGCGGCCATCGACCTCGGGTGCCGGAAGATCATCGTCGGCATCGGCGGCAGCGCCACCGTGGACGGCGGGGCCGGACTGGCTCAGGCCCTTGGGGCCCGGCTCCTCGACCCTGACGGCCGCGAACTCCCGCCGGGCGGCGCGTCCCTGGCCCGGCTGGACCGGATCGAGACCGGCGACCTCGCCCGCACCGTCACCGGGGTCGAGTTCACGGTGGCCTCCGACGTCGACAACCCGCTCTGCGGGCCCAACGGCGCCGCGGCCGTCTTCGGCCCCCAGAAGGGCGCCACCCCGGAGATGGTCGCCATCCTCGACCGGGCCCTCGCCCACTATGGGCAGGTCCTCGCCCGCGACCTCGGGCGGGACGTCTCCGAGCGACCGGGGGCCGGCGCCGCGGGCGGCCTCGGGGCCGGGCTGATGACCTTCCTCGGGGCGCGGCTGACGCCAGGCATCGACCTCCTCCTCGACCTCGTCCGCTTCCGCGACCAGCTGGCCTGGGCCGACCTGGTCTTCACCGGCGAGGGTCGGGTCGATGGCCAGACCCTGCGGGGCAAGGGACCCTACGGCGTGGCCCGGGCGGCGGCCGAGGCCGGGCGACCGACAGTGGTCTTGGCCGGTTCGGTCGGCCCGGGCGCGGAGGGGCTGGAGGCGGTCGGTCGGACGGTGGTCCTGCCGGTCGTGACCGGCCCGATGTCCCTCGAACAGGCCATGGGCGAGGCGGCCGCCCTCATCACCGCCGCCGCTGAACGGGTCGCCAGACTCTTCATCATGGGCCGGACGACGCGTTGAGGTTGGGAAGGAGAGTTGATCGAGATGCGTAGACTGTATCGTTCAAGACATGAGCGGATGATCGCCGGCGTCTGCGGCGGCCTCGCCGAGTACTTCCGGGTCGATGTCACCCTCGTCAGGGTGCTCTGGGTGCTCCTCGGCCTGTCCGGCGGGGCGGGGCTCCTGGCCTACATCATCGCCATCTTTATCGTCCCCGAGGCACCCCCTGACTACGACCCCAGTAAGGAGAGTTGAGACATGAGAAGACTCTACCGTTCACGCCATGAGCGGGTCATCGCCGGTGTGGCCGGCGGCATCGCCGACTACTTCAACGTCGACGTGACCCTGATCCGGCTCATCTGGGTGGTCGCCATCTTCGCCGGCGGCAGCGGCCTGATCGCCTACATCGTCGCCGCCCTGATCATCCCGGAAGAGCCATACGGGTATGTCCCTGAGCCGAACGGCCGGACGGCCGAGAACGGCGGGGCCGCCGGAAGCGGCACGCCCACGGGCGGCCATCCGGCGACAGGCGCGGAGCACGCGCGCCCGGACTGCACCCCGGCCGGCACGGCCTCCATCTTCGGCTGGGTGCTCCTCGGCCTGGGGTTGTTATTCCTGCTGCGCAACTTCATCCCCTGGTTCACCTGGGGCCTCTTCTGGCCCTTGATCCTGGTTGCGTTCGGCGTGTACATCCTCTACAACGCCACGCGGGGAGACCATCGATGAAAGACTATCGCCGCTATGTCGGAGGCGTCGTCAACGGCCTTTTGGTCGTAGCCGTCGGCGTCCTCCTCCTGTTGCACAGCCTGGGCTACATCCGCTGGGACCTGTGGACGGCCATCATCAAGCTCTGGCCGCTGCTCCTGATCCTCGGCGGGCTCAACATCATCTTCTTCGGCCGCAGTTACATCGGCCTCGGAGCGCTCATTCTCGTGGCCCTGGTGATCATCGTCGGCGTGAACCTCGGGTTCGGCCGGGATGCCGATGGGCACTTCTACTTTGGATACGGGGGCTCTTTGGGCGGGCCGCGGTTCACCGAGGTCATCGAGAAGAGCCAGCCGCTGCCGGCCGGGGCCACGCGCGGGGCGGTCCGGATCGAGATGACGGCCGGCCGACTCGAGGTCGGAGGGGCCTCGACGGCCCTCGCCGAAGCCCGTTTCGACCAGCGCAATTGGCCCGAGTCGCTTCGCCCCGAGATCGTGGGCGACGGCGGCCAGGTCACCATCAGGCAGTCGTCCCTACGCAGCTTCGGCGGCATCGGCGGGATAACCAACCAGACCTGGACGTTCAAACTGACCGATCAGGTGCCCCTGGACCTGACCGCCAACATCGGCGCCGGGGATGTCCACCTCGACCTCAGCGCCTACAAGCTCGAATCGCTGCACTACAACGCCGGGGCCGCGGCGACGACCATCGTCCTTGGCGACAAGTCGCCCCGGGTGACCGTTCAGCTCAGGGCCGGGGCCGCATCGACGACGGTCGAGGTGCCCCAAAACGCCGGGGTGCGGGTGACCGTCAGCACCGGCATCGGCAGCAGCAACCTGGGGACCCTTGGTTACAGCAAGCAGGGGCGAACCTACACCTCGCCGAATTACGATACCTCGGCGACCAGGATCGACATCGACTACAGCGGCGGCGTCGGGAGTTTCGACTTGGAGCCTCGCTGAAGCGCACCGGTAGCCAAGACTGGCCCGCCAGGAGAAATCGATGGTCGAAGTCAAGGAACTGACCAAACGCTTCAATAACTTGACCGCGGTGGACCGGATCAGCTTCGAAGCCCGCCCCGGGGAGATCTTCGGACTCCTCGGGGAGAACGGGGCGGGGAAGACGACCACCCTCCGCATCCTGGCGACGGTGCTCAGCCCGACCTCGGGCGACGCCGTCGTCAACGGCTTTTCCGTGACCCGCGAGGCCCAGAAGGTGCGGGCTTCCATCGGCTTCGTCTCCTCCGACGCGGGGCTCTACGACCGATTGACGGCCAGGGAGAACGTGGCCTACTTCGGACGGCTGCACGGCCTGACTGAGACGGCCATCCGCGAACGGATCGAGAATGCCTTCTCCTGGCTCGACATGAAGGAGTTCGCCGACCGCCGGGTCGGCAAGTTCTCCAAGGGCATGAAGCAGAAGGTCTGTATCGCTCGGGCGCTGGTCCACGACCCGCCGGTGATGTTCCTCGATGAGCCCACCGCCGGCCTGGACGTCACGGCCATCCACGCCGTCGACGAGTTCATCCTCCGGGCCAAGCGGGAGGGCAAGACGATCATCTTCTCCAGCCACATCATGAGCGAGGTCGAGAAGCTCTGCGACCGCGTGGCCATCATCCACCGCGGCGCGCTCATCGCCGCCGGGACCATGGACGAGCTGAAGGCCAAACGGGAGCGCTTCGAGGACGTCTTCCTCCGCTTGATCGGGGGGCAGAACCAATGAGCCGGGGTATCAACCTGCGCCACGCCTGGATCGTCTTCACCAAGGAACTCAGCGACACCATCCGCGACCGGCGGACCTGGTGGGCGATGATCATCCTGCCCATCGTCATCGTCCCGCTGATGACCCTGATCGGCCCGCGGGCGGCCATCAAACAGGCCGAGGACGTCCAGCGGAACAAGTCCGACATCGTCGTCGCCGGCGCCGAGCGGGCGCCCACCCTGGTCCAGTACCTCGAGGCGAGCGGCCAGTTCAACCTGGTGGCGGCCGACCCGGCCACGGCCCTCAAGGACCGCAAGGCCCTGACCGTCATCCACGTCCCGGCCGACTTCGAGGACAGCCTCCGCCAGGAGAAGCCGGCCCAGGTCCGGGTGGCCTTCGACGCCTCCGACAACAAGTCGTCGATGGTCGAGGAGAAGGTGGCCCGCGTCCTGACCATGTTCTCGCAGGCCGTCGTCACCGCCAGGTTGCAGGCCCGGGGGTATGACCCGACCATCCTGACGCCCCTGGCCATGAACTTCGAGAACGTCGCCCCGAAGGAACAGATGGGGGCGACCTTCCTGGGGATGATCCTGCCGATGCTGATGGCCATGTGGGCGGCCACCGGCGGACTCTACGCGGCCATCGACGTGGCCGCGGGCGAGAAGGAGCGAGGCACCCTCGAGGCCCTCCTGACCGTCCCCGTGTCCCGTATGTCGCTGGCTGTCGGTAAGTATCTGGTGGTCGTCGTCAGTTCACTCATCGCCGCGGCCATTTCGCTGGTCGGCTTCGCCGTCGCCTTCCGGGTCGCGCCGGTCTCGCTGCAGCCCGGCCAGGAGGTCACCTTCACCATGACCGCGGCACAGGTCGGCCTGATCTTTCTGGTCGCCCTGACCCTGTCGGCCTTCTTCGCCGCCATCGAGCTGACCGTCAGCTCGTTCGCCCGGGGCTTCCGCGAGGCCCAGACGTACCTCACCCCGATCACCTTCATCGTCATCATCCCGTGGATCCTCACCGAGTTCACCTCGCCGGCCGACATCCCGTCGTGGTACTACATGGTCCCGGTGATGAACGGGGTGATGGCCTTCAAGGAACTGGTGATGGGCATCGTCAACCCCGCCCACATCCGTGACACGCTGGTCTTCTCGGCCATCTACGTGGTCATCGCCCTGCGCCTGGCCGGCCGCCTGTTCCAGCGCGAGAGCGTCCTCTTCCGGAGCTGAACCGAACCTACCCCTCACCTTTGGCCAAGGCTCAGGCGAGGGGTATGTTTTTCTTGACAGTGTATTACTGATATAGTACACTAGAACCGACCCAACGACCCGGCAGGTGGTGACTGACAGGTTTGTGGTTCCACATCGATCCGGCCTCCGGCATCCCGGTCTACCTGCAGCTCGTGAACCAGGTCAAGCACGCCGTGGCCAGCGGGCTCCTGGTCCCCGAAGCGCAGTTGCCCTCGATCCGTGAGGTCGCCGCGGGGTTGACCATCAACCCCAACACGGTCGCCAAGGCCTATCAGGAGTTGGAGCAGGAAGGGGCCATCGTCACCGTCAAGGGACGGGGCACCTTCGTCGCCACGAAAGGCTCCACCCTCATCAAAGAAGAGCGCGAGCGGGTCTGCGCCCGCCTGGTCGACCAGCTCATGGTCGAAGCGCTCCATCTCGACCTGTCGGTCGAAGACATCGAACGGCTTTTCCGGGAGGGTTTGCGCCAATGGTTCAAGGTGAAAAGGTGAGGGCCGCCGCGGCCGCCGCCTCAGCCAACGCCATCGAGACCCACGGCCTATCGCGCCGCTTCGGGGCCACCGAGGCCGTCGTCGACCTCGACCTCATCGTACCGCGCGGCAGCGTCTTCGGGTTCATCGGGCCCAACGGGGCGGGCAAGACGACGACCATCAAGATGCTCCTCGGGCTGCTCCGGCCGACCGCCGGCGGGGGCGCAGTCCTCGGCCACGACCTGGCCACGCAGAACATCGCCGCGCGGGCCAGGATCGGCTATGTCGCCGAGAACGCCGACCTGTACGGCTACATGCGGGTGCGCGAGATCATCGCCTTCACCCGCGGGCTCTACCCGCGATGGGACGACGCCCTCGTGTCGCGCTACCTCGACCTCTTCGGCCTCCCTCGGGACCGCCGGGTAAAGGCCCTCTCCAAGGGCATGAAGGCCCAACTGGCCCTCATCCTCGCCCTCGGCCCACAGCCGGAGCTGCTCATTCTCGATGAGCCGACCTCGGGCATGGACCCACTGGCCCGCAAGCAGTTCCTGTCGACCATCCTCCAGGAGGTGGCCGCCGCCGGCCAGACGGTCTTCATGTCCTCCCACATCCTCGGCGATGTCGAGCGGGTCGCCGACCACGTCGGCCTCCTCAACCGCGGGCGCCTGGTCCTGGCCGGCAGCCTGGACCAGATCAAGGAGAACGTCAAGAAGATCCGCGTGGTCTTCGCCGGCGAGGCCCCGGCCGACCTGGAGCGCTGGCCGGGCGTGCGGACCGTCGCTCGCGAGGGGCGCGGCTTCCTCATCAGCGTCGAGAGCCGCCTGGACGAGGTCAGGGGCCGGCTCGAGGCCCTGAACCCGTCCTATCTCGAAGCAGTCGACATGAGCCTCGAGGAAATCTTCGTCGACTATGCCGGGGGTGAACGCCTTGCTCTCGCTTAACCGTCAGGTCTGGCTGAAGGAGTGGCGCGAGAACCGCTGGAAGACCATCGCCTTCGGCTTGGTGCTGGTGGTCAACGCGGCCGTCACGGCCGTCTTCTTCGACCAACTGACCCGGATCCTCAAGGACATCACCATCCCGAAGTGGGCCGAGGGTCAGCTGGTCAACCAGATGGCGGCTTATCCCACGTACGTCTGGGCCAACTGGTTCGGCAAGAACCTCTACCAGATGGCCACCCTGTTCCTGGTCCTCTACGGGATGAGCGCGATGGCCTCGGAGGTCTCCCGGGGCACGTCGAGCTTCCTCCTGTCGAAGCCGGTCCGGCGAGGGACGGTCCTCTTCTCCAAGTGGCTGTCCTCGGCCGCCGGGTTCGCCCTCGTGACCGTCGTCTCGACGCTGCTCCTTTACCCGCTGTCCTTGGCGGCCGGCCACACCTACGAGATCGGCCGTCACCTGGCCGCGCTGCCCATGGTCATCGCCGCTGGGCTGGTCGTCCTGAGCCTAAGCTTCGTCTTCTCGGTGGTCTTCGACGACCCGGTCAAGGCCGGCGGGGCGGCCACCCTGGCCCTCCTCGTCCTGTCCTTCCCCAGCTGGTTCGTCAAGCTCCGCCAGTGGTCGCTGTTCTACTACTTGTCGGCCGGACCGGTGGCCGCCGACGGCTCGCCCCACTGGGGCTTCGTCCTCCTCATGCTCGTCCTCGCGGTCGCCGTCTATGCGGTGGCCCAGCGGCTGCTGGAGCAGAAGGATTTTTGAACGGCGCCCCCGCGTTGACTGCTACAAATTCCCGAAAAAATAAGACCTCCCGCCATGCCCGGCGGGAGGCTTTCATCTGTCTGTGGTTCCGCGAATCGGTGCCTAAACCGCGCGCCCCAGGTAAGCCGCGCGCACCTGCGGGTTCTCGCGCAGTTCAGCCGCCGTCCCCGAGAGGACGATCCGTCCGGTCTCCAGGACGTAGGCCCGCGTGGCCACCTGCAGAGCCATGTAAGCGTTCTGCTCGACCAGGAGGACCGTCATCCCCTGGCGGTTGATCTCTTGGATGATCGAGAAGATCTCCTGGACCAGGATGGGCGATAGGCCCATGGACGGCTCGTCCAGCAAGAGCAGCTTGGGCGTGGCCATCAGGGCCCGACCCATGGCCAGCATCTGCTGCTCGCCGCCGGAGAGCGTCCCGGCATTCTGCTTGAGCCGCTCCTTCAACCGGGGGAAGCTCTTGAAGACGCGCTCGAAAGCCGCCTCCAAACCGTCTCTCCGGGTGTACGCCCCCATCTCCAGGTTCTCCGCCACCGTCAGGTTGGCGAAGATCTTACGTCCCTCCGGGACGTGACCGATGCCCATCCGGACGATGTTGTGGGCGGTCGTCCTGGTGATCTCCTGGCTGTGATACATGATCTTGCCGCCGCGCGCCCGGACCAAGCCGGAAATCGCCCTCAGGCTCGTCGACTTGCCCGCCCCGTTGGCCCCGATGAGGGTGACGATCTCGCCCTCCTCCACGTCGAAGGACACGCCGTGGAGGGCCAGGATGTTGCCATAGGCGACGTTAAGGTCCTTCACCGCGAGAATCACGCCACAGCCCTCCCCAGGTAGGCCTCCAGGACCTTGGGATTGGCCTGGATCTCGGCCGGTGTGCCGCCGGCGATGACCTGCCCGAAGTCCATGACCACGATTCGCTCGCAGAGGTTCATCACCAGGCCCATCTGGTGCTCGATGAGCAGGACGGTCAAACCGAATTCGGTCTTCACCGAGCGGATCAGCTCGACGAGGGCGGTGACCTCGGCCGGGTTCATCCCGGCCGCGGGCTCGTCGAGAAGCAGCAGCTTCGGGTCGGTCGCCAGAGCCCGGGCAATCTCCAGGCGGCGCTGCTGCCCATAGGGTAGCGAGCCGGCCAGTTCGTATTCCTTGTCGACCAGACCCAGGAGAGCCAGGATCTCGCGGGACTTTGCCGTCAGGGCAGCGATCTAACGGTCGAAAGCCGGGAGGTGGAGGGAGGCTCCGAAGAGGTTGTAACCGAGGTGATTGGAAAAGGACACTCGGACGTTGTCGAGGACGGTGACGTCCTTGAACAGCCGAATGTTCTGGAAGGTCCGGGCGATCCCCCGCCGGCAGACCTGGAAGGGTCTTAGGCCGACCAGGCTCTGACCATGGAAATGGACGCTTCCCGAGCTGGGGGAGATCATCTGGGTGATGAGATTGAAGACGGTGGTCTTGCCGGCTCCGTTAGGACCGATGAGGCCCACCAGTTCACCCTGTTCCATGGCCAGGTTGAAATCGACCACCGCTCGCAGGCCGCCGAAGTTCTTGTTGAGGTCCCTGATCTCAAGCGCCGGCATTGGGCATACCCCCCCTCACCGAGCTATCCGTGGCTACCTCGGCCTGACCGGCGGCCGGAGTAGTACCGGGCACGTGTCGTGGAATCAGAGGCTGCCATTCGAGGCCGCTGAGAAGGCCCTTCGGCCGCATGATGATGACCAGGACGAGGGCCAGGGCGTAGAGGACGCCGCGGAAGTCGATGAAGCTCTGGCCGAGGACAGCCCGCAAGACCTCGAGGAGGAAGACCCAACCGATGCCGGTGACGATCGTCCCGCTCAGGCTACCCAGACCGCCGGCCACGACGATGATCAGGAAATCGAAGGACTTCAGGAAGTCAAAGGACGACGGGTGGACGATCGGGTAGCGGTGGGCGTAGAGCCCGCCGGCCAACCCGGCCAGGGCGCAGCCCAGCACGAAGGCCAGGGTCTTGACCCGGGTCGTGTCGACGCCCATGGCATCGGCGGCCATCTCGTCATCACGGACGGCCATCCAGGCCCGCCCGAACGATGACAGCCGCAGGTTACGGACGAGCAGGGCGACCAGGAAGAAGATGATGAAAATCACCGGGAACTTGGCTATCTGGGGGACCCCGGTCATCCCGGTAGCGCCGCCGGTGGCCGGGACCCACTTGTTGGAGTAGTCCATCAGGACCTTGACGATGATGCCGAAGCCCATCGTGGCGATGCCCAGGTAATCGGAGCGCAGCCGGAGGATGGGCATGCCGATCAGGAAGGCCACGGCGCCGGCGACCAGCGTCGCGGCCGCCAGACCGAGGAGGAAGACCCCGTAGTTGCCATGCCCGTAGAGCTTGCTGATCAGCCCGGCGACGTAAGCTCCGAGGCCGTAGAAGGCCGCTTGGCCAAGGGAGAACTGGCCGCAGAAGCCATAGATTATCGAAAGACCGATGGACGCGATGGTGATGATCATCGCTTGGTCCAGAATCAACTGCCAGTATGCGTTGACGATCTCGGTGGCCCCCAGGACCTCGCGCAGGGCGAAGAAGACGACCGCGGAGATCAGAACGAAGGGAAGGCCGCCGGTGAATCTCCTTCTCACGACTGCCTCACCCCCTAGACCTTCTCCGGCCCCGACTTGCCGAGCAACCCGGAGGGTTTAGTCAGCAAGACGAGGATCAGGATGCTGAATGAGAAAACGTCGCGCAATCGTGATGACAGGTACGCCGCGGAGAGCACGTCGACCTCGCCCATGATCAACGCGCCCAGCATGGCCCCCGGGATGCTCCCGATGCCGCCGAGGACCGCCGCGGTGAAGGCCTTCAGGCCGGGCATGATTCCCATGAACGGGTTGATCTGAGGATAGGCGACGGAGTAGAGGACTCCGCCGGCCGCCGCCAGGGCCGAACCGAGGGCGAAGGTATAAGAGATGATGGCGTCCACATTGATGCCCATCAGCCGGGCGGCGTCATGGTCGAAAGAGACGGCCCGCATGGCCTTGCCCATCCTCGTCCGGGTGACCATGTACTGCAGGGCGGCCAGGAGGACGATCACCGTCAACAGGACGATGACCTGGATGTTGGAAACCTGAACCCCTCGGAAACTCCACTGGGTCACGTTGAAGGGCCTCGGCACGACCCGGTAGTTCGGCCCGAAGACCCATTTCAGGCTGGACCCATACTCCAGGAGCAGGGAGACACCGATGGCGCTGATCAGGGCGGCGATCCGGGCGGCGTAACGCAGGGGTCGGTACGCCAGGCGTTCGATGACCACTCCCAGGACCGCGCAGATGACCATGCTCAGGGGCACGGCGACCACGAACGGTAGGTGCCAGCTGGAGGTTGAGAAGAAGGCCACAAAGGCCCCGACCATGAAGACGTCGCCATGGGCGAAGTTGATCAGCCGGATGATTCCATAGACCATCGTGTAGCCGAGGGCGATCAGGGCGTAGACTAGCCCCAATTGCAGCCCGTTGAGAATCTGGTTGACGGCCTCAGTCATACGCTCCAGCCCCCCGAGGGATGGGATGCAAAGGGGGGAGGGCGGGGCCCTCCCCCCTAAGGACTAGCCTTCTAAGGATTGACGCTGGCGACGAACTGCTGCTTGCCGTCCTTGATCTGGAGGATCGCCGCGGACTTGATCGGGTTGCCGTTCGCGTCGTTCTTAATCGTCCCGGACACGGCGCTGAAGGTGCCGTTGGCCAGGTATTCGCGGATCTTCTCGGGATCGTTGCTCTGGGTCTGCTTGACGGCCGTGATCAGCATGTTCGTGGCGTCGTAAGCCAGAGTGGCCAGGGCGTCGGGGACGGCGCCGTACTTGGCCTTATAGGCCGCGACAAAGCTCTTGACTTCGGCGCGCGGGTCGTCCGGCGAATAGTGGTTGGTGAAGTAGCCTCCGTCCATCGCCTTGAAGTCCAGCTCGGAGGAGTCCCAACCATCGCCGCCCATGAAGACGGACTTGATCCCCTTGGCCCGGGCCTGGCTACCGATGAGGGACACCTTTTGGTAGTAGTCGGGCAGATAGAGGATGTCAGGCTTGAAGCCGGCGATCTTGGTCAGGACGGCCGAGAAGTCGGTGTCGTTGGTGCCGTAAGAGGCCTCGAAGACGACCTTGCCGCCGCCCTTTTCGAAGGCTTCCTTGAAGTACTGAGCCAGGCCGACGGTGTAGTCGTTGGACTGGTCATAGAGCATGGCCGCTGTTCTGGCCTTCAGGGTGTCGAGGGCGAACTTGGCTCCGACCGTGCCCTGGAACGGGTCGATGAAGCAGGCCCGGAAGGTGTAGGGCTTGCGCTTGCCGTCCTCCACCGTGACCTTCGGGTTGGTGGCCGTGCTGGTGATCTGGACCACCTTGGCTGGATTGGTCACGTTGCTGACGGCGATGGTCACCTTGGAAGTGACCGACCCGATGATCGCCTGGACCTTGGTCTCGCTGATCAGCTTGGTGGCGACGTTGACGCCCTCAGTGGCGTCGTTCCGGTCATCCTGGATGAACAGCTTGACCGGCACGTTGCCGATCTTGCCGCCCTTGTCCAGGGTCACCCCGGCCTGCTCCATGGCCAGCAGGACACCGTTCTTGGTCGACTCGCCGAAGGTCTTGACATCACCCGTGAGGGGGGTAATCAACCCGACCCGAAGGGTCTTCTTGTCCCCGCTCGAGCAACCGGACAGGGCGAGGGCGGGGATCAGCAGGGCGATAGCGACTACCGCCACGATCCGTGGAATCCTCATTCCGACGACCTCCTTTGTTCTCTGTGCCTTCCGGTTGCCATGAACCCCTGCGCGTCAAGGGTAAGGGTGGGGATCACAATGAGGATGGGAATGATACCATATCTCCCTGTCGCGCGGAAGTCCGCCTGGGCAACCTTGGCACTCTGCTTATTTCGCCATACTTTCGCGATGGTTGAGAGTTTTCCTCCTGAGGGATGCCCGCCTGAGCAGACAAAAGATGGGCCACACACCACGAACGATTCTGGGCGGCAAAAGGAATTCCCAGCCCGGCACGGAAATCATGAGTACCCCACGACCGTGCCGGTTGACCGGAGGTCCCATGACGCGTCGGTTACGTTGGCCGAGAATCGAGATCACCGGACGTTGGCCGCGGGTCATTCTGCGGGCGGCCCTTGGGCTGACCGTCCTCGGCCTCGCGGCGGCCCTCTACTTCTATGTCTTCCCACGGCCGGGCCGGCTGCGCCCGCCGGGGGTCGTCGAAGTGCCGTCCGGGAAACGGATCCTGGTCCTCGCTCCTCATAGCGACGACGAGACCCTCGGGCCGGGCGGGTTCATCGCCGAGGCCACGCGGCGTGGCGATGACGTGCGGGTGGTCCTGGCCACCAATGGCGACGGCTTCCGTTACGCGGTCGAGGACGAGTATCACCGCCTGCGCCTGACCCCCGCCCAGTACATCCAATTCGGCTACGTGCGCCAGAAGGAGAGCCTGGCCGCCCTGAAACTGTTGGGCGTCCCGGCCGAGAAGGTCACCTTCCTCGGCTACCCCGACCGCGGCCTGGCCCGCCTGTGGCTGGACAACTGGAGCAGCGACAAACCGTACACGTCGCCGTACACGAAGGTCGCCCACTCGCCCTATCGGAACAGCCTCACCCCGGCGGCCACATACAGCGGCGAGTCTCTGCTGGCCGACCTGGAGAAGGTGCTCGTCGACTTCAAGCCGGACGTCGTGGTCATACCCCATCCCAACGACGCTCACCCGGACCACTGGGCCCTGAACGCCTTTACCACTTACGCCCTGGCCGACCTGCGCCAGAAGGGTCAGCCCTTCGCCCAGGCCCCCACGGTCTACCTCTACCTCGTTCACCGGGGCGATTGGCCGGCGCCCAAGGGCGTCCACCTGAGCGGCCTTCTGACCCCGCCGACGACCCTCGCCGACATCACCACCGCCTGGTCCTCACTGCCTCTGTCGAGCGATGTGACCAACCTCAAGTACCAGGCCATCCTTCAATACAAGAGCCAGATCAACCTCTTACGCCGATTCCTGACCAGTTTCGCCCGGGCCAACGAGGTCTTCGGGCAACTGGGCGAGGTGCCGGCGGTGTCCGTGCCGGACGGGGAGATAAAGATGACCGGGAACCTTTCCGATTGGGCCGCGGTGTCCCCGGACATCCTCGACCCGACCCGCGACACCATCGCCCGCCGGCTCGAGGGCAGCGGTGACCTGCGGGCCCTCTCCGTCGCCGCCGACTCGACCCACATCTTCCTGTTGCTGCAGACGAGGCGGCCGGTCTCGGCCGAACTGACCTACACCGTCCGCCTCATTCCCTTCGACCACTCGGCCGGACCATACCGGCACCAGGTCATCGTGGGCGTGCGGCCCCCGTCCCGGGTGACCCTGACCAACCCGTTCCAACAGGAAGTGACGGGCGGGAGTCAGGTGGTGGTCAAGGTCAGCCGGAACGCTATCGAGATCAGCGTGCCGTTGTGGGCCATCGGCTCGCCGCAGCGGGTCTACCTCAGCGCGGAGACGTCCGTGGCCAACCTGACGATCGACCGGATGGCCTGGCAGATGGTCGAGGTGGAGGGCGGAAAAGCCCTCAGCTCCTGGCCGGGGTCCGAGTGAGACGGGGGCCGACGGGGGTGAACGTTATGTCGTCCGGCGGCGAGAGATATGCCGATATACAGGTAGGAAAGTCCAAGCTGCGGATGCATTATGTCGCCGTTGGGGACGCCGGAACTCCCCTTCTGCTCATCCACGGCTTCGGGGGCTGCCTCGAGAACTGGCGGGCCCTCCTGCCGGCGTTGGGCCGTCGCTTCCGCGTCTACGCCATCGACCTGCCCGGTTTCGGCCGCTCCGACGCTCTGGCGGCCCATCACCGGTTCGAGGACATGGTTCACGCGGTCGGCGCCTTCATCAAGACCTTCGACCTGGCCTCCCTGACCGTCGTCGGCCACTCCTTCGGCGGTCTGGTCGCCGTCGAGCTGGCCCGGTTGAACCAGAGCCGCGTCGACCGCCTGGTGCTCGTCGATAGCGCCGGAGCCCAGGTCGCCACGCCCTTGGACAGGCCCTCCATGCGCGTTGCCCTGCGCTACCCGCTCCTCGGGCGGTTGATAATCAGGGCCCTAACCGCCGACCGCGCCTTTCCACGGGTCGTCCGGCGGATGGTCGCCGACGAGGGGCGCCTCAATGAAGAACAACTGGCGGCCCTCCGCGCGGGAGTCCGCCAGATGCATCTGCCGCCGACGGGTCGGGCTTCCTGGGTCATCGAGCGTTTCCTCGACCGCGTCGCTCAGGTTCCCTGTTTCACGCTCGTTCTCTGGGGGGCCGAAGACCAGGTCATTCCCGTCGAGCAAGGGGTGGCCATCTTCAAGCGCCTGCAGCACGGGCAGATGCAGGTCGTCGAGTCATGCGGGCATGTCATGCCGATGGAATGCCCCGAGGAGATGCTCGGAGCGTTGTTCCAGTTCCTGCAGGAGTGACGGGCGCGGGCGCCGCCGTGTGGGCATCGGACCGGCGGGCGGCCGACGCGGGGCTCACCAGCGGCGGGTGACCGCTTGATAGAACATCGTGGCGATGGCCAGGGCGATGGCCGCCCACCAGACCCGCATGAGCACGCTGAGGATGAACGTGACGACGTGCCCGATGTAGTGGGCGGCGGTCAGGAGCAGATCCGTGGGCCGCGCCTCCTTCCATGGGGGATCCTGTCCCCTTTATCTTCTCCATTTCAAGTCGATTCCACGGGGGGAGACCGCATGTACTGGCAATCACCCGGCCCCGACAACACCCGGCCGACTATGGAGGCGGCCCTGGCCCGGGCCAAGGAGCTGGGAATCAAACACATCGTGGTGGCCTCCAACACCGGCGAGACGGTCGAGCCGCTCCTCGAGATGGGCGCGCTGGAGGCCAGGATCAACGTGGTCTGCGTGACCCATCACGTCGGCTACGCCTCCCCCGGCGCCGACCAGATGGCCCGGGAGAACCGGCAGCGCCTGGCGGCCAGAGGCGTTCAGCTCCTGACGACGACCCACCTCTTCGCCAACGTCGAACGGGCCATCACCAACAAGTTCGGCGGGCTGTACCCTGGCGGCATCATCTCCCACACCCTGCGGACCATGGGGCAGGGGGTCAAGGTCGCTTACGAGATCGCCGTGATGGCCCTCGACGCCGGCCTCATCCCCCACGGCGAGGAGATCGTCTCCGTGGCCGGGACGGGCCGCGGGGCCGACACGGCCCTGGTCCTCCTGCCGGCCCACGCCAAGAACTTCTTCGACACGGTCTGCCTGGAGATAATCTGCAAACCGAGGGCGCGGAAATGAGGCCGGGAGTTCGACCGACGGGCCGGCATTTCGCGGGAAATGACCCGGCTCGACGGGAGCGGAGGGAGGGGACGAGTTGCTCGATCTGACCGTGACCGCGGGGCTCCCGTTGGCCCTGGACGGCGGCCTGCGGCTGGTGGTCCCGCCGGGGGCGGGGAACGAACGTCCGGCGGTGCGGACCCTCGGGGAGATGCGCCCCTACCTCGCCGACCCGGACGCTCACGGGCCGGCTGAAATGTATTTCATGTACCGGGACCTCGGCCGCTCGGCCGACCGGGACGCCTACGGCCCCTTCGGTGTGCGCTTCGACGTCACTGTCATCATCCCGGGGGCGGTCTCCGGGGAACTGGTCAAGACGGCCGGGCACTATCACCCGGCCCCGAGCGGACAGGACGGCGGGCCGGCCACGACCCCGGGCGACCGCGTGGACGTCTCGTTCCCGGAGGTCTACGGGGTCATCCACGGCCGAGCCCACTACCTGCTGCAGGACGGGCGGGTCGATGGCCCGAGCCGCGCCTTCCTGGTCGAGGCGGAGGCGGGTGAGGTCGTCCTCGTGCCCCCGAATTTCGGCCACGTGACCATCAACCCGGGCCCGGGCCCGCTGGTCATGGCCAATTGGGTCGAGGCCTCCTTCGCCTCGGTCTACGGGCCATATGCGGAACGGCGGGGGGCCTGTTACTACGAGTTCGCCGGGGCCGGCGAGGGCGGCTGGGTCGGCGGGAAAGGCGGCGAGGGGCGGGTCGAGCCCAACCCGCGTTATCCGGCGGTGCCCCTCGAACGGCTATCCGCCCCTACGTTCGCGGCCCTGTGCCCGCCAGGCGAGGACCTCTGGCGGGCGGTGAAGCTCGACGGCCGGGCGTCCGGCCGGTCGGGGCCGCGCCCGCTGTATGACCTCGGGGTCACGGAGCCCCAGCGCCTGACCTTCCTGACCAGGCCGGCCGCTTACGACTGGGGCGGGCTGGTCGGTCGGAGGTGAACGCCATGCCCCCGGAGGTGACCCGAATGTCCGTCAGCACCGGGCTCGACGTCCTTGCGGCCGAGGGGTTCAAGCGCCTTCGGGGCCGTCGCGTCGGCCTCATCACCAACCCGACCGGTGTCGACCGGCTCCTGCGGGCCAACGTCGACCTGATGGTCGCGGCCGGCGGGGTGGGCCTGGTCGCCCTCTTCGGGCCGGAGCACGGCATCCGCGGGGAGGCCCCGGCCGGTCAGCGGGTCGGGAGTTCGACCGACCCGGTCACTCGCTTGCCTGTGTACAGCCTCTATGGGGAGCACGACAAACCGGCCCCGGAGACGCTGGGGGGCCTCGACGCGCTGGTCTTCGACATCCAGGGCGCCGGGGTCCGCTTCTATACCTACGCCTCGACGATGCTCAAGGCGATGGAGGCCGCGGCCCAGACCGGCGTGCGCTTTGTCGTCCTCGACCGGCCGAACCCCATCAACGGTCAGGCCGTCGAGGGCGGGCCGGTCGAACCCGGCTTCGAGTCGCTGGTCGGGTGGCGCTCGGTGCCCATCCGGCATGGCCTGACCCTTGGTGAATTGGCCTGGTACGTCAATGAGGTCTTTGGCGTCGGGGCCGACCTCGACGTGGTGGCGATGACCGGCTGGCGCCGCGGGATGTGGTACGACCAGACCGGGCTGTCCTTCGTCCCGCCCTCGCCCAACACCACCGGCCTCGACATGCTGGCGCTGTATCCGGGCACGTGCTTTCTCGAAGGGACCAATGTCTCCGAAGGGCGGGGCACGACCAAGCCCTTCGAGGTCTTCGGCGCACCCTGGGCCGACGGGCGGCGGCTGGCCGCTCACCTGAACGGCCGGGGTCTGGACGGCGTCCGCTTCCGGCCCGTCCACTTCCGTCCGCTGACCTCCAAGCATGAGGGCCATGAATGCGGCGGGGTCCAGGCCCACGTGACCGATCGGTCGGCCCTCCGCCCGGTCCGCCTGGGGCTCGAGATAGTCGCCGCCTTACGGGCCCTTCACCCCGATCGGTTCGTCTGGGTCGGTGGCCGAGAGGGGCGCTCCTACTTCGACCTCCTGACCGGCACGGCTCAGGTCCGGTCGGCCATCGAGGCCGGCCAGGCGCCGGCCGACATCGAACGCTCCTGGGCCGGCTGGCTCGCCGACTACCTGGCCAGGCGTCAGCCATACCTGCTCTACAAGGAGTGAGTCCCATCGCTGAGACCATCCCCCCGACCGAGGCCCGCCACCCGCGCACGGCCGACCTCGACCTCCTGCCCACTGAGGCGATGCTGCGGCTGATCAACGCCGAGGAGGCCGGGGCGGCTGAAGCCGTCGCCGTGGCCTTGCCGGCCATCGCCCGGGTCGTCGAGGCCGTCGCCGGGGCGCTGGCGGGCGGCGGCCGACTCATCTATGTCGGCGCCGGGACCAGCGGGCGGATGGCCGCCATGGACGCCGCCGAGTGCCCGCCGACCTTCGGGGTGCCGGCGACGACCGTGACCGCCGTGGTCGCCGGCGGGCGCGAAGCATTATCGCGCTCATCGGAGGGGGCCGAGGACGACGAGTCGGCGGGGTCCCGTGACCTCGAGGCCGCCGGAGTCAGGCCCGGCGACGTCGTGGTCGGCGTCGCCGCCAGCGGTCGTACGCCATACACGTTGGGCGCCCTGCGGCGCGCCCGCGAGCTCGGCTGCCGGACGGCGGCGGTCGTCAACAACCCGGGGACCCCGCTGGCCACCGCGGCTGATATCGCCGTGGAGGTCCTGACGGGGCCCGAGGCCCTCACCGGCTCGACCCGGATGAAAGCGGGGACCGCCCAGAAGATGGTCCTCAACCTCATCAGCACGGGGGCCATGGTCCGCCTCGGCCGCACCTACTCGAACCTGATGCTTGGCGTCCAGGCGACCAACGCCAAGCTCGTCCGGAGGATCGCCCGCCAGGTGGCCGAAGCCGTCGGCCGGCCGTCGGTCGGCCCCGCCGAGGCGGAGGGACTCCTCGAGGAAGCCGGAGGCGATGCCTTCGTGGCGGTCATCATCGGCCGCAAGGGCTTGAAGGCTGAAGAGGCCCGGGCCGCCCTGGCGGCGGCGGGGGGCTCGTTGCGGCGGGCCCTGGGGGAGAAGCCATGAGCGCGGCCATGAACGGGGAGGCGGCCCGCCTGGGTCGGGTCGCCTCACTCTTGCGCGAGGGCATCGAGCGCGGCCTCTTCCCGGGCGCCGTGGCCATGGTGACACGATCCGGCGAGGCCGTCTTCAACGAGGCGGTCGGCCAGGCCGCGGTCAGACCCGTGCCGCGGGCGATGACCCTGGAGACGGTCTTCGACCTCGCCTCGCTGACCAAGCCGGTGGCCACGACCACCGCCGTCATGCTGCTGGTCGAGGACGGCCGCCTGCGCCTGGACGACCCGGCGCGACTGTTCGTCCCGGGCTTCGAGGCGCGGGGCAAGGAATCGGTGACCGTGCGCCACCTCCTGACCCACACGAGCGGCCTGCCGGCCTGGGAGGACCTGCGGCCCTTCACCGGCGACCGCCCGGCCGCGCTCCGGCACATCGCCGGCCTCGAGGTGCGGTGGCCGCCTGGCACCCGCGTCGAATATAGCGACCTCGGCTTCCTGACCCTTCAGGCGGTGGTCGAGGAGAGGGCCGGCCGGCCCCTCGACCACTTCTGCGCCGAAAGGGTCTTCGAGCCCCTGGGAATGACCCGCACGCGGTTCAACCCGCCCGCCGAATGGCGGCCGTTCACGGCGGCCACCGAATACCGCGCGGAGCGAGGGGAGTATGACTGGGGCACCGTCCACGACGAGAACGCCCGGGCCCTGGGTGGGGTCTGCGGACACGCCGGGCTCTTCTCGAGCGCCGCCGACCTGACCGTCTTCGCGCGGATGCTGCTCGACGGCGGCACTTACGGCGGCCGGCGGATCCTCAGCCCGGCCACCATTCGGACGATGACCACGAACCAGACGCCGGGTCTGAACGAGGCGCGGACCCTCGGCTGGTCGGCCAGGAGCGCCCCCGGCCCCGGGACGCTCGCCGGCCCGCCGTCCTCCGGGGGCGACCTCCTGTCACCGTCGGCCTTCGGCCACACCGGCTTCACCGGGACGTCCCTCTGGATCGACCCGCAGGCCGGCCTGACCTGCGTCCTCCTGACCAACCGCGTCCACCTCGGCCGCGAGACGACCGGCGGCATCATCCGTTTCCGCGGCCTCTTCCACAACGCCGTCGCCGCGGCCGTCGGCACCGTGGCGCGGGACTCGCCGCCGGGGAGGGAAGACCGATGAACGTCCCAGCGGTCCTCGGGCGCCTGACCATCGAGGAGAAGATCGGGCAGATGTTCATGTTCGGCTTCCCCGGGACCGCCCCGAGCCCCGAGATCGAGGAGTTCATCGGGCGCCGCGCCATCGGCGGCGTCATCTACTTCGCCCGCAACGTGACCGAGGTGGCCCAGACGGCCGCCCTGTCCGAACGCCTTCAGGCGACGGCGCGGGACGGCCGGGCCGCCCTGCCCCTGTTCGTGGCGGCCGACCAGGAAGGCGGCATCGTCGCCCGCTTCACGGCCGCCTCCGGGGCCGTCCGGATGCCCGGCAACATGCTCCTGGGCGCGGCCGGGGACCCGTCGCTGACCGAGGCCGTCGCCGTCGCGGCCGGTGAGCAGCTGGCGGCCTGTGGGGTCAACGTCAACCTGGCCCCCGTCCTCGACGTCAATGTCAACCCGGCCAATCCGGTCATCGGCGGCCGTTCCTACGGCGAGGACCCGGCCATGGTCGCCGACCACGGGGCGGCGGCCGTCCGCGGTTACCAGAAGGCCGGCGTGATGGCCACGGGCAAGCACTTCCCCGGCCACGGTGACACCGACGTCGACTCGCACCTGGCCCTGCCTGTCGTCCCCCACCAGCGCGACCGCCTGGAAGCCGTTGAGCTGTTGCCCTTCCGTCGGGCCATCGCCGCCGGGGTGGCCGGGATCATGACCTCCCACGTCTTCTTCCCGGCCATCGAGCCGACGCCGGGGTTGCCGGCGACCCTGTCCCGGCGCGTCCTGACCGGCCTCCTGCGGCGGGAGCTTGGCTTCGACGGCCTCGTCATGACCGACTGCATGGAGATGAAGGCCATCACCGATAACTACCCGGCCGGCCAGGCGGCCGTACTCGCCGTCAAGGCCGGGGCGGACCTCGTCCTGGTCTCGCACACGCCCGAGCGACAGGCCGAATCGCTGGACGCGGTCCTGGCGGCCGTCCGCCGCGGGGACGTCGACGAGGGGCGGGTCGATGAGTCGGTGGCCCGCATCCTCGCCCATAAGGCTCGCTATGACGTCGGTCGCGTGTCCCCGCCCGACCGGGCTCGGGCCACCTGCGGGACGGCCGCCCAGCGCGAGTTGGCCCTCCGGGCGGCGGTCAGCGGGGTCACCCTGGTCCGCGACCGCGCCGGGCTCATTCCGGTCCACCGCGGCTCAGACGCCCGCGCCGCGGGCATCACGGGCATCGCGGGCATCGCCATCATCGCCGTGTCGCCGCGACCGCTGAGCGGCGTCGAAGACGGCGCCGGCGGCCCGACCACAACCCCCCCGCTGGCCGACGCCCTCGCGCGAGCCGGGCTGGCCGCCCGCGGGCTCCACGTCAACATGCGGCCCGCGCCGGCCGAGATCGAACGGGCCGCGGACCTCGCCGGCGGGGCCGGCGTCGTGGTCGTCGCCACCGTCGCCGCCCATCGTTTCCCCGAGCAGGTCGGGCTGGTCAAGAGGCTGCTCGGCAGCGGCCGTCCGACCATCATCGTCGCCCTTCGCGAGCCCTATGAGCTGGCCCGATTCCCCGAGGCCGGGTCTTTCCTCGCCGCCTATGACGACAGCGAGCCGGTCATCGAGGCCGTGGCCCACATTCTGGCGGGCAAAGACAAAGCGGGGGGCCGTCTCCCGGTGACCATCCCGGGAATTGACCCCGCCGCTTGAGGAGAAGCCGCGGTCGCAGTCGCGGCTCCGTCCGCGCCACTCGCGGTCAGAACCCTTGTCGATTCAGTACCCCAACAGGTGCCAGGTCTTCGCGTCGACCTCGCCCGTCTCGGGCAGCCCGTTGGCCTTCTGCAGCTCGCGGATGACCTTCTGGGTCTCGCTGTTGTAGCGGCCGTTGATGGGTCCCTTGTAGAGCCCCAGCTCCGTCAGGGCTTCCTGGACGCGGATGACGTCGGTGCCGCAGACGCCCGCCCCGATGACCCTCGGTACCTCGCCCCAGTACTTTAAAGGCTTGCCGACGATCTTCACCGGCGTTCCGACGCTGACCCAGCCGAAGAGCTCGATGACGTGCCGGTTGTACATGCGGACGCAGCCGTGCGAGGCCCGCGAGCCGATGGAGCCCGGGTTATTGGTCCCGTGAACCCCGTAGACGCCCCAGGGGATGCTGAGTTGCATCCACCGGGCCCCGAAACCGCCGCCCCAGACGTCCTTGACCTTGATGGAGAAGTCGCCGTGCGGGGTGGGCAGGGAGGGGCGTCCCACGGCCACCGGATACTGCTGGTACGGCTCACCGTCGACCATGACCGTCAGGGACAGGGCGTCGGTGTTGATGACCAGGCGAATGTCGTCGCTTTCGGGCTTCGGCTTCGGCGTCCAGGAGACCCTCGTCTTGCCCGGTTTGGCGGGTCCGGCCGTGAACAGCAACGCTTCCACCGTCGCCGGGCCGACGACCCCGTCCGTGAGTAGTCCGAACGTCGTCTGCAGGAGGGTCACGGCCTTGGCCGTGGCCAGCCCGAAGACGCCGTCGACCGGTCCCTCGTAGTACCCACCTTCCTGCAGGAGGGCCTGGAGTTCGCGGACATCGGTCCCGGCCATCCGGGGCTGGGTCAAGGTTAGCGGGCGCGGGAAATCGACGGCCGAGAAGCCGCCGCCGTCCTCTCCGGGCGCGGCCGCCGTCGGCCACGCCGGACCGAGGACCAGCGACAGTGCCATCAGGACAGCCAGCCAGATCGCCGCTTTGCCGTGTCCCATCCGCCTTCGCCCGAGCGCCACCTAGTCATTCCTCCGCCACGTCTGCTGTCTGGCGGCGGCCCGCCGGGCCTGCCGCCACTCCCTGAAATTGTCCTGCAGGGCCATCGCCCCGACCCACAGGGCCGTCACCGCCAGGGCCGTTTTCCACAGGTTGCCCGAGGCGATGCTGACGACGGCCGAATAGAGGCCGAGGCCGACGATGGCCACGCCCGCGATGACCATATATAGCAGGTGTCGCTTCTGCCGCTGGACCGGGTCTTCCGGGAGTTGGCTCAAGTGGCATCACCGAGAACCATTTTCCCCCACGGCAGGTCCGTGTATGAATCGACGGCGCCGCGGGAGGGGGGACGCCGATGCGAATCGTCATCTATCGCCGCGGAACCGGCTCGCGTTATCTGCCGCTGGTCCGCGAAGGGCTGGCCCGGCGCGGCCTCGAGGCCACCGTGATCGCCTGCGACACGCCTGAAGAGGTCGAAGCCGCTCTGCCCGTCGCCGACGTCCTCCTGGCCTGGGGGCTGCCGGCCGGCGACTATGCCAAGGCGCCCGCCCTGCGCTGGGTGCAGTCCATCGGCGCGGGCGTTGATGACCTGCTGCGGGGCCCTTCGCTGTCGTCGGCCGTGCCGCTGACCCGCGTCACCGGCCTCTTCGGCCCGCAGATCGCCGAATACGTCATGGCCCACCTCCTGGCGGCGACCCAGGACCTACGGCGGGCCTATGCGACGCAATCGCGGCGGGCCTGGGAACAGTGGGAACCGGCGCTCCTCCGCGGCAAGTGCCTGGGCGTGGCCGGCATGGGCGAGATCGGGCGGGTCATCGCCGAGCGGGCCAGGGTCTTCGGAATGACCGTGGTCGGCCTGCGGCGCGGCGACGGGCCCTGCCCCGAAGTCGACCGGACCTACGGTCTCGAGCGGATGGACGAGTTCCTGCCGCTCCCCGACCAAGTCGTCATCACCCTGCCCCTGACGCCGGAGACGCGTCACCTCTTCAGCGCGCCACAGTTCAGCCGGATGAAGCAAGGGGCCTGGCTCGTCAACGTCGGACGCGGGCCGGTCGTCGACACGGCGGCCCTGATCGACGCCCTGCGCTCGGGACACCTGGGCGGGGCCGTCCTCGACGTCCTCGAGACCGAGCCGCTGCCGGCCGACAGCCCCCTGTGGGCGATGCCGAACGTGACCATCACGCCGCACATCTCCGGACTCAGCGACCCGGCCTACGTGTCCGAGTTCTTCTGTGACAACGCCCGACGCTTCGTCGACGGTCAGCCCCTGCGGGGTCTCGTCGACCGCAAGCGGGGCTATTGAGGGGCGCTTCAAGTGACTGAAGCAAAGACTCCCACCGGACGTCTGAAAGAGGAGCGCCGACCCCGGTCCCTGGGGCACGTCCTCGACCGCCTGGCGAGGAAACCGCGACGGCTGGTCATCGGGCTGATGTCGGGGACCTCCGTCGACGCCGTGACCGCGGCCGCCGTCGAGATCGCCGGCCGGTATTCGCTGGAGCGCGGGCGTCCGCGGCTCAGCCTTCTCGGGCTGGCCCACCGGCCATACCCGCCGGAACTGCGGCGCTCCGTGTTCGAAGCGTTCGACCCGGGCCGGGCGGGAGCCGACCGGCTGTCGCTCCTGAACGTGGCCATCGGCGAGGCCTTCGCCCAGGCCGCCCAGGCGGCCGCGGCTGAAGCCGGGCTGCCTCTCGACCGCTTCGACTTCATCGGTTCACACGGCCAGACCATCTGGCACCAACCGGACCCGATCATGGTGGAACTGCCCGGCGGGCCGCGGCCCCTGACCTCCACGCTGCAACTGGGCGAGCCGGCGGTGATCGCCGAGCGGACCGGCCTTACCGTCGTGAGCGGCTTCCGCGGCCGCGACATGGCCCTGGGCGGCCAGGGCGCGCCCCTCGTGCCCCTCTTCGATCTTCTCGTCTACGGCGAGCGGCGGCGCTCGCTGGCCCTGCAGAACCTGGGCGGCATCGCCAACGTCACCGTCCTGCCGGCCGGTCGCCGGCTGGCCGATGTCTTCGCTTTCGATTCGGGTCCGGGTAACATGCTCATCGACGCCCTGGTCGAGTCGGCGAGCGGCGGGGCCGAGGGCTTCGACCGAGACGGGGCCCGCGCCGCCCGTGGGCGCGTCTCGCCGGAGCTGTTGACCGAGTTGATGGCTCACCCGTACCTCTCGCGGACGCCGCCGAAGTCCACCGGCCGGGAGGAGTTCGGGCGGCCCTTCGCCGTCCGGGTGCGGGCCAGAGGGCCGGCCCTGGGGCTCTCGGATGACGACCTCATCGCCACGGCCACCGAGTTCACCGCGGCGTCCATCGCCGACGCCTACGACCGTTTCATCCGCCCGCGCGGACGCCTGGCGCGGGCGGTCCTCGCCGGTGGCGGGGCCCATAACCCGGTCCTCGTGGCGGCCATCCGGCGCCGCCTGGCCGCCGTCCCCGGCCTCGGCCTGAAGGCGAGTCAGGTCGTCCTCCAGGACGACGTCGGTCTCCCCGCGGAAGCCAAGGAGGCCGTCGCCTTCGCTCTGCTGGCCGACGTCACCCTGCGCGGCCTGCCGGGGAACGTGCCCGGCGCGACCGGCGCGTCCGGTCCGGCCGTCCTTGGCGTCATCGCGCCACCGCCCATGTCCAGGTTGCGCGATTGACCGCGCGGCGCGCCTTTTCGACATGCCTGTTCGACGCGGCTTTACTGGCGCGAAGATAACTGCTACAATGAACAGTTTCAGACCTTCACAAAGAGGTTCTGAATCCAGAACTTGCAGCCGCTTCAACCGCGTCAGGAGCTGATCTACCATGAACATGCCGCTCAAGCCGGTCGCCGGCGGAAAGCTATATGTTCGGCCGCCGCGTCGCGCCAGGAATCTGGGGCGTTCGTTCATCGCCGGGCTGACCGCGTTGGCCGTGATCGCGGTCGGTCTCTTCGGCTATCTTTCGCTCATCGATGCCAGGCCGGCCGCCGGCAAGTTGGTCTCCGCCGCCGTCGCCCAGGGCCCGGCGCTCACCGCGGCGCGGCCGTTGAAAGTCATGACCTTCAACATCCGCCATGCCGAAGGGCTCGACGGTCGTGTCTCGACCGAGCGTATCGCCGAGGTCATCCGAAGCTCCGGAGCCGACGTCGTCGGCCTGCAGGAGGTCGACCGGCGCATGCCGCGCAGCGGCTTCCAGGACGAGGTCCGGCAGATCGCCGCTCGGCTCGGTTACGACTACGCGTTCGGCCGTAACCTGGGGGCCGGCCCGGTCGGTTACGGCAACGCCGTCCTCAGCCGGTATCCCATCGTGGGCCGGCAGAATCAGCCTCTGCCCGGTCAGCTCGAGCCGCGTGGGGCGCTCTTCGTCACCATCGACGTCGCGCCGAACACGCCGGTCACCTTCATCGACACTCACCTCGGGCTGTCCACGGCGGACCGCCAGATCCAGCTCGAGTCCATTGTCGGGAGTCTCAGGCAGGCGAAGACCCCGGTCATCCTGGTCGGCGACTTCAACGCCACGCCGGGAGCGCCGGAGCAGGCCGAACTCAGCGCCCTGCTGAAGGATAGCCACGATACCAGCGACAAGGTCACGGGCTACGGCACCTTCGGCGTGGGAGCCGGTCAGGCGGGCGAACGGATCGACTTCGTCTGGCTGTCCTCCGGGCTCAAGGCGTTGTCCTGGACGGCCGTCCCGGGTCAGGCCTCCGACCACCTGCCGGTGGTCGTCGAGGTGGCGCCGGAGGGCGCACCCTCTCGCTGAGCGGAAGCCCATCAGTCAAATAGCTCGCAAAGTCAATCAGCCCGCCGGCATAAGCCGGGCGGGCTTCTTCGTACCCATGGCGCCGGGCGGCCCACGACGCGCGGAACCGCGCCGGGACGCGCGGGCATAATAACCCGGAACGCCGTCAACGGCAGCGGGACAAGGAGGACCAAACGCCATGACCGAGGACAACTGGTTCACCTGGAATGAGCCGCACCCGCTCGACGCAAGCCTTCGCGCCCACGACTTCGAGGTGTTCGCCGACTACCACACCCACACCGTCTACAGCCGCAACCACGGCAAGGGGACCATCGAAGACAACCTCCTCGCGGCCAGGGAAAAGGGGCTGACCGAGCTGGCCATCACCGACCACGGGCCGGCGGCCCTTGGCATCGGCATCCGCGAGGTCAAGACGCTCGAGGTCATCAAGGCCCGGACCACGCACTACAACCGGCTCTTCGCCGACATCCGCCTCCTCGCCGGCGTCGAGGCCAACGTCGTCAGCATCGACGGGCGCCTGGACGTGCCCAGGAGCGCCCTCAAGGAGCTCGACATCCGGGTCGCCGGCCTGCACTACCAGATCATGCCGGCCTCCGTTTCCGACGGCTTCGACATCATCCTGAACAACCTCGTCTTGTCGAAGCTCAGCCGACGAATGCGCCGCCGCGCCCGTCTGGTCAACACGAAGGCCATCGTCGAGGCCGTCAACCATTACAACATCGACATCGTCAGCCATCCCGGGCTGAAGCTGGACATCGACACCCACGAACTGGCCCGGGCCGCCGCCCGCCGCGGCACCGCCCTGGAGATCAGCGCCGGCCACCCCTACATGACCGTCGACTTCATCCGCATCGGGCTCAAGGAAGGGGTCAAGTTCTCCATCGATAGCGACGCCCACAAGCCGGCCAACGTCGGGCGCCTGGAGTCAGGCATCCGCCTGGCCGAGCGGGCCGGCGTGGGCGCCGCCGATCTCATCAACGCCCGCCCCCTCCGCGCCCGCCCCCTCCGCGCCCGCGAGGCCGGACCCGGCGAACGCCCCGATGCCCGCGTCGCCCTGGCTGAGGAACTGGCCCCGGAACCCGACCAGACAAGGAAAAACCCACGTGTCCGCCGAAGTTGAGCCGGGAGACAGGGCTCCCGGGAGGTCAGTCAATGAAGAACGTCCGCTTCGTGATCATCTCCGGGCTCTCCGGAGCGGGCAAGACCCGCGTCCTCCAATCGCTGGAGGACCTCGGCTATTTCTGCGTCGACAATCTTCCGCCCGGGCTCATCCCCAAGTTCGCCGAGCTATGCTCGCAGCCTGAGAACAAGCTGACCAGGGTCGCCCTGGTCACCGACATCCGCGGCGGCGAGTTCTTCGACAGCCTCTTCGAGTCCCTGGAGTACCTCGAAGAGAGCGGCGTCCCCTATCAGATCCTCTTCCTCGAGGCCGACGACGAGACCCTGGTCCGCCGGTACAAGGAGACCCGCCGGCGCCATCCCCTGGCCGAACAGGGGAGCGTCCTCGAGGGCATCCGCGAGGAGCGGCATCGCCTGCAGGAACTCCGCGGTCGGGCCACCTGGATCATCGATACGACCGACCTGACCCCGCAGAAGCTGCGGGAGCAGATCGTCGAGATCTTCTCCCGGGACGAGGGGCTGCAGCGGATGATCATCACCCTCGTCTCCTTCGGTTTCAAGCACGGCCTGCCGCTCGATGCCGACCTCATCTTCGACGTCCGCTTCCTGCCCAACCCACACTATGTCGACACGTTGCGGCCGCTGGACGGCAATGACGAGCGGGTCCGCGAATACGTTGTGAAGTGGCCGGCGGCGCAGAAGTTCCTTCGCCGCGTCCAGGGTCTGGTCGAGTTCCTCCTGCCTCACTATGAGCACGAGGGCAAGTCACAACTGACCATCGGCGTGGGCTGCACGGGCGGGCGTCATCGCTCCGTCGTCATCGCCGAGCGCCTGGCCGATTGGCTCCGCGGAAAGGGGTACACGGTGCTGGTCGAACATCGGGACATTTCCCGTGAGCCGGTGGGAGCGGGGCAGCGATGAGGTTCCTACGCTGGTTCTACCCCGGCGTCGGGGTGAAACGCTGGCTCGTCCTCTTCAGCCTGGGCGTCTTCCTGATCGCCGCGGGCCTCGCCGTGGCCGTCGACGCCCATGTTCTCGGTCAGCTCGAGGAGGGCATGCGCAACCTGACCATGGCCGCCACGGGGCGGTTCATCAGCCGGGCCGTTCGCGGGGCCTTCCTCGCCGCCGTCGGCGCGGCCATGGCCTTCGTCGCCGTCCAGCGGATCGTCCGCACCATCATTCTCGGCGTCCTGCCGGCCGGCATCAGCAGCATCGCCGACACCATCTATCACCGGCGCCAGTTGGCCCGGGGGCCGCGGGTCGTCGCCCTCGGCGGCGGCACCGGTCTTTCCGTCCTGCTCCGCGGCCTGAAGGAGTACACCAGCAACATCACGGCCATCGTCACCGTCACCGACGACGGCGGCAGCTCCGGCCGTCTCCGCGAGGAGATGGGCGTCCTGCCCCCGGGCGATATCCGCAACTGCCTGGTCGCCCTGGCCGACGCCGAGCCGACGATGCAGAAACTATTCCAGTATCGGTTCAAGGGCGGTCGGCTCGACGGTCACAGCTTCGGCAACCTCTTCATCGCCGCCATGTCCGAGTTGACCGGCGACTTCGAGGAGGCCGTCCGCGAGTCCAGCCGCGTCCTGGCCATCCGCGGGCGGGTCCTGCCCTCGACCACGTCCAAGGTCGTCCTCAACGCCGAGTTCGAGGACGGCACCTCGGCCTACGGCGAGACGACCATCTCCAAGAGCTTCAAGCCCATCAGGCGGATCTTCCTCCAGCCCGAGGAGGGGAACGACGTCCGGGCCCTGCCCGACGCGGTCGAGGCCATCGGTGCGGCCGACCTCGTCATCCTCGGCCCGGGCAGCCTCTTCACCAGCGTCATCCCGAACCTGGCGGTGGGCGACCTGGCCGACGCCATCAGGGAGACGCCGGCCCCCGTGGTCTACATCGTCAACGTCATGACCCAGCCCGGCGAGACCGACGGCCTGGACGCCGCCGGCCACGTGCGGGCGGTGGTGGACCAGCTCGGACCAGGGTCCGTCGATTACGTCATCGTCCCCGGCGACGCCCTTGCCCCGGAACGCTTGCGGGCCTATGACGACCAGGGCGCCCACCCGGTGACGATCGCCCCCCGCAGTCTTGACGACCTGCGGGTGAAGACCGTCAGGGCCCAGGTCATCGCGGCCACCGGCCTCGTCCGCCACGACCCCGACCGGTTGGCCAAGGCGGCCCTGCGGCTGGCGGAGGTGAACCGGTCTGTCGTTCGCTGAGACGACCAAGGATGAACTGGCTCGGTTGCCCATCGAGCGCGACTGCTGCCGGCTGGCCGAACTGGCCGGCCTGACCCGCGCGGCGGGCAGCCTCGAGATCTCCCGCCCGGGCGGGGCGGACGGCTCCGGCCACCTTCACCTGAAGCTGGCCACGGAGAACGCGGCCGTCGCCCGGAAGGCCTTTTCGCTCGTCAAAGGGCTGCTCCACACGAGCAGCGAGGTCACCGTCGAGCGTCAGCAACGGCTCCGCCGGGCCAACCGCTACGTGGTCAGGGCGGCCATGCCCGACGGGTCGGCCCAGTCGATGCTGCACCACCTGGGCCTGATCGACCGGCGCGGGGCGGTCACCGGCTCCAGCCCCAGCGCCCTCATCGGCCGCGCCTGTTGCCGCCGCGCCTTCCTCCGCGGGGCCTTCATGGGCTCCGGGTTCCTCAGCGAGCCCGAGCGTCCGTACCACTTGGAGATGGTCTTCGCCCGGCGCGCCCTGGCCGACCAGGTCATCGAGCTGATGGCCACGTTCGACCTCAGGGCCCGCGTCGCCGCCCGCAAGGACAGCTTCATCGTCTACCTCAAGGACGGCGAGCAGGTCGGCCGGTTCCTCAGCGTCATCGGGGCCCACCGGGCCCTGCTCAACTACGAGAACGTCCGCATCACGAAGGGCATGCGCAACCGGGTCAACCGTCTGGTCAACATGGAGACGGCCAACCTGGACAAGGTCGCCGACGCCGCCGCCAGGCAGCGCGAGGCCATCGAGAAGATCGCCCGGACGATCGGGCTGCGGTCGCTGTCGCCGGGCCTCGTCGAAGCCGCGAACCTGCGGCTGGAGTACCCCGAGGCGACCCTCGAGGAGCTGAGCCAGTTGTCGCGGCCGAGGGTCAGCAAATCGGGCATCAACCACCGCCTCCGCCGGCTCATCAAACTCGCCGACGAACTGCTCGAAGACCGCGGCGGACTGGTCGACGGTCCCAGTTGAACCGCGGCTTTACCGCCTCGGTTCGGCGCAGGTAAACGCACCACTCATTCCCGACCGAAACCCCCGCCGTTTGACGGGGGTGAAGTTTTCTTAATGAAGGAGAAAACCATGGGGTCGTGGAAACCACAGAAAGTTATGGCCTTCACCGAAAAAGCACGGTACCGGAGTATCGTGCTATGGTGGTGTGAAGCTCTTCGGGGCTATTGTTTTTGCCAATCGTTGTGCTTGTTTTCTCTCTCACAAGTCCCCCCAAGCCGCTGCTACGGCGGCTGCGAGTCACCCTTCAGACCAACCACCGGGGAAAACCATCGAGAACGACCGGACGATGACCGGTGAGGTCCGACATCCGCGAGGAAGAAAGGTGATGGAGATGGAGGTCTTGAACTTAACCGCGGTCGGCCCGGCCGGCGCGGCCTTTGCCGCCCAGGTGGGCGCAGAGGCCGGAACTGACGTCTTCAGCTGCTACCAGTGCGGCAAGTGTTCGGCCGGTTGCCCGATCTCCTACGCCATGGACTACCAGCCGCGCCAGATCATGCGGCTCGTCCAACTCGGGCTCAAAGACGAAGCCCTCAAAAGCTCCACCATCTGGCTCTGCGCTTCCTGCGCCACCTGCACCACCCGTTGCCCGCGGGAGGTCGAGATCGCCACGGTCATGGACACCCTCAGGGCCATGGCCCGCCGCGAGGGTTACCCATACAAGGAGCGCAACATAGCCGCGTTCCACCGGGCCTTCCTGAACGCCGTCGCCGGCGGCGGCCGGGCCTACGAGCTGGGGATGATCCTCAGCTACAAGATGGCCACCTTCGAACTCATAAAGGACATCGACCTCGGCCTGACCTGGCTGCGCCAGGGCAAGCTCAAGTTCTTCCCCGAGCGCATCCACGGCGCCGCGGCCGTCCGGGACATCTTCGACAAGGTCCGGGAGATCGAGCGGAAAGAGGTTGCCGCCCAGCGTGAAGGTCGGCCCGTGGCCCACGAGGGAACGGAGGGACATTCATGAAGTACGCTTACTACCCCGGATGCAGCCTCCACTCGACGGCCACCGAGTACGAAGAGACGACGCGGACGGTCTGCGCGACCCTCGGCGTCGAGCTGGCCGAGATCCCCGACTGGAACTGCTGCGGCGCCACCTCGGCCCACGCCACGAACCATCTGCTCTCGTTGGCCCTGCCGGCTCGCGACCTGGCCAAGGCTGAGCAGATGGGCCTCGACGTGGTCGCCCCCTGCGCCGCCTGCTATAACCGGATGGCCCAGACCATCCACGAGACCAAGGACAACGAGGTCCTCCGCCACAAGGTGTCCCAGGTCATCGGCGCGGAGTACCAGGGCACGGTCAAGGCCAAGTCGCTCCTCGAGGTGCTGGCCGCGGACATCGGGCCGAAGGTCGTCGAGGCCAAGGTCCAAAAGCCGCTCAAGGGCCTCAAGGTCGCCGCTTACTACGGCTGCCTGTTGGTCCGGCCGCCGGCCGTCACCGGTTGGGACGACGCCGAGAACCCGCAGAGCATGGAACGGCTGATGACCGCCCTGGGCGCCGAGACCGTCGACTGGTCACACAAGACCGAGTGTTGCGGGGCCAGCCTGACCATCAGCCGCACGGACATCGTCGCCAAGCTGACCCACGACATCCTGGACGCCGCCAAGGCCGCCGGGGCCGACGCCATCGTCTGCGCCTGCCCGATGTGCCAGGCCAACCTGGACGGCCGCCAGGGCCTCGTGGAAAAGACCTATAAGACCCAATACCACTTACCGGTGTTCTATTTCACCCAGTTGATGAGCCTGGCCTTCGGAAAAGAGCCATACAAGCTGGGCTTCGCCCGGCATTCGATCGACCCTCGCGAGCTCCTTCACAGCAAGGAAATCGCTTAATCCACCACCGGGAGCGATGTCAAGATGCGAAGAGTAGGGGTTTTCGTTTGCTGGTGCGGCTCGAACATCGCCGGCATGGTCGATATCGAGCAGGTCAAAGCCGCCGCGGCGAAGATGCCCAACGTCGTCTACGTCGAAGACAACAAGTATACCTGCTCCGAGCCGGGCCAGGCGGCCATCCAGAAGGCCATCAAGGAACAGAACCTCGACCGCGTGGTGGTCGCGGCCTGCTCCCCGAGGATGCACGAGAACACCTTCCGGCGCACCGTCTCAGGGGCCGGCCTGAACGCGTACCTCCTGGAGATCGCCAACATCCGCGAGCACTGCTCGTGGGTCCACCCGGACAAAGCGGCCGGCACGAAGAAGGCCGTCGACCTCGTCCGCCGGGCGGTCTACAAGGTCGCCAAGAACGTCCCGCTGCAGCGGGCCTCGATCGACGTCACCAAGAAGGCCCTGGTCATCGGCGGCGGCATCGCCGGCATCCAGGCCGCTCTTGATATCGCCGACGCCGGCCAGCCGGTCGTCATCGTCGAGAAGACGCCGAGCATCGGCGGGCACATGGCCCAGCTCGACAAGACCTTCCCGACCCTCGACTGCTCGGCCTGCATCCTGACGCCGAAGATGGTCGACGCCGCGCAGAACCAGAACATCACCCTGATGACCTGGTCCGAGGTGGAGAAGGTCGAAGGGTACATCGGCAACTTCACCGTGACCATCCGCAAGAAGGCCCGGCACATCGATACCACCAAGTGCACCGGCTGCGGCATCTGCTGGTCCAAGTGCCCGGCCAAGCTGCCGAGCGAGTTCGACCTCGGCCTCGGCCAGCGGAAGGCCATCTATGTGCCGTTCCCGCAGGCCATCCCGAACAAGCCGGTCATCGATGAGAAGAACTGCATCTACTTCAAGACCGGCAAGTGCAAGGCTTGCCAGATCTTCTGCCCGGCCGGGGCCATCGCCTTCGACCAGAAGGATGAACTCATCGAGGAGAAGTTCGGGGCCATCATCGTCGCCACCGGCTACGAACAGTGGGACCCCTCGCCGTACGGCGAATACGGTTACGGCCGTTACAAGGACGTCATCACCGGGCTCGAGTTCGAGCGCCTGGTGAACGCCTCCGGTCCGACCGAGGGCAAGATCAAGCGGCCGTCCGACGGGAAGATCCCCAAGGACGTCGTCATCATCCAGTGCGTCGGCTCGCGGGACGAGGCCAAGGGCATCCCGTACTGCTCCAAGACGTGCTGCATGTACTCGGCCAAGCACGCCATCCTCCTCGACGAGAAGATCCACGCCCACCCGTACGTCTTCTACATGGACGTCCGGACCCCGGGCAAGGGCTACGAGGAGTTCTACAAGCGGGCCACCGAGGAGCATCACGCGACCTACATCCGCGGCCGCGTCTCGAAGGTCTACCAGAAGGGCGATAAGCTCGTCTGCCTCGGCGAGGATACCCTCCTCGGCAAGAAGGTCGCGGTCGAGGCGGACATGGTCATCCTCGCGTCGGCCATGGTCCACCAGCCGGCAGCCTCCAAGCTGGCCCAGACCCTCGGCATCTCCTACGACCAGAACCACTTCTACACCGAGGCCCACGCCAAGCTGCGCCCGGTGGAGACGAATACGGCCGGCATCTTCCTCGCCGGCGCCTGCCAGGGCCCGAAGGACATCCCCGAGACCGTCGCCCAGGCCAGCGCGGCCGCGTCGAAGGCCATCGGCCTCCTCTCCAAGGCCAAGCTGGAGACGGAGCCCTTGGTGGCCCAGGTCAACGAGGGCATCTGCTCGGGCTGCCTGTGGTGCAAGCCCATCTGCCCGTACAAGGCCATCGACGGTAAGGTCATCAAGGAGCGCATCGCCGGCGGTAAGACCATCGAGCGCACCGTCGCCTCCGTCAACGCCAGCCTCTGCCAGGGCTGCGGGGCCTGTACCGTGGCCTGCCGAACGGGCGCCATGAACGTCCTGGGCTTCACCAACGAACACATCCTGGCGGAGGTGGATGCGCTGTGTCTGTGAACGAGAAAGCGGCCCAGGCCGCCGGTGCCGCGACCGGGCCGTCCACGGTGGCCGCGGCGACCCCGGCCCCCGAGGGCTGGGAGCCGAAGATCATCGGCTTCGCCTGCAACTGGTGTACCTACGCCGGTGCCGACCTGGCCGGGACCAGCCGCATCCAGTACCCCCCGAACATCCGGGTCATCCGCGTCCCGTGCTCGGGCCGGATCAACCCGCAGTTCGTCGTCCGCGCCTTCCAGCGCGGGGCGGACGGGGTCCTGGTGGCCGGGTGCCACCCCGGTGACTGCCACTACTCGACCGGCAACTACTTCGCCCGCCGGCGCTACCTTCTGGCCACGCGGTTCATCGAATACCTCGGGGTCGAGCCGGAACGCCTGGAGGTCCGGTGGATCTCGGGTTCCGAGGGTCAGAAGTTCGCCGACACCGTCCGTGAGCTGACCGAGAAGATCAGGGCCCTCGGCCCCCAGAGGAGGCTCAGGGAGACGCTATGAGCGCTATCTTCACGGACCACCAGGCGGCCCTGCGGGATGAGGTCAGGAAGCTTCTGACCGACGGGACCATCAAGGGCTTCATCGGTTACGCCCGCGGCCGCGATTCCTACCACCCCGCGCCGGCCATCGTCACCCGGCCCGATCAGGTCGACGGGCTCATCCTCGACCAGTTCTGCATCTTCGGCCTGACCAAGTACCTCCTCGACTACATCTTCGAGGACGGGAAGATGGGCATCGTCGCCAAGGGCTGCGACTCGCTGGCCCTGCAGCGGCTCATCACCGACCACCGGGTCAGCCGCGACAAGGTCCACGTCATCGGCCTGCCGTGTGCCGGCGTCATCAACGCCGAGAAAGTCGCCCAGTTGGGCCTGGGCAACGTCCAGAAGGTCACCGACAAGGGCGCGTCCTTCCTCGTCGAAGGCGACAAGGGCTCGCGCGAACTGGCCAAGACCGAATACCTCTGGGACAAGTGCCTGTGGTGCGAGCACCACAACCCGGCGGTCGCCGACTCCAAGCTCGGACCCGAGGTCGAGAACGTGGCCATGAAGCCCCGCGACTACTCGGACATCGAGGCCATGGAGAACCTGCCGCCGGCAGAGAAGGCCGCCTACTGGACCCGCCAGTTCTCACGGTGCATCCGGTGCTATGCCTGCCGGAACGTCTGCCCCGCCTGCAACTGCCGCGAGTGCGTCTTCGATATCGCCGACCCGCGCTGGGTCGGGAACACCGTCAAGCTCTCCGAGCAGCAGATGTTCCACTTCACCCGGGCCTGGCACGTCGCCGGCCGCTGCGTCGATTGCGGCGAGTGCGAGCGGGTCTGTCCGATGGAACTGCCGCTCATGAAGCTGCAGCACAAGCTGCAGAAGGACATCGTCAAGCTGTTCGGCAATCCCAAACCGTTCGAGCCCTCCGAGGTCGAAGTGCTCGGCCAGTTCCGGGCGACTGAAGACCCGGAGGAGTTCATGTGAGGAGGTGACGCCGGATGCTCATGACCATCGCCCCCGATAACCTCAAGAACCTGCTGGACAAGCTGGCCAGGGACCGTCTCCTGGTGGCGCCCTCGATGGAAGACGGCGTCACCCGGCTCAAGCCGGTCCACTCGGCCGCCGAGATCGCCTTCGACTACAGCAACACGGCCACGTCGATCAAGGACTTCCTCTTCCCGCAGAGCGAGGACCTGCTGCGCTTCGTGACCGACGGGACCCTCAGCATCGAGGAGATCAAGCCGGAGCGGGCCCAGGTCGCCTTCGGCCTCCGCCCGTGCGACCTGGCCAGCGTGGCCCTGATGGATAAGGTGCTGCTCGGTGGCGAATTCTCCGATGCCCACTACCAGACGCGCCGCAACAACACCCTCCTCATCGGCCTGGCCTGCGAGAACCCGGCCGACACCTGCTTCTGCACCACCTACGGATACAATCCGGGATGGGCCGGTGCGGCCGACGTGATGCTCTACAAGGACGGCGACAAGTACCTCGCCGAAGCCCTCACCGACAAGGGCCGCGAGCTCGTCGGCGGGCCTGGCGAGGGCCTCTTCAAGCCGGCCGACGAGGCCGCCGGGGAGGCCGTCAAGAAGGCCTACGCCGAGAAGGACGTCCCCTTCGGCAAAGAGGTCGACGTCCAGGGCATCGACAAGATCCTGGACGGCTTCTTCTACGATCAGTACTGGGACGACATCTCCAAGAAGTGCATCGGCTGCGGCACCTGCACCTACGTCTGCCCGACCTGCCACTGCTTCCTCCTGACCGACGAGGCCCGGGGCGGGCAGGGGCTGCGCTTCCGGTGCTGGGACTCGTGCATGTTCGCCAACTACACCAAGATGGCCAGTGGCGCCAACCCCCGCCCGACCAAGAAGGAGCGGGTCCGCCAGCGCTTCATGCACAAGCTGAACTACTACCCGAACCGCTATGGTGGCAGCTACCTGTGCACGGGATGCGGCCGGTGCGTGGCCATGTGCCCGGTCGGCCTGCACATCGCCGGCGTCATCAAGGACGTCAAGGGGGTGAAGGCCCATGCCTGAGAGTCCGCTGATTCCTCTGGTCGGCACGATCGACAAGATAACCTCGGAGACGGCCGCCTCGGACATCAAGACCTTCCAGGTGAGCTTCGATGACCCGGCGGTCATGGACAACTTCAACTACCAGTCCGGCCAGTGCGCCATGCTCTCCATGTTTGGGGTGGGCGAGTCGATGATTTCCATCACCTCGACCCCCACCCGCAAGGGCGTCATCGAATTCTGCATCAAGAAGACCGGCCGGGTCACCGACGCCATTCACGAGGCGGTCGCGGGGCAGAAGCTCGGCATCCGCGGGCCCTACGGGAACCACTTCCCCCTGGAGATGATGAAGGGCAAGAACCTGCTCTTCATCGGCGGCGGGTTCGCCTTGGCGCCCTTGCGTTCCCTGATCAATAACGTGTTGGACAATCGAAAGGAATATGGTAGAATTGATATCGTATATGGAGCCCGGTCCCCCGGGGATCTGTGCTTCAAGTACGAGCTCTTCGAGAACTGGACCAAGTACGAGAACACCGGCGTCCACGTGACCGTGGACCGGGGCGACGACAAGTGGACCGGGCCGGTCGGCTTCGTCCCGCCCTACCTGGAATCGCTCAACCCGTCGGCGAAAGACTCCGTGGCCATCACCTGCGGTCCGCCGATCATGATCAAGATGGTCCTGCAGTCCCTCTCCAAGCTGGGCTTCGCCGACGATCAGGTCGTCACCACCCTGGAGATGAAGATGCAGTGCGGCGTGGGGAAGTGCGGTCGCTGTAACGTCGGCGGCAAGTACGTCTGCGTCGACGGCCCCGTCTTCACGTTAACGCAGCTAAAACAGCTTCCGCCGGAGTTCTGAGAAGGCTGCGGCCGTCCGGCGGAGGAAAATCAGATCAAGAGGTCCCGGCCCGGGCCGCCGGGTCGGGACCATCCATGTTGGGCTTCCGGCTCGTCACGGCGTGGCCGATGCAGCCCCAAGTTGGGGGTCAGGATGAAGACCACGGAACTCCTCGGGGAAGTCGCCCCGGACCTAGCTCGTCTTGAACGATATATGGCCGACTACCTCGAGAACCCGGAGCCTGTCCTGAAGGACGCTTCCCTGCACCCGCTCCAGGCGGGCGGCAAGCGGCTTCGGCCGGCCCTGGTCTTTTTGGCTGCCAAGTTCCACCGCTACGAGCTCGAGAAATTGATGCCGGTCGCGGCCGGGGTGGAGTTCATGCACATGGCCACCCTCGTCCACGACGACGTCATCGACCAGGCGTCCACCCGCCGCGGTTGGCCGACGGTCAACTCGCGCTGGGGCAACAAGGTCTCGGTCCTGGTGGGCGACCACCTGTTCGCCACCGCCGTCGACATCATCGCCAAGAGCAGCAGCAACGAGACCATCAGGTTGCTGGCCAAGTGCATCAACGAGGTCGTCCGCGGGGAGATCCAGCAGACCAACGCGGCCTGGCGGCTCGACCTGACCCAGGACCAGTACATCGAGCGGATCGGCCTGAAGACGGCCTCGTTCTTCGGCGCCTGCTGTCACGTGGGGGCGCGCATCAGCGGCGCTCCGGACGAACTCAGCCACCAGCTCGAGCGGTTCGGCTTCGAGGTCGGCGTGGCCTTCCAGATGATGGACGACGTCCTTGACATCAACGGCGAGACCCGCGACACCGGCAAGCCCGTCGGTGGCGATATCCAGAGCGGCGTCCTGACCCTCCCGGTCATCTACGCCCTGCGCCACTCGGCCGACCGGGACCACCTCGCCGGGCTCATCAACTCGCGGGCCTTCAACAACGGGCAACTGCAGGACGCCCTCGAGGTCGTCCGGAAGAGCGGCGGCGTCGACTACACCCTGGACCTGGCTTCGCAGTACGTCGATCAGGCCAAGGCCCGCCTGCGGGACCTGCCCGACCACCCGGCCAAGGAGACCCTGAACAACATCGCCGACTTCATGGCCAACCGGCCGGTGTGATACCGGCGAAAGCAGAGCAAGAAATCGTCAAGGTACCCGGGGTAATCGCCCCGGTGTTTTTTTGTGCCGGGGCCTTTTCTGTCAGGGCAAAGGAGTCTTCAAGACCAAGCTGATGAAGCTGCTCTGGTATTCGGATTTTCTGCACTTCCGGGAGAAGACAGTTGGCATCAGCGGGGCCACCTATGTTCACCTGTCAAATGGACCGGCCCTCGATAGCTGGAGTCTTATACTGGGAATCCTTGAAAGAAAAGGCCTGATTTCGGTCGATGAGGAAGTAGTTCGAAAGGGAGATAGCCAACCCGCAATCGGCGACCGGGTTCGAGCCCTCGACGAGCCAAACCTTGCGATTCTGGGGCGCTCAGAGCGCGAGGTCCTCCAACGTGTGGCTAAGAAGCTCGGTCCTCTAAGCGCGACGAGGCTATCTGATCGTTCTCACAAAGAACTGGCTTGGTCCCAGACCAAGCCAGGGCAGCCAATATCCTATAAGTATGCAGTGGAGCTGAAGATCTGAGCGCGTCCGGGTGGCCTAGGAACTACCAGGCGGTGGACTGAACTCCCGGACCGCCGCGTCCACCTCGGCCATCTGGTCGGGGGTCAGCCGCCGTTCGGCGAAGGGGAAGAGGACGTTGTCCTCTTTCTCGATGTGGCCTGGCAGGACGGCCAGGATCCTCTCGGACGCCTCGGCCAGGGCCTCGCGGTCGGGGTCCTCCTTGGCCAGCGCGGCGGCCATCTTGGCGTGAGCCTCCTCGATCTCGCCGTGCTCGTAGAGCATCTGGGAGACCGGCCCGCCGCCCCGGCCGAAGACCTCTTTGAGGGGCGGGAAGAGGACCTCCTCCTCCATCCGGAAGTGGGTCTTCAGGGCCTCACCGAGCCAGTCCGAGAAGGCCTCGTAGCCGTCGACCAGCCAGCCCATGGGCTTGCCCTCGCGCAGCTGGTCCAGGTACTGCCGCAAGTTGGCCAGCCGGTCGAGGGCCTCTTCGTGTTCTTCGCAGAAAGTGTCCAACACTGACATTAGGAATCCCTCCACCGGCTATTATTCCCCGTGTCCTAACGAGTTGGGCCGGGATTGACCAAAAGGCAGCGTCTGGGATCAGGTTTCGGCCAATCCCAGAACAACTACTCTTGCCCCGTGGGACCGGCACCAGCCAAATCCATAAAAGCAGCCCCAGTCACATCCTTTTTAGGGACGCAGATGCGTATCAACGGTTCTTGTCCCCATCCGAGCAAGTTGTTCGAAGGGGAGTCTTAGGTGGTGGTGCATACGATTGGGCGCCGGCCGGCCGGGGAAAATAAGCCCGCCGGGCGTTCGGCTCCGCAAGCCCGACTCCCGGCACAACGCGGGAGGTGATGGGGCCGTGGTCGACACGCCTGACGAGAAGAACATCAAGGCCAGGAAGGCCGTCCGGCCGAAGTTCGAATTCAACCTGGACCTCGACCGGCTGCAGATGGAGATGGCCTCGGAACTGGGGCCGGAGAAGGGGCCGCGGAGCGAGGGGAAGGGCGTCGCCGGTCGCACCGAGGAAGAGGCGCAAGCCTGGAAGAAAGGCGGTCTCGACGAGGAGAGCCGCCGCAAGCAGACCCTGAGCCGCGAGGAGGCCGAGGAGTTCGGCCGTCATGAACCGCGCGGGCGGACCAAGGAACAATAGGCTCACAGCCCTCGCTTTTGGGCCTGGCAGCCGCCAGGCAAAGGCGAGGGAATGCGCACCACCAGGGCCCGAGCGACCGGGCCTTTTCACAAGAATCCGCCGTCCGGAAGCCCTGGAATTCATTCCGGGGAGGAAGGGCGGCGTTCCCTCTTTCCAGTTTTGTGGTACAATGGGCTCATGAAGCGAACGGGCGTTCTCCTCCTTCTGCCGACAAGGGCACAAGGTAGGACCCTCGCCACCGTGGCTGACCGCGCCGCCGCGCTTTGGAACAGCGCCAACTACCGCTGCCGGCAGGCGTTCGTCATGGGTGGGCACGTCCCCGGCTACGAGGCCCTGTGCCGCGAGTTCGTCTCGCACTCGGCGTACAGAGGGCTGCCGTCGGACGTGGCCCAGGAGACGCTCAAGAAGCTGGCCGCCGCGTGGCGGTCGTTCTTCGCCCTTCGCCGTGCCTTTGGCCAGGGGAAACTGGAGCGCAAGCCTCACCCGCCCCGCTACTGGAAGGACCGGAAGACCGGCCAGCGTCTTTCCCGCGGCGT